>JAFAWQ010000051.1 GCA_019241645.1 Alphaproteobacteria bacterium
CATCGGCATACTCGGTAATGCGGAAGAACCATTGGGAGAGTTTCTTCCGCTCCACGAGCGCGCCGGAGCGCCAGCCGCGCCCTTCGATGACCTGCTCGTTGGCGAGCACCGTTCCGTCGACCGGATCCCAGTTCACATCCGCTTCGGCGCGATAGACGAGTCCCGCCTTGTAGAACGCGATGAACAGTCGCTGCTGATGCTTGTAGTAATCCGGGTCGCAGGTCGCGAACTCGCGGGTCCAGTCGATCGAGAGCCCCATCTGCTGCAGCTGTCCGCGCATGGTGGCGATGTTGGCGTAGGTCCAATCGCGGGGATTTACGCCTTTCTCCCGCGCCGCATTCTCCGCGGGCAGGCCGAAGGCATCCCATCCCATGGGATGCAGCACATTGTAACCCTGCGCCCGGCGGAAGCGCGACAGCACATCTCCCATCGTATAGTTGCGAACGTGGCCTATGTGGATGCGGCCCGACGGGTAGGGGAACATCTCCAGCACGTAGCATTTGGGGCGCGCTGAATCGTTGGCGGTAACAAAGCATTGCCGCTCTGCCCAAACTTGCTGCCAGTGCTGTTCCGATGCTTTGGCGTCGTATCGCGCCATTTCCGATTTACTCCCATCCCGGCGCCGAAGCCGATGACGAGAGGCTTACAGCGCGTTGCTATTAACTTCCACCGCTGGCGAGCCGAAGCTCGCGCGCGCGGGTGAGAATGGCGTCTTCCAACTTCACCGCGGTCTCCGGATTGACCGCGGCATCTGCCCATCCTTGTGCCGACTGGGATTGACGGAAGACCGAGACCTTCAGGCCATCGGCCCGCAGGCGCCGATCCAGAATATAGACGGTAACCCGCATCCGGTCGTTTGGCGCGTTCGCGGCCGAGTACCAGTCGGTCAGGATGACGCCGCCGAACGGATCGGCCGAGCGCACCGGCATGAAGGAGAGCGTGTCCAGGCTGGCACGCCAGAGATAAGAGTTTACGCCAACCGTGATGCGGCCGTTGGACGACGTGATGGCCGTCGACCCGGCGGAGGCTTGGTCGTCCATGACATCGTCTGAACCACAGGCGGCCAGCCAAAGCGTGGCAAGAAGAATAGTCAGAATCCGCATGTGTTTCCGTGCGCACCCGTAGGACAACGCGGGCGCTTATAGCGGTGGGGGCAAATCGACGCAAATGCTTCAGTCCCCAGAACCACTTAGGCCGCGGAACTCAAACCGCAAGGCCTCCCACCGCTGCCAAACCCGCGAACGCGCCATTGCCAAGTTGCCGCACGTTCTGCTCGTTCAGCCCGCCAAGCGCATAGACCGGAACTTGCGCCTGTCTGGCGATCAGCCGCGCTCGCGCCGAACCAAGGGACTCGCGCCCGGGATGACTCTTGGTGGGGAAAATTGGTGTCAGATAAACGGCATCTGCTCCAAGCTGCCGCGCCGAGATCGAGGCCGCGAGAGAGTGCGCTGCCATCGTGATGAGCCATCTTGGCTGGCGAGCGCGCCAGACATGGGCCTGCCGTGCGTTCGACTGCGAGAAGTGAACACCGTCAGCACCCAGGCCCCGCGCCAGCATCGGATCGTTGGCGATCACCAACCGCAAACCATTGGCGCGGGCAATCGGGCGCAAGGACATGGCCAGCTTCGACCGATGCGAGGCTTGGCGCGCGCGCACCACGATCATGCTCCCTCGGGGCAGCAAACGCGCGGCGCCGAGCGGATCGGGAAGCCGCTCATCGTCGGTCATCAGCACGAGCGCGGGCAGGCACTGGTCACAGCGAGCGTTGAGAACCGAAGCCGCTCTTGCTAACCTGATTCTCGCCAACGTCCGCACGATGTCCTCACCCGCGCATTCTTCACCTGCCGCTGCACTGGCCCGTATTCTGGCGACCGTTGAGACAGTACGCGCCGCTGCGGTTCAACCTGCTTCTTCTACCACGGTGATCGCTGTCTCAAAGACCCACGCGGCGGAGCGGATTATTCCGTTGCTCGAAGAGGGGCATCGTGTTTTCGGCGAAAGTCGCGTGCAGGAAGCCCGGGCAAAATGGCTGCCATTGCGCGAGCGGTTTGGCGGAATCGAACTTCATCTCATCGGGCCGCTGCAGACCAACAAGGTCCGCGAAGCCGTCGGGATATTCGACGTCATCCAGACCCTCGATCGTCAGAAGCTTGCGGAAGCGCTGAAGGCGGAGTTCGTGCGCTGCGGATCTTCCCGCACGATACTCGTTCAGGTGAACACCGGCGAGGAACCGCAAAAGGCGGGGGTCGCACCGCGGAACGCGCTCTCATTCATCGCCTGGTGCCGGGACGAATTGGGCCTTCCCGTGCACGGCCTGATGTGCATCCCGCCGGTGGGTCAGCCGCCGGCGCCGCATTTCGCACTGCTAAAGAAAATCGCCCGCGACTGCGATTTGCCGTTTCTCAGCATGGGCATGAGCGACGATTTCGAAACCGCGATCCGTTTTGGCGCCACGCACGTCCGGATCGGCACGGCGATATTCGGCGCGCGTGAATCCGCCCGTCCTTGAATGCATGGGATTTAGCCCGAATGCGGCCGCGGCTGGGGCAGGGGCTTCGGCATGTAGCGATGCAGCGCGGAGCCTTTCTCCCGCAGCCAGATCTGGGGCTTCTCTGCATTCCCGATCAGATCCTCGACCAGGCGCCAGAAGCGGGGGCCGTGATTCATCTCCCGCATATGGGCGACTTCATGCGCGACCACATAGTCCAGCACAAACGCGGGCGCCAGAATCAGACGCCACGAGAAAGAAAGCGAGCGTTGCGTCGAGCACGATCCCCAGCGGCTCGCGGTATCGCGCACCGTCACGTGCTTGGGCGCAGTGCCCAGTTGCTCGGCATAGTAGAAGGCGCGTGCCTCCAGCACCTTTTTTGCCTCACGTTTGAGGAAATCGAGCACGCGGCGCGCCGTATGCTCGCTCTGCCCGGTGACGCGAATGATGCGGTTACCCTCCTCGCGGTCGATCCACACCGGCGTGCGGCGGCCTTCGCCGCGCCGAATGACGTGTTCCTCGCCGCGATAGAGAATGCGTGCGCCAAGTCCCAGCGGCACCGCCGGCGGCACCTGCTTCAACCGCTCGGCAATCCATTCTGTTTCGCCCCGTGCGAAGTCGATCGCGTGATCGATGGAGCGTTTCGTCGGAGCCACCACGCTGACCTCTCCGGTCGAGGGATGCACCTTGACGATCAGCCGCCGCGCCCGTGGGTTGAGCTTCACCGTCACCGAAACCGGCTTGCCGTCGATGCGCAGCAGCGCGCGCGCAGCCAGCTGCGAGCGTGACGACGAACGTGATGCAGACACCTTGCGCATGGACTTTTCTTTACCCACAGACCCTGCTTCTCTCACACGCGAACGCGACAACTCTGTTATGACCACTCGCCCCCGTTTCCATCTTGCCTTTCCCGTTCGCGATCTCGCCGAGGCGCGCGCGTTTTATGGGCAATTGCTTGGCTGCCAGGAGGGCCGATCCTCGGACGAATGGGTCGATTTCGACTTCTTCGGCCATCAGATCGTGGCCCATTTAAGCCGGTCGGAAGGGGGCGCGGAAGGGCAGAATCGGGTCGACGGCAAAGATATTCCGGTGCGGCATTTTGGCGTGATTTTGGAGATGCCGGAATGGCGGGTTTTGGCGGCCGGGCTAAAAAAAGCCGGCCGGGATTTCCTGGTTGAGCCCGGCGTCCGGTTCGAAGGCCTACCCGGGGAGCAGGCGACCCTTTTTATTCGCGATCCGTCCGGTAACGCCTTGGAATTCAAGGCCTTCGCAGACGAAACGATGGTGTTTGCCCGATGAGGTCCGATCGCCCCGAAGCCATGGTAATCGCCTTGGGCACGCTTTCCGCCGCTCTTTTGCTGGGTGCGCTCGGGTTTCAGTACCTGGGCCGGCTACCGCCCTGCGAGATGTGCCTTTGGCAGCGATGGCCGCATCTCGCCGCCGCCGTTCTGGGACTGGTTGGTGGTTGGGCTGTCAGCCGCCGGGTTGAAGGGCATCAGCTGGCGGCCCCGCTGGTCTTTGTTACTGCCATGCTGGTGGGGCTGTCCGGCGTGATCGGCGCCTATCACGCCGGGGTTGAGTGGCACTGGTGGGCCGGCCCAAGCCAATGCACCGGCTCAGGGTTCAAATACACCGGAAAGCTGGATCTGAACGAGCCGGTGGTGATGTGCGACCGTGCTGCCTGGCGGCTCTTTGGCATCTCCATGGCCGGTTATAACGCGATCATTTCGCTCGGCGCCGCTGCCTTCGCTCTGCTTTTCCTTCTCCGCAACCGGAGACGCGCATGACCGCACGCGGACCGCGCCCGGCTGTTCCAGGAATTACTGCGGAGAAAGACAGCGAAGCAATGATCCGCGTGGATCACGCCGGCGAGTACGGAGCCGTTCGAATCTACGAAGGTCAACTGGCCGTCTTCGATGCACTGAACCGCGATTCCAAAGCCGCCGATGCCATCCGCGCCATGGCGCACCAAGAGCAGCGGCATCTGCAAACCTTCGACCGGCTGGTCAATCAGCGAAAGGTCCGCCCGACGGCACTGGAGCCTGTGTGGCGCGTCGCGGGATTTGCGCTGGGGGCTGTCACCGCCCTGATGGGCGAGAAGGCGGCCATGGCGTGCACCGCGGCTGTCGAGGAGGTGATCGACGAGCACTACGCGTCGCAATTGCCGCGCCTGAACGATGACACCGAACTGCAAAGCACGGTGGAGGAGTTTCGCCGCGATGAAATCGCGCACCGGGAGGAAGCGCTGGCGCAGGGGGCGGAGCAGGCCCCCGGCTACCGCTTCCTCAACGAGGCAATAAAGTCCGGCTGCAGGCTGGCAATCAAGCTTTCCGAACGTATCTGAATTCTAATTGCGAGATGGGGCCAATATGCGCTCGCGGATTTCTTGCGGCGTTACGCCGCTCTCGCGCAAACTGCGCAGGGTGAGCGCGCGGTCTCGCTTGGAAAGCTTTTTCCCGTTGGAATCCAGCACCAGCCTGTGGTGCGCATACTCTGGTTCCGGTAGCCCAAGGACGGCTTGCAGCAGCCGTTGCACATGCGTGGCGGAAAAAAGATCGTTGCCGCGCGTGACCCGCGTGACACCCTGAAAAGCGTCGTCGACAACGACTGACAGATGGTACGATGCCGGCGTTTCTTTACGCGCCACGACGATGTCGCCGAACAACAACGGGTGGACGGCGACGTGCCCAACCTCACCTACCGGCGCGCCGCCCAGTTCTTGGAACGACAGTTGTCCTGCAGTCGCGCTTGCCCTCTGAACATCCAGTCGCATCGCGAACGGCGCACCCGCCCCGATGCGCCTCTTGCCTTCGCCGTCGTTCAGATTCCGGCAGGTGCCGGGATAAACAGGGCCTTCCGGACCGTGCGGCGCTTCCGCTGCACGCGCAATCTCGTAAGCAATTTCCGCCCGCGTGCAGAAACAGGGATAAAGCAGACCTTGGTCCTGCAGACGGCTGAGTGCGGAGCGATAGGCTTCAAAGCGCTCGGATTGCCGAAGGGCGGGTTCAGTCCATTCAAGTCCAAGCCATGCGAGGTCTTCATGGATGGCGCGGGCGAATTCCGGGCGGCAGCGGCTCGCATCGATGTCTTCGATGCGCAAAAGAAAGCACCCACCGCTCTCTCTAGCTGTGTCGTGCGCGGTGATCGCAGCATAGGCGTGGCCCAGATGCAGATATCCGGTTGGACTCGGCGCGAACCGCGTGACAATCATGCGCGTGACGATATCCCACCAGAGCGCGATGGTCTTCGGAAGCAAGACATTGAATGGTCCGCGGTTGCCGCCTTTGCGCGGAGCCGCGACTCATCTTGTCGTGCTCTGCCACGGTTACGGCGCAGACGGCAACGATCTGATCGGTCTGGCGCCGCTCTGGCAGCAGCTCCTGCCCACGGTTGCCTTCGTCGCGCCCAATGCGCCGGAGCGCTGCGCCGGCTCGCCCTCCGGGTTTCAGTGGTTTCCGATTTCGCGGCTTGAGCCGCAGGCCATGAACAACGGTGTCGAAGCCGCGTCAGGCGGATTGAACGCGTTCCTCGATGCAGAACTCGCCCGATGCGATCTGCCCGCTGACAGGTTGGCCCTGGTCGGTTTCAGCCAGGGGACCATGATGGCGCTGCATGTGGGCTTGCGGCGGGAGGCAAAGCCAGCGGCCATCATTGGCTATTCCGGCATGCTGACCAACCCCGAAGGTCTGGAGCGTCATGCCCAGCAAGCACCTCCCATCCTGTTGGTGCATGGGGACGCTGACCAAATGATTCCGGCACAGTTTCTGTTCTCCTCCGCGGCAAATTTGGGCCGCGCGGGAGCCGCCGTGCAATGGCATCTCTCGACACGTGTCGGCCATTCGATTGACGAGCAGGGGCTGGCGTTGGGCGGAACGTTTCTTTCGATGGCGTTTCGCGGCCTGCTGGCAAACCCGGGGGAGGAAATCTCTTGCTCTGTAGGCTGATTGTCGCGCTTTCGTCACAGGGGAGCGTGTAAATTCGCCGCGTCCGGTTGATTCTTGGCAATCCGGATTGGCACATCTAGACTGCGCGTACAAAAGGAGGCTTGGGCTTTCAGGAGTGAGGATTCGTGTTAGGCGCGGCGCGCTCGCCGGAAAATTGCCCGGCGCTGGTTCTGAACGCGGATTACCGCCCGCTCAGCTATTTTCCCCTGTCGCTCTGGGGCTGGCAGGACGCCATCAAGGCCGTGTTCCTGGAACGCGTGACGATTCTCGCCCAGTATGAACGCACCGTGCGTTCGCCCACTTTCGAAATGAAACTGCCGAGCGTGGTCTCGCTGAAGACGTATGTGAAGCCGGCGCGCAATCCCGCCTTCACGCGGTTCAACGTATTTCTCCGCGACCGTTTCGAGTGCCAGTATTGCGGCTCGCCGAGCGATCTGACTTTCGATCATCTGATTCCGCGAAGTAAGGGCGGCAAGACCACATGGATGAACGTGGTGACCGCCTGCGCGCCGTGCAATCTGCTCAAGGGGGCCAAGCTCAGTCATCATGTGGCGATGTATCCGCGCATTCCGCCTCACAGGCCGACGGTGAATGAGTTGCGCAACAACGGCAGACGGTTTCCACCGAACTACCTGCACGACAGCTGGGCTGACTATCTGTATTGGGATTCCGAGCTGGAGGCCTGAGAGATAGCCAGCATCCCGCGTGGCGCGATTTCCGCCTGACGTGCTAGTTTCCCCGGCCATGGGGTTCAGATCGAAACCGCCGGATCAAAAGGAGCGCGCCAAGCGCGCAGCGCTCAGTGCCGTCAAACGTGCGCGGCGTGCCGTTGAGCGCAAGGGCGTCGCACTCTCGGAATGGGAAGGCGAATTTCTCGGATCGGTTGAAGAGCGGGTCGAGCAGTATGGCCGCGCTTTTCGCGATCCGGAGAAAGGCGTGCCGGGTGCTTCGCTATCGGTCCGCCAAACGGTAAAGCTCAAGGAAATTGGCGCGAAGGCGAAGGGAAAGAGCAAACGCGAGAGCTGGCGCCGTGTTTAGTTTCTTTTGCGCTTGGCTTTAGGTGGCGGATCGAGCGAGAGGCTCTTCACAAGCTCAAGAACACGCTTTCGGACTTTTTCATCGCGGATGCGAGAAAAGGCAGCCAGAAGCTCAACGCCGTCCGCCTTGGGTGGCGCTGGAGAAGGAGCGGCATCCTCGGCGAAGCCGAGCGGGCGGCCGGAGAGTTCGTCCACCACGCCCTCGTAGAAATACAAGATACTGACGCCAAGAACTCTGGCGGTTTCGAAAAGCCGTCCGGCCCCGATCCGATTGATGCCACGCTCGTACTTTTGAACCTGTTGAAACGTCAGCCCAAGAAGTTGCCCCAACTTGTCCTGGCTCATTCCCAATGTGTTGCGGCGATTGCGGATCTGGCTGCCGACATGGGCATCAATCGAAGTCGCCTGTTTCTTTGGCACGGACATCACGGAAGGTTTTCGCTTACAATCCTACTCCTAGTGGTAGGGTTGCGAAAAGAGAAGATTAATCGGGGTGCGAACGAACCTCCCACGCAGCCAAGGAACATTACCCAGAACAACACATGGTGAAGTCTTGCAAAAGGCGGAGGCGCAAGCGCGCTGGGCAGCGGACCGTCCAGGATCCCAACCCTGTCCGCAGGCATCTGCGCGATCACCCTGCCGAACGGATCGATAATCGCCGAGATGCCCGTATTGGCCGCGCGAACGATCGGGATTCCCTCTTCGATCGCCCGCACGCGCGCGATCAGAAAATGCTGATACGGTCCGGTGGAAGTTTCTGGACCGAACCATGAATCATCGGTCACGTTCACGAACCAGCTTGGCCGCTGCGGGGCCGTAACCTCGGCGGGAAACAGGACTTCATAACAGATCAGCGGCGCCACAGCCGGCGCGCCAGGCACGCTAAAGGTGTGTGGACCGTCTCCACCCTCAAAATTACCGGGTTGGTTAACGAGCCTGTCGATACCGAGCGTTCGAAGGGTCGACTGGAAAGGCACGTACTCGCCCAGCGGCACGAGGTGAAATTTGTCGTACACCGCGAGGAAATGCGCGTGGGCTGCGAATACATAGAAGCTGTTGTGCACGACGGGCGTGCCGCCCTTCCCAAAACCTGCGCGGGCCGCGCCCGTCATCAAAACTGTGTTATCAGCGGTGATGGCAGCAATGTCGGCGAGCGCTTGCGGCGCGCGCTCAAGCAAGAACGGTGGTGCCGCCTCCGGCCAGATGATGTGTGTCGGTGGCGGTCCGTGCTGCACGCGGCTGAGATCGATCAACTCCTGCCAGTGCCTGCCACGCAGGGCCGATGCGTACTTTTCGGCCTGGGCAACGTTTGGCTGAACGATCCGCAAACGCACACCTGGAACGTAGCTCGGCGTGGATGACAGCCGCATGGCGCCGCCAGCCCACATGCCCGTGAACAGGACGGCAAGCGCCAAGGGCACCAAACGGGCGGGGCTTCGCTCCGCAAGGAGCGCAAGGGATGCGCCGAACAAAATCGTGAGAAGCGTGAGGCCGTAAACGCCGAACACCGAGACGCTCTGCAGAATCGGCAGCGATGCAGCCCATCCGTAGCCGGGAAGATTCCACGGGAAGCCTGTCAGGATGTGGCCTCGCAACCATTCCGCCAGCGTATAGGCGGCGGTGAGAACGAAAATTCGCGAGGTGCCTTCCCACCAGAACCGGGCAGCCAGCGCGCAGGCAGCAGCGATGAACAGCGCCAGCCCGCCGGGAAGCAGTATGGCCACAAAGGGAATCTGCCAGGCATGTCCAGAAGGATCGACGAGAAAGGCGTAGGCGACCCAATAGAGGCCGACAAGGAATTGGCCGAAACCGTACGCCCAGCCAACCAGCGCGCTGCGCCACACCCGGTGTGGACCCGATGTGGCGCCGTCGAGCAACAGCACCAGAATGGCAAGCGAGATCAGCAGAAGCGGAAAGAGTCCGAATGGTGCGAAGGAAAGCGCGGATAGCGCGCCAATTAGAAACGCCAGGGCGATACGCCGCCATCCCTCCAAGGCGCGGACGAGGCTGGCAGCATCGGCGCAAGCCTGGTCCGCCTGTTCCACAAAACGAAGAGTCATGAAGCCGTGGTTCGCGGTGGGCGCAGCCGTAACCGCTTGATGCGCCGGGGATCGGCTTCCAGAACCTCGAATTCCAAGCCGCCGTGGCCGACAATTTCGCCGCGCTGCGGCACGCGCCCGATCAGAGAGACGACAAGCCCGCCCAGGGTATCGACTTCCTCTTCCGGATCGGGCGGCACGAGGGCAATGCCGGTCTGCTCGGTGAAATCCTCTAGATCGAGGCGCGCATCGGCCTCGTAGGCACCGTCGGAAAGCTTCGTCAGATGCGGGGATTCGTCGACATCGTGCTCGTCGCCGATCTCGCCCACGATTTCCTCCACGAGATCCTCTATGGATACCAGCCCATCGGTGCCTCCGTACTCGTCGATGACGAGCGCCAGATGAATTTGCGTGGTCTGCATTTTGACAAGCAAGTCGCTCGCCGGCATCGACGGAGGCGCAACAAGGATGTCGCGCTTCACTTGCACGATCGGCACGTCCGGCCAACGCATGATTCCGTCCGGGCCCAATTCGCCAAGCCCCACGACATCCTTGATGTGGACGAGCCCGATGGGGTCATCGAGCGTGTCGCGAAAAATCGGCAGGCGCGAATGCTGCGCCTCCCGAAAAATCGCCATCAGCTCGCAGATGGAAATATTCTCCTCGACCGCGACGATGTCGGTCCGAGGCACCTTCACATCGTCCACGCGCAGCTCGCCGAATTTCAAAAGGTTCGCTAGCATCACGCGCTCGCGGCGCGCCAGCTCCGGGTTTTGCCGCTCGCTTTCTTCGATGACCTCTTCGAGGCTTTCGCGAATCGAATCGCTGTGCCGCGCGCGCAAAGCCTGGCTGAAGCGTTTCAGAAATGCCGAAAATGGCCGCCCATTGTCGCGTTTTCCATCACCGGAATGGTCTGTTTGTGTCATGGCTTTTGTCAGGTGACGCGGTCCGGCTGCCGATAGGGGTCGGGTACTCCGATTTGCGACAATATCTCCACTTCGCGCGCTTCCATTGTTTCCGCCTCTGCCGGGATGTCGTGATCGTATCCCAACAGATGCAGAACGCCGTGAACCGCCAAGTGTAGCACATGATTCAGGAGCGGCTTGTTCGACGCCTCGGCCTCGCGCTCCGCCGTCGCAAGGGCGATGGCGATGTCGCCGAGATAGTCGCCGCCAGCCGCCGACGGGAACGAGAGAACATTCGTGGGAATGTCCTTTCCACGGTGGGCGCGGTTCAGCGCGCGCATTTGTTCGTCATCCGTCAGAAGGATCGTCAGCGACGAGCGGTTCGCCGTAGCATCGCGGGCCTCGGTGAGGGTTGTGAGGGCGGCTTGTCTCAATCTCGGCTCCAGATCGGGTGCCGCGTCATGCCAGGCCGGATTTTCGCAATACACCTCGATGGTTTCCGTCACGCCGCGCCTTCCTTCTTGCGGTAGCGCTGCGGGAGGCCCGTAGCCTCGCTGTCGGCGTAAGCGCGGACGATGCGCGAGACCAAGGGATGCCGCACGACATCTTCATCGCTGAATCGCGCCTGGGCCACGCCTTCCACATCGCCAAGGATGGCCAGCGACTCGTTCAGCCCTTCCGCACGGCCGCTTGGCAGATCGCTTTGCGACGGATCGCCGGTCACCACCATGCGGCTGTCCTCGCCGAGGCGCGTGAGAAACATCTTCATCTGCGCGGAGGTGCAGTTCTGCGCTTCGTCGAGGATAACGAAAGCCCGCGCCAGCGTGCGGCCCCGCATGAAGGCGAGGGGCGCGACCTCGATCGTTCCCGCATCGATCAGCCGGTTGCACTGATCGCCGATCGTCTCGAACAGCGCGTCGTAAAGCGGCCTAAGATAGGGGTCGATTTTCTCCCGCAAATCTCCGGGAAGAAAGCCCAGCCGTTCTCCGGCTTCCAGAGCCGGCCGGGAGAGGATCACCCGCTCCACGCGCCGTTCGTATAGCAGGTGCGCGCCAAATGCCGCAGCCAAATAGGTCTTGCCCGTGCCCGCCGGCCCGATGCCGAACACGAGTGGATGTGTGCGCATCAAATCCAGATACGCGATCTGTGCCGGCGAGCGAGCGCGCACGATGCGGCCTCCGGAGGTCTTTATGGCAGGAGCTCCGAAATCGCCGTCGGATTTGGCCGACTCGCGGCTCGCGAAACGGATCTCCGCATCGACCTCGGCGGTGCCAATATCTTCGCCACCTTCAAGGCGCGCGTACAATGCCCGGAGCACCAGGGCGGCGCGCTCGCGCGACTCCGGGGAGCCTTCAGCGGCAACCAAATTTCCTCGGGTGGCAATGCGCACACCCAATTTTTGCTCGAGACGTACGAAGTGCTGCTGATGGGCACCGCCCAACGCCGCAAACAGCGCGTTGTCGGGAAACTCAAGCGTGACTTGCTCGCGGGTGGTTCGGCGGCTCTTGGTGGAATTCGGGCTCAATGCGCCGGCACCTGTTCGCAATCCGGACGCAGCAGGCTGCCGCGCAAGCTGTTTGCCAAAGCCTCGTCGATTTGCACGTCGACCATGGTTCCAATCAGATGGAAGGCGCCATCCACATGCACCGGCTGCAAATAGGGCGATCGCCCGACAGCCTGTCCCCGTTCGCGGCCGGCCTTTTCGAACAGCAACGGCATGCGACGACCTTCGCAGGCCTTGCCGAATGCGTTCTGTTGCGTCGTCAACAGGCCCTGCAGCTCCTGAAGTCGCGCGGACTTGACGGGCTCGGGCACCTGTTTGCGTGCGGCGGCGGCCGGTGTGCCGGGGCGCCGGCTGTATTTGAAGGAAAAAGCTTGCGCGTAGCTGACCGTGCGCACCAGCGCCAACGTATCTTCGAAATCGGCATCGGTTTCGCCCGGATATCCGACAATGAAGTCCGAGGAGAACGCGATATCGGCGCGGGCTTCGCGGATGCGCTCGATGAGACGCAGGTAGTGATCTCTCGTGTGCTGGCGGTTCATGGCGGCAAGCACCGCATCCGATCCGGATTGCACCGGCAGATGCAGGTGGGGCATCAGTTTTCCGAGACTGCCGTGAGCGGCAATCAGATCGTCGGCCATATCGCGCGGATGGCTGGTCGTGTAGCGCAGCCGCTCCAGGCCGTCGATTTCAGCGAGCTGCTGCAGAAGACGCGCCAGACTCCATGTCTCACCATCCGGCCCTTCGCCGCGATAGGCGTTTACGTTCTGCCCAAGCAGCGTGATTTCGCGCGCGCCATGTTCAACGAGGCGGCGTGCTTCGGCCTCGATCTGGATCGCCGGGCGCGAATACTCCGCGCCCCGCGTGTACGGCACCACGCAGAATGTGCAGAACTTGTCGCAGCCTTCCTGGATTGTCAGAAACGCCGTCGGCGCGCTCGCTCCCGAAGATGCGGAAAGAACATCGAATTTTTCTTCCGGAGCGAAGTCGGTTTCCAGCGCGCTGCTGGCATCGCGCGCGGCGCGCGCCACCAATTCCGGAAAACGGTGCAGCGATTGCGGGCCGACGACGATATCCACCGCGCTTTGGCGCCGCGTGATTTCCCGGCCCTCCGCCTGCGCAACGCAGCCGGCAACGGCGATCACCATGGATTCACCGCGGCTTGCCCGTTCCTCCTTCATCCGGCGCAGGCGGCCAAGCTCCGAGTAGACCTTCTCGGCCGCCTTTTCGCGAATGTGACAGGTGTTAAGGACAACCATGTCCGCGTCTTGCGCGGTCGCGGAAGCGACGAAGCCCAGGGGTGCCAGCGAGTCCGCAATCCGCGCGGAATCGTAGACGTTCATCTGGCAGCCATAGGTTTTGATGAAAAGCTTTTTCATGCTTGCCGTTCCGGCCGACGGTTATGCGTGATCGGCCTGCGTACTGGCAAGCAAGTCCGGTTTGTGCGCGCGCGAGGCGGGATGCTTGGCGGCACCGGGGGACGACTTGAGAGCCAAATCGCAATACAGGCCCGCGAGCGCCCGCGCCTGACCGTCTCTGACAGCGGCTTCCGAGGCGGCCGAGAGTGCTTTGCGATCGAGCGCCGACGTGATCGTCATAGAGGGGTGGAACTCCACGACCACGTCGAAAGGTCCGGCTTTCACGGCATCCCAAAGGTGGGGCACCAGATCCATATCGCCGTACCAGGCGAACAGCGGACGGTTCTCGCGACCCATCGGAATGCCGTGAAGCCCGACATAGCTCACAGAAACGGGTTGCACGGGCACATATTGGATCTTCCCCTGCGCGTCCGTACCGACTTCCGATTCGGCCGCTCCCATCAGCGCGCTGCGGAAAGGCAGAACGCGATTGCCGTCGCTGGACGTGCCTTCCGGAAACAGCACGAGCGCATCGCCTTCCAGGAGACGCTTGCGGATATCCTGCCGCGCCGCTGCGGCCTGGCTGCGCCTTTCCCGTTCAACGAAGACCGTCTCCTGCAGACGCGCCAGCGTCCCGAAAAATGGCCAGCGGCCAACTTCTTTCTTGGCCACAAACGAAACCCGCGCCGCGCAAGAAAGGACAAGGATATCGAAATAGGAGCTGTGGTTCGCCGCCATCAGCACGCCACGATTCTGAATGGGCGTTCCGATAATCGTAACGCGAATGCCGAAGAGCTTGCAGAGCCAGCGATGATACCGGTTGGGGAAAGTCTTTCGGCGGGGCAGGCGGAGCCGCAACGCCAATGACTGCCAGGGAATGCCGATCAGCGTCGCGACGAAAAAGACAAACAAAATGGTTGCCGCCCGCAGGGACTGCATCAGTTACCGGTCGCTGTTTTTCCGCGTGTTTCGTGGAACTCCATAGAGTTCGAGGCGATGGTCGACAAGCTCGAAGCCGAGCTCCTCGGCAACACGGCGCTGCAGAATCTCGATTTCCTCGTTGCGGAATTCGATGACCTTGCCGGACTGCACGTCGATGAGATGATCGTGGTGCGAATCGTGCACTTCTTCGTATCGCGAACGGCCGTCGCGAAAGTCATGGCGTTCCAGGATGCCGGCATCTTCGAAAAGGCGAACCGTCCTGTACACCGTCGCAATCGAGATATGCGGATCGATGGTCGAGGCGCGCCGGTAGAGCTCCTCTGCGTCCGGATGATCGGTCGCTTCCGACAGCACGCGCGCGATCACGCGCCGCTGGTCGGTCATGCGCAGGCCTTTTTCGGCACAGAGTTTTTCGATGCGAGTCATGCGGGTTTCGATAATGGCCTGCTCTCAACATTAATGGAGTTGCCAGTCAATTCCCATCCATCAACGTCCGCCGCAGAACAAGTGCATCTGCGAACGCCTCGCAATCGCGATAGTAGTTGCGCCGCCGTCCCACCTCCACAAACGCCAGCCTGCGATAGAGGCGGAGCGCGGCTCCATTGCCGGCGTCCACCTCCAGAAACATCGCTTCGCCGCCGCGCTCAACCGCTGAGGTCATAGCGCCCTGCATGAGTGACATGCCGACACCGGCATTGCGATGCTCCGGCACGACGCCGAGCGTGACAACCTCGCTCTCGTCAGCCGCCGATCGAATGACGACAAATCCGGCAATCTGTAATTCCGTTATTTCGGCCAGCAGCACGAGCGTGTTTTCCGCCTGCAGCCAATTGCCGAAAACGTGTTCGTCCCACCCATCGCGAAAACAGCGGGCGTGGGCGTTCGCGAGTGCGGCGGCGTGGCGGGGCTCCGCGGCGACGATCCGCATCACGGCGGGCTATTCACGCGCGCATCCGGCGGCCGCAGATAGAGCGGCGCCGGTGGCAAGCCAGTGTGCGGACGCGAAAGCGCGAGACGTGCCACATGCAATGCATCGGGCGCCGTAATCGCGCTCAGAATACATTCTGCGCCATCCGCGGCATAAACTTCGTGTCCCGCGTTCCCTGCCGTGCCCGCAAACGCAAGTGCGCCGGCCTCGGATTTCAACTCCTGGCGAATTGCGCGGACCGCGTCGTTCGTTGAGAGCAGCGCGGGTTCGATCAGGGTGCCGTTGGGGCTATACAACCCCGCATAGACTTCGTCCCGCTTGGCATCGTGGAGCACCGCGGCGAAGCGCGCGGCGCTCTGTTCCAGCGCGGCGGCCGCCATCGCTTCCAGACTGGTGATCCCGATCAGTGGCAGCTTCAGCGCGACACGCAAACCCCGCATGAAGGCAAGGCCAACGCGCTGCCCCGTGAACGTTCCGGGCCCGGTCGTCACGGCCAGGCGCTGCAGATCGCGGAATTCCGCCCGCGCCTCGCTCATCGCGGATTGCACCATGGGTGCCAGGGCTTCGGCGTGGCCGCGCTGCATCGATTCAAAATGATGCGCCAGAACACGATCGCCGTGGAGCAACGCAACCGAGCAGGCGCCGAGCGCAGTATCGACAGCAAGAATTTTCATTGGAAGGTGGCGGTCAAATCAGACCGCTTCGACCGCGCTCACTTCCGGAATGTAGTGGCGCAGCATGTTCTCGATTCCGTGCTTCAAGGTGAGGACGGAAGACGGACAACCGGCGCAGGAGCCTCGCATGTAGAGCGAGACAATGCCGGTCTTTCCATCGAAGCCGCGGAAGATGATATCGCCGCCGTCTTGGGCGACCGCCGGGCGCACGCGCGTGTCCAGCAGTTCCTTGATCTGCCCGACGATCTCAACATCTTCTTCGGAATAGTTCTCATCGGCTTCATCCGGTTCGTTGGCACCGCTCTCGAACAGCGGCAATTCGCGGGTGAAGTGCTCCATGATCGCGCCGAGGATGGAGGGCTTGAGATGTCGCCAGTCTCCGTCCGACTTTGTCACCGAAATAAAATCCGATCCAAAGAAGACGCGCGACACGCCATCGACCTCGAACAGCGCGGCGGCAAGCGGTGACCGCGTCGCCGCACCGCGGTCCGGAAAATCCGCGACCGCGCCTTCAGTCATGACTTCGCGGCCCGGAAGGAACTTCAACGTTGCCGGATTGGGCGTCGATTCTGTTTGAATAAACATCTCGTTTCACGGCGCCGGGCGCCTCTCCTGTCCTTACATGACCTTCGGCATTGGCTGGATCAAGGCAGCTCAGAAATCCGAAGCAATGCCCTTGCGTTCCCAGTCACCGTACCGGGTTGGCTCCGGCCCTTGGGGCCCATTTCGCTCAGGCTCCAATTTGGCAGACGGTGCCGCTTTTCTACGGATCTCTGCTTCCGCCGCGGCGCGCCTGCCCGCCTCCCGGATACGCGCGGCAATCTCGGCATTCCGGGCGTTCTTGACCGCCATGACAGGGAGCCTACATCAGTCGTGACCTGAATACCTAAGCCTCGGACACAAAAAGACAATGAACCTTTTTCGCACCGGCATCCTGATGGCGCTGCTGACCGGCATCTTTCTCGCGGTCGGCTACCTTATCGGCGGCGGGGCCGGAATGGCGATGGCGTTTCTCTTCGCCGCGGGCACGAACCTCTTCGCCTACTGGAATTCCGACAAGATGGTCTTGTCGATGTACGGCGCCCGCCAGGTCGACGAAACGAGCGCGCCGGAACTCGTCCACATCGTGCGGCGGCTGGCGGAGGCCGATGGTTTGCCGATGCCGCGCGTGTTCATCGCGGAGAACGACCAGCCAAATGCCTTTGCGACGGGGCGCAATCCCGAGAATGCCGCCGTGTGCGCGACCACCGGGCTGCTCAACCGGCTCAACAGCGAGGAATTGGCCGGCGTGCTCGCGCATGAACTCAGCCATGTGAAGAATCGCGATACGCTGACAATGACCATCGTCGCCACCATCGGCGGCGCCGTCGGCATGCTGGCGAATTTCGCCTTCTTCATGGGCGGCCGCCGCAACAATCCTCTCGGTATGGTGGGCGCCGTACTGGTTGCGATTCTTGCGCCGCTTGCCGCCATGCTGGTGCAGATGGCGATCAGCCGCGCCCGCGAATTCGAGGCGGACCGCTCCGGCGCCCTTCTTTCGGGCCGGCCGCTGTGGCTGGCGTCCGCTTTACAGCGAATTGAGTCGGCCGCCGGGCAGATTGAAAATCCGGATGCCGAAGCCAATCCGGCGACCGCCCACATGTTCATCATCAACCCGCTGCATGGTGGCGGCATTTCAAGCCTGTTCGCCAGCCATCCCTCCACCGAAGAGCGCATCGCCAGGCTGCAGGCGATGGCCGGCGAGATGGGCCAGGCGCCGAAGCCCGGTCCCTGGAGCTGAGGTGGCGGAACACCGCGCTGCATCCGGAATCCCCTCGCGTCGTGCAGCTACTGCGATTTTGACGGAGGTGCTGCGCAAGCGCCGCCCGCTGGACGAGGCGCAAGAGGCGGTGCTCGCCTCAAGTCATCTTGAGCCTCGCTATGCCGGATTTGCGCAGGCGATCGCCCGCGAGACTTTGCGAAGACTTGGGCAGCTACAGGCGCTCATCGCCACCTTCGTTTCAAAAATGCCGCCGCAACATCGCGCCGGGACCACGCTTGAAATTCTGCTGGCCGGCGCCTGTGAGCTGCTGTTCCTGAAAACGCCGCCGCACGCGGCCGTAGACGCCGCGAACGAGCTTGCCGCGGGCGATTCAAACGCCGTCCACTTCAAGCCGCTTATCAATGCGGTTATGCGCCGCATCGCCCGCGAAGGCGCAACTGTTGTCTCCATGCAAGACGCGGCGCGTTTGAATACGCCCGACTGGCTGTGGTCGAGGTGGAGCGCCACCTACGGCGAGGAAATCGCGCGCGAGATTGCGACGTCACACCTCGCGCAGCCGCCGCTCGATATTCATCCGAACGCCGGTGCCGCAAGCTCGCCGGAAGGTTCCGGACTCCCGGGGGGACTCGTGCGCCTCGCCGAATTCGGCCGCGTTCGGGAACTGCCGGGCTATGCGGGAGGCGATTGGTGGGTGCAGGATTTCGCGGCGAGCCTGCCGGCGCGATTGCTCGGCGATGTGCACGGACGGACGGTGATCGATCTCTGCGCAGCGCCGGGAGGAAAATGCGCGCAGCTTGCCGCCGTAGGCGCGCAGGTGGTCGCGGTGGAGCGCGATCCGGCGCGGCTGAAGCGGCTCGCGCAAAATCTGGAGCGCCTTCATCTCCATGCGGAGCTGATCGAATCCGATGTGCGCGATTTCACGCCGAAGGAACTCGCGCCCTTTGTGCTTCTGGACGCGCCGTGCAGCGCCACCGGCACGATCCGCCGCCATCCCGACCTTCCCTGGATCAAGAGCGCAGCGGATGTGAATACCTGCGCCGATGCGGCAAGCGAACTGCTCGATTCCGCTGCCGCCATGGTAGGGGCCGGGGGCTTGCTTGTGTTCGCGGTCTGCTCGCTCGAACAAGAAGAAGGGCCGGAGCAAATCGAAGCATTTCTTGCTCGCCGTTCAGACTTTCAGCGCGTGCCGATCGAAGGCAGCGAGGTCTTTGGCATGGGCGAACTCATCCGCGATGGCGACCTGCGGACGCTGCCAAGCCATCTCGCCGCACGAGGTGGAATGGACGGCTTCTACGCAGCGCGTCTCCGCCGCTCAGGATGAAAGGCGGCCCAGCGCGTAGGCCAGGGCCAGATAGATTTTTCCCGTGTCCGCGCTGAGCAGGGTCGAGGCGAGCAGGCCTCCATTATCGCCTTCGCGCGCGCGCTCAAGCAGCTTCTCGAATTCCGTGATGTAGGCGTTCGCCGCTTCGCGAAACTGCGGATTTTCGCGGTTGAGCGTGGCGATTCTGCCGACGGCATCTTGATCGATCGAATTCGCGATGCGACGTGCGAACACGGTGCGGTCGCCGGCAAGATAACGCCGCCAGTCTTCATCGCTGGGCGCCCCTTCAACGCTTATCGAATCGAGATCGACGGCGATGTCGGCCAGCGCCGCTTCGAGCGCCCCCAAAGCCGCGGCCGCGACCGGCTTGAGGTCACGGCCTTTTCCCTCGCCGGAATCAACGGCGGAAAGCAGCGTGCTCATTTCCCACGATTTGGGCTCACCGGCCACGTCCCTTTTCCGTGTACGTTGCGTCAGCTTGCGCGCGCGACTGAGAAGGCCGTCCGACTCCGCCTGCTGCTCGACCTCGAGCGCATTTCCATTCCCGGCACGTGCGGTTACACGCCCCGCGCTGCGCGCATGAATGGTCGACAGAGTCCGGGCGGAGATGCTGAGTATCTCCTCGGTCTCACCACGAACAAGCTCGCGAACTTTTGCCGCTTCCTGCTGCGCGGCGATCGGAAGCTGCGCCAGGTGCTTTTCGATTTCCACGACGGTGTCCGACAGCGACGCCTTGATCAGGTTGGTTCTGTCTGAAAGCTCTGTCGCCGCCTGAATCAATTTGTGACACTCGGCCATGGCTTCGCCGACCAGTGAGTTGGCGCTCGCCTTTGCTTGTGCCGCCGTGTCGCCGATCAGCGCCTGCGCACCCGTGCCGGCGTCGTGGAGGGAGCCGACAAGCTTGACGAGCATGCCGTTGGCGACATCGCAGATCTGCTTTACCTGCTCGGCTTCGCGTCCAAAATTGGCGGTCAATTGCGTGGCGCGCGCGGCCCCCGCCGACATGATGCTCTCAAGCTGCCGCTCGGTTTCGCCGGCCATCGTCTCGAATACCTTGGCTTGGCCGCTGAGTGCCCCGATGGACTGCTCCAACGCCGCGCGCTGGCGGCCAAGCGCGGTCTCCAGGGTTGCGCCTTCGGTTTTCAGGCTTTCGACAAGATCGCTCATGGCGGTCCGGTGCTTCTCGTATCGGCCGAGCAGAAATTCCGAGCGGCTCATGGCTGCTTCGGAAACTGCCTCGATCTGCTTTGCCTGTCTGTCGAATCCGACCGCGGCGGCCTGGGGCGCCTCGGCCGCCGCCTGCGCCGCCGCGCGGAAACTGGCCGACTGGGTTTCGAGCAATTGGCCCGCGTTTTTGAGCGCGGCTTCGGTAGACTCCATCATGCTCTTCAGCTGGGCGGCGCGTCCCGCCAGAAGCTCGCTCGCGCGCGTACCGGTGTCGGCGAGCGATCCGGACATCTGGTCCAGGCGCTCGCGTTCCTGTCCCAGCCGGGCCGCAATCGCCTCCGTGCGAACATCGGCGCGCGCGGACGCTTCATTCACGGCGGCGATTTGCGCCTCGAGAACGGATTCGAGCGAGCGCAGCCGTGCGAACGCGCCATCCAGGCCCGCGTTCAGGCCGTCCAGCTCGCGGCGCACGGTGCGGCCGAGGCGGACAGCAACGCGCGCGGCTGTTTCGTCGGTGGAAAACATGCGCTCCGTGGCCTCGGCCATCGCTTCGGCGGCGAAGGCAAGCTGCTGGCCCCGGACGAAAGCCCACGCGCAGATAAGTATCATGACCGGAGGGGCCAGCGCGGCGAAGGCCACAAGCGCCAGGGCCTCCTTCGGCATCGCCGATAATCCGCTGACCCCAAAATAACCCCAGATGTAGGCGGCCGCCCCTCCGAGCCAGAACGCCCCAAGGGTGATCGCGAAGATCAACGGTCCGATCGGCTGTGGCGGGGTGCGAAAGTGGCGCTCCGGCTCCGGCGCGGAGGCTTCCGCAGTCGGCAACATTACGGTGGATTTCCGCTCGGTCCCGCTAAGCGCCACGATATGCCCCATTGTTCAACCCGCACGCATCTTAACCATGTTCAGCCGGTCCAGGCGAGCGAAAGCTGTCGCGGGCTTGTGGGTAGCCGATTGAAATCAGGCCGTTAACGGGGTGTTTCCTGCTCAGGGCAGAAACTGGAATCCCGAGCCATGGCCATATCCCTGATCCCTCAGCCGCCCGTCGATCTGCAGCATCTGGCCCGCTATACGGGCGGCGACCCTGTTCTCGACTCCGAGATTCTCCGTCTTTTCGTCAAACAGTCCGCGGAACTGATGGCCGAGCTTCCGGCAGCCCTTGCGACAGGCGATCGGGAGCGTTGGCACCATATTGCCCACTCCCTCAAGGGGGCGGCCCGTGGCATCGGCGCCTTTGAATTCGCGGACATTGCCGCCGAGGCCGACGCGCTCAATCCGGTCGGGGCGCCAGGGATAGCCAGCGAATTAATCTCAAAACTTCAGATGCGCATGGCGGCGGTGCATGATTTCGTGCAGGATTTCGCCGTGGCGGCTACCTGAGCACCGGCTGTTCTGCCCAATGTTGCGTTGCGGCAATAGCCCCTATAAGCCCGCCGTCTCGCAATCCATTCGGCGCAATTCATGGCCGCAAGGCACGAAACCGATGTTGCCATTCTGGGCGCGGGGCCGATCGGCCTGTTCGCGGTGTTCGAGCTTGGACTGCTCGATCTCAAGGCGCATCTGATCGACATTCTCGACCGGCCGGGCGGCCAGTGTACGGAGCTGTATCCTGAAAAGCCGATCTACGACATTCCAGGCCTGCCGGTGGTCAGCGGGCAGGAACTCACCGACCGGCTGGTCGACCAGATCAAGCCGTTCGGGGCCCAATTCCACCTGAATCAAATGGCTTGCGGCCTGGATCGTCTGGACGATGGCCGCTGGCGGCTGAAAACTGATGCGGGAACAGAGGTCATCGCGCCGGTGGTGGTGGTCGCGGCGGGCGCGGGCAGTTTCGTACCCAAACGACCACCGATCGCAGGCATCGCCGATTACGAAGGCAAATCCGTCTTCTATGCCGTGCGCAAGATGGAGGCTTTCCGCGGCAAGAATATCCTGATCGCAGGCGGTGGCGACAGCGCGCTCGACTGGACCATCAATCTGGCGCCCATCGCCGCAAAATTGACTCTGGTGCATCACCGCGACGGATTTCGCGCGCAAGTCCACAGCGTCAACCAGATGCGCGAGCTGGCCGCGCACGGCAAGATCAATTTCGAAATCGCCAGCGTCAAGGCGCTGCACGGGGCGAACGGTCAACTCGAGGGAGTGACACTGGCGAGCCCGGACAAACGCGAATGGCAGCATGCCTGCGATACCTTCATGCCGTTCTTCGGGCTCACCATAAAGTTGGGACCCATCGCCGAGTTCGGTCTCAATCTGCATGAGGACCTCATTCCGGTGGATACGGCGAAGTTCGAAAGCTCGACGCCCGGAATCTTTGCCATAGGCGACATCAACACCTATCCCGGCAAACTCAAGCTCATCCTGTGCGGATTTCACGAAGCGGCATTGATGGCGCAGGCGGCGTTTCACGTCTGCCGCCCGAACGAGAAGCTGCGTTTCCAGTACACGACGTCCTCCTCGAGCCTGCAAAAAAAATTGGGAGTCGCTTGATGGCGCACGGCGCCCCTGTTCCCTATTTCGTCATCGCCCGCTTCATGCGGGCGACCCAATTTTGTTTTCTAATTGGGTCACCCGGATCGCGCTGTTTTGCGCGACCGGGTGATGACGAGTTGCATCGAGTTCCGGAAAATCACACATGAAGATCATCGCGACAGACCGCAAAGGCGACCTGCACACGCTGGAGGGCCGCGACGGCTGGAGCGTCATGGAGATCCTGCGCGATGCGGGGCTGCCGGTGGCGGCCGAATGTGGAGGGGCCTGCGCCTGCGCCACCTGTCAAGTCTACGTCGATCCCGAGTGGTACGATCGCCTGCCGCCGAAGTCCGATGCCGAGACCGACATGCTGGACATGGCCATCGCGGTCGAGCCGACGTCGCGGCTGTCCTGCCAGATCACCTGCGCGCCGGAACTCGACGGCATCAAAGTCACCATCGCTCCCGAATAGCGGGCCCCGCGTGGACGCGAGTTCATGTATCGGGGAGGGTTCGCGCGCTACACACGCACGATGGCAGGACCTTTCGATTGCAATTCGCCCTGACAGAAACCCGTGAGTTCGGCTTGCAGCACAACGCCGCCAAGCAGGCAGGCGCGCCAATGCGCCGCGCTGCAACCACGGTTATCGTTCTGCTGCTCCATGTCCTGGTCGTGCTGGCACTGCTGGCGGCGTTTCGGCCGCAACTCCTGACGCGGGTGGTCGGCAGCCGCGAAATCGTCATCAGCCTACCAGTCACGCAAGAGCGCCGTTCACGGCAGCAGCCGAATGAGGTTCCCCCTCCGGCTTTTCTCCCGCCGGAGGTTTCTCGACCGATTACGCCGCCGATACTGGAAGGGGCGCCGGCAATGCCTGCCCGGCCCAGTCAATCCCCAGGCGATATGGAAGCGCTCGGCCGCTATCTCTACAATTGCACCGGCGCCAACTACGAACGCTTGTCGCCGAAAGAGAAAGCACATTGCCTAGAGAACAAATGGAATGGCGAAACCGGCCCATCGCTCACGCTCGGCCCCGCCAAACCCTCGCCCTACGATGCGGTGATCGCGGGCCGCAACGCGCCGGCCGTGCCATTCGAGAGGCCATGCTCAACGGACAAGCCGACGGCCAATCTCGGTCTGCCTTGTCATGACTTTGACAACGCCCACGCGCCGCTGGTCGAATTCCGTCACTAGATTTTCTCGTATCAGCCGGTTTTCGGCACGTCGGCCAGAGCGGCGTCGCTCTGCGGTGACCGTGCTGCCGTTGCGTTGAGAAATTGCGAACCCTTGAACACCGACAGAAGCCGAATGCCTTGTACCTGCAATGCTTCGGTTGCGCCTTCTTCGCGATCGATCAGAACGAGCCCAGCGTTCACCGTGGCGCCCGCCGCGCGCGCCGCATCGACGGCCTTCAGGATGGAGCCGCCGCTGGTCGCCACATCGTCAACAACCAACACGCGTGTGTTGACGAGCGTCTCGTTTGGCGCAAGGCCCTCGATCATGTCCATCGTGCCATGGCCCTTTGGTTGCTTGCGCACGAAGAAGGTTTTCACCGGACGCCCTTCTGCTTCGCTCACGGCGGCGAGCGCGGCAATCACGGGGACGGCGCCCATTTCCAAACCGCCGACATAGCCGACATTCTCTGGCCATATGCGCGCGAGCAGCGCGCGCGCCAAAAGCAGCGCGCCTTTGGGCGACATCATGGTCGGCTTCAGATTGAAATAGAGCTCGCTCTCCCGCCCCGAGGCGAGGCGGAACTTGCCGCGCCGGAAGGATCGTTCGCGAATGATTTCGAGCAGTTCGCGCTCGTCCGCATTCTGCGTTCCGTTCACGGCGAAACCTGCAAGCTCGGTGCTTCCCTCCTCAGAAGGGATGACGGTGCATCCATAGCCGGTTGATACGGCGCAACCTTCGATGAAGGCAGCAGGATGCGGACGCATAGGCCATCTGGCGCCCAGTCATACGCGATCTCGCCGGCGAGCTGCATTTCCACCGAGCGTTGGGCCAGCACGGTGCCGAAGCCGGTGCGTTCCGGCACAGATTCAATTCGCGGTCCGCCCGATTCCTGCCAAGACAGTTCCAGTCCCACGTCGGACAATTCCCATCGAACCGAAATCCTTCCGTCGGGATTGCTGAACGCGCCGTATTTCGCGGCGTTGGTGGCCAGCTCGTGCAGCACGAGCGCCAGACTGGTGATTGCGCTGGGGCGGATGGCCACCTCCGGTCCGTCAACATGAACACGCCAGTCCATCGCCGCTGGGACGTGCGGCGAGAGGATATCCTGCAGGATATTCCGCAACGGCACGTCGCGGCCCTCCATGTCCCACACCGACTCGCGTAGGCCCGGCTGGACCAACTCGTGCGCCCGGCTGAGCGCGAAGATGCGGCCTTGCAAAATCTTCGACATTTCCTCCGGACTCGTCGCGGAACGCGCAGTCATCACCACCAGCGATTTTGTCAGGGTAAAGAGATTTTTCACCCGGTGATTGAGTTCTCGCAGCAGCAGCAGATGCTGTTCTTCGGAGCGCCGCCGCTCCATTTCGATTCTGTGCCGCTCGACGGCGATCGCCGCGGTCTGCGTCACCATGGCGATGATTTCGAGGTCGCGCTCTGTCGGTATGCGCGGTTCGCGATAATAGTTTGCAAAGGTGCCGATGAGCTTGCCATCGGTTCCGCGGATCGGCGTCGACCAGCACGCTCGCAATCCGTGACGCAAAGCCAGCTCGCGAAAGCTCGCCCATAACGGATCCTCGGCGATGTCGCACACATAAACAGGTTGGCCGGTGTGCGCAGCCGTTCCGCACGAACCCACCTGCGGTCCGATTTCAATACCGTGAATGGCCGAGTTGTATTCGGCAGGCAGACTGGGGGCGGCACCATGCAACAGGCGACGGCCGTCCTCGGAAAGAAAGAGGATAGAACCGAGCAGATCGCCCCCGGCGGGTCCCTCCACGGCGTGAATCAATTCTTCCAGCACATTTTCCAGCGGGTCGCCCGCGGCGATGCGCTGAAGAATGTTTCGCTCGCTTTCGAGCAGCTCCGTGGAGCGTGTGCGGCCCGTCATGACACCCCGTCCCCGGTAAAGGCGCCCCACCGCCAAATGATGGGTTTATAGAGTTCCGAGCGCAGAGCAAGGTTGTCGAACCGGAGTTCCCGAGTTCCCGCCGGGCCGGTCATGGCCTGTTGGGTCTTCATCCAGGCGTCGGGCCGGCAGGCTTGTGCCGAATGCTTCTAAAACTGCTTCAGCAGACGGTCGATGTAGTCGAGTTCCTCGCGGGGACGGCCGCGCTCTTCGGCGCGCCGGCGCAACTCCTTCAGGATGGTTCGAGCCCGCTCCAGCTGCGATTTGCCCGGCAGCTTGGTCTGATCGCCGAAACCGGGTCCGCGTCCGCCGTTTTCTCGTCCCAGCGGATCGTCATTGCCGTTCTCGCCTGGTTTGCCGTCGCCCTGCTGCTTCATCATCTGCTCGGCAAGCCGTCCGGCCCCCTTGCGCATCGCGTCGAGCGCCTTGCGCTCGGCCTCCGTCGCATCGTTGAGCGCGCGCTCGCCGAGCTTGCCTTGCGCTTCGCCCATTCGCTTGCCGGCTTCGCCCAAATCCTTGGCGCCACCGCCTGCCTTCGGTCCTATTCCCTGCATCAGCTTGTCGAGCTGTTGACGCAGGCTGCCTTGCCCTTGCGCCAGCCCCTTCGGCCCGCCGGCTTTGGGATCGAGGTTGCCCTGCTGCTCGCGAAACGTTTTGTCGAGCAACTGGCGCTGCTTGCCCATCAGGTCGCCCAGGTTCTTGAGGGCCTCGCTCATCGCCTTGTCGCCTTCGCCGCCGCTGCCACCGGGCCCCGCTGTCATGTGCAGATTTTCGAGGAGCCCTTGCAGCATGGCGAGCAGCTGCTGCGCCTGCGCCCGCGCGCCGCTCTGCGCCAGTTGCTGGATGGCCTTGAGGAGCGCCTGCAGGTCCTGGGGGTTCAGAACCTTGGCGCCTTTCGGCGGCGGCGAATTCGCGGATGGCGGATTTTGCGCCAGCTTTTCCAGATAACGCTTTAATGCCTGATCGTAACGCTGCAGCAGGGAATCGATCGTCCCTTGCGGCGCGCCATGCGCCAGCGCCTGGGAGATCATCTGCTGCAAGCGCCGCAGTTCTTCGGCTGCGGACGAGAGTCCGCCGCGTTCCAGCGCCAGCGCTGTCTCCCACAGCAGATCTTCCACATGCGCGATATCCTGCGGCGCGCGCGCGTTCTTCAATGCCCAATAGGCAGCGCGGATCGCAACATAGGCGGCGGTCTGCCGCTGGTAGAATAAGTCCGGCGCTGCGCTCAGCGCGTCGAGCGCGAACGCCGTGGCATTGCGTCCCTCCCTGCCATTGAGGAACAGGTTCTGCCGCTGCTCGATCAGCGCACGCGCCAATGGGTTGGTGAAGACGCGCGCGGGCAAGGTAAAGCGCGCCGGCCTGCTGCGGCCGATGTTGCCCATGGCATCTTTCGCTTCCAACGTGATGGTCACGTCGAGCCCGGCATAGGGGTGAGCGGTAAGATCGCGATAGACAGTATCGTTGAGCGTCTTGCCTTGCGAAGAGAGCGGCAGATCGACAACAAGCGTGCGCCGCGCTTTTGACTTTTGCACCGGCCGAATGAGCGCCCGCGCTGAAATCACGCCGTAATCGTCGCCCGCCGTAAGGGCAAACTTCACCGCGTCGCGCTCGGTGCGGCCCGGCGGCTGTGCGAAGGCGATGGACGGCGCTTCGTCCGGGACCGCCTTGAGGCGCCAACTGGCAAGCACCTGAGCGCCGCTCAGCACACGGACGGTTTCATCCCGCGCGATTTTTGCATTGCTGGAATAATCCTGGCCTTGCCCTGAGAAAGCTGGGACATGTTCTGCACGCGGCGCGAACGTCACCTGCGGCTCACCCCGGCCGCCATGCACCCGCAGCGCGAGCATCGAACCTGCGGGCACGGCGATGGGGCGATCCTGCGATCCGCGGGGAAGATAGATCGGCGCCTCTCCGGTATAGGCCGGCGGATCGATCCAGGCTTCGAGGCTGGCACGCGGCGCGGATTCGCCTGGCGTCAGAGCGGCAAGCAGGCGGTGCTGCGCATCGCGACCCGCGACGGCAAATCCGATGACGAGCAAAAGAAGAATAATGTAGCGAACGTAGTGCGGATCTTCCGCCGCCAGCGATGCATGCGGATAGACCCAGCGAAGACGATTCCGGGCGGCCAGGCGCGCTCGCACATGCGCGCGCCACAGGTTTTCCGCGAGCGCGTCCCCCGCGCCCGCCACCATGCGATCATTGCGCTCGGTGAGCGGCCGGTGCGTCAGCCCGCTATCGCGCTCCAGCCGCCGCGCGCCGTCGTTCCAACCGGGCGCGCGGAAGTCCTGAAACCGTCGCCATAGGAAATAACCGACGGCACCGGCGCCCGCGATCAGCAGCAGTGCGTGCAGCAGCGAGGGCAGACGGGCAAAGACGTCAAGCAACGCCAGCGTCGCCAAGGCCCCGGCAATTCCGTTCGCCGGCCACAATCGCGGCCAGAGCCGCTCCCACAGGATGGCGGCGCGCGCCTGCGCGATGCGCCGCTCGATCCTTCTATGCGAGCCAGTCTGGGATTCGATCGAGACGGAGATGCTCATCGTCGCTCATCTTGGGCCGCACAATGCTCCAGCGTTTGCCATGCACCACTACTTCGGCGGCGGGAGGCCGTGCATTGTAAGCGGACGCCATCGCCGCGCCATAGGCGCCCGTCATCAGAATAGCTACCAAATCGCCGGCCCGCAGGCGCGGCAGCAGGTGGGCGCCAAAGGAATCCGAGGTTTCGCACACCGGGCCCACCACCTCATAGCTTTCCATCGGCGCGTCTTCGCGTGGCGCAACGCACACGATCTCGTGATGCGCACCGTACAAGGCCGGGCGAAGGAAATCGTTCATCCCGGCATCGAGAATCGCGAAGCGCCGGTTCTCGCCGTCCTTCACATGGATGACGCGTGCAACGAGAATTCCCGCACTTGCTGCAATCAGCCTTCCGGGTTCGAGGATCAGCGACACATTCTGATCGCGGGCGAATTGCGCCACGAGATTTGCGTAGTCCGCGATCTTCAAACCCGGCATCCTGTTGCCGTAGTTGACCCCAAGTCCGCCGCCGGCATCGGCGCGCGCGACTTGGTGGCCGTCGCTGCGCAGCATCGCGATCAGCTCGGACATGCGCGCCAGCGCCTGTCCGAACGGTTCGAGTTCGGTGATCTGACTGCCGATATGCATGTCCACGCCGACGATCTTGAGCCCCGGCAGCGCCGCGGCGCGGGCATACCCTTCGCGCGCGCGCGTCCACGGGATACCGAACTTGGTTTCGGCGATGCCGGTGGAGATTTTGGCATGCGTGCGCGCATCGATATCGGGATTGACGCGGATGGCGACCGGTGCAATGGCTCCCATTCCGGCCGCAATTTCGCTGAGCGTTTCGAGTTCTGCTTCGCTTTCAACATTGAACTGATGAATGCCGGCCTGGAGGCCCAGCGCCAGCTCCGCGCGGGTCTTGCCGACGCCGGAGAAGACGATTTTTTCCGCCGGGATTCCGGCCGCAAGTGCCTTTTTCAATTCGCCGCCTGAAACGACGTCGGCACCCGCGCCCAGTTTCGCCAGCGTTCGCAGCACGGCGAGATTGCCGTTCGCTTTCACCGAATAAGCAATGAGGGCATCCGCCGGAAAGGCGCCCGCGAAATTTCGATAGTTCGCGGTGAGCGCGGACGTCGAGTAGCAGTAGAACGGCGTGCCGATTTCGTCCGCCAGCGCAGGGACATCCACGCCTTCCGCGAACATGCGGCCGTCGCGAAACGCGAAAGCCGTCATCGGCCGATGGGTTGCGGGGGCCGCGATGGGTCTCTCTGGTTTTTCGGCGTCGGCTTGCCGTCCGGCATGAGGAGGTCGCTCTTGATTCCGCAGGCAGGAACCGCGAGCGCTAGAGCAATAGTGAGCAACAGGCGGACGATCGCGCGCATGCCCCGATGTGCGCCCTCAACGGCCAATTTGTCAATTTGTCGGCAAATGGCTATCGCATCGGCCCGATGCGGGCATTTCGACATTCGATCGCGCGGGCCGGATGCCTGGCTGCTGCCCTGTGTCTTGGCGGATGCGAGCAGCGGCAAGAGACCGCGCCTCCGCGTTCCGTCAATGCGCTGGAAAAACTGAAAGCGGAAGCGCCGAAAACGGTGCCGCCGGTGACGTTTGCGGATGCGCAAGGCAAGACGCGCAATCTGAGTGAGTTTCGTGGCCGCTATGTGCTGCTCAATCTGTGGGCCACCTGGTGCGCGCCCTGCGTGCGCGAGCTGCCTTCTCTATCGCATCTGCAGGAAGCGATGGGAGCGAACAATCTGCTCGTCGTGCCGGTGAATGTCGGCCACGGCGCGGCGCCGGAGACAGCGGCCTTCCTGAAAGAGAACAAGGCCGCGGCATTGCCGGTTTATCTCGATACCAAGAGCGCCTTCCTGCACGCCTTCGGGGCCTTGGGTTTGCCGCTCACGGTGCTGATCGATCCGCAGGGCCGCGAAATCGCCCGCGCGTCCGGCGCCGTGCAGTGGGATGCGAAAAAGTCGATTTCTTATTTTCAGGCGCTGACCAAACGCTAGTCGGCGCGTTGCTGCGGTGCGCGGTTCAGCACGTGATAGGAAATTCCGTCCCAGGCGTTGTGGATGCCGGCGAGCAGCAACAGCAGGGCCGCGCCGCCAGTCGCAAAGAGCGCAAGGCGGAGATCCTGGAACACGACATAGGCCGATATCGCGATCACCACATAGGCCGCCAGCGGCATCAAAACGTGAAACATCGCGTCTTCCATGTCCGGCTTGTACGCGGTCTGGACGCGCATCCGCCACACCGTCAGCAGCACGTAGGCCGCGCCGGCAAGGCCGACAAGCCCGCAAACCATCGCCACGGCAGTAGCGCTATCCCAGGGCATGCGCAGCAATGCCGACAAACCCAGGACGACACTGAAATGCACGATGGTTGGTGTGCTGAACGCCGCTCCGGCGCGCGCCATATCGCGCGGCGGACGCTCGGCGATCAGGGTCAGCACGACGAACTGCAGGCCGATCAGCGCGCCGCCGGCGGAGCCGACGATCACATAGAAGCTGTCCCACTTTTCCAGCAGTTCTGTCATCGCGCTCAGCGTCCGACCAGCTGCTGAAGTTGCGGCGGATAGCGCTCGCCCTGGACTGCGATCTGCGACAATGCCTCGTCGATTTTCCGCAAATCGTCGGCGGTAAGTGCGATTTCCACCGCGCCGATGTTTTCCCGAAGGCGATGTGGTTTGGTCGTACCCGGGATGGGAACGATCCAGGGCTTCTGCGCCAGCAGCCAGGCAAGAGCGACCTGCGCCGGTGTCGCCCGCTTGCTCCGCGCGATCTCTGCCAGCCGATCGACCAGCGCCTGGTTGGCTTTGCGTGCTTCCGGCGTGAAGCGCGGCACAATGTTGCGGAAGTCGTTTTTGTCGAACGCGGTATTGGCATCGATGGTGCCGGTGAGGAAGCCCTTGCCGAGCGGGCTGAAGGGGACGAAGCCTATGCCCAGTTCTTCGATAAGCGGAAGGATCTCTTTCTCCGGCTCGCGCCACCACAGCGAATATTCGCTCTGCAGCGCAGTCACGGGCTGCACTGCGTGGGCGCGGCGGATGGATTGTGCGCCCGCTTCCGACAACCCAAAATGACGGACCTTTCCCGCCTCGATCAGCGCCTTCACGGCACCGGCCACATCCTCCATCGGCACTCCGGGATCGACGCGGTGCTGATAGAACAGGTCGATGCGATCGGTGTTGAGGCGCTGCAGCGACGCGTCCGCGACTTCGCGGATGCGCTCCGGGCGGCTGTCCACGCCCGCCTGCGCATTCCCGTCCTTGAAACCGAACTTAGTGGCGATGACGACATGGTCGCGCATCGGTGCCAGCGCTTCGCCCAGCAGTTTTTCATTCTCGAAGGGGCCATAGGCCTCGGCGGTGTCGAAGAAGGTGACGCCGGCTTCATAGGCCGTACGCAACAGCTTGATGGCATCGTGCTTGTCGGCGGCGGGGCCCAGCCCAAAGCTCAGGCCCATGCAGCCAAGGCCAATCGCCGAAACTTCCAACCCGCTTTTGCCGAGCGTGCGCTTTTGCATGCTTTTCTCCTCGGTCTCCGGGGTCAACATTCAAAATGAACGTCGTCTCGGCGCGGCAACCCAAATCGTAGCTCGATGACAATGCGATAGAAAACGCCTGCGCCTGCGATTCGACGCAATAACCGCGATCCGCACGAATACCGAGTGTGTTACCGCGTCGGAACAGGCTTCTCGCCGCGGTAGTCGTAGAAGCCGCGGCCGGTTTTCTGCCCCAGCCAGCCCGCTTCCACATATTTCACCAGCAGAGGGCAGGGGCGGTACTTGGAATCGGCAAGGCCTTCATACAGCACCTGCATCACCGAGAGGCAGGTATCGAGGCCGATGAAATCGGCAAGTTGCAGCGGACCCATCGGATGGTTGGCGCCGAGCCGCATGGCGGTATCGATCGCCTCCACGCTACCGACACCTTCATACAGCGTGTAAACCGCCTCATTGATCATCGGCAGCAGGATGCGGTTGACGATGAACGCCGGGAAATCCTCCGCATAGGCCGGGGTCTTGCCCACCTTGCGCACGATGTCCAACGCGGCCTGGAAGGTCGTGTCGTCGGTCGCGATGCCGCGGATGACTTCCACCAGCTGCATCATCGGCACGGGGTTCATGAAATGAAGGCCGATGAAATGCTCCGGCCGGTCGGTGACAGAGGCGAGGCGGGTGATTGAGATGGAAGAGGTGTTGCTGGCAATGAGCGTATGGGGATCGAGGCGGGGACAGAGTTCCTGAAAAATCTTGCGCTTGACGGCCTCGTCTTCCGTGGCCGCTTCGATGACGAGATCGCGGCCTCGCATCGCATCCAGCCCTTGAGAGATATGGATCCGTTTCATCGCGGGTTCGATCATCTCTTCGCGGATCAGTCCACGCGACGCCTGGCGATGCATGTTCTTGGCGATGAGCTTGGTGGAGCGCTCCAGCGCTTCCGGATTCACATCCTCCAGCACCACATCGACCCCGGCGAGCGACAGCACATGGGCGATGCCGGTGCCCATCTGCCCAGCCCCAATAACGCCAACCCGTTCGATATTCATGGATTTGCCTCGAATGATGCGGCTCAGTAGCCGAGCTTGGTCAGTTCCGCTTCCATCTCGGGAATGGCCTGGAAGAGATCGGCCACGAGCGCGTAATCGGCGATCTGGAAGATCGGCGCGTCCTCGTCCTTGTTGATGGCAACGATGATTTTGGAATCCTTCATGCCGGCCAGATGCTGGATGGCGCCGGAGATTCCAAACGCGATGTAGAGTTGCGGCGCCACCACTTTTCCGGTTTGGCCGACCTGGTAGTCGTTGGGCACAAAACCCGCGTCAACCGCCGCGCGCGAAGCCCCGACTGCGGCATGCAGCTTGTCGGCGAGGTTTTCCAGCAGCTTGAAGTTTTCGCCGGACTGCATGCCGCGTCCGCCGGAAACGATGATCTTCGCCGCCGTCAGTTCCGGCCGCTCCGATCTGGAGAGCTCTTCGCCGACGAAGCGCGACGCGCCGGAATCGGCCGTGGCGTCGATTTTTTCAATTGGTGCGTTTCCGTCCGCGGCCGCGGCGGCGAATGCCGTGGTCCGCACGGTGATGATTTTCTTGCCATCCGCCGCCTGCACGGTGGCAATGGCGTTGCCGGCATAGATTGGCCGCTCGAAAGTATCCGGACTCACAACCTTCGTGATTTCGGAGATCTGCGGCACGTCGAGCTTTGCGGCGACCCGCGGCAGGTAATTTTTTCCGTTCGTTGTCGCCGGCGCGAGGATGGCGTCATAGGCCGGCGCCAACGACACGATGAGCGCCTCCATCGGCTCGGCCAGCATCCTCGTATAAGGTGGAGCGTCAGCGATGAGAACCTTTTCCACGCCGGCAAGCTTCGCTGCGGCATTAGCCACGCCGGCGCAATCCGAGCCGGCAACGAGCACATGCACCGGCGCGCTCACCTGCATCGCGGCCGTAACGGTCTTCGCGGTTGCCTCGCCCAGCTTGCTGTTGTCGTGCTCGGCGATCACGAGGGACGCCATCAGAGTGCCCCCGCTTCGCGCAGCTTGCCGACAAGCTCGGCCATCGTTTTCAGTTTCGCGCCGGCCTGCCGCTTTGCCGGCTCTGTCACTTTCAGCACCTTCAGGCGCGGCGTTATATCGATGCCGTAATCGGCAGGCGTTTTCTGATCGATGTTTTTTTTCTTCGCCTTCATGATGTTGGGGAGCGAGGCATATCGCGGCTCGTTCAGGCGCAAATCGGTGGTGATCACTGCGGGCAGTTTGATCTCGACGGTCTGCAGGCCGCCGTCGATTTCGCGTTCAATTTGCGCCTGTCCATCCCCTATTTCGACCTTGTGCGCGAATGTGCCTTGCGGCCAAGCGAGCAGGGCGGCGAGCATTTGTCCCGTCTGGTTGGAGTCGTCGTCGATCGCCTGCTTGCCCATGATCACAAGACCGGGCTCCTCGGCTTCGCAAATTCCTTTCAGAATCTTGGCAACCGCCAGCGGCTCCACCTCGCCATCGGCTTTCACGTGAATGCCGCGATCGGCTCCCAGCGCCAGCGCCGTGCGGATTGTTTCTGCCGCCTGTTGCGGGCCGATCGAAACCGCGACGACTTCCGTCGCCTTTCCTTTTTCCTTGAGCCGAACAGCTTCCTCGACGGCAATTTCGTCGAAGGGATTCATGCTCATCTTCACGTTCGCCAGATCGACGCCGGAGCCGTCCGCCTTCACGCGAACCTTCACGTTAAAGTCGATCACCCGTTTGACCGGGACAATCACCTTCATGATTTTTGGGTGCCTTCCGAAAGCCGTGCTCTTAACCCGGAAGCGGTGGCGGAAAATCCGTGACGGGCCCCGGTGCACGATTGTGCAGCGCGGAAACTAGGTCCGGTTTCTTCGTTCTGTCAACGGCAATGGCGCTTAAATTGCGGGTTTTGGCCGCATCACAAAAATCCTCCGTTGTGGTGCACCGCAGCATCTGCGTCACTCCGCCGCAGATGGCCGCATAAGCTTTGGAGGCTCGATCCGAACGCCGAAAAGTTAGACCCATCAAGCGATTGCGCTATAAGGCGCCAGGTTTTCTTGGTGGGTCAGGAGTTGTCATGGCGAAAGGCGAGCGCAAACGCAGGCGGCGCGCCGGCGAGGAATCCGCGGGGTTGGAGGACGATAGTTTCATAACGGCCGAGTCTTCTCCGACGGAGGCGTTTACCTTGTCCGCGCCGGCCGAATTGCCATTGCCCCAATCGGGAGCTCAAGACGTTCTGGCCGCTTCGCCGTCAGGCGAGGAAAAATCCGCATTGCGAAGTATCCCAACCAATGCATCCCGACAGGCCAGAAAGCTTCAGATGCGTTCCATCGGAGTACCCGCGGCCCTTGAGACGCCGCTTGCCGCCGAAGACGCGTCCGGTGTTGGTCCGGCTGCCGCAGAGAAACCCGTTGCCCTGGCGCAGATCCTGAGCAATCCATCGTTTGCCGCGCGGGCCAAACCCGTGCCGCAATTCGAAGCCGCCGCGGAACCCGCCGAACCGGAAGCGAGTACGCCGTCTGGACCGGATCTTCGCGCCAACGATATCCTTCCCGCCGAGACAACTGTCGAGGAATCGGAACCCCCGTCGCAGGCCGCGTATCCGCCGCTTCATAGCTATCGGCTCGAACCCGAAGACGAGCCGAAGCGCTGGACGCGCGAGCCCATGCTCGTGGCGCTCCTTCTCGTTGCGCTCATCATGCTGGCTTTCAACACCTATTCGACCTTGCGTATGAACGGAATTGCCGATCGGTTGAGCGCCATCGGAGCGCAATCCACGCCGGCGGCGGGCGTTGGGTTGGAACGGCCCTGGGTCGGCGTCGACACCATCCGCACGCAGGCTTTCGCCAGCGGCGGGCAGCCGGTGACCACCGTTCATATCGTCAACAGCGGCCGCGAACCGGCCTACGATCTGCGATCCAACACGGTCGGAAGCCTGCGCTCCTCTGCAACGCCAGCGCCCGAGATTCCTGCCCAGAAGGGGCCGCTCGCGACGACCGGGCTTTTGCTCCCCAACACGGGCGGCAATCTGACCTTCTTCGGCAACACGCGCGCGCTCACGGCGGAAGAAGCAGCGAGCGTCCGCTCCGGGCAATACGTGCTCTGGCTGGCGGGGCGGCTGGACTACAAGGATTCGAAAGGGCGGCCGCACGCCACCACGTTCCGCTATCGCTACGATCCTAACCTGAACAGCTTTGTCGCTGCGCCGGCCGGCAACGTCGCGAACTGATCGGTCAGTCCTGCGCGCGAGCGCATGAAAGCTCGCGCAGCAATGCGAGCATGGAGTCGCGATTGGGGGACGCGGCGACATGAATCGCTGCGAACTGTTCCGGCTTGAAGACAGCGGCAACGGCCGGACTGATGCAGAGCGCCGCTGCAGCGCCGGATGCATGCTGCACCTGATGCAGCGCAAGCTGCTCCACGAACAAGCGCGCGCTCCGCGTGGAGAACAACATCACGGCGTCGACCTCGCCCGATCCGAGAGCGGCAATGGCGTGTGCGTTTAGCGAAAGCGCATGTGCGGCGTACAGCACTTCCGTGTGAATGGTGAAGCCCAGATTTGACAGTGCCGTTTCGAGCTGCCCCGTTCGGTCGCGTCCTGCTGCGTACAGAAGTGGTCCGCGCTTGGCGGCGATCCATTGCTGAACCGCCAGCGCAAGCGTGTTGGCATCTCCATCCGCTTGCTTGATAGATCGAAAACCTTGCGCGGTTGCCGCGGCAGCCGTCTCGGGGCCGACGGCGAATACCGGCTTGCCGCGCTCGGCCGTTCGGCGCGTCAGCGCATGAATGCCGTTGGCGCTCGTCGCCAGGACGGCCTGAAATCCGCCGAGAGAAATTGCCGGTCCATCGGCAAATTGAATTTCGAGCAGCGGCGAGACAATCGCGGAATGCCCTTCGGCTGCGAGCGTTGCGGCAAGCGATTTGGCTTCGCGAGCTGGCCGGGTGATCAGAACGCGCATCAGCCCGGAAGCCAAGGCAGCGCGCGCGGCTTCAGCTCGAGTCCGGCCTCGTTGCCCAGGCGCTCCGCGTCTTCAACGGGATTGGCGGTCACCGCGGTTGCGAAAACGGTATCGGCAAAACCGCTGCCGTCCGGCGCCAGCACCTCGCCGCGAAAACGCAGTGTCTGTCCATCGAACTGTGCCAGCCCCGCGATGGACGTGACGCAGGAACCATCCAGCGCTTTCTGGAAGGCTCGCTCGCAGGCGAGCACCACCGCCGTCTTTGCATGGTTCAATGCCGAGACCAGCGCCAGCGCGCTGTGATCCCGGCGCATTTCGATTCCGAGAGCGCCCTGCGAGAGCGCCGGCAGCCATTCTTCGACCGGCAGAATGCGCGTGGCGCGTGCCTCGAGGCCGAGACGCTTCAATCCGGCATAGGCGAGCAATACGGCATCGATCTCGCCGCGATCCAGTTTCGCGAGGCGGGTATCGACGTTGCCGCGCAAGGGGACCAGTTGAAGATCGGGACGCGCGCGCGCCACTTGCGCCTGCCGCCGGACCGAACTGGTGCCGACCCGCGCGCCGGCCGGCAAATCTTCGAGCGACGCGGCAAGCGGCGAGATGAAAACGTCGCGCACATCGTCGCGCGGCAGCACCGCCACGATATCCAGCGCATCCGGCAGCAGCACCGGCACGTCTTTCATCGAGTGCACGGCAAGATCGATGCGGCCGTCCAGCAGGGCCTCTTCCAGTTCCTTGGTAAAGAGCCCCTTGCCACCCACGGCGGCCAGTGGCCGATCCTGGATGCGGTCACCGGTGGTGCGCAGCGGCACGATTTCGCAAGCGAAATCGTGCGCGGCCAAAGCATCGCGCACAAGCACGGCCTGGACAAGCGCGAGGCGCGAGCCTCGTGTGCCGAGGCGAAGCATGCTTTGCGGCATCGATGGATTCACGCTAGGTGGCCGCCGCCCTTAGCATAGGCGGCAACCCGCTTGCAGAGTTTTACCGTTCTGGCGCTGGAGACCAGCTGCGACGAAACCGCCGCGGCGGTGGTGGGTGGCGCGCCGCCGGGGCCGGGCAGCATCCTGTCCAACGTGGTGCTGAGCCAATTGGAGGAGCACGCGAAGTTCGGCGGCGTGGTGCCGGAGATCGCGGCGCGCGCGCATGTCGAGGCGATCGACGCAATCGTTGAGGCGGCGCTCGCGGAAGCCGGGATTGCGCCGCAAAATCTGGATGCGATTGCTGCCACGGCCGGTCCCGGGCTCATCGGCGGCGTCATGGTGGGACTCACCACCGCGAAAGCGCTGGCGCTGGCCTGGAACAAACCGCTCGTCGCGATCAATCATCTGGAAGGTCACGCGCTGACGGCGAGGATGACGCACGGCACCGAATTTCCCTACCTGCTTCTCTTGATCTCCGGCGGCCATTGCCAGCTGCTCACTGTTGCTCCCCCCGGAGAATACAAACTTCTTGGCACCACCATCGACGATGCCGCCGGCGAAGCGTTCGACAAGGTCGCGAAGCTGCTCGGCCTGCCCTATCCCGGCGGACCCAATATCGAAAAACTGGCGGCGCAGGGAAATCCGAAAGCGTTCCCGCTGCCGCGGCCGATGAAGGGCCGCGAGGGTGCGGACTTTTCTTTTTCGGGCCTGAAGACGGCCGTCCGCCAGATCGTCCAACAAACCGAATTCAGGCCGGAGCATCGCGCCGATATGGCAGCCTCGTTTCAGGCGGCGGTGATTGACAGCATGATCGATCGCGTCAACGCCGCCATGACTCTGTTCGAGGCAAAACATCCTTCCGAGTCACGGCAGCTTGTGGTGGCGGGTGGCGTCGCCGCCAATCGCGCCATTGCCAATGCGCTGGGCGAACTTGCTGAAAGCCGCAGCTTTCGGCTGACAGTACCGCCGCCGTCGCTGTGCACCGACAACGCCGCGATGATCGCCTGGGCCGGCATCGAGCATTGCGCGCGCAACGCGTTCGATCCGCTCGACGTGGCCGCACGCGCACGCTGGCCGCTGGCGCCACGACAGCCCGCGGAATTTGCATCGTGACGCTGACGGTCGCGACCTGGAACATCAATTCCGTCCGCCTACGGATTAATTTGGTCACCCGCCTCCTGCGGCAGCATCAGCCGGATGTGCTGTGCCTGCAGGAGACTAAGACCATCGACGATTTCTTCCCACGCAAGCGCTTTCAGGAACTGGGCTACGTGCATCAGGCGATCCGCGGGCAGAAGGGCTATCACGGAGTCGCCATCCTCTCCCGCCTCCCGTTCGCGCGGACCGACACGCGGGAATTCTGCGGCAAGCAGGATTGCCGTCACATGGCGGTGACGCTCACGAACGGCATCGAGCTGCACAATGTGTATGTGCCGGCCGGTGGCGACATTCCAGATCCGAACGTGAATCCGAAATTCGCGCACAAGCTCGATTTCCTGCGCGAGCTGGCGGACATTTTCGAGACACGAACGGATCGCGCCACGCCGGCGCTATTGGTCGGCGATCTCAACGTGGCGCCGCTGCCGCAGGATGTATGGAGTCACAAGCAACTGCTGAACGTCGTGAGTCACACGCCGGTGGAAACGGAGCTGTTCGGCGCGGCGAAAGCGGCCTTCGATTGGATCGATGTCAGCCGCGAATTCGTGCCGCACGAAGAGAAGCTTTATTCCTGGTGGAGCTATCGCGCGCTGGATTGGGAAAAGTCCGATCGCGGCCGCCGCCTCGATCACATCTGGGCGAGTCCAAGCTTGCGCGGCGCCGCCAAAACGCACGCGATCCTGAAACCCTTGCGCGGCTGGAAGCTCGCTTCAGATCACGTGCCGGTGCTGGCGAGGTTTGAGACTTGAGCCATGAAGGACGGCCAATATGCCTTGGTATTGCTGAAAGTTGCTTTGGCGCCTGCTAAGAATAACCGAAATGTAAGAAGGTCAATTGGCTATGAGAACACAGTGCGGGCCACTATCGATACCAGGGAGTTGGAAACTTACGCTAGAGCTTGCGGTCGGCCTGTGGCTTTCAATAGGCGCAGCCTCCGCCGCGACCTTTGTTACTTTCGATGCCGGTGGCACCGATACACTCGTCGCAGGAATCAACGCGTCCGGTGTGGTGGCTGGCAGCTATTTCGACAGAACCGCCGAGCACACCTGCATTCAGCACGGCTTCGTCCGATCTGCAGATGGAACGATCACAACCTTCGATCCCGACGCCGGAACGAACTTGGTGCACACTCAAACAAATGGCATCAATGATTCCGGTCAAGTTGCAGGCTTTTTTGACGAATATGACAACAACTGTGTGTTAGTCGGGACACGTGGGTTCATTCGAAATGCCGACGGGACGATTATCTATCTTGATCCGCCGTCCGGCGACGGCCTTCAGATAGCCGCGATCAACAACGCCGGCACCGTTACCGGGTTCTATTTTTTTGACGGGAAATACCACGGAATGTTGCGCACTGCGAACGGCAAGTTCACGACCTTCGACGCACCGCATTCAATTGAAACTTACCCTAACGCCATTAATGGCGACGGTATCGTAGTTGGCAATTTTTCGAGCAAGGCAAATAGGAATCGTGGCTTCATACGACCGGCCCAAGGGGAAATCATTGTGATCAAAGTGCCA
>JAFAWQ010000014.1 GCA_019241645.1 Alphaproteobacteria bacterium
GGTGAGAAGATTGTTGAAGTCGTGCGCAACGCCGCCCGTTAATTGGCCGATGGCGTCGAGGCGTTGCGCCTGGCGCAACGCGCCTTCGGCGGCTTCGCGCCGCCGCATTTCAGCCTGCAGGCGCTGGCTGCCAGCCAGTAGGAACAGCAAGGTGCCGAACAAGATGAGGGCGCCTGGAACGCCGAAGAACAAGTACGGAAACATCTCTTCGAACCATTGATATTTGATGGTCGAAGTGGAGATGCCTGCGCTTAGGTAAAGCGGTCCTACTGCGAGCCGGCGTACGCCGAAGCGGCGCTCGATATTATCGACTGGCGATGTCGTCCAGTAAAAGCCGCCTTCGCGGCTGTCGGCGATCATCTTGCGGAAGCCGGTGGCGGAGCCGAGCGGTGCCGGTGGTACCTTCTCGGGAATTGGATAGCGCACGAGGAAGACACCATCTTCACGTAACAGCGCATATTGAAGGCCTTCGCCATAAACGAGCCGCGTATAGAATCGATAGAAATCGCTCGGCAGGACGGAAACTGACAGCACACCGAAAAATGCGCCGCCCTTGGTAATGCGCCGGCTCATTGTAAAGAAAGGCTGGCCTCCGAAATTCGAGGTGTGAATTTCTCCAAAGAAGGTTCCGACGTCTTTCTCAACGTGGGCGCGGAAGTAGTCCTGATTGGCATAACTGCTTGCCCGCGGCGCCGGTATCGTGGACGAGGTAGCGATCGCATAGCCGTTCTTGTCGTAGAGCCAGATCGACTGGATTTCCGAGACTGCCCGGATGCGCTTGATAAACAGGTCGTGGAAGTATTGTTCGCGGTTCTCGACCGGAAAATTCACGATGTCTTCGGTAACATCGTCGAGGATGAGGCCGACTATCTGGAAAGACTTGGTTGCATGCTCCTGCTCTACATCGAGGGAGCGCACGATTCGCTCATCGGCGAGCGCGACGATTTTCCGGTAGTTGGCATACCCGGCCCATGTAAACATCATGGCTGGCAGCACGAGCGAGGCGATGACGGCGAGATAGGTCAGCCGTAGTCGAGTGCCGCTTGCCGGATTTTCCGCCATGGTCCGCTAATCGAGCCACCCTTAACGACGGTGCGCCAACCTACACGATTGGCCGCGTGGCGGACCAGCGTGCCGTCGCGGTTCCACCTGAAAAACAAAACCCCGCGCGAGGCGGGGGTCATCCGTAGGGGAAGCGGGTAAATACCTTAATCGTTAGCGCCTTTGCGACGCAGCCGTACGACGACGTCGATGCGGGCAATCTCGTAGCCGTCCGGTGCGGTCGGGGTCTTGTCGACGATGACTTCAGCGCCGGGGATATCGAGCAGTTCGTTGCCGCCCTCGACGAAGAAATGATGGTGCTCAGAAACGTTGGTGTCGAAATAAGCCTTTGAGCCGTCGACCGCGACCTGACGCAGCAGGCCGACCTCAGTGAACTGATGCAGCGTGTTGTAGATAGTGGCGAGTGAGACTGGCACCTTAGCGCGGCTCGCCTCCTCGTATAGCATTTCCGCGGTGAGATGACGGTCGCCCTTGCCGAACAGAATCCAGCCAAGCGCCATGCGCTGGCGCGTCGGCCGCAAGCCGACCGAGCGCAACATCGACTTGACGTCATGCCAGGGGCACCCGGTCAGTTCTGCGCGCTCCGTAGCCGCGCTGGCAGCAGCGGCTCCGGTCTGGGTGACAAGGATGGTGCGCGTCGCGCTCATTAGAAAAGCTCAAAATTACCAAGGCCCTAGCAGGCACTCGCAAAAAATATATACGCAATCGGGTGCTCCATATCAACTGGCGTAGCTGACGCGCCGGCATGTGATACGTCGCGGAAATTGCAGGGAAATCGGCGGCGCGCCTCGCTTTGCCCCCTAGGCTCCCTATGTTAGGAACTTAGCATGGCGCTCCAACTTGAAACTTCTGCGATGTCGGACCGGAAAAACAACTTCAATTATGAGGAATTGCTGGCCTGCGGGCGCGGCGAGCTGTTTGGACCCGGCAATGCGCAATTGCCGCTGCCGCCTATGCTGATGTTCGACCGCATTGCGGAGATCAGCGAACAGGGCGGCGCACACGGCAAGGGCCTAGTGCGCGCAGAACTCGCGGTGAAGCCCGATCTGTGGTTTTTCCTCTGCCACTTCAAAGGTGACCCGGTGATGC
>JAFAWQ010000038.1 GCA_019241645.1 Alphaproteobacteria bacterium
GCCGGGGCCGGGGCCGACTTCATAGATCGTCGTGTTTTCCAGCGGCCCCGCGGCGCGGGCGATGCGCCGCGTGAGATTGAGATCGAAGAGAAAATTCTGACCCAGGGATTTCTTGGCGCCGAGGCCGTGCTGGGCGATCACCTCCCGCAGCGGCGGCAGATTGTCAGCCGCGGGCATCGGCCAGCCGCGCGGCGAGCTTTATGGCGGCGATCATGCTGCGCGGATCGGCCTTGCCGGAGCGTGCAATATCGAGGGCCGTGCCGTGATCGGGCGAGGTGCGCACGATCGGCAGGCCAAGCGTGACATTCACCGCTTCCCAGAATGCAAGGGTCTTCAGAGGGATCAGCGCCTGGTCGTGATACATGCACAGTGCCGCGTCATATCGCGCGCGCGCTTCGGCATGAAACATGGTGTCGGCCGGCAACGGCCCCAGGACTTGCGCGCCGCTGCCGCGCAAGGCCGCGATGGCCGGGGCGATGGTGTCGCGCTCCTCGTGGCCCAGCTCGGCATCTTCCCCGGCATGCGGATTGAGTCCGGAGACCGCGAGCCGCGGGTTGGCGATGCCGAAATCGCGGCGCAGCCCGGCGAGCACGATCTCGCCGGTTTCCACGATGGCGGTTTGCGTAATCGCGCGCGGCACCTCGGCCAGCGGCAGATGGATGGTGAGCGGCACGACGCGCAGATCGCCGCCTGCCAGCATCATCACCGCGCGGTCCGCGCCGGTGATTTTCGCGAGATATTCCGTGTGTCCCGCATATTCGAAACCACCCTGCATCAGTGCGGCCTTGTGGATCGGCGCGGTGATGACGGCCGCGGCGGCGCCGTTGCGCGCCAGTGCCACGGCCTCATCGATGGCGTCGACGACGGCGCGGGTGTTTTCCGGGAACGCGTTGCCGGGCGCGCGCGGCTTTGCGGCCGCATGCGTCTCGATGATCGCATCGCTGGGGACTTTGCCGCAGGCGAGAAACACCAGCGGATCGCCCACCAGCTTCAGGTGGCGATCTCCGACAGCGCCATTCAACGCATGGTAAGCCGCGATCGCCACTTCCGGCCCGACGCCGGACGGCTCACCCATGGTGATGAGAAGCGGGCCGTCCGCCGCGATGGGTTCAGCGAATCGAGGCCGATGAGGACTTGGCATTCCTCAGCCCTCTTTGTTCTGCGGTCTCCACGTTGGCGACGCGACGCAAATCGCGCAGATAGCGCCGGGCGAACACCGCCATCTGCTCCTGATAGAGCTGTTCTTCCACGTCGTCCTTGGTCGGCATTTTGAACACTTCGATCTTGGGCGCCGCCTTGTCGCAGCGCACGATCAGCTCGACTCCCGCCGCGGACTGAAACGGCACGGTGCTTTGTCCCGGCGGCGCTTTGGAGATGGCATTGCGGATCTCCGGGCTCAAACTCGAGAGCTGCATCTTGCCGAGATTGAAATACATCGCGCCTTTCATGCGCGAAACCATCTGCTGCAGCGTGTCGCATCCGGCGATGTGCTCGCGCAGCACGACCGCCGCCTTGTAGGCATTCTCCAGCAGAGCCTTCGCAGGCTTGGGGCCGATGGGAAGAAGAACGCGCGCCAGCGGCATCACGTTGGGATCGGCATTGGCCGGCTGCTCCGCGGGGTCGGGAACCTTGGTTCCGGCAGGCTCGATCCGCTGACGCAGGAAGAGAAGATAGTAGCCGCCGGAGGCCTTGATCGGTCCGTTGACTTCGCCCGTATGCATTTTCTCCAACGCCGCATTCAGCTCCGGCACCAGCTGACCATCCTGCACGACACCCAGATCGCCACCGGCTGCGGCGGTCGGGTTCTGGCTGAACTGGCGGGCGATGGCATCGAACGGCGCCCCGGCGCGGATCTGATCGAGCAGGCCCTGCATCGTCTTCTGCACCTGCGGATCCTGCTCGGGACTGTCCACCGCCTGGAAGATTTCCGCGACGCGGTAGTGTGGCTTGTCGGCGCCGGCGGTAACGCGCTTCAACTGCGCATCGATCGCTTCCGGCGTAATTGTCACCTTATCGGCGTACTCGCTCTGAACGGTTTTCGTCCACGCCAGTTGCGCGGCGATCTGGCTGCGGAAGGTCGCCATATCCACCTTGGCATTGGCGAGCAGTTTCTTCACCTGTTCCATCGTGAGGTGATTGTCCTGCAGGATGTTGTTGATGGCGCGGTCCACCTCGGCACTGCCGACGGTGATGTTTTTCCTTTGTGCCTCCAGCACCTGGATGCGCTCGGTCTCCAGCTGCGTCAGGATCTGACGCGTAATCCCCTTCAGATTCTCCGCATTCGCGCGCACGCCGGTGGTGGCGAGGAACAACGAAACCCGCTGCCGCAGATCGTAGTCCGAAATAATTGAATCGTTCACCACCGCGGCCACGCCATTGCTGGCATTGTCGTTGAGAATCAGCGCCTCGGGCGTGTCCGGGCCGGGAGCGGCGGAACCGGCGGGAGCTGGGGATGCCTGCTTTGCCGTTCCGGGATTCGGGGCGGCGGCATGGACGGACACCAGAGCCGGTGCCGAAACGGCAAGGAAAGCGAGCAGAAATTTGCGTACTGTCATTTCGACGATTGTTGGAGTTGCGGGGCCGTTCTTGCGCAATCTACAGCGGCGGCCGGTACGGCGACCATAAGGAAATCCGTGTCCAGTTCAAGGTGTTGTGAATACGTGGCGGGGGAAGAGGGACGACGGCTGCTCGCTTTGGTCGCCCGTCTTGAGCTGGAAGCGCAGCAGCACCGAGGTGGAGGGCGGTACGTTGCGGTCGCTGGTGTAGACGCGGCGATAGGCCATGGAAACGCCCAGGCATTCGTCCTCGTAGCCGACACCCAGCTCGGTATCGATCATCCGGTCATTCTCGATATCGCGGCGCGCGCCGGCAAATACGGCCCAGTGGTCGAGCAGGCCGATGGTCGCCTGGCCGTTGATCTCCTCACGCGAGGGCAGATCGAAGGTCGGCTCCGTCTCGTCGATCTTCAGGTAGCTGACTTCGAGGACAGACCGTCCCCAAGTTGCATCCACATAAACCTCATTGCGGCGGAAACTGCCGGTGTCCTGATCGATATCGACGCGGTGGGTCAGACTGAAATGCGGCGGAAACTTGATCGTGAACCGCCCCACGATATCCGAAGTGTGATCGGTAATGCCGACCAGCGGGCCGAAGTTTGAGTCCGGCTTCAGGCGATAAGCCTGGCCGACCAGCACCTCGGCCGAACCGCCGGACGGGAAGTATGCTGTTGCCTGGATTCCCGCATTGGCGCGCGGCCCGGTCTCGACAATGGCGTATCCCGGCAGGTGCTCGAAGCTGAGAAGATTGTTGTCGTCGAGCTCGAAGTCGGCGCTGTCTTCGTTGGGAATACCGTCCGGGTTTCCGCCATAGGGTGCGGCGATCGCCTGCAGGATCGGCGTCACCACCACCGACGTGTCGCCGACCGTCGTTCCCGAGACGAACGGCCAACGCCAGTCGAGGGCGACATACGGAAGACCGCGGGCGATGAAACGGACTTTCTCGGGTATGGTTGGGAAATCCACCAGATTGTTATTGGTGACACGAAACACGTCGCCGCGAATGTCGGCCTGCACGGTGATCATTTGGCCATTGCTGGTCAGCAGCGGCAGTTTCCAGCTCGCTTCGGCTGTCGCGCGCTGGCTGTTCGGGCCGCTGTCGCGGCTTATCGCGGCGGTATTCGCCTCGAGCCGGAAATCGCCGCCGAAAATCTCATGCTCCGGGATGTAGGTGTATTCGATCAGCGGCAGGACGAGCGGGAAAAGCTCCTGATTGTCGGAAAGGCGCAAGCCCTGAAAGTAATAACCCAGAATGGCGAACCGGCTGCGTCCATCGATGCCTTCGATGAACAGGTCGTTGGTCAGCCGGTCGAGGATCGAGAGATTGTAACGCTTCAGATACGTCTCGTTCGAAGTGACCTGCGCGTCGAAGCCGAAATGCCAGTTGTTGTTGCTGCCGAGCGGAATGCGGCCTGAGCCGAACAATGAGCTGTAGACCTGCGGCTCATCCCCTTCGAAACTGCCGTTCGGATTGTAGGCGATGCTGCCCTGGAGCCACATGCCCCCATTGTTCCAGCGCTGGCGATATTCTCCTTCCACAAGAACGCCCGCTTCGGTCGTGAACATGGGCGACACGGTCATGTCCTGCGAGTCGTTGAGCGCGACGTAGACAGGCAATCTCAGCGTGGTGCCGAGGATGCTTGAGGAGCCAAGCTCCGGCACCAGCAATCCACTCTTGCGTTTTACGCTCGGATCCGGCTGGCGGAAGTATGGCGTGTAGCCGACCGGCACGCCGAACACTTCGAAGGTCGCGTCGTGGTAGATGATTTCGTGTTCGGTCTGGTTCCAGACCACTTTGGCCGCACGCACCTGCCATAGCGGTGTTCGCTGGCCGGGCTTGTTGCAGACCTTGCAGGTCGTGAACACGCCCTTCACGCCGGTGAGAATGGTGCCCTGTTTGGTTCGCGTCGCGCGAATGGAGGCAAACCGTCCGGTCTTGCCGATAAGCGCGCTGAAGCCTTCGGCCACGCCGTCGCGCATCTTGTCGGTGAGAACGGCGTGGTTCGAGAAGGCAACGCTGCCGCCCGGCTCCAGCACCGAGACATGTCCGTCGGCGGTGGCGACGTCCTGCACCTGATCGTACGTGACCTTGTCGGCCAGCAATATGCGGCCGTTGTAGTCGATCTCGACATGCCCCTCGGCGGTGACGACGCGGCTTTCGGTGTCGTAGGTGACTTCGTCGGCGCGTATGAGCCCGGTGCCGCCCGGTTTTCCCAGCAGCGAATTCGTATCCATGGAATTGTGCGAAGTCGGCGAGGTGCGCGATGCCGCCAGAACGCTGCTTGCGGCAATCGTCATCAGCATGGCGGCGGCAAGTCGCGCGGCTCGCACCCGGTAACGCCCCTTCCATGCCATCGATCAGCCGTCTTCCTGATGGAAAACAAGCGACATGCCAAGCAGGATCGCGGCGGAAGCCGGTGCCGCGGCTGCAAGCGGCACGGGAAGAATGCCGGAAATGCCCAGCGCCTGCGTGACATCACCCAGGAAATAGATGCCGAAGCCGCAGAGCGCGCTGTAGAGCACCACGCGTCCCATTCCGCCCAGCCGCGACAGGCGAAGCGAAAAGCTCGCGGCCATGAACACCATCGCGGCAAACAATGCCGGCATCACCAGCAGGCTGTCGAAGTACAGCTCGTAGCGGTTGGCGGAAAAGCCGGCCTGGCGGGCATTGAGAATGAATCCCGGCAAATCCCAGAACGACATGGTGTCCGGCGAAGCAAAACTTTCCTGAATGCGCGACGGCGTCAGACTGGTCGACAATTCGTAGTTGGCGCGGTGAACCGGATGCCCGTCAACGCCGCTGATCCATGCATCGCGCAACAGCCACACCCCGGGCTGAAGGGCGGCGGAGGCGGCATCGATGCGGCCTCGAAAAGCATCCTCCGCGCCATAGAGAAACACGATTACATCGTCGAGCCTGACACCCTGCTGCGAAACGCGCAGCGCATGAATCACCGATTGCTGCTCGCGATTGCCCTGACGCAACCACAGGCCATTGCGCGACACCGCGAGCTGCGAGGGCTGGTCGTGGATGTAGCGCGCTTCCAGTCCCGCGAAACGCTGCAGCAGCAGGGCCGAGAACGGCGTGAAGGCCAGCGCCGCGAAAACGCCGAGCGTGACCGCGACGGCGAGCGCGGGCGCCAGCAGGTTCCAGGCAGAAAGCCCTGCCGCCCGCACGGCGATCAGCTCCTGACTCCGGGAAAGCCGCACGAAGGTGAAGACGCCGCCGAGCAATACGGCGAACGGCAGCAGCTTGAGGCAGAGATCGGGGAGCTGCAGCAGCGCCATGCCGATCACCACCGAACTGGACACATGCTTGCCCGCTGTCTGATTGAACAGGTCGACGATGTCGATCGAGAGCGACAGGAAGGCGAACGAGGCGAACACAATTCCAACGCCAAGCAGGAACTGCCTGCCGATGTAGCGATACAGCGTCCACGACCAGCTCATTGTGCCGCCACCGGCAGGCGAGGGCTGAACCAGAAATCCGGCCGCAGCATATCGGCACGGCGGATCTCGAGTACCGCAAGCGCTGTGCCCAGAATCGGCAGAAGATAAAGCGCGATGGCGGCAACAGGATGTCTCACTGTCAGACCCTGCGCGCCATAACCGGCAAGCCGCAAGATGCCTGCGGCAACGGCGGCCAATGTCAGGCGCAGGGAATAGGCACTCCTGTCGCGGCGCCCGCGGGCGATGGCGGCGAGGACGATCAGGGCAAAGGCGACGCAATAAAGCGGTGCCGACAATCGGCTGTGGGCCTCGGCAAGGTAGATGCGCCGCAGGCGTCCGCCGGGGTCTTTTGGCAGCTTCGGCCAGAACAGCTCCGAAAGAAACCGCTCACTCGTCTGGAGCGACTTGGTGCGTTGTTGTTCCGCGAATTGTTCGAGGTCGAACACGTACCGCTCGAATTTGAGAACCGAGAGCCGGCTGCCTTTCGCCGTGCGTTGTTCAACGGTTCCCTTCATCATGATGAGGCGCGGCCCGGCCGCCGTCACGGCGAGCAACCCCGCTTCGGCGAGGTAAGTTGTCGGCCGCTCCGTGCTGCGGTTGTCGTGCACGAGGATGCCGTGGATGTGCCCGTCGGGATCGAGTTCGCGGATGAACACCGTGAGACCTTTCACCGGCGTGTTGAACTTGCCCTCGCTCAGCAGGGCAGCGCCGATATCGGCGCGGATATTCATCACCTCCGCCTTCATGCTGCGCTGGCCCAGCGGCATCAGGTAGAGGGCGCAGAGATAAGTGGCGGCCATCACAATGGCGGCGGCCAGAAGGGTTGGAACAGCGAGCTGGCTGCGGCTGTAGCCGGCGGCGCTCATGACCACCAGCTCGCTTTCGACATTCAGCCTGTGCAGGCCGTACAGCGTGCCGCCGAAGAAGGCGATCGGCAGGATGATCACCAGCAGCTGCGGCAGCATCATCAGCGTGAGGTAGGCAAAGGTGGTCGCCGACTGTCCCCGGTTCACCACCAGATCCAGAAGCCGAAGCGACTGCGACAGCCAGATCACGATGGTGAGCAGGATGGTGAACAGCAGGATCGGCTGAATCAGCTGCCGAAGAACGTAGGTGGACATTCGCGGCAGCATTCTTCAGCACCGAGCGGGGGCGCCGGGGACGCAAGCCTCTGCGCCCTTTCGCCATTTCACGGATATCCCTACATTACCACCTTCGAGCCGCCCTTCGGCAATCCCGAATTCGCCGCACCTGTTCATTTGCGGACGTTCGGTTCCGCAACATGACCGGGAGATGATCCATGCAGATAAGCTTTGCAGCCAAAGCGCAGGACGGCGCCGGTGTGCTGGTTGTAGGCGGGTCGGAGCGCGAGCTGCTGCCAGCCGCTGCCGCGCTCGACAAGCGGCTCGCGGGCGCCCTGCGCCGGGCCGCGGACTCCAGCCGCTTCAAGGGGCGGGTGGGTGACATGGTGGAATTGCTGGCGCCCGCCGGCCTGCCGTTCGGCCGGGTCATTCTGGCAGGGACCGGACCTGGAGCCAAATTCGATAAATCGGGCGCGGAACGGCTCGCAGCCGGGGTTGTGTCGCGGCTTCTGACCGGCGGCGAGAAGCAGCTGACGTTTGACATCGATGTGCCCAAGGGCAGCAGGCTCAAGCCGGCGCAAGCGGCCACGCATCTGGCGATGGGCGCGCAGCTGCGCAGCTACTCCTTTCACAAGTATCGGACGAAACATCGCGACGAGCACGAGCCGACGCTGTCGGCTGTCACCGTAGTGACCGAAGACGCCGCGGCTGCGCGCAAATCGTGGGAGCGGATGCGCGCCGTTGCCGACGGCGTGTTCCTAGCACGCGATCTGGTCAACGAACCGCCCAATGTGATGTCGCCGCAGGAGTTCGCGGCGCGGGCACGCGCCTTGTCGAAACTCGGCGTCAAGGTCGAAGTGCTGGGCGAAGCGGAAATGCGCAAGCTCGGCATGAATGCGTTGCTCGGCGTGGGGCAGGGCAGCGAACGCGAAAGCCAGCTCGTGGTGATGCAGTGGAACGGCGGACGCAAGAAGGATGAACCTATTGCATTTGTCGGCAAAGGCGTGTGCTTCGATTCTGGCGGCCTCTCGCTCAAGACCGGCGCCGGAATGATGGGCATGAAGGGCGACATGGGCGGTGCCGCGGCCGTCACCGGCACCATGCATGCGCTGGCCGCGCGGAAGGCGCGCGTCAATGCCGTTGGCATTCTCGGGCTGGTCGAGAACATGCCGGACGGCAAGGCGCAGCGTCCGGATGACGTGGTGATTTCGGCGTCCGGACAAACCATCGAAATCCTCAACACCGACGCGGAAGGCCGCCTCGTTCTGGCGGACGCGCTATGGTACGCGCAGACCAAGTTCAAGCCGCGCTTTGTGATCGATCTGGCGACGCTCACAGGCGCCATTTTGGTCGCGTTAGGGCTCGAGCATGCCGGACTGTTCTCGAACGACGACAAGCTGGCCGATCGCATCCAGCAGGCCGGACGTGAAGTGGGCGAGGTCGTCTGGCGGCTGCCGCTCCACGATGCCTATGACAAGATGCTGAAATCGAAGATCGCCGACATGAAAAACATTTCCGGCGTGACGCATGGCGGTTCCATCGTGGCGGCGCAATTCCTCCAGCGCTTCATCGACAAGACGCCGTGGGCGCATCTCGATATCGCCGGCGTGGCCTGGCAGGACGGCGAACAGAAGCCGCTGTCGCCTGGCTGGGGCGTGGGCTGGGGCGTGCGCATTCTCGACCGCTTGGTTGCGGACCATTACGAGAAGTGAGGACGTTTCGCACAATTGTTTGTGCCGGCGCGCTGCTCCTCTCGGTGAGTGCGGCGGCGGAAATGGCGCCGCTCGATCCGCGCGACGGCGCGATACTCAGTGGCGAAGTCAGTAAAGGACTTTTGCATCAGTGCAGCCGCGGGGCGCCTACAAATGTGACGGGAACCTGGACGCCGGACCGTCAGCAGATCGTGGAGCTGGAGAAAGGCTTGCCGGCGGCACTTGCTGCGGAACCGTCGCACGGCCGCGAGCTTGGCTCGATCAAGACGTTCAGGCGCCAGTACGCGGGCTTTATGCTCGGCTCGCGCCGCATCATCTATGTGAATGCCTTTCCGTCCGAGATTGGCGGCCCGAACAAGGATGGGCCGCCGGCCGCCCGGACTTTCGATTGGCGCAAGCAGCCGGAGATTGTTTGCGATGGCGGGCCGGCCTTCTTCGGGGTGGAATATGATCCCGCGCCGAAGGCCTTCCAGCACTTCGAGTTCAACGGCTTGCTCTGATGACGGAAGTTCTCTTCTATCATCTGGAGCGCCGCTCGCTGGAAGACATTCTGCCCGGACTGGTGGAGCGGACTCTCGAGCGCAAATGGCGCGCCCTCATCAAATGCGAATCCGCGGATCGCGCGGCCGCGCTCGACACATTGCTGTGGACCTATGACGACCAGAGCTTCCTGCCGCACGCGCAACTGGGCGATGGCGAGCCGATGGACCAGCCGGTGCTTCTGACGGTCGAGAACGAGAACGCCAACAAGGCCGATGTGCTGTTTCTTGTGGGCGGTGCCGAGCCGCCGGACTGGAACGGGGAGCAAGCCCAATCTCTTTCCCGTATTGTGATGCTGTTCGACGGCCGGGACGAGGAAGCGCTCGCTTCCGCGCGGAAGGCCTGGAGCGAAGCGAAGGGCGGAGGCCACGAGGTGACCTACTGGAAGCAATCGTCGGCCGGCAAATGGGAAAAGCAGGCGTGAACACCTCGCACATCCGCGTACGGTTGCTGTGGGAGGCGTTATAAAGCCGCATGTCTCTCTACTATCCCGGCATCGTCGTTCTCCTCATCCAGTTCGCCTTCGCGGCGCATGTCATCCGCAGCGGACGCTCGTATTTCTGGATTCTGCCGATCATGTTCCTGCCGCTGATCGGCTGCATCGCCTATCTGATCTTCGCGATGGTTCCCGACATGGCGCGCAGCGACACCGCCCGCCGCTTCGCCGACGATGTGGTGAATACCGTCGATCCGGGACGTGGCTATCGCGAGAAGAAGAAGCAGGTGGAGCTGGTCGGTTCCGGCCAGGCCAAGAAAGAGCTGGCGCAGGAATGCGTCAAGCGTGGTTATTTTCAGGATGCCATCGATCTCTATCAGAGCGCGATGCAGGGCGGCTTCGAAAACGATCCATCCTATCTGCATGGTCTCGCGCGCGCGAAGCTGTTGGCGGGCGATGGCGCCGGTGCGCAGGCCACCTACGAAAAACTAAAAGCAGCCGATCCGGTCGCATTCAACGCGGACGCCGAACTGGACTATGCTCGCGCGCTGGCATTGCAGGGCAAGAACGACGAAGCGCTGCTGCAGTACGAACGCGTGCTGCCCAAATATCCCGGGGAGGAGGCGCGTTGCCGCTATGCGCTGTTCCTGCAGAAAGTCGGACAGAAGGAGCGGGCGCAGCGCGTGTTCCGCGAAGTGGTGGAGTCCGTGCGTGGCGCGCCGTCCTACTACCGCAGCCGCCAGCGCGAATGGGTGAAGATCGCCCGCCAGAATTTGGGTTGATGTGGCCGAAATATTTGCAACAAACAGGCAACCGGTGTTGGATGGATGCGCCAAAATGTCGTGCAAGTGAATGAAATGAGAAGCGCCCGGGAAAAGTCTTCTTTTGGCTTGTTGTGCGCCGTCTTTGCGATTGCTGCCTTATTCTCCATCGACTGTGCCGACGCGGGTCCGTCCTTTCAGATTTTGACCAACTTGGATGGCAGCAATGGCTCCATCCCGGTTGGCGGCACTCCTGCATTGGACAACGAGGGCAATGTCTTTCTCCCGGTGCGTCACGGCGGCCTCAATAATATGGGCACAGTGGTGAGGGTTTCTCCCCGTCATCCTACGAAAGTGATCCATACTTTTGACGGCAAGGACGGCAATAGCCCGCAGGGTGGCTTGTTGTACGATTCGTCGACAGGAACATTCTTCGGCACCACGACTGCTGGCGGGCTTGAAGATTGTGACTGCGGAGTCTTGTACTCAATCGACTCCAGCGGCAAGGAAACTGTGCTGCATCGTTTCGACGGGGTTCAGGACGGATCATTTCCTGTCGACGCACCGAGTCGCGATCACCGCGGCAATTTGTATGGCGTCGCCCGATACGGCGGTGCCGGCGGTCAAGATAGCGGAACCGTGTGGAAAAGGGCCTTCAAGGGCGGGTTCAAAATTCTTCACGCCTTCAGCGGCGGCGATGGCGCAAATCCGGCTGCCGGGCTGTTAGACGGGAAAAAAGGCTTGTTCTATGGCACCACAGTGTCGGGAGGCGCACACAATGCCGGCACGGTGTTTTCGATTTCGACGGGTGGGACTTTCACCACACTTCATAGCTTTGATGCAGAGAGCGACGGCGCGAGCCCCTATGCCACGCCGATCCAGGACAAACTCGGCAACCTGTACGGCACGGCCGTTGCCGGCGGGCCGGGCGGCGGGGGCACCATCTACAAGTTGGCCCCGGACGGTACGTTCACGGTCATCCACGCCTTCTCCAACGATCTCAACGGCGATTTTCCGCAAACCAGTTTGGTTCTGGTCAAAGGCAAACTTTACGGAACGACGGACTATTACGGCGATCCCAGCTGCGGCTGCGGCACGGTGTTTGAGGCTGGCATGGATGGAACCTTGAACGTGCTCCATACCTTCACAGGCAAGCCCGATGGCTTTTATCCTTTCTCAGGGCTGACGCGCGGGCCGAACGGCTATCTGTATGGCGACACCGAGTTAGGTGGAACGGGCGACCAAGGCACAATCTATCGTATCAAACGCTAAGCATCAAACTTCATCTCGCGCTCGTATTGTTCGTTCGCCGCAACCCAGCGGGATTCCGCGGCATCGAGCTTGCGCTTTGCTTCCGCCCGTTTCTTGGAGACTGCGCTGCCTTTTGCAGGATCGTGCAGAAACAGCAGCGGGTCGGCGAGCGCGGCATCGAACTTCGCCAGTTCGGCGGTGAGCGCGGCGATGTGGCGCTCCTCGATGTCGATCTTGTCCTTCAGCGGCTTGAGCTTCTGCCGCCGCTCCGCTGCTTCGCGCCGCGCATCTTCCTTGGATTGTTTCGGAGCCGGTTCCTCGCGTTCGCGCAGATCGCCGCCTGCCAACAGGAATCGCTTGTAGTCTTCCAGATCGCCGTCGAACGGCTCGACGCGGCCGTTTGCAACCAGCCACAGCCGGTCCACTGTCCCCTCGATCAGCCGCCGGTCATGGCTGACGAGGATGACGGCGCCTTCGAAATCGTTCAGCGCCGTCAGCAACTCCTCGCGCGCATCGATGTCGAGATGGTTGGTCGGTTCGTCGAGGATCAGCAGGTTCGGCGAATCCAGCACCGCCAGCGCCAGCATCAGCCGCGCGCGCTCGCCGCCGGAGAGCTGCCCAACCTTCGTCAGCGCCTTGTCCGCGGTGAGCCCGATGGAGCCTAGCTTGGTGCGCAGCTGCTGCTCGGTCAGTTTCGGCCGCAGCCGCGCCAGGGTTTGCACCGATGTAATATGCGGGTCGAGCTCTTCCAGCTGATGCTGCGCGAAATAACCGGGATGAAGCTTCCTGGCGCGCACGGTCTCGCCGCCCATCAATTGCAGCTTCTCCGCCAGCAGCTTGGCGAAGGTTGATTTGCCGTTGCCGTTCTTGCCGAGCAGCGCGATGCGGTCGTCCGGGTCGATGCGCAAGGTGATGTCGGAAAGGATCGGTTTGCCCGCCTCATAACCGACAGACGCCTTGCTGAAGGTCACGAGCGGCGGGCTGGCGTTCAGCGGCTTGGGCAGCTGAATGGGGGCGATATATTCGTCCGGCGGCACTTCCACCTTCTGCAGGCGTTCGAGCATCTTCATGCGGCTTTGAGCCTGGCGCGCCTTCGTGGCCTTCGCCTTGAAGCGATCGACGAAGGCCTGCATGTGCTGGCGCGCGGCCTCCTGCTTCTTGGCGAAGGCAGCGTCATTGGCGCGGCGCATCGCGCGCGTCTCGGCGAAGGTGTCGTAATTGCCGGTGTAGAGCGTGAGCTTCTGGTATTCGAGATGGAGAATGAACTCGGCCAAGGTGTTGAGCAGGTCGCGGTCGTGACTGACGATCAGCACCGTACCGCGATAGCGGCGCAGATAATCTTCCAGCCACAGCACGCCTTCGAGATCGAGATAGTTGGTGGGCTCGTCCAGCAGCAGCAGATCGGGCGCGGCGAACAGCACGCCGGCGAGCGCCACGCGCATGCGCCAGCCGCCGGAGAATTCGCGGCAAGGCCTTAGTTGATCCTCGGCAGAGAATCCGAGTCCGGCGAGGATGGACGCCGCGCGCGCCGGGGCGGAATAGGCGTCGATGGCATCGAGCCGGTGATGAATGTCGCCGAGTTTGTGCGGATCGTCTTCGGTGTCCGCCGCCGCCAGCAAATGCGTGCGCTCTTTGTCGGCGGCGAGCACGGTGTCGATCAGGCTGGCGTCGCTCGACGGCGCCTCCTGCGCTACCGAGCCGATGCGCCAGCTTCCCGGAATGCGCACCTCGCCGTCATCGGCGTGCAATTGATCGAGAATCAGCTTCAGCAAGGTCGTCTTGCCGGCACCGTTGCGCCCGACAAGGCCCACGCGCCTTCCCGCAGGCAGGCTCGCGCTTGCGCCCTTCAGGATTTCGCGCCCGGCAATGCGGACGGTGACATTGTCGATCACCAGCATGCGCGGTTCTTAGCATGGCTTGCCGCGCCGCAAAGCCGCCCCTATAAACCGCGCGCTTTCCCAAATTGGAGACTTGAATGCCGCTGGAGCAGACGCTTTCCATCATTAAGCCGGACGCCACGCGGCGCAACATCACCGGCGAAATCGTCGCGCGATTCGAGAAGGCGGGCTTGCGCGTGGTGGCGCAGAAGCGGCTGACGCTTTCCACGGCGCAGGCGGAAGCCTTCTACAACGTGCACAAGGCGCGGCCGTTCTTCAAAAGCCTGGTGGAATTCATGACCAGCGGCCCGGTGGTGGTGCAGGTGCTGGAGGGCGAAAACGCCATCGCCAAAAATCGCGAGGTGATGGGCGCGACGGATCCCTCGAAGGCGGACGCCGGCACCATCCGCAAGGATTTCGCCGAGTCCATTGAGGCCAATTCGGTGCATGGCTCCGATGCGCCGGAAACGGCGAAGAACGAAATCCGCTTCTTCTTCTGCGACCTCGAAATCGTCGGCTGATGGATTACGCGCCCGGCGCGATGCGCGACAAGGTGGTCGTCATCACCGGCGCCACCTCCGGCATCGGCGAGGTGGCGGCGGACCGGCTGGCGCAGAAAGGCGGGCGGATTGTTTTCGTCGCACGGGACCGCGAGCGCGGCGCGGAGATGCGCAAGCATCTGCGCGCCATTGCCGGCCATACCGATCACACAGTCCACCACGCGGACCTGACACAGCTTTCCGAGATGAAGAGCGTGGCGCAGGAGATTGCCGCCAGCGAGCCGCAGATCGACGTCCTCATCAACAATGCCGGCGCGATCTATGCCCGCAGACAGGTCACGGAAGATGGACTTGAGCGCACTTTCGCCCTCAACCACCTATCCTATTTCGTGCTCACCAATATTCTGCTCGATCGGCTGAGGGCCACGCCAGGCGCGCGCATCGTCTCGACGTCGTCCAACGCGCACAACCGCGAGACCGTCGATTTCGACGACCTGCAATCGGCGCGCCGCTATGCGGGTTTCCGCGTTTACGGCCGCACCAAGCTGATGAACATCCTGTTCACCCGGGAGCTGGCGAAACGGCTGGCGGGCACCGGTGTCACCGCCAATTGTTTGCATCCCGGATTTGTCGCCACGCGCTTCGGCGACGAGAGCGGCCGGTTGATGTCATGGGGCGTGCGCGTCGCGAAGCATATCGCGCTGACGCCGGAGCAAGGCGCCGAAACCATCATCCATCTCGCCTCGTCGCCGGCGGTGGAAGGCCAGACCGGCGGCTATTACTATCGGAACAGGCTCACGGCGCCGTCGCGCCAGGCGCAGGACGATGTTGCCGCCAAGCGCCTGTGGGATGTTTCCGCAAAGCTTTCGGGCGTGGGATTCTAAGGCTGGAGCACTGTGTTCTCGACGCCGCATTGGATGAAGTCCCGGGTGCGATTTTGTCGGTTACTCGTCCCTGACGTTGCGCAGAATTCTTTCGTAATCGCGGCCGCCGTAAAAGATTCTGACGATGACCACCTCTGACCGCTTCACCTGGAAGGCGATGGCGGCGCAGCGTTCGAAGCCGACGATCCTCAGCCCGGGTCTTATGTCGTCGCGAGAGGTGCCGCGCCGAGGTGCAGTGCGGAGCGCCATGCAGGCGCTTTCCATTCTGGCAATGTAGTCGCCTGCAATTTTTCGCCCCGACTGCTCCGCGATGTAGTCGTAAAGCCCGCGCAAATCCTGTTCGGCCATCGGCCGGAACACGACCCCGTACGTTTTCACGCCTTTTTGCGCCGCGACCGTTCATGACGGCGGCGCAGCGTGGAAAACACCTGTTCTGCAGGAATGCTGGGCCGAGGATCGTTGAGGGACCGATCGATTTCTTCGCGTAGAACGCTCCGGATGGCGTCGTCTTCCCGGTCCAGGGCGCGCACAGCAGCGCGCAAGACCTCGCTCGCCGATGCATAGCTTCCCGAGCGCACCCGGGAATCCACCCGCTCCTTGAGATCACCCAACGTGACGGTCAGCGGCGAACTCGTTCGGGCCATGGTGTAGTTCCTGTGAATGACAGTGTCATACTAAATTGTTGATAAACGCAAGCTGAGCTGGATGCTTATCGCGGGCAGACCAGTTCAGAATCGCAAGCTGCAGCTCAAGGATCAGATCGCCCGCGTTGAAGACGCTCTGCTGCCGGACATCACTGCGTAGGCGAACAAGATTAGAGTCTTCGATCGGACTTTCGCCGCCTCACAACCTTAGATATAATCCGCAATATCAGGGCAGGGGGGATCCATGGAACCCGGTAATGAAGCTGGCGGCGCTCCCGCCGCAACCGTGCAACATGCCGAGCCAGACGCGAAACCAAATTTCGGTCTGGCGATTGTCGCAGGTATTGCGGTCGCGGTGTTGGGCGCCGTGCTGTGGGCGTTCGTGACGGTTGTCAGCGGCTACGAGCTGGGGCTGATGGCGATCGCAATCGGCTTTCTGGTCGGGCAGGCGATCCGTTTTGCCGGAAAGGGAACGGACAAACGATTCGGCTATCTCGGCGCTGTGTGCGCTTTGGCCGGCTGCCTCCTCGGCAATTACCTGAGCGCGATAGCGTTCTTTGCGAAAGCGCAGGGCCTCGATCTCATGCAGGTGATCGGAATTCTTGATCCTGATTTGTCGCAAAAACTCATGACGGCCACCTTCAGCGCCATGGATCTGCTCTTCTATGCCATCGCGATCTACGAAGGTTTCAAGTTTTCGACTGAACAGCGCGCGCAATGAGCTACGCAATAGGAACACCACGTTTCTTCCTTGCGAGCATCCTGCATGCATTTTTGTTCTTCGCCATGGCGGAGTTCTGTCCTGCTGCGATTGCCGCAGATTCGAAGCCGTCGGAATATGCGACGATGCTTCAGAGAGAAGGAAAAATAGGACCGCAAGACATCATGCTGCGGGATCAAGCGAAACTGAACCTGCCGATCCAATACGCCTTTTTGCCGGAGGCAGCTGCAAGAAATTTCATGCAACGGCTGGGAAACCGCACGGATGAAAACTTTCTCGGGATTATTCTTCCGCAGAACGAAAGCAACTGGTTCTCCATTTTGGAGTTCTACCCTTCCGGGTACATCAAGGACGAGGAGGGAAAGGATATCGATGCCGACGCCATGCTGCGGGATATCCGCGAAAATACCGAGGAAGGAAACAAGGTCCGCAAGGCCCGGGGAATACACGAAATGGAGGTTCTCGGCTGGATCGAGAAGCCGCATTATGACCGGCTTACCCATCGCCTGATCTGGTCGATTTCCGCGCGCGACAAGGGTGACACGAAGAACAGCATTATCAATTACAAGACGCTGTTGCTTGGCCGCCAAGGCTACATTGCGATGGTGTTGGTGACTGACCTGAAAATGATCGAAGCGCAGAAGCCGATTGCTTCGCTCCTTCTGTCGAAGCTAAGTTTCGTCGGAGGCAAGCGCTATACTGATTTCAATCCGTCGACTGATCGGGTCGCGGAATATGGGATTGCAGCCCTGATCGGTGGGGTCGTGGCGCACAAGTTGGGGTTCTTCGCACTGGCAGCCGCCTTTCTCGCAAAATCCGCAAAATTTCTTATCCTTGTTGCCGCAGGTGCATTTGCGGCTGCTGGCAAATGGCTCCGCCGCAAAAAGCAAGGCGCGGCGCCGCAAGCTGAACCGGTGGACGCGACGGCGCCGCCGCCAACCTGATGATCAAACTTCTCCTCGCGATATTCGCGGCCGCGAAGGCCGGAAAAATCCTCACGACGGCCGGTACGATGCTGATTTCCGTCGGCGCGTATGCGCTGCTCTATGGCTGGCGATATGCCACCGGCCTGGTCTTGCTGATCTTTGTCCACGAAATGGGGCACTTCGTTGCCGCGCGCCAAAAGGGACTCGAAGTTGGCGCGCCCACATTCATTCCTTTCGTCGGCGCATGGGTGGCGCTCAAGGATACGCCGATGAACGTGCAGACGGAGGCATATGTCGGGTTGGCCGGTCCCCTTGTCGGAAGCGTGGGCGCCCTGTTGTGTTACTTCCTGGCGCGCGCTTACGGCAGTCCGCTGCTGCTCGCGCTGGCGTATGCTGGATTTTTTATAAATTTGTTCAATCTCATTCCACTGTCGCCATTCGACGGCGGCAGGATTACGGCGATTCTTTCACCGCGCGTATGGCTTGTCGGGGCGCCAATGCTTCTCGCGCTCTTTCTGTGGCGTCCCAGCCCGCTGCTGGTCGTAATGGCAATCTTGGCAGCGCCACAGGTGATGAAGGCATTCCGATACAATCCCGCTGCTCCCGAAAATGCGGGTTACTATGCGAGCACGCCAGAGGACAAACTTGTCTACGCGACGATGTACATTGGGCTCGCGGCGTTTCTTGCGATCATGTCCTACGATACAAAAGCGATGATCGAGCCTGGCTAAGCTTTGCCTGCCGCCTTCTTGCAGGCGTCGGTGAGTTCGTCGATGTCGTATTTCTTGCATTGCGGCACCAGCGCTTCGGCCTCGCTCTGGCGGCCCGCGCCTTTGAGAACGGTAATGCGCTTGGGCAGCAGCACCGGCGAATTCTCGAAGCGCACCACCGCGCGATCCATCAGCGCCTGCGCTTTGGGATAATCGCCGCGACCGATGTAGATATCGGTCAACCGGGAATAGACTTCCCAAGAGGGCTCCGGCCCGTTCGCCGCTTTCACCAGCGCGGCCTCCGACAGCGCGTTCTGGCGATCCAGCTCGTAATACTCCGCCGCCACGAACTGTGTGTAGGCGTGGTCGGCCGTGGGATTGGCGGTGGACGAGGCGACATACAATTTCGCCGAAGTTGGACTGCCCTGCGAACGGTCCGCCACATAGGCAGCGGCGTTCTCCGCCAGCGTGTAATGCGCCATCAGCGCCGTCAGATGCGGCTTGAGCGATGATTTGCTCGTTGCACTCCACGGCAGCGGAGTCGGGTTCACCATCGCCGCGTTGCGATATTCGCGGAAGGCATAGGCGCTGATCAGATCCTCGCGCACTCTTGCCGGGTGATGCGAGGTCGCATCTTCCGCCATGCTGTCGACCGCCTCATCGAAAGCGAAAATGGCGATGTCGGCGATCTGGTCGTTGCTGGGCGCGCTGCCGCTAAGGATGCTGCCCAGCGCGCCGGCGCCGAGGCTCAATCCCCTCGCCACACTGTCGCCGCCGCCGCCGGAATTCTTCTTCGCAGCAGCGCGCGCTTCGGCCGCTGCCGCGGCCGCTGCCGCTTCCTGCACCGCCAGCTTGTCCATTACCGAGAGCGCGGCTTGCGGATCGTAGCCCGCCTTCACCACCAGATCGAAGCCGAGCGCGTCGGCCGCATCTTCCTCGCCGCGCTCCATTTGCGGCATCAGCACGTTGGCGCTGAGCTTCGCCAGATGCTGCGCCACATCGAGGCCGCGCATGATGTTGTCGCCGGTCTGACCGCCGGCGATGAAGGCCGCGGATTTCGCCATCGTGTCGACGGCGCCGCCGTTCACCACGGAATAATACTGCGCTTTCTTGAACCAGTTCTTCGCCTGGTGCTTGTAGATGGCGTGCGCCACTTCGTGGCCAAGCACGAAGGCCAGCTCGTCCTCGTTTTCCAGAAGTTCGAGCAGGCCGACCGTGACGATCAACGTGCCGTCCGGTGTGCATTCGCCGGTGAACTCCGGCGCCGCCAGCACGCGCACCTGGGGATGAAACGATGGCGGCATCTTCACATTGACGAGCAGGCGCGCCAGCACGCCTTGCGCGTAGGATTGCAGCTGCGGCGACGGCACGAAGCCTTGCGCGCGCGCACGCAAGATTCCCAGCGCCAGCGGCCGGCCCGACAAGACGTCTGTATAGTCAGTCGATACGGAGACTTGCGACAATGCGGTGCCGCGGCTGGGATAACCGTCCCCAGCGCTCGCCAGCGCGGATGTGGTGGCGAGCAGCGCGCCTGCCAGTGTCACGAAAGTAGCCGGGCGCATCAATTCGCTCCCTTCTTTGGACAACCCTCGCCCAGACCGCGCGTCGCGCCCGCTTTCTGGTCGTTGCTGCCCATCGCGAGGTTGCGGCAGACGGCCGGCAGCTTTCCGGAGAAGCGGTATTTCACCATGTAGGGCGGCACCCAGTATTTGCCGCCGTTGACGTTCACCTGCAGCATGAAGTTCGGCGCGCGGCCGCTGATCGGCGTGCAGGCGGGGAATTTCCCCTGTTCCATCGTCATCACCTTCTTGCCGGTCGGCGCGTCGAAGAGATCGACTTCCGGCGTGCGCGCGCTGAGCACGACGTCGCCGCTGGTGGTGCTGCAATCCTCTGTCGACGCTATCGCCGACGATGACACCGCGATAAGCGCCGCGCCGAAACAAATTCCAATCCCTTTCATGTCACCCGTTCCTCTGCCGCGTCGAGAGCCGGACCCGGAGCAGCCTGGAGCTGCCCGCCCGCCACATGATGCAAATATCCCCAGATCGAATCCGGCAGTCCCACAAGGAGCATCGCCGCCAGCTCGACCGACACGAACACGACCTCGACCCAGTTGGCGACCGAAAGACCGGCGGAGCGAGTCAGTAGCAGCCCTACCCCAAGCGCCAGCCCGAAGGCGAGATAGTGCCAGACTTTTTCCACCGCCTTGTCGAAGAAATACTCGAAGGTGACGCTGCGCTCGCGCGCCGGCTCGCAGAGTTTAAGCCGCTTGCGCCGCACGCTGCGCCAGTGAATCAGCGAGAGAATGAGGATGACCGGGATGGTGGCGACGATCTGCACCAGATTGCCGTCCACCGGCTTGCCGCCGAGAGAGATGGCGTTCTGGAACGGGTGGCCGCGGAAGGTGATGAGATTGTCCATCGCCATGGCATGCACGAACACACCCGGCAGCAGATCGTTTACCGGCGTGTAGACGCGGTCCTGCGCCCCCTGCAGCGCGCCGCCGTAGAAGATGACGCGGTTGGTCGCCATCTTCACGACGTCTTTGTCGTCCGGCTGCAGCAGCATTCCGTCGACGGGAAATTCCGCGGTGTAGGGGCAGGGGCTCTTCACCACGCTGGTGTTGAAAAAGGCGAGATACCAGCGGCGGAGCAGATTCATGTCCTCGAAACAGGAGTGGGAGTCGCCGCTTGCATCGGAGCGGGTGATCCAGTGGTTCTCGGGCGCCGTGCGTGTGCCCCACACCAGCTCCATCATGTCGTTCACCGGCGCCGGCGGATATTTCTTGCCGTAGAGATCGCGATAGACGCGCAGCGCCAGCGACGGACAATTGCCTTGCGCATCGGGATTCTGGTTGAAGCAGCGGCCGGTGGCATTGTACTGACGCGCCACGCCGGAATTGATCGGGATCGACGGATCGATGACCGGCACGCCAGTTTTCGCAAGCTCCGGCCGCAGCGGGTTCTCACCGTAAGGCAGATCGATGCCGCCTTCGAAATAGATCGGCACGCCTGCCTTGCGGTAGCGGCCGATCTCCGCGACGAGATCCTTCAGCGTTTCATCGGGACGCGAATCCACGAACAGGAAATCGACCACCACGGCTTTCGGCTTGTACTGCAGCAGTGCATCCAGCACGCGGGCGTGATCGCCATATTTCCACGGCCACGGCGAGTTGAGCGTGTGCAGCGTGTTCTCGTCGACGATGGCGACGGAGACATTGTCGCGGCCTTCGGTGCCATAGAAATATGGCCCGGTGATCAGCAGGTCCGAAACATCCTGCGAATAGCGCTGCACCAGATCGCTGAAGCCGAACGGGTTCATCCAGATCTGGAAGGTGGAGATGGTCACCAGCACCGCCACCATGAACCAGTAGGGCACGCCGAGCCGCAGGCATTCCATGTCGTCGCGGTTGGGCCGCCTGGCGCGCGCGATGGCGCCGCTCATGCGTTTGGTGGGTTGTCCCTGAGGCGCCGTCATTCTCTGGCCGAAAACGAAGGCGGCCGGTTCACGCCCCATGCGAAGAACGCCGCCTGTCCTGGCAAGCTTCTACACCTGTGTCATTCCGAGCAAAAGAAGCGGCGTGACCAAGCGTCAACCGATCGCTAATGCAGGTTGACAACGGCACCATAATGGTGCCAGTTTGGCCGCTGTGGAAAAGCGCCGCCCGACCTTTCGGCTTGACCGATTTCGGGAGGTTTGCGGCGATCCGCGTCGATTGGCAGTCACCCGTTCGGCGTTGTCGGATGCGCTGTCGTCGGGATTTGCGCGAGAAGACATGGCAGCAGTCGTTCGCTCGATCAAGCCGTCGCAGTTCTACAAATCGATGACGAGTTTCGCCGATAGCCACCGATGGCAAGATGTCTATCACGTGCCGTGGAACGGGATGGTTCTCTACATCAAGTTCACCGACGACACGCTGACGGAGTTCACGGTGCTCTCGTTCAAGGAGCGTTGAATGGCAAGGACGAAAATTCATCCGGTGACCGGCGCGACACTACGGCGCGATGTGCGGCCGTATACGGTGCGTTACGGCGGACGAACACTTACCGTCGATCTGCCGGGTTGGTATCCGGAGGATAACGGTGAGAGTCTGCATATGGGCCGGGACATGCAGGCGAGCGACGAAGCGCTGAAAGAGTTGCGATCCATTGTCGGCGATTCGATGCGCCCAGCAGAGGTTCGGGCTATTCGCCTCCGGCTGAAGCTGTCGCAGCGCAAGGCCGGAGACATTCTCGGCGGCGGGCCGCGCGCATTCCAGAAATACGAGTCGGGTGAAGTAGCGGTCAGCCGGCCGATGGCGCAATTGCTTCGACTGCTGGATCGCGATCCCGCACGCTTGAAGGAGTTGAATGCACAGGCCGCCGAATAGCTAGCGGCTGAATTTTTCCGAAAGGATGATCGAGGAGACAGTGCGGGTCACGCCGTGCGCGCGGCCGATACGGTCCAGCGCGGCGTCGATCTTGGCAGGAGTCTCCGCTTCTACATTGGCCACCATGTCAAAAGCGCCCGACACCGCGCACAATGAGCGCACCTCCGGCATCCTCTTGAGTTCCGTGGCGACGCGCTCGGCCTGCTTGGGATCGGCGGTAATCATCACCACGGCCCGCAGCCGGCGCGGTTCCCCGGCATCGGCGAGCCGAACGGTGTAGCCACGAATCAGCCCTTCGCGCTCCAGCCGCGCGATACGCTCCTGCACGGTGGAGCGCGCCAGCCCCAGCTTGCGGGCGAGCGAGGCGGTCGGCTCCCGCGCGTTGGCCTTGAGCAGGGCAATGAGCTTGGAGTCGGCGTCGCGCATTCCGGATCAGGCGTTTTGCCGGACCATCCGGCGATTCGCCGGACTATAGCGCAACTTCCGGCGCTTCGCCGCCTCCTTTTCAATGCTGTTCCATCGCACACTGTCGTCATCACCCGGTCGCGCGACACAGCGCGGTCCGGGTGACCCATTTTACGGTCGAGCAAAGAAATTGGGTCGCCCGCACGAGGCGGGCGATGACGAACAGGAGAGGACGGTGGCGCCATGAAGAACGTTTTGCTTGTCGGCGGCGGGAAGATCGGCGTCGCCATCACGGAATTCCTGTCGCAGTCCGGCGATTATAAGGTCACCGTGGCGGACCGCGATCCGGCTAGCCTGGCGCGCATGCCTTCGGACGACAACGTCACCCTGCGCGAGATCGACATTCTCTCCCGTGATTTCTTCTCCGCCGTCGAAGGCCACGACATCGTGCTGTCGGCGACGCCGTATCACCTCACCGCGAAGGTGGCCGAGGCCTGCAAGCAGGGCGGCGCGCACTATCTCGATCTTACCGAAGATGTGGAATCGACCCGCACCATCAAGAAACTGTCGGACGGCGCGAACACGGCCTTCGTTCCGCAATGCGGGCTGGCGCCGGGTTTCATTTCCATCGTCGCCTACGATCTTGCCAGGAAATTCGACAAGCTGCGCGACGTGCAGATGCGCGTCGGCGCGCTGCCGGTGTTTCCGCACAACGCGCTGAAATACAATCTCACTTGGTCGACCGATGGCCTCATCAACGAATACTGCAACCCCTGCGAATCCATCCGCGACGGCGTGCTGGTGGAAGTCCCGGCGCTCGAGGAGCTGGAGCAGTTCACCCTCGATGGCGTCGAGTACGAAGCCTTCAACACCTCGGGCGGACTTGGCACCCTGTGCGATACGCTTGCCGGCAAGGTGGAGAATCTGAACTACAAGACGGCGCGCTATCCCGGCCACCGCGACATCATCAAGCTGCTGGTGCGCGACCTGCATCTCGGGACCCGCCGCACCATCTTCAAGGACGTGCTGGAGACGGCGATTCCCATCACCTATCAGGATGTGGTGCTGGTGTTCGTCACAGTATCGGGCTGGATCAACGGCCATCTGACGCAGGAGAGCTACGCCAAGAAGATCTACGCGCAGACAGTCGGCGGCCGTTTGATGAGCGCCATCCAGATCACTACGGCGTGCGGCATCTGTGCGATGTGCGACCTGCTGGTGGAAGGCAAGCTGCCGCAATCAGGCTTCGTGCGGCAGGAGGAAGCAAAGCTGTCCGATTTCCTCGCCAACCGCTTCGGCCGCTATTACGGGCAAGAGAAGTAAAGCGCGCCAAGCATCGGACGGTGGCATGGATTCTCGCCGAAAATAGGAAGATGCTTGCCTCAGCGTTCCGTTAGGGGTGCAACATGATTGCGCATCGGACTGAAGACACGCGAAATGTTATCGTTGCGAGGCGTGCGTTCCGGCACGCGTTTGTTTTTCTTGCGGCAGCGCTGGCCTTGCCGACGGCCCTGCGTGCCGAGCAATTCACAATTTTCGATGTTCCAGACAGCGTCGGCACCTTCCCGCAAAGCATCAACGCCAAATCGGCGGTCACGGGGTTCTCGGTGGATGTGAACGGCATTGCGCACGGATTCGTGCGCGCGGCGGACGGAACAATTGTGTCGTTCAAAGCGAACGATCCGGTCAGCATCAACGCGACGGGCTGGACCGCCGGCACCTTCGGCAGCCAGGCTTTCCTGCGAAGTCCCCAAGGCAAAATCAAAAAATTCGAAGTCAAGAAGCAAATCACCGGCGCGACCGCGACCAACGACGACGAGCAGGTTATCGGCGACACCACCGATGGCGATGGAATCACGCCCGGTCTCTTCCGGGATGCCGACGGCACGATCACCGTGTTCGACGCCCCGGACTCACCGCAACAAACTGTACCCATCGCACTCAACAAGGACGGAACCGCGGCCGGCTACTTTGTCGACAGCGAAGGCAGGGACCACGGTTTCGTGCGACTGAGCGACGGTTCCATCCAGGCATTCGATCCCTCACACTCGAAGGACACGCTGGCGCTGGGCATCAATGCAAGCGGCCAGGTCACCGGCAACTATGTCGTGAACAACGTCGAGACCGGCTTTCTTCGGGAGGCAAACGGGAAAATCAAAACCTTCCGCGTGCCGGGTGCCGTGAACGGCACGCTGGCCGGCGCGATCAACAAACACGGCGTCATTGCCGGCTCCTGCCTGGATGACACGACAAGGCACGGTTTCCTGCGATTGGCGGACGGCACCTTCGTGCAATTCGATGCACCGGGGGCGACACAAGGCACGAACCCCGTGGCACTCAACGATTCCGATGTGACGGTAGGTTTCTTTTTCGACGATAAGGGCGGGCACGGGTTCCTCCGGACGCCCTGAGCGGCCTCATAGGCGGGAACGGTGATGCATCCCAATCGTTTTCTGCGAGCCGAGATGTTTCAAGGAAAAGAAATGGCAGAGGATCATGTCGCCCGCGCCTGGGAACTGATGGAAAGAATCCGCACCTGCATGCTCGTCACCTGGGATGGCCAGGCGCAGCGCGCACGTCCCATGTCGGCGATCGTCAAGCGTGAGGAGCATGCGGTCTATTTTCTGACCGATGTGCGGCAGCCTTTCGTGGATCAGCTCCAACGCTATCCTACCATCACGCTCGCCTTTGCCGATATCGGCGCCGAGAAATACGTCACCGCATCGGGCCGCGGCGCGGTTTCGGACGACCGCGCAAAGATCAAGGAATTATGGTCTCCTTACTCGAAGGCGTGGTTCGACTCTTCGGACGATCCAAATATCCGTGTACTGACGTTCTCCCCGGAAGAGGCCGAGTTGTGGGACATGCCCGGGCGGTTCATGACCTCCGTGAAGATGCTGGCTGCCGCGGCGACCAACACGCGGCCCAATCTGGGCGACACGGCGAAAGTGGAACTCTGATCAAATGTGCCCGCTGGCGAAATAGAAACCGAGCCCGGCGAGACAACTTGCCGCCAGCACCGGAATCATTCCGGCCTTGAATCGCAAGATGGCGACCATGGCCGCAGCCGCGATCAAAACCGCCGCCCAGTTCACGCTCGACCACACCGGTAGATCAAGCGACAATCCGAACGCGTGCACGGGATGCATGTGTGCGAACAGCGTGTGCAGCGCGAACCACACCGCAAGATTGAGGATTACGCCGACAACCGCGGCGGTTACCGCAGACAGCGCCGCATTCAAAGCGCGATTGCCGATCAGCGCTTCGACATAAGGCCCGCCGGCAAACACCCAGATGAAGGGCGGCACGAAGGTCGACCACATCGCCAGCGCGCCGCCGAGAATTCCCGCCATGGTGGGCGTCAGCACTCCCGGATCGCGAAACGCCGCCATGAAACCCACGAACTGCACCACGCTGATGAGCGGCCCGGGCGTGGTTTCGGCAAAGCCCAGACCCACCAGCATCTCGCCCGGCTTCAGCCAGTGATAATATTCGACCGCCTGCTGGGCCATGTAGGCAAGCACGGCATAGGCGCCGCCGAACGTCACCACTGCCATCTTGCTGTTGAAGGCGGCGATAGCGGTGAAGACGTTGTTTGGTCCGAGCGTGAGCGCGAGCAGCACGAGCGGACCAAGCCAGATGGCTCCTCCGATCAGCACAGCCTTGAGCAATCGGCCCAAGGAGGGCCGTAAATGCTCCGGCACGCCGCGCGCGAACACCGCATCGATATGGGCCGGCGGACCGGTTTCGCCCCTCGCGGCGCCATGCCCGCCGCCGCTCTTGAACCAGGCAAGGCCGGCACGATTGCCGAGATAGCCGATCAGCGCTGCGCCCAGCACGATCAACGGAAACGGAACGGCGAAGGCAAAGATCGCCACGAACGCGAGCGCGGCGATCAGAACGAGTCCACGATTCTTCAGAGCGCGCTTGCCGACGCGCATCACTGCTTCGAGAACGACGGCAAGCACGGCGGCCTTTAGTCCGAAGAACAGCGCCTGCACCGCGCCGACATGCCCGAACTTTGCGTAGATCAAGCTCAATGCAGTGAGGGCGACAAGTCCGGGCAGCACAAACAACACGCCGGCGATAAGTCCGCCGCGCACGCGATGCAGCAGCCAGCCGATATAGATGGCGAGTTCGTGCGCCTCGGGCCCCGGCAGCAGCATGCAGTAATTGAGCGCATGCAGGAATCGCGTCTCGCCGATCCAGCGCTTTTCCTCGACCAGGATGCGATGCATCACTGCGATTTGCCCGGCCGGACCGCCGAAGCTCAGCGCCGCCACCCGCGCCCAGGTGCGGACGGCTTCGCCAAACGGAACCGGCGCGATGCCTGCGTTCGCTTCAATGTCTCGATTTTCCACGGATGGATTTGGGTTCGATTCCTCAGACATGTCCAGACTCCTCCGGCGCACACATGCGCAGGTGAAGCAGCGCTTGGACGAACGATCGTCTGACGGGGAGCCCGCACCCCCGATTTGCAGAAGCTATCGATAACGCCGACGCCGCTCAAGCCCGCGCCCGCGCGGTCGCTCACTCCACTGTAGGCGCGAATTCGGAACAACATTGTTAGGCGGACGTTCGCAGAATAGGCCGCATCCCGCCAAACGAGTGGAGGAAAACATGTCCGGCACACGAATGGTTATTGCGGGTGCAAGTTGGAATTGAAGTGAACCGCAAGCGCTCTCACCTCCCGCTGGTCGGCATTCTGATATGCAATGGCGTGTTGACGGGGTGCGGCCTGCCCAAGGACCCGGACGGCACGACTGAACGCATCCTATCTAGCCATATCATGCGTGTAGGCGGCACGGAGAATCCGCCTTGGTTGTGGTTTGAAAGCGATACACCCCGAGGCCACGATGCCTCTCTTGTCCAGCGCTTCGCCTCGCAAATGCACGCGCGCATCGTGTGGACGCGCGGAAGCGAGTCGGTACTGCTCGAAAAGCTCGCGAATGGAAAACTGGATGTTGCCATCGGCGGTTTCACATCCGATTCACCCTGGGCGGATGCGCTAGGAACGAGTCATGCCTACGCGGGCGAACACATCATGTTCACGGCGCCTGGGGAAAACCAGCTGCTCCTGCAGCTCGATACGTTCCTTGCAGGTTCCCATCGCGAGCCCGCGACGTGAGCGATCCCAATGGCCCCCACCGTCAAGGCTTAGAGGAAGACTTGCGTCGCGTGCGCCGGCTGGAATGGCTGAATATCGCCTATCTGTTCACATCCATCACATTTCTCGTACTGGTTATGTCCGGTTCGCAGGCGTTGAAAACGGAATTCGTTGGAGATGCCCTCGGTCTGATAGCGCCAACCCTGTTCCTAGTCGGCGGAAAGATCAGCGCGAGAAAGCCGGACAAGGAATACCCCTTCGGTTATGAGCGGGCTGTTGCGGTTGGAAACCTTGGCGCGGCACTCGCGTTGCTGGCGGTTGGCCTCTATCTCTTCGCAGATGCAGCGCTGAAGCTCGTTCGCCTGGAGCGCCCGATCATCGGCGGAATGGAACTGTTCGGACACGTCGTCTGGATAGGCTGGCTTGCTGTTCCGGCGCTCATGTGGTGCGCCATACCCGCATACTTTTTCGGGCGGACGAAACAGAAGCTCGCCGAGCGCATCCACGATAAGGTCCTCGCCTCGGATGCAGAAACGAGCGCGGCCAATTGGAAGAGCGCCGCGGCGGCAGTCGTTGGCATTTTCGGTGTTGCGCTGGGTTACTGGTGGGCGGATGCCGTTGCAGCGCTTTTCATCTCGCTGGAGATTGTTCACAGCGGCTGGGACGAACTCACGCACGCCTTGGGCGATCTGATTGACCGGCGTCCGCGCATGCTCGGCAACAAGGAAGTTGATCCGCTTCCCGAGAAACTGACACAATTCATAAAGCAGCAGGATTGGATCGAAGACGCGGTGGTTCGAGTTCGGGAAAGAGGGAGAGAGCTTGAGGCGGAAGCGGTTATCGTGCCGAGCGAGGATGCAGGCTTGCCTTCACGCCTTGAGGCGCTTTCGCGCGATGCGCGCATGCTCGACGAGCGTCTTCGTCACCTCGGCATCATGCCGGTTCGGAATATTCCCGTTGAGCTTAATAGCGTCCGGGCCGAACGATAGCGCAGGTCCGCTTGCCTGATGTTGGAAATTCCCGGTTGGAGGCTTATATCAGTGTCCGGGAGTGCGGTTCCCTTGGGCCGCGCTCCCGTTGTGTTTCAAGACCGCGTCCGGGGGGAGGGGGGGTGCGCGGCTTCGTGAAAACGACCACACTTTATTTTGGGGCATTGCGATGAAGGCTGACGAGATATTGAGAGAATTTGGCGTCGAGACAAACCGCGGGGATTGGGCTGTCCACTCCCCCGTCGACGGCGCGGAGATCGGGCGCGTGGCGTTCGATGACGCTGCCAGTATCGAGCGCAAGATCGCGCAATCCGTCGAAGCCTTTCGTGCCTGGCGCACGGTGCCGGCGCCGCGCCGCGGCGAACTGGTGCGCCTGCTGGGGGAAGAGCTGCGCGCCAACAAGGAAGCGCTAGGCCGCCTCGTCAGCCTCGAAGCCGGCAAGATCCTGCAGGAGGGCCTGGGCGAAGTGCAGGAGATGATCGACATCTGCGATTTCGCCGTCGGCCTCTCGCGCCAGCTCTACGGCCTCACCATCGCCAGCGAACGGCCGGGCCATCGCATGATGGAGACGTGGCATCCCGTCGGGCCCGTGGCGATCATTTCCGCCTTCAACTTTCCTGTCGCGGTGTGGAGCTGGAACGCGGCGCTGGCGCTGGTGTGCGGCGACTCTGTTTTATGGAAGCCGAGCGAGAAGACACCGCTCACCGCTTTGGCGACGCAGGCGCTGTTCGAACGCGCGGTGAAAAAATTCGGCGATGCGCCGGCCAATCTTTCGCAGATCATTTTAGGTTTGCGCGAAGCTGGCGAAGCGCTGGCGAAAGACGCGCGCATTCCCGTGGTGAGCGCCACCGGCTCCACGCGCATGGGCAAGGCGCTGGCGCCGGTAGTGGCGGAGCGCCTCGGTCGTTCGCTGCTGGAGCTCGGCGGCAACAACGCCATGATCGTGGCGCCGAGCGCCAAGCTCGATCTCGCGGTGCGCGCCATTCTGTTCAGCGCCGTTGGCACCTGCGGCCAGCGCTGCACATCGTTGCGGCGATTGTTCGTACACGAATCGATTTACGATTCGCTCGTGGCACAGCTGAAATCGGTGTACGCCACGCTGCCCATCGGCAGCCCGCTGGAGAGCGGCACATTGGTCGGCCCGCTGATCGACAAGGCCGCGTTCGAAGGCATGGAAGCGTCGCTGGCGCAAGCGCGGGACGAAGGCGGCAAGATCACCGGCGGAGGCCGCACGCTCGCAGATAGATTCCCCAACGCCTATTACGTGAAGCCCGCCATCGCGGAGATGCCGGAGCAGCGCGCCATCGTCTGCCACGAAACTTTTGCGCCGATCCTCTACGTGATGCGCTATGCGAAATTCGAAGACGTACTGGCAAAGCACAACGCCGTGCCGCAAGGCCTGTCGTCGTGCATCTTCACGCAGGATGTGCAGGAGGCGGAGCGCTTCGTCGCGGCCGCGGGCTCCGATTGCGGCATCGCCAATGTGAACATCGGGCCAAGCGGTGCGGAGATTGGCGGCGCCTTTGGCGGCGAGAAGGAAACCGGCGGCGGGCGCGAATCCGGCTCGGATTCCTGGAAGGCGTACATGCGCCGCCAGACCGCGACCATCAACTACTCCGACGCGCTGCCGCTGGCGCAGGGCATCAAGTTCACGGTGTAAAGAAGCGAATAGTGAGTAGCGAATAGCGAATAGAGGCTGCACGACTTCGCCACTCGCCATTCGCTTCGGCGAACCGGTACCTATATCTGAACGAACCGATGTCGGAGGCGACGATGTTCCACTTCTGGCCGTTCTGGTTTTTCTGGCCGTTTCACGGCTTCCTTACATTGCTGCTGATCATTGTGATCGTGGTGCTGATCTTTCATCATCAGACCAATCCTTTTGCCCATACGGCCGGAACAGTGGCGAGCCGCTCCGAGGCCCTGGCAATTCTTGAAGCCCGTTACGCCAGGGGCGAGATCCAGCGTGACGAATATCTGCAGAAAAAGGCCGATCTCGGCGGCTGAACCGCCGCCGTTAACTATTTCTTAAGCATATGCTTTAACCGGCGCCGGGCGCCCGCGAAGCTTCTCGCGACGCTTCACGGATGTGCGCGAGCAATGCCGAAAAACGTGGCGCAATGGACAGGCCTCGCGGTCACCAGCATCATCGTTTTCGGCTGCGACCCGGACGTTCTCTACGCGCTGCCGCTGGGCATCATGGCCGGCGCGACAGCCAGCCTCGTGGTCGCGCTCGATGACCGGGTGCGGGCCTTTCGCGAAGCGCGTATCCGGCCAGCGGTATTGCGCGAGCCTTCGGTTTCGTCTCCATAGCAGCCGCAACTTCAGCGGCCCGCAACGATGGCGGCACGGCGCTCTCGATTGCTGCCCTGGCTTCTCGCCTACAAGGCGTTGCGCACGCCGGTCGCTTTCGGCGTGACCGCAATTCTAGAAGATGCAGGCGGCCGCATTCTGCTGGTGCGTCAGCGCTATTCGCCGGGCTGGCATTTGCCGGGTGGCGGCGTCGATCGCGGCGAGCCGCCGGCTGAAGCCATCATTCGCGAACTGCAGGAGGAAGTCGGCTTACAGTCTTGGGCCGCGCCGGTGCTGCATGCGCTTTACACCCGCGCGGTCGGGGTCACGACGAACGTCGTGGCGTTGTACCGCGTTGGGGACGCGGTGATTTCCTTCCGACCCAATCGCGAGATTGCGGAGATCCTCTGGGCCGATCCGCACACGCCGCCCGATGACGCGACGCCGGCCACCTTGCGACGCTTCGCCGAACTGGTGGGAGGCGCGACGCCGACTCCATATTGGTGACCTTGCCATTTGCCGCGGCAGAGCCTAGGCGGCGAACATTCGGGGAGTAGGAAATTGTCCAGTGCGGCGGCAGAGTGGATGATCGAGCCCGAGCGGCCGGAACATAGCGCGGTAGTCGAAGCACTTGTCGCCAAAGTCTTTGGACCGGGCCGGTTTGCGAAATCGGCTTATCGTCTGCGCGAAGGCGTCGATCCGGTTGCGGAGTTGAGCTTTATCGCTGTCGAGAACGGAAATTTGCGCGGCTCAGTTCGCTTCTGGCCAATTCTTGTCGGCGAGCAGCCGGTGTTGCTGCTCGGTCCACTGGCGGTCGAATCCGATCAGCGCGGCCGCGGCAAAGGCATCGCGCTTATGCAACGCGGGATCGATGAAGCGCGAAGGCTCGGCCATCGCGCTATCATTCTGGTCGGCGATCCGCCTTACTATGCGCGCGTGGGCTTCGCACCGCTACCCAACAGCAGCGTCAAATTCCCCGGGCCGGTGGACAAAGGCCGCATCCTCGGATTGGCGCTGGCAGAGGGCGCGCTGGAATCTCTGCAAGGCAATGTCGCCCGAGCGCGTATCGACCATCCGGTCTGCGCGGCGTCCGCGCCTGTCGGACCGCGCTAGCGGCTTTCAAGGCGCCAGGCGAGCAGCAGTGTTCCGATGAGCAGAACCAGGGCCAGCCAGGGCGGCAGCAGGGGCGTCTGCTCGACGCTGGTGGTGCGATAGACGTGGTTACGGCGAAGGCCAATCCAGCCATTTCCTGAGGCGGTATCGCCGGGATCGACACGGCGGATATCCGGCACGCCGACATCGGCGAGCCAGAGCACCGAACCGCCGCTCGCTTCCGCTGGGCCTTTCAGAATCGCGTCGGTCGCCCGCATGTCGGCGACTTCTTTCGGGTTGAGCGGTCCGGCAGCGGTGACCGCGTTGAGCGTGCCGTCTGTCAGGCGATAAAGCCCGAGTTCGGTCGCGTTCGCGCTCGCGCGCCACACACCCGGCTCGACGCGGCGCAGGTCGAGCGTGAGCTTGCGTCCCGAGGGATAGGTAAGCGTCACCGGTTTTGCCTGCGGCGCCATGGTGTGACGCTCCACCGCGATCTGGCCGTTTATGATGGTGGCGGAGAGCCGTTCCTCCTCCAGCTCGGGTTCCTTCATCAGCCAGTGCGCAAGGCGGCGCAGCAATTCCGCCTGCGGGCCGCCGCCTTCGAAGCCGCGCGCCCACAGCCATTCCTGATCGGAGAGAAATTCCGCCACCCGTCCTTTCTTGACCCTATCGAGCACGAGCAACGGCCGATTGTCCGGCCCGGCCATCACGGTTTCGCCGGACACTTTCGAGGTGCCGACGATCCGGAACCATCGGCCCCAGCCGGGCGTCTTTCCGCCGCTATTGGCGCCGGGAAGATCGCGCGTGACCGGATGCGCGAAACCCGCGTCCGTCACCAGCGGTTTGAATGGCTGCGTGATGACGTCCCCGGTCGGCTGCGCCGGCAGCACGGCCGCCAGCGGCGTGCGATAGATGCTCAGCTGATCGGCGAACTCCGGCCCAGAGGCGATCAGCAACGCCCCGCCATTCTCCACATAACGCGCGATGTTCTCGAAATAGGCGAGCGGAATGAGCGACAGCCCGCCGCCCGTATTGCAGCGGTCGAAGATGACGAGATCGAACTGGTTGAGCTTCTGCACGAAAAGTTCGCGCGTGGGAAAAGCGATCAGCGACAGCTCGGTGATGGGCGTCGCGTCCTGCTTGTCCGGCGGCCGCAGAATCGTGAAATGGATGAGATCGACCGACGGGTCCGCCTTCAGCAGCGAGCGCCACACCCGCTCGCCCGCGTGGGGCTCTCCGGATACCAGCAGTACGCGCAAACGGTCGCGCACGCCGGTGATCGGGATCACGGCGCGATTGTTCTCCAGCGTTAGCTCTGCCGACCCGGGCTTGGCCTCGATTTCGAGGACGTTCTCACCGGCATGGGTGATGGGAACGTGAAGGAGCGCCGTCTTGCCCAGCTGGATTTCGCGTGTTCCGGCATACACGCCGTCTATCCGCAGAATGATATCGGCCGTCGATTGTCCCTGTGCGCCGAAATCGTCCTCGCGCAGGGTGATCTCGGCATCCTGCCCAACGATCGTGAATCGCGACGCGCTCACGATCGTGAGCTTTCGGTCGCGCTCGTCATGCCGCCCGGCGATCATAGCGTGCAACGGTGCGTTGATGGCGAGTTTGCCTTTTGCCGGCGTATCGTGAACCTCGCCATCCGTAATGGCGATGACGCCGGCAACACGCTCCGGCGGTGCCGTGGCCAGGGCGCTCTGGATGGCCGCGAACAATTGCGTCCCGGTGTCATCGCCGCGCCGAGTCGTCACCTCGGCACGCCGCACTTCCAGCGATTTGTCAGAGGCAAGTCGCTTGCGCAGCTGCTCGGCCGCCCTATCCGCCTGGAGGCGGCGGTCTCGCACATCCATGCTCTGGGAGTGATCGACGACAAGCGCCACCACGTCGGGAAGGTCCTGCCGCGCTTCGCGCACGATCAGCGGATTGGCCAGCGCCAGCAGCACGATCGCCAAAGCCAGGCCGCGCGCCCAGGCGGCCGGCGCGCGGAGTGCAAAAGCCGCCGCTGTGACTACTGCTGCCGCCGCTATCAGCAGCCCCAACAGCGCAAGCGAAACATGCGGTGCGAAATCGATGCTGTCGTGCATGCGCCGCTAACGTCCCATGCGTTCCAGCAGCGCCGGCGCGTGCACCTGGTCGGTCTTGTAGTTGCCGGTAAGCGCATACATGACCACGTTGACGCCGAAGCGCACCGCAAGCTCGCGCTGTTGATCGCCGCCGGCGACATCGGCGATGGGCTGACCGCTGGCATCGACGGCCCAGGCCGCCGCCCAATCGTTGCCGCCGATGATGACCGGCGAAACATTGTCGCCTCCACGCGCCGGCGACACGCGGGCATCTGGATCGGGCGGCGGCAGCGCCTCCAGCCAGACTTTTCCGCCATCCCAGCGGCCAGGAAAATCCTGCAGCAGATAGAACGATTTGCGCAGCACGTGATCCGGAGGCACCGGCTGCAGCGGCGGCACGTCGAGCTTGCCGATCAGGCGCCGCAGGGCCTGCTGTCCGGGGCCGTTGCCTCCTGCGCCTGACGATTGGTCGCGGGTATCGATCAGAATGGTTCCACCGTTGCGCATGTAATCCGAGAGCTTGACGAGCGCTCTGGGCGACAGATCGCGCTCGCGCGGGTCAATCGGCCAATAGATCAGCGGGAAGAACGCCAGTTCGTCCCTGTCGAGATCGACGCCGACTGGCTCCTTGGGATCGTAGGAGGTGCGTGCCTTGAGGTAGAGGCCGAGACCGGTGAGGCCGGCTTTGCTCATCTGGTCCACGTCGCCGACGCCGGTAATCACATAGGCAAGGCGGGTATCGAGAGCTGCTTCGCGATCCAGATCGGAAGCTCGCGCAGAAAGGAAATCCGGCGCGCCAGGCAACAGCAAGAGGACGGCCGTTCCCGGGACCAGCCAGCGGCGGGCGTTGGCCAGATAGCCGCGCAGCCACAATGAAACGATGCCGTCCGCCAGCAAAAGCAAAAGCGCAATCGCCAGCAGCCAGGGCTGCAAATCCATCGCTGCGGCGCTGCTGTAAGCACGGATCGGCGCGCCGATGTCGCCAAGGGGCTTCAATTGCATGTCCGCGTCGACCGCGTTGAGCGCACGTTCGCTTCCCTGGATGCCATAGAACCCGGGCGGATGGCTGGCGGAAGGTTTCGCGCTCACGATCTGCGCGCCACGCAGCGGCAGCACATCCGCGGGGGGTTTCTGCAGCCGGCCGAATCCATCGAGCGTCGCGAGCGGCGGCAGAACGGTCGCCGAGTTGAAGCCGACGTCGCCCGGATGCGCTCCGCCGCCAAGCAACAGCAAGCGGCGCAACATGTCCACATAGAGGCCCGAAAGCGGCAATGACGACCACGCTGGCCCCGCGGTCACATGAAACAGGATGAGCCATCCTTTTCCGCGCGGCGCCGCCGTGACCAGGGGCGTTCCATCCGCGAGACGGGCCCAGGTATGCCCGCCCAACTCGACGGACGGTTCGGCCAGCACCTGCCGCGAGATTGTGACATCGCGCGGCACCGCAAGGCCGCGGAACGGACTTGCGTCGGGAAACGACGCCAAACGCTGCGGCGAGGCCCAGGCCAGCGCGCCGCCCAGATATCGCCCTCCAGTGCGCAACTTCACAGGAATGATATCGTCCACCGCTTCGGTCATGCGGCCGCCGGCAAAGCGAATGAGTACGCCGCCGTCGCTCAGGAACTTCACCATGCGATCGCGATCGGAACCGGCGATCCTTCCGACATCAGCCAGGACGATTACCGACACGTTTCGGTCGAGCGCGTCTCCGATCGTCCCCTTATGCAGATCGGCATAGGGCGAAAGCGCCCGCTCTAGATAATAGATGTCGGATAGCAGCGGCTGTTCGCTTTGCGCATTGCTCGCCGAAACCAGTCCTACCGCCCGGCGTTTGGCGCTGGCATCGAGCAATCGAACCGCACCGGCCGAATCCTCGTTGGCGATCGCAAGGCGTTGCGTTTGATTGCGCAATTCCAGCGGCAATCGCAGCTTCGCCGATGCCGTGTCATGACCGGCGGCAAAGCGGAAAGGCGCGGTGGCGAGGATCTCTCCGCGGCTGCCCAGCGCCAGCACATTGCCACGGCGCCCCCCCATTCCACCGGCGCGGGCGATGGAGGTCGCGAATCCATCCACCTCGTTGCGTTCCGGCCTAAGCGCCAGCGGCAGTCTGCCGACCGTGTCCCCCATCACGTTGAGATGGCCGATTCTGGAGAGAGCCCGCGCGGTGGCACTCGCATCGCCGTAATCAAGGCCATCGCTCAGCCAGACAATGTCCGGAGGAGTGCTGAAATGCGAGGCTGCCAGCACCGCTGCCGCCTTCTTTCGATCGGGCAGCCACGGCTCCGGGACCAGGCCGCGCGCCGAGCGCATCGCTTTTCCGGAGTCCATCAGCGTGACCGCCGGCGCACGATCCGCCGCCGTCGGGACGATGGCGACAGGGCGGCCGGGCCCCGATGCATTCGTCAGCGCGTCAGTGATTGCCGTCTGCCGATCGGCCCAGGCGTGGGCGGAGGTCCAGCCATTGTCGACGAACAGCACAAGCGGGCCGGATCCGGGTGAAGCTCCTCCGCCCAGAATCGGGCCGGCCAGCGCGACAATGATCAGCGCGGCAACGATTATCCGCAGAAGCAACAGCCACCATGGGGTGTGCGCGGGCGTCTGCTCGGTTGCCCTCAGTCCATGCAGAAGCCTTAGCGGTGGAAAGGCCACGCGGCGTGGCGCGGGCGGGGTGACGCGCAGAAGCCACCAGATTAGCGGCAGAACGACCAGGCCGGCCAGAATCCACGATGTGGCGAAACTCAAACTCGCGAACATTCAACCCGTCCGCCGCTCAGCTTCGCCACCGATTGCCGAGTATAGCGCGAGCAGCGCAAGCGCCGGCCTGTTGTCGGTGCGATGCGCAAGATAGGTCCAGCCCAACCGCCGCGCCAAGGTCGAGACCTCTTCGCCATGCGCAATGAATCGCTCGCGGTAGCTTTCCCTTACAAACTCCGCGCGCCCGAACAATTCCGATTGCGACTGGCCGAGCCACTCGAACCGTGTCCGTCCCTCGAAGGGAAAGTCTTCTTCAGCCGGGTCGATGATATGCACGAGGTGGCCGCAGGCACCTGCGCTCGAAAGACGGTTAAGCGCGGCTTCGATGTCCGCGCGCGGGGAGAGAAAATCGCTCAGCCAGACAATCTGCGCATTTCGGCCGAACGGTGCATCCGGCGGCAAGGCCGTCTCTTGCGCCGGCGCCTCTGCCATGACTTCGGCGATGCGCGGCAGCGCGGTGCGCCCGGACCATGGACGCTCACCGCGACCCAACAGCGCCACCCGTTCGCCGCCGCGCAGGAGAAGCGAGCTCAAGGCCAGCGCCAGCACCGTTGCCCGGCCGCATTTGGTGATTTCCGCGAGCGGCGATTTGTACTGCATCGTGGCGGAGGCGTCGCGCCAGAACCACACGGCCTGCGCCGCTTCCCACTCCCGTTCGCGCACGAAGAGATGCTGCGACTTTGCCGACTGCCTCCAGTCAATCGCGGAGGCAGGATCTTCCGACGCATAGCGGCGAAACTGCCAGAAGCTTTCGCCCATCCCGGCCCGCCGCCGTCCGTGCACGCCGAGGCTCACAGAAGCCGCAAGCCGTTCCGCCTCCACGAGCAGCGGCGGTAGAGCTGCTGCAATGTGCTCTGCCTGTTGCTGAAGGGGATTCAGTCTGGCGATGGCCGACTCCAGTCCGGCTGGCTTGTCACAGATATGTGCGGCACAGCCGGTCGATCACACTCGATATCGTCGCGCCTTCGGAGCGCGCTGCGAAGTTCAGTGCCATCCGGTGGCGAAGCACGGGGTGCGCCAGCGACTCGACATCGTCCGTCGACGGCGCGAAGCGGCCATCGATCAAGGCTCTGGCGCGGATCGCGAGCATGAACGCCTGGCTGGCACGGGGCCCCGGTCCCCACGAGATCAGCTTGCGCAGTTCCGCATCTCCGGACTGGTCCGGGCGTGCGGCGCGCACCAGGCGCAGCACAGCGTCGACTACCTTCTCCCCGACCGGCAATCGCCGGACGAAGTGCTGCGCTTCCATGAGATCGGCCGGCGTGCAGATCGGATGCGCCGGCTCCTCATCCCCGAAAGTGGTGGCAATCAGCATGCGCCGCTCGGCGTCTTCATCCGGATAGTCAACGTCGATCTGCAACAGAAAGCGGTCGAGCTGGGCTTCCGGCAACGGATAGGTGCCTTCGTGCTCCAGTGGATTTTGCGTCGCGAACACGTGAAATGGCGTCGGCAGATTGTATCGCTCGCCAGCAACGGTGACGTAACGCTCCTGCATCGCTTGCAACAACGCGGACTGCGTGCGCGGGCTGGCACGGTTGATTTCATCCGCCATCAACAGCTGTGCGAATACCGGCCCGTGAATGAAGCGAAAGGCTCGGCGGCCTGTCTCGCCTTCCTCCAACACCTCCGAGCCGACTATATCTGCCGGCATCAAGTCTGGCGTAAATTGAATCCGCTTCCAGTCGAGGCCGAGCACAATGCCCAGCGTTTCGACGAGGCGCGTCTTGGCGAGACCCGGAACGCCAACCAGCAACCCATGCCCGGCCGCCAGTAACGTGACGAGGGTTTGATCGATCACATCGCGCTGTCCGACGATGACCTGCTCGATGGCCGCGCGCACCTGGCCGAACCGCTCGGAGACCGTTCGCACTTGTGCCACGGCATCGGCTTCGAGCGCCGTTTCGGTTTCGCGCGCGACTGTCATGACATCGTTCATTCTACATACGCTTTTGATTCGTTGTGGCCTGACGGCGCACTGGGGGCTGCTGAGACCGCGTCTCGTCTTCATGGCACCCGGATGGGCGGGTCCGCAACCGGGATCGACGGCCATGCCGGCGGGCCGGCCGCACAAGGCCGTGAAATCCGCCGGAATTACGGTGTTGTCACGTCCCAAAGCGGAATCAATGTTGCCGATCGTGGAAGGGGCCTGATGTCCGCGCGCCAAATCCCCGGGGCCCTGTATTCTTGCTTCTGGAGTCGCAAGTGAGTCTTCCGCCAGAAATAATGCGAGACCTGATGGGCGGGCATATCGATTCGCTCAAAGGGCGATTGCTGCCCGAGCCGCCGCGCCTCTCACTGCAGCCAACGCGCAGCGACTATGATCTCAATCCCGATGTCCGCCCGCGCGGAGAAAGGCAACTCGCGCCCGCGGCGGTGGTGATCCCGATTGTATCGCGCAGCGAGCCAACCATTCTCTTCACCCGCCGGACGCGGCATTTGTCGCGCCATGCCGGCCAGGTGAGCTTCCCAGGCGGCCGTCTGCATGCAGACGATTCATCCCTGATAGCAACCGCCTTGCGCGAAACGGAAGAAGAAACCGGAATTGCGCCGGAGTTTATTACTGTCGCGGGATTTCTGGATTGCTACGAAACCGGCACCGGCTTCGCTATTCTTCCAGTGGTGGGGCTGCTGCGCGAGGGTTTCGCTGTCGTGCCCGATCCCAATGAAGTGGAAGAAGTCTTCGAGGTGCCGCTGGCCTTTCTCCTCGATCCCGCGAGCCGGCAGCGCCGCAGCATGGAATGGCAGGGGCGCAAGCGGGAATTCTACGCCTTCGACTACGGTTCGCATCATATCTGGGGGGCGACAGCGGGGATTCTGGTGAATTTTGCCGATAGAGTGCGCGGAGAATGATTCGGATTCTGCTGCTTCGCGCGCTGCTGTTTGCGGTGCCGTTCGCGATCTACGGCGCCTATCTTCTGTTGTCGCGCGCCCGATCCATCGTGCCGGATCACGACACGCCGTGGACGGCGCTTTTCATCAGCGGGCTCGCGCTGGTGGCGGCGAGTTTCATTTACGTGGGACTGACCGAGGGCGAAAGCACGAAAGGACGTTATGTGCCACCGCATGCCGTGAACGGAAAGATCGTTCCGGGACATGTGGAAAAAGATCGCTCGCCATGAGACTCGATCCGGCGCGCGAACAATGGATGACGGCGCCGGAAACGGGCACCGTCATGCGGGCACTGACGGCAGACGGCGGTGCGGCGCGTTTTGTCGGTGGCGCCGTGCGCAACGCGCTGATGCACCGGCCGGTAACGGACATCGATATCGCGACGCCGCTGCTGCCCGACGAGGTAACGCGTCGGCTGCAGGCAGCCGGACTCGGCGCCGTGCCCACAGGTATTGAGCACGGCACCGTCACCGCCATCGCCAATGGCAAGCCCTACGAAATCACCACTTTGCGCCGCGACGTGACGACCGATGGAAGGCGGGCGACGGTGGCTTTTACGAACGACTGGAAAGAAGACGCGTCCCGCCGCGACTTCACCATGAACGCGCTCTACGCCTCCGGCGATGGTGAAGTGTTCGATTTCTTCGGCGGCATTGCAGACCTTCAAGCGGGCCGCGTGCGCTTCGTGGGCGATCCGGTCACGCGCATCCTCGAGGACTATCTGCGAATTCTTCGCCTGTTCCGATTCCACGCCTGGTATGGAAGCGGCGACATTGACGCGGATGCGCTTCATGCGGCGACACACGAAAAAGCAGGACTGGCCAAGCTCTCGGGGGAGCGAATCCAAAAGGAATTGTTGCGGCTGCTGAAAGCCGACAATTCCACCGCCATGATCCGAGCTATGGTCGACTCCGGGATTTTAGCGGAAATTCTGCCGGTAGAGCCAAATTCGAGCCGCTTGGAAAATCTCATTTCCACAGACCGTGCCCATGGATATGCAACCGATCCGCTTCTGCGCCTGGCGGCCATGTTGCCGGACGACGCTGCCGCCGCTGAGGCTGTCGCCGCCAGACTAAAACTCTCGAACAACGACGCCGAACGCTTGCGGGATCTTTGCGGCGCAACGGAGTATATCGGCGCCGCCTTGTCGCCACGGGAGACGAGAGCATTGCTCTATCGGCTAGGCACGCAGCGCTTTAAAGATCGCGCGCACCTGCGCTGGGCGGCCAGCAGCGATTCGAATGCCGCTCCTTGGCAGGCGCTTCTGGAAGCCGCCGATCACTGGCGGCGGCCCACCTTTCCATTGCGTGGGCACGATGTGATTGCCTTGGGACTCGATCCCGGCCCGCAAATCGGCCGTCTACTGTCTGAAGTCGAAAAGTGGTGGATCGAATCCGACTTCAAGCCGGACAGAGCTGCCCTGCTTGCACACCTGAAAGCCATCGCAGCGGACAGCGGCCATTGATTCCGGCTTCCGCCGCGACAGCGCTTGCTCGCACCACCATATGCGCCTCGCGATCCTGAGCGTGAACGATTTCCCAGCCGCCCACCCAGACCATGCGCACCGCGACGTACAGCACGATCAATAGGCCGGCATAGCTGATCCACGGATGACGCTGCAGCAGATTTGCGATCATCGCGGCCGCCACGCCCATCAACGCAATCGACAGCAGCAGGCCGATCGTAAGCACCCAAACGTGATCCATCGCCGCGCCGGCCACGGCGAGCACGTTGTCGAGCGACATGGAAATGTCGGCCAGCGCCACCTGAACGATGGCCTTGCGCATCGGCAGCCCTTCCGAAGCAGCCTCGGGCCCACCGGCCTCGCGCATCGCCTGAAGGTCGATGCGTTCCGCTTCGGCATGCCGGATCTCGCGATAGAGCCGCCAGGAAACCCAAAGCAATAAAAGGCCGCCCGCGAACATCAGTCCGATAACCTGAAGAAGCGTGGCGGTAATCAGCGCCAGCACGATCCGCAGCACCACAGCAACGACGAGCGCCCAGAAAATGACGCGCTTACGGCTGGCCTTGGGCACGCGCGCGGCCACCATGCCGATGACCAGCGCGTTATCGCCGGCCAGCACGATATCGATAAGAATGACCTGCAATAGGGCGGCGAATGCCGGCGACAGGAAATCAAACAAGGGGACGCCCGCTTGAACTCACGGCCAGCGAACCGTGGGAGGCAGGCTCATCAGAATGGCGTCCACATTTCCTCCCGTCTTGAGCCCGAACTGCGTGCCGCGGTCGTAGAGCAGGTTGAACTCCGCATAGCGACCCCGGCGCATCAGCTGGTGTTCGCGTTCGGCTTCGGTCCAAAGCTGCGCCATCCGCCTTCGAACGATTTGGGGGTAGATGTCCAGAAATGCCAGACCCACATCCTTGGTGAAGGCGAAATCCGCGTCCCAGGCTCCGGAGTCCAGATAGTCGAAAAAGATGCCGCCGGCCCCGCGAGGTTCATTCCGGTGCGGCAGGAAGAAGTATTCGTCGCACCATTGCTTAAAGCGCGGGTAGTAGCTCGCGTCGTGACGCCCGCAGGTTTGTTGAAGGGCGGCATGAAAATAGCTCGCGTCCTCCTCGTTAGGGACCATTGGCGTGAGGTCGGTGCCGCCGCCGAACCAGGATTTGGTGGTCACGATGTGGCGGGTATTCATGTGAACCGCTGGCACGTGTGGATTCCGAGGGTGCGCCACCACGGAGATTCCACTGGCCCAAAAGCGCGGATCTTCGGCCGCGCCTGGAATTTGCTTTGCGAACTCAGGCGCAAATTTGCCGTACACCGTTGAAATATTGACCCCGGCCTTTTCGAACACCCGTCCGCGCAAGATACTGGTCTCGCCGCCGCCGCAATCCTCAGCGTACTCGGCCGGCCGCAGCCACTGCTTTCGCTCGAAAGTGCCGGGTGACAGATCAGCCAATGGCCCATTCTGTTCGCGCTCGATTTCTTCAAAGGCCGCGCAAATCCGATCCCGCAGTTCGGCGAACCATGATGCCGCGGCGGTTTTTTTCAGGGTCGAACTCACGGGGAATGGGACCGAAATTGACTGCCCTCAATGAGTATAGTATATACTATAGTAAAAGGAAATATCATGTCGAAGTACCAGCCACTGGCGGAATTTTTGAAGAGGTCATCCGCCTCTCAAGTGCCTATGACTTTCGCGGAAGTCGAGGCCTTGCTGGGCACGCGCTTGCCGGTTTCGGCCTACGAACATCCCGCGTGGTGGGCCAACGACGCGGGCAAGAGCCATGTCCAGGCCAAAGCGTGGCTGTCGGCGGGATACGAAACTGGCCAGGTCGACAAGCATGGGAAGAAGCTCGTGTTCCAGCGCGTCGCGCAGCGATCCGGCATAGCAGAGGATGCGCGCGAATTCATGCATCCGGAAAACGGCGGCGAAAAAAAGCTCGAACGGCACCCGCTAATCGGCTGCATGAAAGGCACCTTTACCATTGAGCCCGGATACGATCTGACAAGTCCAATCTTCACCGATGAAGAATGGGCGGAGATTGAAAAGGAGATGGAAGAAGATTGGGACCAGATCGAACAAGGCATGACCAGTCATAAGGGATGAAACGGCCCTTCCTGCTTGATACGTGCGCCGCGCTTTGGATTGTGGCTGAAGAGATGTCACAGACCGTGGCCGACGCGCTCACGGAATCGCGCCATAGCGGTTTGCTGACTTATGTATCCCCTATTACGGCTTGGGAGATCGGAATTCTGGCGCGCAAAGGGCGGTTCAAGTCGCGGCACGCACCCCAGCGATGGTTTGAAATCTTGATGGAAACACCGGGCGCCGCGCTTGCGGAACTAACACCTGCGGTGTTGATGGAATCCTCGTTTCTGCCGGGCCTCATCCACGGTGATCCTTTTGATCGCGTTATCGCGGCCACCGCTCGTGAATACGATTTTATAGTCGTGACGCGGGATCGCGCGCTTCTGCACTATGCTCAGCAAGGCTATCTTAGCGTGTTCAAGTGTTAGGGTGGTTCAGATCATCGCGATCATGGTGGGATTTGTGCGGCATCGTGCCGCGACGACCCTCTAGGCCCAAGCCACTATTTTGCGCCCGCAAATCGGCTTGCGCAGGATTTTCCGGGGGCTGCGCGGTCCATCTCGTCCTCCCGGGGCGCCTGATTTTAGGGTGATATCCTTGGCAACCACGACAGCGGCCGAGCCGACACGCCGCGACTTCATCCATATTGCGACGGCAGCCGCGGGCGGCGTGGGCGCTCTGGCCCTTGCCTGGCCATTGATCGACCAGATGAATCCCTCGGCCTCGGTTCTGGCGCTGTCGTCTGTCGAGTTCGATCTGGCGCCGGTGCAGGAAGGGCAGCAGGTCACGGTGATGTGGCGCGGCAAGCCGGTGTTTGTGCGCCATCGTACGCCAAAGGAGATCGCCGAGGCTCGCGCAGTTCCTGTTGCCAGCTTGCCCGACCCTCTGGCGCGAAATCTTAATTTGCCGGAAAGCGCCCAAGCGACCGATCAAGATCGCGCCACCAAGCCGGAATGGCTGATCCTCATCGGCATCTGCACCCATCTTGGCTGCATTCCGCTCAACAATCAGGGCGATTTCGGCGGCTATCTCTGCCCTTGCCACGGTTCGCAATACGACACCGCCGGCCGGATCCGCAGGGGGCCAGCCCCGGAGAACCTGGCTGTGCCGCCCTACGCGTTCCTCTCCCCCACCCGCATCAAGATCGGCTGAGGAGAGACACATGGCCGGACATTCGACCTACGTCCCGAAGACGGGCTTCACCCGGTGGCTCGACGCGCGCCTGCCGATCCTGCGGTTCGCGAACGATACGATGACGACGTTCCCCACGCCGCGAAATCTGAATTTCTGGTATTCGTTCGGCGGCATCCTCACCTTCATGCTCGGCATCCAGATCGTCACCGGCATCGTGCTGGCGATGCATTACGTGCCAAGCGCCGACAAGGCCTTCGATTCCGTCGAAAGCATCATGCGCGACGTCAATTATGGCTGGCTGCTGCGCTACATGCATTCGAACGGCGCGTCGTTCTTCTTCCTCGCCGTGTATCTGCACATCTTCCGCGGGCTCTACTATGGCTCGTACAAAGCGCCGCGCGAGATCCTCTGGATTATCGGCGTGCTCATCTATGTTCTGATGATCGCGACCGCGTTCCTTGGCTACACCCTGCCGTGGGGCCAGATGTCGTTCTGGGCCGCCACCGTCATCACCAATCTGTTCAGCTCCATCGACCAAATCCTGCCGCATGCCGGGACAGCGATCACCGAGTGGCTGTGGGGCGGCTTCGCGGTCGGCGATCCCACGCTCAACCGCTTCTTCTCGCTGCATTATCTGTTGCCGTTCGTGATCGCCGGGCTGGTGGTGCTGCACATCTGGGCGCTGCACGTGCCCGGCAACAACAACCCGCTCGGCATCGACGTGAAAGGCCCGCAGGACACCGTGCCGTTCCACCCGTATTACACGGCGAAAGACCTCTTCTATCTTCTCCTGTTCGTCATCCTGTACGCGGTGGTTGTATTCTATCTGCCGAACGCGCTGGTGGAGCCCGACAATTACGTGCCCGCCAATCCGCTGGTGACGCCGCCGGAAATCGTGCCGGAATGGTACCTGCTGCCGTTCTACGCGATGCTGCGCTCGATCCCGCAGAAGCTGATCGGCGTGATCGTGCTGTTCGGCGCATTGATCACGCTGGTGTTCGTGCCTTGGCTCGATACCTCGCGCGTGCGCTCCATGCGGTTCCGTCCGTTGGCGAAGCAGTTCTTCTGGGCGCTGGTTGTCGATTGCGTGCTGCTGGGTTACCTCGGCGCGCACCGGCCTGACGCGGTCTTCCCCGGCACAAGCATTCCGATGCTGCCTTTCGCGCGGCTCGGCACGGCGTACTACTACGCCTATTTCTGGCTGGTGCTTCCGCTGCTCGGGCTGATCGAAACGCCGAAGCCCCTGCCTGCCACCATTGCGACCTCCGTCACCGGCACTGGTGTCGAGCAGGTCAACGCACCAGCCGAGTGAGGTCGATCATGCGCTTTGCCCGGTTGGCTCTTGCTCTCGGTATGATGCTCGGCGCGGGCGCCGCGCACGCGAAAATCGACACCGACCCGCTGCCGCCGAAGAAGCCCGGCTGGTCCTTCGATGGGCCGTTCGGGATGTACGACCGCGCGGCCCTTCAGCGCGGCTTTCAGGTCTACAAGGAAGTCTGCTCCGCCTGTCACAGTCTGAACCGCGTATCGTTTGCCGCGATGTCGTCGGGGGATGGCGGCCACGGTTTCTTCACCGGACCGGAAGTGAAGGCGATCGCGGCCGGCTACAAGATCCCGGCGGGCCCGAACGACAAAGGCGAGACGACGGATGCCAACGGCACGCCGCTGACACGACCAGGCATCGTTGCCGATCATTTCCCGCCGCCGTTTCCGAATGAGCAGGCGGCGCGCACGGCCAACAATGGCGCCCTGCCGCCGGACCTTTCGGTGATTACGAAGGCGCGGGCCGGCGGCGCGGATTACGTCTATTCGATCCTTACCGGATTCCACGAGAAGCCGCCGGCCGGCTTCACGGTGCTGCCGGGCAAATATTTCAATCCGTATTTCAACGGCTGGAACATCTCCATGCCCCCGCCGCTATCGCCGAACCAGGTGACGTATGCCGACAAGACGAATGCCACCGTCGACCAGATGGCGCATGACGTGGTGACGTTCCTGTCGTGGGCGGCAGAGCCGACGCTGGAAGACCGCCACCGCATCGGCTTCGGCGTGATGCTGTTCCTGCTCGCCTTTGCCGGCCTTGCGTACCTCTCCTACCGCCGTATCTGGGCCGATATTCATTGATCATCCTTCGTGGCCGCGTTTCACGCGGCACCTCAGGATGATGCGATTGATCCCCATCCGCTGTTTGCGTCATGGTGAGGCGCGAGCGAAGCGAGCTTCGAACCAATGACGCGTACAGTTCTCGGCATCATCGGCGGCAGCGGTGTGTATGACATCGCGGGGCTCGAGAACGCGTATTGGAACCGCGTTGAAAGCCCGTGGGGCGAGCCGTCTGACGAATTGCTGTTCGGCACGCTCGCCGGCGTCGAGATGGTGTTCCTGCCGCGTCACGGCCGCGGCCACGTCCATTCGCCGACCTCGATCAACTACCGCGCCAACATCGATGCGCTGAAGCGTGCCGGCGTGACCGACGTGATTTCGGTCTCCGCCTGCGGCTCGTTCAAGGAAGAACTGGCGCCCGGCACCTTCGTGATGGTGGACCAGTTCATCGATCGCACTCACGCCCGCGAGAAGAGCTTCTTCGGGCCGGGATTTGTTGCGCATGTCTCTATGGCGCATCCGGTCTGCCTGAAGCTCACCAATGCGCTCTACGAAGCGGCACAGGAGGCAGGCATCCGCAGCGCCAAAGGCGGCACCTATCTGGCGATGGAGGGACCGCAATTTTCGACGCTTGCGGAGTCCAATCTCTACCGCTCCTGGGGCTGCAGCGTGATCGGCATGACGGCGATGCCGGAGGCCAAACTCGCGCGCGAAGCAGAACTGCCCTACGCGCTGGTCGCCATGGTGACGGATTACGATTGCTGGCGCGCCGATCACGATGCGGTCACGGTCGAGCAGGTCATTCGTGTGCTGATGGCCAACGCGGAAAACGCGCGCCGCCTGGTCTGCGCCGTGGCGCCGAAGCTGGGGCCCGAGCGCGCCCCATCGCCGCTCGGCATCGAGCACGTTCTCGACACCGCGCTGATCACCGCGCCGGAGAAACGCGATCCCCAGCTGTTCGCAAAGCTCGATGCCGTCGCCGGCCGGGTGTTGAATCGCTGACATGCACCGTCACGAGCGCAGGGCGCGGCAATCGTTTACCGGTTCACGCGATAATATCGGGCAGCAGGGCGTCTTCGATGCGGGCGATCTGGTCCTTGAGTTGGAGTTTGCGCTTTTTCAGCCGCGTGATCTGCAGCTGATCCTTCACGCCTTGCTCGCCCATCGCCTCGATCGCAGTGTCGAGATCGCGATGCTCCTGCATCAGCGCCGCGAGCTTGGCGCGCAGAGCCTGCTCACCCGTTTCGATCATCCCCGGCCTTGCCCCTGCGCCGCCCCTTGGTCAGGTCTTCGCCCCAGCGCCGCATCGGCCAAGTATATCCCAGAATATCGAGCATGCGGCCCACCATCTGATCCACCAGATCGGAAATCGATTTTGGCTCGGCATAGAACGCCGGCACCGGCGGCAGGATGACGGCGCCGATCTCGGCTAGATCTGTCAGTGTGCGCAGATGCCCGAGATGCAGCGGCGATTCCCGCACCAGCAGGATAAGCGGGCGCCGTTCCTTCAGGGTCACGTCGGCGGCGCGGGTGAGCAGGTTTGTGGTCACGCCCGTCGCAATCTCCGACATCGTGCGCACGGAGCACGGGGCCACGACCATGGCGGCGGTCTTGAAGCTGCCCGACGCGATCGGCGCGCCGATATCGTCGATCCGGTAGGCCTGATCGGCTTTGGCCATGACCTGCTTGGGACCGAATCGGGTCTCGTAGCCGATGGTCATCTCGCCGGGCTTGGTGATGACCAGGTGCGATTCGGCGCCGACCTCCTTCAGGGCTTCGAGCAGCCTTATGCCATAGGCCACGCCGGAGGCACCGCTGATCCCCACGACAATTCGCGGTTTCCCGTCATTTTGCGGCACCGAAGGCATCACGATTTCTTAACAGCGTTGAAGGGATGGGTGGAAGGGGCAGGTGACAGACTCGATCTTTGGTGTTCTAATTCGGGCCGTCTTCAACCGGTGAGGTGCGAGATATGATGATGGACGGGCATATCCAGGAGCTCAATGACAAGCATAAGCAACTCGAAGAACAGATAGAAGCCGAAATGGCGAATCCGGACTGGGATGAAGTCAGGGTCGCCGCGCTCAAGAAAGAAAAACTCCGCATTAAAGACGAAATGGAGCGCCTGCGAAGCAGCGTACACTAGCTTCGCTTCAGCCCGTTCGCTTTCTTCAGTACGCCGCGTGCAGACGCCCGGCGTGGCCTCTGAACTTTTTTCCCAGGACAGCGAAGCGGCCGGCTCAGCCCGGGCCCGATTCGCGGTCATAATCTATACTAGCTTTGTAGACTTAGTCGTGTATTGTGCTGCCGCCGCATTCGGTGAAGCCGATATCCCCCTTGAAGCCAGCTGACCGCGGCGGGGAGGCGCTGTGAGGCGTCTCCCACTCATAGAATCGCAGGGGAGTAAGTACATGTTCAGAGTAGAGTGGCTCAGGAACGGCGTTCGTGTTGACGGTCAGGCGATGTTCGGAGACACAGCCAAAGAGGTATTGCATCAGGCGCGGCGCGAAGCCTGGCGGCTCGCGCATCAGGGAAATTGCCCTGACACCATCCGCATTACCGAGGCGGACGCTGAGGCGCCCCTGGTGGCGAGGATCGAGCGCTTCGCCGCATGATGGTGCAGGGTCGTGTCGCGACACATTGAAATTGCCGCGGCTGTGACGTTGTGGGCGGCGGGCGTGATGGCGCTCGTTTTGAAGCACACAATGCCGCCCGCCAGCTTTTTCGAATTGGCGCAGGCCATCTACGTATGCCTTGCCGTGGGCATTCTGGCGGCGATGGCGTGGCGGAGATACAGCGCAAAATCCTAGCGAGAAGGACCTAGCGTAGGGAGTTCACAAGCTTACGCTATCCGCCGCTTCCGTTGCGGACTGAAGGGGCGCGAAATGTTGCCGCGCGCGCGTCAGCAACAGCGCCGCCAGCGCCAGCATCAACCCTGCCGTGAGGAACGCGGCCCCGGGAAAATAGACCGGCGCATCTTTCCCCGTGAAATACGAGAAGATGTTCGTCAGCAGCACCGGCGCCGCGATGGAGGTGACGCCGCCGACGCTCGCCAGCGCGCCTTGCACTTCACCCTGTTCGTTCATGGGCACCCGCCGCGAGATGATGCCGTTCATCGCCGGCATGACGAGTCCCATCATCGCCCACACCAGCATCCACGGATACATCTGCCAGCCGGCCGTTGAGAAGGCGTAGCCCGCGAAGCCGATGGCGCCGCACATCAATCCGATATAGGCGGCGCGCGCCTCGCCCAGTTTCGGAATGAGGACGCGGGTGAGAAACCCGAACACCATCGCCATGACGATGCCGAGAAAGGCCAGCGACAGGCCGACATCGCGCGGCGTCCAGTGAAACTTCAGATACACATAGAAGCTCCAGATCACCGGATTGGCATCATGCGCCAGCCGCATCAGCACATAGACGCCCGCGAAGCCGAGCACCGCCGGATGGCGGCGGATGGCAAGCAGCGCGCCGAGCGGATTGGCGCGCCACAGCTCGAACTTGCGCCGCTTCTCCGGCGGCAGCGATTCTTTCAGCACGAACAGGCCGAACAGCGCATTGGCCACCGACAATCCGGCGGAGACGAAAAACGGCAGGCGGGTGCCGAAATCGCCGAGCAGGCCGCCGATCGCAGGCCCGGCCACGAAGCCGATGCCGAACGCGGCGCCGACCAGTCCGAAATTCGCCGCGCGCTTTTCCGGCGGCGTCACGTCGGCGATATACGCATTGGCGGTGACGTAAGCCGCACCGCAGATGCCGGAAAGAATGCGGCCGATGAACAGCCACCAGATGGTCGGCGCCAGCCCGGTGATCAGGTAATCTATGCCAAGCCCCAGCAGTGAAACGATCAGCACCGGCCGCCGCCCGAAGCGGTCGCTCAGATTTCCGATCAGCGGCGAGAACAGAAACAGCATGGCGGAGAAGGCCGTGGCGAGCCAGCCACCCCACCATGCCGCCTCGCTCATCGCCAGCGCGCCGGTGCCGGTGTGGCTGGTGAGTTCGGCGATCAGCCGCGGCGCCACCGGGATGATGATGCCGAGCCCCATCGTATCGACGAACATGGTGATGAAGATGAAGACGAGCGCGAGCCGGTTCGTCTGCGCGGGAGCTGTTTCGGTGTCCGCATTCATGGGTGCGCACGCTGGCGGGGAATCGCCTGGTGCCTTTGCCCGTGAAACCGCCCGCTCGCAAGCGTCCGCTATTGCAACGGACCTGCGCATGCCCAATCTCTCTATCGATCACGAGGGAGATTGTCATGGTCCGGATGCCGCTCGCGGTTGTTGCTGGCGCGATGCTCATTGCCGCCGCCGCGCAAGCCGGCCCGACGCTCAAAGGCGCGCCGCAGCATCATCTGACGCCGGGGCCGGCGCAGACCGAGGAGCTGACGGCGGCGATCGCCAAGGCCGATGCCGCGCTGTTCCATGAGGTGTTCGTCCGCTGCGATCCCATCACCACCGCCGCCATGCTCACGGACGATTTCCGCTTCGTGCACGACAAGGAGGGCGAGCAGTCGCGCGTGCAGTTCATCCGCGATCTCAACGGCCATTGCCGGCGGCTGAAATCGGGCGAGGATTTCGCGGCGCGCCGCGAGCTGGTGGAGGGATCGCTCGAGGTCTGGCCCATCAACAAATATGGCGCGCTGGAAATCGGCACCCACCGCTTCTATGCGCAGCTGCGGGGCAAGCCGGAGCAGCTCACTGAAACCGGCCGGTTCATGATCCTGTGGAAGAAGGAAGGCAGCGATTGGAAGATGGCCGAGATCACTAGCGCATGGGTAATGTTGAGAGTCATGCCGTCGGCCTTAAAAACACGGTAGTCGTCGCTGCCGCCAACTCCGTTGGAGGCGTTGGTGCCCCCGCAGGTCAGATGCACATTGCCGGGAATTTTGATCTGTACGGTGTTGTCCACAATGACGCCGCCGCCCGTGTTGACGACGGCAATCAGGTTCTGCAGCGGCGGACTGTTGTTCTGTAGGCCAGCCGCAACGTTCATGCACGTTTGTAGTACAAGTCCATCGTCATGGCTACCATCACCATAAACTCCGCATTGCCGCGCATCGGCAACGCCGTTCAAACCAAAATTCTTCCGGAAGAAACAGTTACCTACTGTGTCTTTAATTAGCGTAGCGCCATTAGCGCTGTAGTTTGAACAGTTAGGATCGGTCGAGACAACACGATCAAAGTCTCCCCCACCCACGCAAAGGCTTTGCGACGCATTGCTGTGATAGCAGGCAACCGAAATCTTTGCATACTGAACGGCCGAATAGTTGCCTGTGTGAAGCACATCGATCGAAGACACAACGGTTCGGCAAGTGTCAATGAAGCCAGTGCAATTTGCGGCTCGGCCCTGAGTGAGCGGCACGACGAGGCACAAAAAAAAGATAACAGGCGCTATTCTCGCAGACGCGCGCATCAGCAGTTCCCCGGTTTCAATTTGGCGTAGCCCAAAGCCTTCGCTACTTTGGCGGTATCGCCAAAAGATATGGGAATCCACCGTTGACTTTCGGCTTTATGCCCCAATTTTTCGAATCAAAGCCGTGGGGTAATTCTGCCTGAAGTTGTTTTGTGGTCAAGCCTTCGATTCCGGGGTCATCCTTCTTGTTAGCCGCGCCTTGGGACGCGTCGCTCACTCCCATGTCCAGGTCCCAGTAAGCAGCGCTTATGCGGCCGGCGTCCGCATTGTCGTAGCCCACAAGCCCTCCCGATGTGCTGCTTGGGGTTATTTCTCCGGCTGCGTAAGAGGCTGTAATATTGCTTACCGTCTCATTTCGGCCGACGAGGCCGCCGAAGTAAGAACCGTCGCCGGCAATGCCGATTTTCACCCCACTTCGCGCGAAGCTGTTGCTAATGGTTCCCTCATTGTCTCCGACCAATCCTCCGACGTTCGAAAAGTCACTGTCACGAAGCGCGACTGGACCGAGTGCATAAGAAGAAGCTATGGAGCCGCGATTATTGTAGCCTACCAAACCACCTTCAAATGTTGCACGACCGCTAAGCCTAACGTCCGCGTAGGAATACCTTACAGAACCACCATTTCCCCCTAGCAGTCCCCCTAAATTTCCGACCGCTCCTTTGGCTCTCCCAGCTGTATGGCATCGGCTGATCGTCCCCAAATTGCCTCCGGCAAGTAGCCCCAGACTCAAAGCTTGTGTCGCGTGCATGTCGGCGTCCAAAACACCGAGGTGCCGGATTGTCCCATCCGTCGTCACAAAAAAGAACAGACCATATAGGCTGTTGCCTGTGGTCCGGATGGAAAGCTTTGAAATCGCATTTCCCAGTCCGTCAACCGTGCCGGCGAACTCGGTTGAAATAGGTGATGCGGCATACGTCCCATCCTTCGACGCATCGTAAGGTTTTGCCAACGCGTAGAAGCCCGAGGGGTTGGCGGCGATGGCGGCGGCGAGACTCTTGATGGTGTAAACCAGCTTGTACTTCTGCCCGTCGATGACGAGGCTGCTCTTCTTGTCCCAGAACTGCACGCTGCCGCGCTCCGGCACGACGATGAACTCGCCAGACTTGTTCCTGGGATTGCCGTTGTCGTTGGTGACGATTGTGAGCGCGCCTTGCCCCATGACCGTCACCGGCTTGTTGATCGTCACCGATTGCTGCGCGTCGAGGGTCAGCCTGCTGGTGCTGCTCCACGTCAGCGGGTGATCAATGGCGATGTCTTTCGCAAGGCGGCCTGTTTTCACCGCCACGTCGGAACTCGCTAGCATCGATTGCAGCTCGCCGACATTGAGCACCGCTTTCTGCGCCGTTGCGGTACACACGCCGCCATCGCAGCTCATGTTGCTGGTGGGCCTGTTGTTTATCTCCACATTCGCCCGCGCTGCGCCTGCCAGCACCACAAGCGAAACGCCTGCCAACAGCATCCTGCCTGTCATGGCACCGCCTCCTTCAACCACCAGCGGAATATACACCGGGTCGCGGCCATCCCCAGACCGCGCAATTTTCCTTCCCTTTCCGGTCCGGCCCGGCTAGAAGGCCGGTCTTCCCTGAATGATTTGGTGTTCAAGGAAGGACGGGTCCGCCGAAAGCGCCCCGCCCGGAAAGGAAAGATTCATGGCTGCCAACCTCCCCCCTCTGATGCCGAAGGCCACCGCCGTCTGGCTGATCGACAACACCACGCTCACCTTCGAGCAGATCGCCGAATTCTGCGGCCTCCATCCGCTGGAGGTGAAAGGCATCGCCGATGAGGACGTCGCCAAGGGGATCAAGGGGCAGGATCCGGTCACCTCCGGCCAGTTGACGCGCGAGGCCATCGAAGCGGCGGAGAAAGACCAGACCAAGCGCCTCAAGATGGCGGCGCCCAAGCACAAGATGCCGGCCGTCAAGCTCAAAAAGGCGCCGCGCTACACGCCGGTCTCCAAGCGGCAGGACAAGCCCGACGCCGTGTACTGGATCCTGCGCAACCATCCCGAGTTTGCCGATGCCGACATCATTAAGCTGATCGGTACCACCAAGGCGACGATCCAGAAAATTCGCGAGCGCTCGCACTGGAATGCGGCGGCCATCAAGGCTGTCGACCCGGTGACTTTGGGGCTTTGCTCGCAGCTGGAGCTGGATCTCGCGGTGACACGCGCCAACGAGAAGCGCGAGCGGCAAGTGAAGAAGACCGAGAAGCGCGGCGAGCGCCTGCGCCCGATCGAGGAAAGCCTCGGTCACGCTGCCGCGGACCACGACGTTGCCGAAGCGCCGGATTCCGAAGGCGCCGCCGCCGAACCGGAAACCACAGAGCCCTAACTCTTTAGATCGAACCCATAACGCGACGGCCACTCGCTTGCGCGTCCGCCGAACACGTTGGCGCAAGCGAGCAGTTCATCCTTGAAATGTTCGGCCAGCACGGCTCTGGCGGTGCCGGTCATTGTCAATTTCCGGTCGCCGGCCTTGCGGTTGTAATCAGGAGGCACGTCAGCGCGCCGCTTGTCCGGATCGGCGCCGAGGAATGCCAAGACATCGCGCAGAACGATGTCCGGCTGATTTTCGATGTCGTCGAACAGAACGGCGCGGAAGTTCGATTGCGGCACGTGCCGCAGCCACGATTGCGCGATCTGAGTGGCGCGTGCTCCACCCGCTTTCCTCGATCGCCGGACAAACGCGGCAAACTGGGACGCGTCTTCCAGCAGCTGTGCATCGAACTTGCCGCTTCGGTGAAACACCGAGATGCGCGACCATGCACGCGCCACCGGATCGCGGACGAGTAGCAGGATTTTGGCCACCGGAAAGTGTTCCGCAACGGAGGCCATGACGTCGTATTCCAGACTCCAGTAAGGCGGCGTGATGTCGCCGGACAGAAGGTTCTCCTTGAAACGGAACAATCCGGCATAGCGATCCATGCTCCGGGGCTCGCCGCGGATTGACTCCGCATATTGAACAAAGCCGATATCCCGCGGATCGATGAGTTCGCGGCGCAGCACACGCTCGCCAATTTTCCCGCCCGGCTCGCTTGCCGTCCGGTCCACCGCGCGCCGCGACCGCTGGTCGAGAAAGCTCAGCCGCGGCATGCTCTGATTGAGATACAGAAGTTCCTTGACGGGCGGCATCCAGAAATCCGGATGGCTATCGAGTTGGTCGAACAGCCAGCCCGTTCCGGCCTTGGGCATCCCGACGCAGATGAAATCCGGTCCTGTGGTTTCGATCCTCATATCATTTACCGACAAAGCATTCGTTTTCCGTGAAACAAGCGCTTGCATGGGGACATGCGGCCGCTAGGTTGCATCCAAGCCAAACGGTGCGAGTTGGGCGTTTCGATGATTGCCAATAGGGTCAAGCTGGTTATTTGGGATCTGGACGACACCTTCTGGGAGGGAAGCCTGGAGGAAGGTGGAATCACCGCCGTCCCCGCCAATATTGAAACGGTTCGCCAACTGGCGCTTCGCGGCATCATCAGCTCGATCTGCTCGAAAAACGACTTCGAGCGCAGCAAGGCCAAGCTGGTCGAATTGGATATCTGGGATCATTTCGTGTTCCCCATCATAAGCTTCGATCCCAAGGGCTGGGCAGTTGCCGAAATGATTGCGGGCGCCGGCCTGCGCGCGGAGAATGTCCTCTTCATCGATGACAACACCCTGAATCTCGAAGAGGTCAAGTTCTTCAACCCTGGAATCATGGCGGCGCATCCGGCGGACGTTTTGCATGTGCTTCTCGCCCATCCGCATCTGGCGGGAAAACCGGATCCGGAACTGAGCCGCCTCAACCAATACCGCTTCCTCCAGCGCAAGGTCGAAGAACGCGAAACCACCGCTCTTTCGAACGAGGAATTTCTCCGGGCGAGCAACATTCGAATCACGTTCGACTATGATGTCGCCGGGAATTTCGACCGCGTGGTCGAACTGATCAACCGGACGAACCAGCTAAACTACACGAAAAAGCGGCTCGAAACGCCGGAGGAGCTCGACGAGTTTCGCCAGCAACTCGAGCGTTTCGGTTATCACGCCGGATGCATCAGGGCCGCCGACAAGTACGGAGATTACGGACTGATCGGCTTTTTCCTGTTGCGTCGCCGGTCGCATATAAAGCGACTGGTCCATTTCGTATTTTCCTGCCGGACCATGCACATGGGCATCGAACAATATGTGTACGAGAAACTGGGCCGCCCCGACATCGATATTTCCCCTCCTGTTTCTTATTCTCCCGACACCCATTCCCGCATCGACTGGATAGGAGATGGCGACGGCGAAAGTGGATGGGATTCGGGCGTGGGCAGCCAGAAACTGCTGCTGCTGGGCGGCTGCGACTTACTCCAGTTGACAGCCTATTGCAGCACCAATCGCGTGGAGTTCGTCAATCGCAACGAAGGCAAATTCCGCATCCGCTATGACGATCCAGGCTTTGTGTTAAGCGACCGTGAGGCCATCCGCGCCAACAACGTAATCCGCAACATTCCAGGCTGGACCTATGCGGATGCGCTGGCGTTCGACAAGGCGCTCGCAGATTCGGAATTGATCATGATTTCGCTGTGGTCCGGTATGAACGGTACATATCATGATGTGACAGGTGAGCTGCAAGTCCGCTTGGCCGATCCTGACGCGCGCCGCATTCGTAAGCGCGACCCCGGCTGGTTCGACGCAAATTTCCGGGAAGCACGCATGACAGATCCGGAACGGATAAAACTTGTGCTCCGCTCATTTGACGCCATCCGCGAAAGAGCGGGCAACGGCATGATTTTCCTGATCGGAAGTTGCACGCTTGGCGCGGAAAAGCAGAAGCAGGCAGATCGCCGTCGCGCATATAACGTTGCCTGCCGGAAATATTGCGCGGAGCATTCCGCGCGGTTCCGCTATGTCGATGTGGACGCTATCGTTCCTCCCGAAACAGTGATTCGAAATTTTCACTTCAACCGCGCTGGCTACCACGCGCTTGCCCGGTACATCAGGGCTGCCGCCGATCGCGGCTTCATGGGCAAGGTGGCAAACGATGACCGGGCAGGGTCGGCCGCTCTGTCTACGCGGCGGGGCGAAATGCCGTTTCGGGCGTCCAGGGAGAAATTCGAGCTGCTCGACTATCAGCCCTGAGGGCGCTTCTTGCGGGTCGCTTCAATTTGACTCGCGCACTGACATAATTGTCTTGCCCGATCGGTGTGGACGGCTTGCGCGGGCAGGTCCGATCCGCTGTAAGGCATGACCACGAAGCACCTGTTCAGTGAATTCGATATGGATCGCGAAAATTTCATTGAGACCCAGGCAAATTTCCAGTTCGGCGCTTGCACGGCGCTCTCCGACGCCGGATGGAAACCCAAGCCCAATCTGACCTTTAACCCGTCCACCGAAACAACGGAAGTGAACCAGGCACAGCGGTATATCGCGCTTCTTGGCGAGTTGCGCGCGCATGGATTGCGGTCGCCCATCGTCGCGAAAATGGGCGATGCGATGCGCAAGCCAAATCCTTTTCCGACCTTTCAGTACAACCGCCTGCAGGGCACTGCGAATTCGATATTGTGGCCGCTCAAGCGCTTTCACGACATTGGTGTGAGAAGTTTCTGCACACTTCCCGATCCGGCCGAGCCTGCCTTGCGCGACAAGAAGCCGATCGTGTTCTGGCGCGGTGGCATGCGCGGCTTCAGCTCTCTGGAGGGCAACCTGAACGTTTCGAAGCTTCTTCAGAAATATCAGCAAGGCAAGATCGATGACGACCGATTCATCGCTCACCTTCGCACTGTCCCACGGTACGCATTCGTCTCGCGTTTTTTTGACGCCGAGGGATTCGACATTGGCCTTCGGCAGGGCGAAGGCGGACGCGGCAATATCGCGCTATGCAACGATCTTCCCGTGATTGCACGATATAACAAGGAGTTTGTGCCGCCAGCCGAGCAGCTCCAGTACAAATATCTGATTTCCATTCAGGGAAAGGACGTGGGGAGCAGCTTCGGCTGGCAGCTGGGAACCAACAGCGTCCTGCTCAAGGAAGACTACCCCTGGGAAGTCTTCTTCGATTGTCACCTGAAGGCGTGGGAACACTTCGTACCGGTGGCGCAGGACTTTTCAGACGTCCAGGAAAAGGTGGCGTGGTGCGAGGACAATCCCGCGGCATGCGAAGCCATGGTCGAGAAGCGGCATGCCATCGTCCACCTGCTTTTGGATGGCGAGGTCCGCCGCGAAGCGCTGCGGAGAGTGATCGAACGGTATGAGGATTACTACCGGCAATTCGGCGGGGATCGCGTGCTCATCGCCAACACGCGGAATAGCAGCTTTGAACGGAAAACTCAGGCTTCGCTGTAGCCCAGCCAGCGTAGCCTTTCCGTGCCAAATCGCTGCACGATGAAGTCAAAGTCGTCTGGGGTGACGATGCTGCGAACGCTATCCAGGCGATACTTCTCGCGGTAGTCGGCAAGGGTGGCGATATCGTTCTTGGTCGCTGCATCCCGCACGATGTCGCGGTCGGGATATCTCCGTACAAGGCCGTGCCGGGCCCCGATGCGGGCAAGGAACCCGCCGACATCCTGGATAAGCTGTTCATAGAGGATGATTTCGTGGCGCACGCCCATCTCGATAAGCTTGCGATAGCCGTCGACCTTTGCGGCGTAGAGGTCAACGACGGATGGATAAACGGGATCTTCGACATTGTCGCGTCCAGTCGGCACGAAGGGATGACGAATGAACTCCGAAAACGTCATGCCGTCGTAGTCGAAAAAGCTGTGATACGGACGGTTCAGGAATGAAACGCTCCAGAATACCGGGTGCTTCACCAGAACCAGGAAGAGAGTTTCCGCCGCGCGGCCCGGAACCGATTGCAGATATTTCAGCGGCGGACTGGTGTGCTTCCAGCCCAAACCTTCGGGAAGCAGGCGCACGTTGCTGGCGCGGGTGTCGAAGCGGTCTTTTACTATTTTGGCGATCAGCTTGCCGTCCAACGGCTTGACCATTTGCCGGCGCTGCTTCTTCTCCTGCTTGTTTGCAGTGCCTTCAAGAAGCGGCTGCGTGAAGTTATTGCGCAGCAAATGCTCGAGGAAATTCGTTCCCGTATTGCGCTCGCCGTATAGCTTTATCTGGGCGACGGGAGGGGTCATGGCCGGATATCCCGCGAGCTCACGCCCCTTCGGCCGCCGGTCTTTCCACCCGGCGCGCTTCACGGCGCGCCTTGTCCTCTTCGGTGGTACCGGTCTTGCGATATTTGGAAGGATCGAGATGCACTTCCGGCATCGCCTCCGCAAGCTTGGCCGGCGGATCGCGCTCGATATCGAAAATGACCAGGCGATAGGGGCTGTTGGCGAAAAAGGCCTTGACCTGCTCGTGGTGGCTGTCCCAGTCCTTGCGCCAGCAATCCTGAAGGTGATCATCGCTGCTCACACCGTAATGGCGCTTCCAGTCCTGGGCGAGCTTGCCGTCCTGGTGTTGCATCCGGCTTTGGATCCATCGCTCGCGGTCACGCGTGTTCAGCAGGAACAGCGCTAAAGGAAACTCTTTGGCAAGCTCGGGATAAAGCTTGTAGCCCTCGAGCGAGTGTCCGTTCTTCATGCACTCCATGTCGGTAAAGATGTCGTAATCCTCATACCCATGGATCAGGCTGCGGCCAGCCTTCAAATTCCGGAACATCGTTTTGGCCAGGCGGCCCTGGTCCCAATGCACGCAGCGAAATCCATTCCGCCGGAAGAGATCCCTTATGGCGCGGGTGCCGCACTTGTTGTAGCCGATCTGAAATACTCTGGTCTGTTTTTCCATCAAGTCGCCGTCCGTCCACATGCATCTGCAGCGGTTCTAACGAAATCGCCCGTGGCTAGAACAAACCGCGGCAGCCCGGCCAAAATGCCTGCCTCGCAGGCATCTTTCAACCAGGGTGAGCGACGGCTCAAGAGTCGAGACAAGAAAGGATACCGCAGAATCAGGGAAGCGGGCTTCGCCTCGATGCGGCCAGTCCATAGGCACAGACGCTTCCGCATTCCTGGTTCGCGACAAACAGCGTTCCGTCGATGATTTCCGGCGGCAGGTGATAAGCGCCGGCGCGCGGCGCGTTGCTCCAGAGAAGCGTCCCGCTCTGTGCGTCGTAAGCGCTCGCCCCTGGCGTCTGGTCGTTGCCGGCGACATACATCACGCCATTCGCAAGCGAAGGCGATGAGGCGGTGCCCGGCGCCGCCGAAAGCAGCTCGTAGCCCGTCCCCGCGTCGAGTACATGGACGTTGCCATCCGCAGCGGTGAAATAAAGGTGATTGCCGGCAACGGCGGCGGGTGCCGTGCCGCATTGTGGCGATCCATAAGTCCACAAGGGCGTTCCGTTCTTGTCGAGCGCGATCATGGCAGAGGCGCCGTTGCAGAGACTGACATAGAGGGCGCCATTCTTTCCGACCGACATGGCCGCGGCCGGTGCCCCGATTGCCTGTTTCCAGCGAAGGCTGCCGTCCGCGCGCGCGAGCGTGCAGATGCTCGTGTCGCAGCCGAAGTAAACCTGGTCTTTTCCGAAGACGATGCCTGCGCTGGCGAAGGAGCCGCGTCCGCCGGTGGGATATGCGCCATAAAAGGCGCCGGTATCCGCATTCACAGCGATCGCGTATTCCTTTCCCCCGGCGCCACCGTTGAAATAGCCGAAGAAAATTAGCCCGCTCAATGCGAAGGCGGGTGCCGCAACCACTCCAGCTTCTGGGCTGCAGTGGCAGGGATTCGAGAATTGCCAGGAGATTTGGCCGTTCTTCTTATGGTAGGCGCAAAGGCCGCTGTAATTGTAACCGATGTCGTCGGTAAGGCCGCACGCGCTGAAAATGCGGTGCCGCCCGACGGCCAGCATCCTGCTCATAGCTCCCACATCCGGTCCGGTATCGATCCGCCACACCGTTTCGCCCGTCTTGTAGTTGAGGTACCAGAGATCGAGGTTCTTGCCGTTGTCGCTGGGTGTGCGCGCGATGGCGTAATGATCGTTGATCACAAACGCCCTTACATCGCCGGAGAACGATCTGGCCCAATTCAGCTTCAGGTTCGCGACGTTGGCGGGGGAGAGCGTTTTTTCGCGGTCGTTGAAGCTCGTATGACCGTGATCGATGTAGGTCTGCGGCCAATCCATCGATCCTGCCTTGGCGGCGGCGGATAGCGGCAGCATCGCAAAGGTGACGAGCACCACGGCGGTATGGAACGGATTTCGTGCGGGCATGCCGTGCCTCACCGGGGCGGAGTAAGGTTTCTGGCGAGTTAGAAGCATAGTTCACGCCACTCACCCAAGGGCTAACCGCGCCAATCGTTTCATTCCGGGACGGCTCGCGGTCTCAGGACAATCGGGCAGATTCGGGATGCTCGCTGCGCGGATCGAGCTCCAGCGCGGCGGCGGTGGCCTGCGCCAGCACCGGCACCGGCGCGTAGCGTTCGCCATGCGGCGGCGAGGCGGCGGCGCGAATGCGCGTCACCGTAAACAGCGCCAAGCCCAGATGCATGACGGCCGTATACAGAAACAGCGTCGGCATGCCGAAGCGGTCGGTCACGGAAGCGGCGATCACCGGCCCGATGACCGATGCGCTGGCGTTGATCAGCAGCAGGGTGGCCGATGCTTCGACGAACATCTCGCGCGGCAGCCTGTCGTTGGTGTGCGCAACCGAGAGTCCGTAGATCGGCAGCACCGCCATGCCGAACAGCGCCACCAGCGCCAGCGTGCCAGTCTGGCTGCGGCCGCCGAAATACCACATGGCGACACCCAGGGCGGCCGCGCAAAGCGAAGCGCCGGCGATGATAACGCGCCGATCCATCCGGTCCGACATTCGTCCCACCGGCACCTGGATCAGCGCGCCGCCAAGCGTGAAGGCGCTCATGAAGCCCGCGAGCAATCCGCGGGTCAGGTGCTGGTCGTGCGCGTACACAGGCAGGAATGTCCAGCACGCGGCATTGGCGAAACCCACCGCGATGCAGCCCGCCACGCCGACCGGCGAAATCGCGAACATGCGCCTGGGCCTGAGCGTGGGCACTTCCACTGCATGCGGCTGCGGCGTGCGCGTAAGCCCGAGCGGAATGAGGCAGAGCGAATAGAAAATCGCGGCGAGGATGAACAACGTCTGGCTGATCGGCCGCCCGGCAATGAAGCTCCACTGCCCGATGATCAGGCCGGTGAAGTTCACCATCAGATAGGCGGCGAAGATGCGGCCGCGCGTGGCGTTGGTGGCGCGGTCGTTCAGCCAGCTCTCGATCACCATGTAGACGTTGGCTGCGGCGAAACCGAAGAACGCGCGCAAGACGATCCAGGCCGGCTCGCTCACCGCGAGCGACATCATCAGCGTCATGGCGGCTGCAAGGCCGGCGGCGGCGGCAAAGGTGCGGCTGTGGCCGACCCGGGCGAGCAGCCGCGGCCCCGCATAGCAGCCGGCGATGAAGCCCACGAAATAGGCCGAACCGATCAGGCCGATGCCGAAATCCGAGAAGTGCGCTAGATGCGCGCGCACCGGCAGCAGCGTTCCTGAAAGGCCTTGGCCGGTGAGGAAGATGAGGGTGGAAAGCAGGATGGCGCCGACGGAAAGGAACTGCGACATGCGGAATGCGGCCTGCGACTCAACTGATTCTGTTCGAGACTGTAGCGCTCGCTAGCTTGCGATTGCGGCGAAATCAAAGCGGTATTGACTTAGTAGCTACCGGTAGCTACTTTGCGGGCATGGACACCGTTTCGATCAAGCAGGCGAAGAACGAGTTCACCCAGCTCGCGCGCAAGGCGGAAGGGGGCGAAACCATCACGGTCACGCGCAACGGCCAGCCGGTGTGCGATATCGTTCCGCACAAGAAAAAGGGCGGCATCAACTGGGAAGCCGGCGAGAAGTTCCTGCGCGAGCGGGGAATTACCGATCCGTTTCCGTACGTGGCGCCGGATTTTGACGATCCGCTGCCGGAAGACTTCCTGCTCAAGCCGCTGCCGAAAAGGAAGCGGCGGCTGCCGAAATGAGGCTGTTGCTCGATACCAACATCCTCATTCCGATCGCCCGGCGCAAAGCGACGCAGCTCAAGAATCCAATCCGCGCGGCGATTCGCGATTCTGGAAATCGGTTGTTCGTCAGCGTCGTGAGCCTATGGGAAATCGCCATCAAGTTCCGGATCGACAAGCTCGACGTGATGATCGAGGCAGCCGACCTGCCAGACTTGCTTGTTGAATTCGGAATGGGCTTGCTCGTCATCGAAGCGGCGCATGTTCTTGCCGATCTGGAAGTAGGTGTCGACACGCGCGATCCGTTCGACCGGCTGCTGCTGGCGCAATGCCAGGTGGAAAACCTGCGGCTGGTGACCGTGGACCCAAAACTCCTCACCCACCCGCTGGCGTGGCGCACACGTTAAGATATTCCTTAGCGTGACCGGCTGGCCGCAGCCCCCTTCGTTCAGGCGAAAAGAAAGGCGTGGCCGCCCCAGCACGGCCATGCCTCCCGTCTACTGCGCCGATATCCGGGTTGCCGATACCGTCCCGTCGGCCTGGAAAACGATATTGCCGTCAAGATCGTAGAAGGTCACGTGCAACATGCCGCTGTAGGTGTCGCCGGATAATGTTTCGGTTTCCGCCTTTGTGAAATAGCCGGTGAGCTTGTTTCCTTTGTTGTTGAAGGTCCAGCCGGTGAGGAAAACGGAAAAGCTTCCATCGTCGTTTTTCTTCCAGTCTCCAAGAAGGGCGTTCCCGGTTCGGGACGCAAAATCGACGAGCTGGGAAGACGTACCGCCCGCCTGCCATTGCGCAATCGCGTTCCTCTCGCCCCCATTGTAGGAGGCCAGCCAAGTGCCCACGATGCCTTGTGCCTTGGGCGCCCCCACATTGTGCGGGAGCTTCACAATACCCGCGTGCGTGGCCGCGCCGCTCAGCGCCAAGGCGCACACAGCCGAAGCCAATATCGATATGTATTTCATGCCAGCTGCTCCTTCGTTACCCGCGCCGACCGCCGGTGCGGCGATTCCCTTGCGGGATGGCGAAATCATCGCGGATAAGAAGGCGTTCTCGACACACTCTCACGCTGATGAATCCCTGACGAAAAGCTGATATTCTGTTCGCCGGCAGGAATTGATGAAGGTGCTTCGTGTTGGCTGAAGGACATTCTCGGGAGCGCGCGAACATCAATCTCGCGCGCATCCCTCCCTTCTGCCTGAACAGTCTCAAAATCATGCCTGCAACCCGGCAGATTGAACTTGGCGGGAAGAGCGAAACCCTGGAGCCGCGCATCATGCAGGTTCTGGTAGCGCTGTGGCAGGCACAAGGCGCGGTGGTCACGCGCGACGATTTGATTGCCAGCTGCTGGGACGGACGCATCGTCGGCGATAACGCCATCCAGCGGGCCATTTCGCGGTTGCGGGAGATCGCTGCAGGCTTAGGCGCCGGGTGTTTTCGGCTGGAGACGGTCAGCAAGGTTGGCTATCGTCTTGTCGAACTCGGATCGGCGCCGGCGATGGCGCAGACCGTCGCAAGCGGCATGGCAGGGTTGGGCGGACCCGTCACCGCAGGCGTTGCTGCCGCGGTGGCCGCTATTATCGTTGCCGTGGTGCTGTTCTTTTGGCAGCGCGCCTCGGTTTCCGGCTACGCGACCATTTCAGTGGTCGCAGCGCAGGGGCAGGCGTCCCAAGAGTTGGCCAGCGGACTCGCAATAGATCTCGCGCGCTTCGCCAACACGCAGGGCGACGGCATTTCCTTCGTGAACGGCAAGCGGGGCGATTACCGGCTTACCGTCTTGGAAAAGCGCGCAGGCAACCGCGGCGAGGCGGATGTCGCGCTTTTGAAAGCCGGCTCGTCGGCTATCCTGTGGAGTGACACGTTCGTGGCCTCGCTTTCCGATCCCGCGCTTCTGCACGACCGTATCGCAAATGCAGTTTCGGCGGTCACGCAATGCGCCTTGCGGGCCAACAACGACCCGGCGCGCACCCCAAGCGGCGCCCTTCAGCTGGTATTCGCCGCCTGCGAAAGCTTGAATGCGGAACCGGAGACCGGCGCCGTCGAACAGTGGCGCCGAGTCGTCGCGAAAGAGCCGGACAATGCGCCGGCTCTCGCCACCTTGGCGTTTGTCGAAGCCGAATGGTCGACTTGGGACGATTCACGCGCGGAAGCCGGCTCATTGCGTATGGCAGCGTGGCGGCATCTTCGAAAGGCGCGGTCTATCGATGCGTCTTTGGGGCTGACATATGCGGCCGAAGCGTGGTTGATCCCATTTTCCGGGTACGGCGAACGTATCGCCACGCTCGATCGCGGCCTCGGCTTGGACCCCAACTGCGCATTCCTGCACATGTCCATGGGAAGGGTCCGCAATCAGGTAGGCCGGACGGAGGATGGCCTGACGAGCGCGCGGCGCGCGGTGTCCCTGGCGCCAAGCTCCCCTTGGTTTCGAAGTGAGGTCATTTCAGCGCTCGCCTACGACGGATACCCCGATGACGCGCGCTCCGAACTCCGCGCCGCGGAGCGGCTTTGGCCCGACTCTTTCGCGGTACAGGAAGTGCGGTCACGCGTTGAGTTTCGCTTCGGCGATCCCGCCGAACTCATTCAACAAATCGACCGCGGAAGCGCCTTGCCGGGCACGTCGAAAACTTTTGCAAGCGGGGTTCAGCGCTCCTTTCTACTGGCCCGCGCGACGCCTTCTCCGCAAAACATCGAAAATGCCGTGCGAACGCATCTCCACTATACGGGCGCGCCGCAGGGTTGGCTGCAAACCCTCGTCGCTTTGGGCCGCGTCGACCAAGCCTATGGTCTCATGAAAGATCCACGCAAGATCGCGCGACTGCGGCAAGGCGGTACCGACATTCTGTTCCGCGTGCACATGAGTCCCTTTGTGCTCGACAAGCGGTTCATGGCGTTGGCCGACCGGCTCGGTCTCGTTCAATACTGGATGGCGAGCGACGCCTGGCCGGATTTCTGCGACGACAAGGACATCGCCTACAATTGCAAGGCGGAAGCGGCCCGCCTGCATGCCAAGCCCGCATAATCCTAAGCTGTAGCCGTTCGTCTGCCTGCCGTGAAGTCATGCGCCGTCTCCGACAATTTCTCCATCGCCTCCCGCACGTGGGATTCGTCGATGATCAGCGGCGGCAGCAGGCGGATGACGTTGTCGCCGGCGCCGATCGCCAGCATCCCGTGCGCGCGCAACGCATCGATGAAGTCCGTGTTCGGCACGCGCATCTTCAGCCCCAGCATCAATCCTTCGCCCCGCAAATCCTCGAACACGTCGGGATGGTCGGAAATCAGCGATGAGAACTGCTGCTTGGCGTAATTGCCGACGCGCTGCACATGCTCCAGAAACCCGTCCGCCAGCACGACATCCAGCACCGCGTTGCCCACCGCCATCGCCAGCGGATTGCCGCCGAAGGTGGTGCCGTGCGTGCCGGTCGTCATGCCTTTGGCCGCTTCCGCGGTGGCGAGGCACGCGCCCAACGGAAAGCCGCCGCCGATGCCTTTGGCGATGGCCATGATATCCGGCATCACGCCGGCCCATTCGTGCGCGAACAGTTTGCCGGTGCGGCCGATGCCGGTTTGAATCTCGTCGAAGATGAGCAGCAGGCCGCGTTCGTCGCACAGTGCGCGGAGATGGCGGAGAAATTCTGGCGGCACGGGGCGCAGGCCGCCTTCACCCTGAATGGGCTCGATCAGCAATGCACCGGTGGCATCGGTGATTGCTTCGGCCAGCGCCTTCTCGTCGCCGAACGGCACCTGGTCGAAGCCTTCCACCTTTGGCCCGAAGCCTTCGAGATATTTCTTCTGACCGCCCGCCGCGATCGCCGCGAGGGTGCGGCCGTGAAAGGCGCCTTCGAAGGTGACGATGCGGAACCGTTCGGCTGCACCATTGGCGAAGTGATAGCGCCGCGCCGTTTTGATGGCGCACTCGATCGCTTCCACGCCGGAATTGGTGAAGAACACTGTGTCGGCGAAGGTGGCATCGATCAGCCGCCGCGCCAGCTTTTCCTGACCGGGGACGCGATAAAGGTTGGAGGTATGCCACAGCTTCCCCGCCTGCTCGGTTAACGCGGCAATCAGATGCGGGTGCGCATGCCCCAGCACGTTCACCGCAACGCCGGCGCCGAAATCGAGATAGCGGTTGCCGTTCTCGTCGAAGATATAGGCGCCTTCGCCGCGCACGAACGCCACATCCGCGCGCGCGTAAGTGGGAAGCAGATGGGGAAAGCTCATGCAGAAAATCCGAAGCAGGCCGGGTTGCTTATGGCGATTGCGTTGCGGGCCGGTCAAGCAAGGCGGCAGACGTCTTCCACAAGGCCCAGCGAGCAACTACAGAATGCCGAAGCGATGAGCGCGGGGCGCGCGCGAACAAGTCTTTTCCCGCAGCAGGGAGGAACAGTGCGTGGATTCGGGCGGCGCGAAACTCTGGGACGACATGCTCGAGGAGTTTCGCGCGCTGGGCGGCACGGCGGAGAACGTGTGCCTGAAGGACGGGCGTTACGGGCGCGGGCTGTTCCCCATCGATCCCGCGAAACCGGTCGACATCCACATTCCCGAATCCCTGTTGCTGGAATCGAAACATGTGACTGTCGAGAACGGCTCCTTTTGCGTCGGCGCAGGGGCAACGATCGGGGTCCGGGAAAAGAGCTTTCTGGAAAACTACGAGCGTGAATTCTCCTGGGGCGTGGCCAGCCATGAAACGGAAGGGCTGCTGCGGATGTTTCACGCGGCTCCGGCCGAGCTTAGCGAACTGCTGAAATCGCCCTTCAACCTCGATTTGTGGCTGCAGGAACCCACCACGGAAGCGATCGTTGAGCGGTACTTCGCCTCGCGCATCATTCGGTACAAGGACAAGACCGTGGTCATGCCCATTGTCGAGCTCGCCAATCATGGGCTGGAGTCGCAATACAAAACGGGCGGTGGCGTCGGCGTCGGCATCGGCGGGCGTTTCGAGAATGAAGTCCTGGTGTCCTATAGCGGCGGGGATCCGCTGCTGATTTTCCGCAATTGGGGATTTGCCAGCAGGGTTCAGGGCATTGGCTTGAGCCTCTCCCTTGCCTTCAATGAACAGAAGTTGCGCATCGGCCGCAGCGAGCCGAAACCGGCGGATGGGCGCAATTCTCTGGTTCCGGAAGTCGGCACGGAGGATGGAATGACCGTACTGTCGCACATCCTGCTCGGTAACAAGCGCAATCCCCGGGTGCCGAGAGGCATCTTCTACCGCGTCTGCCGGGAGGCGGGAATTCGGGATGCGGCCGAGCTATTTGACAGGATACAGCACATCAACCGCACCCAGTATCTGCGCCTGGCCGAGCTGTCCGAAACGGCATCGCCGCGGCTTGGCCGGCTGCTTCGCAATCTGGCTTACGCGCAGCTGGAGGTTCTGTCCTTCAGTTTCGGCGTCCGCGAGCTATAGCGCCGGACCGCGGAATAAGTCCGTGGCCCCCGGCGTCTGTGGAGTCGCAGGCGCCGCGGTGATACTATTTGCCGCCACGTCCGCGTCTTCCGGGGGGAATGCCATGAAAGCCACGCCACTCGTTCTCGCACTGCTCGCCACATCGAGCCTTATCGCAGCATCACACGCCGCCACGGTGAAGGTGATCTACAGCTTCCAGGGCGGCGCCGACGGCGAATACACCGACACCGATGTGGTGCGCGATGCGGCCGGCAACCTCTACGGCAGCTCGGTGCAGGGCGGCACCCATGCCAGCGGCACGGTGTGGCAGCTGCATCCGAACGGCGACGGCACCTGGACGCACACCGTCCTCTACAATTTCACCGGCGGCGCGGATGGTGCGGAGCCCTACAAGGGCGTGACGCTGGATGCGGCCGGTAATCTCTACGGCACGGCGGTGACGGGCGGAGGCGGCGTGTGCGAAGGCGGCTGCGGCGTCGCCTACAAGCTCACCAAGGATAGTGGCGGCAGCTTTACGCAGAGCGTCATCCACCAGTTCCAGGGCACCGATGACGGGCAGGGCCCGGGCGCGCGCCTGACCGTCGATGATTCCGGCAATGTCTACGGCATGGCGCCCATCGGCGGCGTCAACGGGATGGGCACCATCTACCAGATGACGCCGGCCCAGCACGGGAAGTACAAATTCAAGGTGCTGTACGCCTTCAACGGCGCGGACGGCATCGGCGGCTCTGCCGGCGCGCTGGTGCTGCGCAGTGGCGATCTCTACGGCGCGGCCACGGCGGGCGGCGCCAACGGCTCCGGCAGCATCTACCGGCTGAAGCAGAACAAGATGGGCCGGTGGAAATTCGCCGTGCTCTACAGCTTCAAGGAGGAGCCGGATGGCGGCTTTCCCTATGGCGGGCTGACCTTCGACGCGCTCGGCAACATCTACGGCACCACCTATTACGCCGGTGAAAACGACGTCGGCTGCGTGTGGCAGCTCTCGCCGCACAAAGGTCGGTGGAAAGAGCAGGTACTCTATAGCTTCCAGGGCGGGGCGGACGGCGCGGCCTCCATTGCCAATGTGAATTTCGACAGCGCCGGCAATCTCTACGGCACCACCAGCGAAGGCGGCGCCGCTGGCACCGGCGTGATCTTCAAGCTCAAGCCCGGCGCGCATGGCTGGAAGGAAAGCGTGGTGCACAGCTTCGCCGGCCCGCCGGATGGGGCTTTCGCCTACAACGGCATGGTGAATGGCGAGAGCGATACCTTCTACGGTGCCACCGTGCATGGCGGCAGCGACAACGAAGGCGCGATCTACGAATTCAAGCCTTAACCCTCCCGCGTTTACAGGGAGCTGTCGTGCGCAGCACGACGGAGAGGGCGCTACGCCGCTTTGGCGAGGCGCTGCATTTCCTGCGCAAAGGCGAACCGCAGCTGATCGCCTTCGTCGGGCGGAAGCCAGTTGCTCATCTGCGGAAAGGCGACCTGCCACATGCCTGCCTCGTGATCCGGCCACGGCATGGTCTGTGCGGCACGGGCTTTGGCGAGCAATGCGTGCAATTCGCGGCGCACGTCGTGGGGATCGGCGCGATAGACGCGCTCCGGCCGATCCTCCAGCAGTTCGGGTTCGTCGGCGCGGAACAGATCGGGCTGGCGGCTGGATGGCATGGATGCAACTGATTCGGTCAGCGGCAATCATGCGCCAGCGGAAACGGGCCGGCGAGGGGCGGCGCCTATTTGTCCCCAACTGCTTCGGAGAGCGCAAAGAAGGTGGGGGCAAGCAGCTTCCCGGCGCAGATTTGGTCCAGCAGATCGGCTTGCTTCGGTTCCAACTGATCAGGCGGCCCAGCACGTTCAGCAGGTTGAGCAGGTCGGTCGTGTATTCCGGCAGCCAGTGATCCGGCTGGATTTTGTCGAGCGGTGAAGGCGGCCGCCGGTCGCCGATGATCGGCCGGCTGCGATCGCGCTTGCGGTAGCTGAACCAGTGCCACACCACCTGCTTGCCGGAGACTTCGTAGGCCCACATCTCCGGCGTGACGTTCTCGACAAAACCCTTGCCGACATGCAGCCGCTGCTTGGCGGCATCGTAGGACATGTCATCCGGCAGCGGTTCCGGCGCGCCCGGAATTTCACCTTCTGCCGGAATGTATGGCGCCTGAGCTTTCGGCAACCGCGGCGGTTCGCTTGGGCGGCCGGCATCGGGATCGGCAAAGCGCTCGCCATAGCAATGCAGCCAAATCACTTCACGGCCGATGGTGA
>JAFAWQ010000042.1 GCA_019241645.1 Alphaproteobacteria bacterium
TCCATCAGCTTGACGACGGGCGGCTTCGCTTCGGGCGACACCTCCACGAGATCGAGACCGCGCTCTTCTGCGATGGCGATGCCTTCGTCGATGCCGAGCTCACCGTATTTGTGGCCGTCGTCGCCGATCAGCAGGATGGTGCGGGAGCGGATGTCTTCGTTGACGCGGGGCCCATCCTTGGCCGGAGCCGGGGCGGGCATTGGGGGACGGCGTGGTGGTATGACTCTCTCCTTATGGTTCGCTCGAACGCCATCGCGCTTCGCGGAGCCTCCTGAGCCTTTCCGCGAAACGTGTTTCGGTCATGGGCTCTGGCAAGGTTCTCCGTGAAATGACGGCGCGCGAGCTTCGGTTTCACGCGCGAAAGCGGACAGGAAACCCTGCCCGATTCCACTTAAGAATAGGCTACGGGCGGCAATTGGCAAGGGGCTGCCCGTGGCAAAGCCGCATCGCCGCCACCGTATTCGTTTGTAAAAAACAGGGGGGTGGGGGCCCCCCTCGCCTCGAGACCACGAAACGGAATTGTTCGTTTTGTTCGGCGAAAACACGTTAACCCCTTCCCCTATCCTCTTCTCCGTCTACCACCGCACAAGATGTTGTGGTTGCCGCACTGCGGGAGCATTTGAAATCACGACTCTTGCGCATTTGCGCACGGCGAACGAATCCAACGCCGCGCGCGATCATCTGCGAGCGCGGCAAAGCGCCAACAGCGCGCGTGTGCTGCAATCCCGATTTGCGGTGCGTTCGATCCAATCATGCGCGCATCATAGCACCGAAATGCCGGTGGAGAACGCGACATCTGCAAATTTTCTTCAACCCACTGATCTCGTTGCGCGACCTTGTTCCGCCTACGGATCAATCAGGAGAATGGCGACGCATGTAGCCTATCCAGCCAAGCGGGCCCAAAGCCCATCCAATAAAGCTTTTGCCTTATCTTCGAAATGCTTACCTAGCGCTGGCGTGTTACCCCCTGCTAATCTCTCCTGGCAGAAGCGCCTTATTTGGTTCTTTGTCGGTCTAGCGGTCAATTTCATCTCCCGTTGAACTACTGACCGACCTGCATCATCGAACAGGTCCTCTATCTCAGTTATCCCAACAGCTATTTCATCTATCGTAACTAATCGATCGCCCGGTATGCCATACTCGCTTTCATAACGATCACGTTCGCCCCTACCCTTCTTGTCCCCATCAAGCACGAACAAGAATTTTAGATTCCAACCCACGTGAAGCGCTGCCAGCGTGCCAAAGGTGCCAGCGCCCAACGCTGGCACAAGAGGGGGATCAGACACCTTTAGCAGATTTGCTGCGTATCGCAGCAAATAGTAATCCGACTTTCCCTCGACAACTACTGAAGCGCGCTGGAGGTCCAAGCGCGATGGCACGACCTGTAATCTGTCCAGAATTGGTTGGAAGTAGCTTGTTTGATTTGGATGATTGTTCACAAACTGGCGGTATAGCGAAACCTGGATATCAAGAGATTCATCGTCCAACGAAATTTCATCGAGAACCGAAACAGGGGGAGCATCCGCTCGGTTTGTAACGATGAATGTTTGCTCCAGCCATTTTGGTTCAATCATGTAATGACTATGCGTGGAATAGACTAAGGCATGCTCGCCTTTCGCTATTTCTGGAAAGCTATCAATTAGCTTTTGCTGAGCTGCTGCGTGGAGATTTGAAGCGGGCTCGTCGAACAAAAAAAGAAGTGGCCGAGCGCCTGAACTTGATCGAGCAACTCGGAATTGCGTGAACAACATGAACGAGAAGAACCACCGAAACCCCAACGATCTGTCGTTTACGTTGAATCGCCGTGTTCCGTCCCGGATTTGAAACCTGATGAGGACGTCGTGCTCGTGGGTCTTGACCTTGTTACCCTGCGCATCCTTCAGTTCACCCTCTGCGGTATCGTACGAAATTACGATTTCCTTACCGCGGGTGTCTTCTCCAAATATCTTATTCCACTTTCCAAAAATTAGCCTGCTGACCGCTGCACTGGCGCGGTCCATAACATGTTGAATCTTTGCGCGATCATCGTGCATACTCCACGTGGTGAGGAATGCGAGCCACGGGACCACCATATCATCACTACGGATCCGACCGACGATGTCCTTCTCGATCGTGTGGCCTCTCCCATCATGGTCTAGAATGTCCTGAAATACGCGGCGATAGAAGCGGTCGACAGTTCCGCCACGATCGGTCAAGAAAATCGATTCTGGAAAATCGAAAACAAACGTTGGGAAGTACGCTATGTCAGGCGTTCTCCCATATACGATATCGCGAATAACTTTCTTTTCGTCACCTTGTGGACTGCGCCATTTTTTCTGCCTTTGGCTTCTTACTTGAAGTTTTGTGCGAAGAGTAAACAGGCTCTGCTTGAAATCTCCGTTCTCAAACCGTTGTTGTCTCTGAAAAACAATTTCGTCGGGAAAGCTGTCGCCATCTAAAATAAGTTTATGTTCCGACAGCAACCGCTTCGCAACTCTCTCTTTGTCTTGCGAGGTAACCGAAAGGGTTGCGGTCACGCTAACGTCACCCGTGAATTCGGAAATTAAGTGTCGGGGCACCCGTTCATTGAATGGAACGCCAATTCCCTTTTCTCCCGCGAGAAGCTCGCTGGTGGCGTCATCAGGCGAGAAACTATGAATGGCTTCTAGAACGGTAGTTTTCCCGCTCTCATTGAGGCCGACGAAGGCAAAGACACCTGCCCCTATTGCGCTTTCCAGCACGACGGTCGTGTCCCTCACGCCCTTAAAATTTTCGATTCTGAAGGATTTGTATTGCATCGTTAGAGAGTCGCCTAAAAGACGTGAATGCTAGGTTTGATTCGCGCGGTTTGCCAATGACGCCGTGATGCCGACTCACACGTTTGATGTAGCCCTTGAAGTCGGCGGGTGCGGACCTACGTTAAGGGCGGATTCAGGCTGGAGGAGGCACGCGATGAAAACCCGAACGATTTCCGGATTGCTGGCGGCGCCGTTCCTGCTTTCCGCGCCGGCGCTGGCGCTGCCTTCCGCCAGCAGTGGCAGTGCGAACCGGCTGACAACGCCCGTCGCCGCACCTTCGACCTCGCTGCGCCGGCACGAGGCCATCATGGCCGTCCGCGACGAAGGCCTGAAGCTGCAGGCAGCTGACGGCGGCAAGCTGACGGACGCCCACCGCGCCTATCTGCAGGCCAAGCTCGACGCCGTCCGCCACGGAAATTATTGAGCCGATCTTCTCACTGAACCGACGCGCTTATCCTCCCCCGTTTACGGGGGAGGTGGATCGCCGCACAGCGGCGAGACGGTAGGGGAAGAATAGCGCACGTACCCCCTTCCGCCTCATGCTTGCTGTGCTCGCATTCGGCACCTCCCCGCAGGCGGGGGAGGATAAGGCTATCGCTTCATCTCAATGCTAGCCGTTCATCGCATTCAGACGGGCCACGACATCGTCCGGGAGCTGCAGCTCAGCCGCCGCCAGATTTTCCCGCAGATGCGCGCGCGACGAGGTGCCGGGAATAAGCAGGATGTTCGGCGAACGCTTCAGCAGCCAGGCCAGCGCCGTCTGCATCGGCGTGGCGCCGATCTCCCTGGCTATCGAGGAAAGCGCATCGGACTGCAGCGGCGAGAACCCTCCGAGCGGAAAGAACGGCACATAGGCGATGCCGTCGCGCGCAAGCGAATCCACCATCGCGTCGTCCTCGCGATGCACGATGTTGTAGAAGTTCTGCACGCAGACAATCTCGGCGATGCCACGCGCCTCGGCGATTTGCGCAGACGTGGCATTGCTGATGCCGAGATGGCGGATGAGTCCCTGCTCGCGCAGCTTCGCCAACGCGATGAACTGCCCGGCGATCGAGCCCTCCGCCTTGCCCATGCCGTCAGGAGCGCCCATGGCGCGAAGGTTGACGCCGTCGATCACATCCAGGCTGAGGTTGCGCAGATTGTCATGCACCGCGGCAGTGAGTTCCGCCGGGCTTTGCGCCGGCAGCCACGACGCGTCCTTGCCGCGCCGCGCACCGACCTTGGTGACGATGGTGAGCTCCGGCGGATAGGGATGCAGCGCCTCGCGAATGATTTCGTTGACCACATGCGGTCCGTAATAGTCGCAGGTGTCGATGTGATTGACGCCGGACGCGACCGCTTCGCGCAGCACCGCGATGGCTTCGGCGCGATCCTTCGGCGGGCCGAACGCATGCGGGCCGGCCAGCTGCATGGCGCCATAGCCCATGCGGTTGACGATGCGGCTGCCAAGGCGGCACGTGCCTGCGGCGGCGATATTGATCATGATGGCGGGTTCGCGTGTTGGCGCGCTGCAAGATATCTGCGGAGCGCGCCTTCCACGATCTCAGACTGCGACCGCCCTTGCCGCGCAGCTTCCTGCTCCAGCTCCGCCATCAAAGCCTTGTCGATATCCAGCGTGATCTCCATACCCGGAAACCTTACCACGTCATGTCAGGCGGGATAGCATACACATACCGCCACACAAGAGCACGGCAGACAATACCTGCTGCTTGACTACACTCGCGAGAGAATTTCAGCGCGGCCGATGCCCTTCGCCTCCGCGACCGAGCGCAGAATAGCGTTCAGCGTGCCGATTCGGAGCGTGTCGTGGTCGGGAATGGACACTCGATGATGCTTTGGCGAGTCTCATATGGCTGCCGACGCGGTTGACCTCACGATAGCGGAAGTGACCAATAAGGATTTGAGTAAGTTGCCGGCCGCTCAGGTCACGCGGCAGCTTCACGCGATCACTTCGTCGCGCACCAGGTGCAGCCGGATAGCCCCAGGCGCGGGCTGGTCGAAGAAGTAGGCACTCACCGCCTCGCGCACATTGGCGCGCAACTCTTCCCAGCTATCACCCTCGGTGAAAATGCCCTCGCCGAGCGCCTCTGCGACGAAGCCTCCGTCGGCTTCCTGAGTCACCTCAAAAACAAGCTCGTTCATGGCACGATAGTCCCATTACTTTTAGCGTCGGACAAGTCCACCCGCCGCACCTGTGTGCGGCGCCTATTCCGTCGCGTCCACCCGCGTTTCCGCTTCCTGTTTGATGCGCGCGGTGAAGGCGTCGAGCGGCATGGCGCCGAGGTCCTTGCCGGAACGCAGGCGCACGGCCACCTTTCCTTCCGCCGCTTCGCGCTCGCCCACCACCAGCATGTAGGGAATCTTCTTCAGCTGCGCGTCGCGGATCTTCTTCTGCATGCGCTCGGCGGAGGTATCGATGTCCACCCGCAAGCCGCCCGTGCCGTTCACCACCGGTGCGGCGAACAGCGTATCCACCACCTTATGCGCGTACTCATTCACCTTTTCGCTGATGGGAACGACACGCGCCTGTACCGGCGCCAGCCACACCGGAAAGGCGCCGGCATAGTGCTCGATGAGGAAGGCGGTGAAGCGCTCGTGCGTGCCCAGTGGCGCGCGATGGATGACATAGAGCGGATGCTCCGCCCCGTCCTCGCCGATGTATTTGAGGTCGAAGGTCTCGGTGGCGAGAAAATCCAGCTGGTTGGTGGAGATGGTGTATTCGGTGCCGATGGCCGAGCGGATCATGAAGTCGATCTTCGGGCCGTAGAACGCGGCCTCGCCCTCGCCTTCCACATATTTGTAGCCGGACTCCTGCATCGCCTGCTTGATGATCTCGAGCGCGGCAATCCACTTCTCCGGCGCATCGACATACTTGTCGAGCTTCGCCATGTCCGGCAGCGACAGCCGCATGTAGTATTCTTGGATGTTCATCAGGTCGTAGTAGCGCGCATGCAGATGCATCACGCGGATGAACTCGTCCTTTGCCTGGTCGTAGCGGCAATAAATGTGTGCGTCGTTCATGCAGAATCCGCGCACGCGCATGAGGCCGGACAATCCACCGGAGGCTTCGTAGCGGTAATCCTGTCCATATTCCGCCAGCCGGATCGGCAGCTCGCGATAGGAATGCCGTGTCGCCCCGTACACCAGATGGTGGAACGGGCAATTCATCGGCCGCAGGTAGTAATTCTCGCCGTCGATATCGAGCGGCGAGTACATGCCTTCGTTGTAATAAGGCAGATGGCGCGAGCGGTAGAACAGCGCCTCCTTGGTGATGTGCGGCGTCGCCACGCGCTTGTAGCCGTCGCGCCGCTCTTCCTGCAGCGCGAGGAATTCCAGCTCCTGCCGGATCACCATGCCGTTCGGCATCCACAGCGGCAGGCCTGCGCCGACGTCAGCTGAGAAGGTGAAGAGCTCCAGCTCGCGGCCCAGCTTGCGGTGGTCGCGCTTCTCCTGCTCCTCCAGTTTGAGCAGATAGGCGTCGAGCTCTTTCTGGTCGCGCCACGCGGTGCCGTAGATGCGCTGCAGCTGCGCGTTCTTCGCGTCGCCGCGCCAGTAGGCGCCGGCGATCTTGGTCAGCCTGAAGGCTTCCGGAATCTTTCCCGTGGATGCGAAATGCGGCCCGCGGCAGAGATCCTGCCAGTCGCCATGCGCGTAGACGGAAATTTCCTCGCCGGCCGGCAGATCGCGGATCAGCTCCGCTTTGTAGTGCTCGCCAATTTTTTCGAAGTGCTCGATCGCCTTCTCGCGCGGCCAGACTTCCCGCCGCGTCGGCAGATCCGCCTTCACGATCTCGTGCATCTTGGCTTCGATCTTCGGCAGGTCTTCCGGCGTGAACGGCTCGTCACGCGCGAAATCGTAGTAGAACCCGTCCTCGATCGCCGGGCCGATGGTGACTTGCGTGCCGGGATAAAGCGCCTGCACCGCCATGGCTAGCACATGCGCCATGTCGTGCCGGATCAGCTCCAGCGCCTCCGGATCCTTCTTCGTGATGATGCGAAGCTTCGCGTCACTTTCCAGCGGGCGGAACAGGTCCCACTGTTTGCCGTCCACTTCCGCGACCAGCGCCGCCTTGGCCAGGCCCGGGCCGATGGACGCCGCGATCTCGCCCGGCGTGGTGCCGGCCGGGAACGCCAGCGCCTTGCCGTCCGGCAAGGTGACATGGACGCTGGACGCGGCGGCTGGCGCGGACACGGGATTCTCTCCTGTTCGTGAAGGGCCGGACCATCGGGGCGGCGGCCCTCCAAGTCAAGCAGACCGGCAATGCGGGAAGAATCGAAGTGCCACGTGCGTCTTCTGTTCAGGCAGCGTTCATGCCCGGAGATGCGTTATAATGGACGGCGAAAGGACTTGAGCGATGAGAACTCTCGCACTCGTTTCGGCCCTGCCACTGGCGCTGGGCGCGACAGCCGCGCTTGGCCAGCCGGCCGCCAAAAGCATCTGCATCCGCACCGTCGACATCGACCACACCAAGACGCCGGACGATCGGACCATCCTGTTCAGCATGAAGAACGGATCGGTCTATCAAAGCACGTTGCCCACGGCCTGCCCGCAGCTGCAGTTCAACGGCTTCTCTTACGAAGCGACCCCGCCGGACCAACTCTGCGGAAACCTGCAAACCATTCGCGTGGTTCGTACCGGCTCGGTGTGCCTGCTCGGCCCCCTGGTGCAGATCACGCCCAAGTCGACACCCAATCCATGAGTTCGGAAGGAGAAAGACAATGAAAAACTTCATCATCGGCGCAAGCATCGCCACCGCAATCGCGGTGGCTTCCAACGGCTTTGCGCAGCCAACGGATTCCGCCGGTGTCGGCACCACCACCGGCGGCGGGCATGTCTGCCTGTGGACCTACAACATCGACCACACGCATTACGTCAATCCGCGCACTGTCCTGTTCTACATGAAGGACGGCCATGTCTGGCAGAACAATCTCCGGTCATCCTGCCGCGGGCTTGAATTTCACGGCTTCAGCTATGTAACGCGGTCGGATCAGATCTGCGGACCGGAAATCGGCATCCGCGTGATCAAGACTGGTGAAACCTGCTCGCTCGGCGAATTCGTGCCCTACACCAAGAGCGCCGCCGCTACGCAGTAAGCATGGAGTGAAGCGACGGCAGACTTGTAGCGGTCTGCCGCCCGCTCGCTCTAAGCCGCGGCGCGGACCGGTTCGGATTCGTGCTGCAGATTCTCGGCGGCGAAATCCCAGTTAAGGAGTTTGACCAACACTTCCTCAAGATAACGTGGCCGCTCGTTCTGGTAGTCGAGATAGTAGGCGTGCTCCCAGACATCGACTGTTAGCAAGCAGTTCGTTCCCTGTGACATCGGGTTTTCGGCGTTCGGCGTTTTCTCGACGCTCAGCTTGCCGCCCTTCGAACATAGCCAGGCCCAGCCGGAGCCAAACTGCGATTTGCCCGCCTCCGCCAGCTGCCTTGTTAAGTCCTCCGTACCACCGAAATCGCGCTCGATCGCCTCCTTCAATGGGCCTGACGGTGCGGAACCCTTTGGCGTGAGCGAGCGCCAGAAGAAATCGTGATTCCACACCTGCGCCGCGTTGTTGAAGATCTGTTTAACGTTCGCGTCCTTGCCGCCAGCTGTCGCGACGACAACCTGTTCGAGCGGCATGCCTGCGTAGCGCGTGCCGGACACGAGCTTGTTCAGCGTGTCGACATACGTTTGGTGGTGCTTGTGATAGTGAAACTGGATTGTGCGGGCGGAGATGGTGGGAGAAAGGGCATCCTCGGCCCAGGGCAGCGGCTTCAACGTGAACGGAACGGCCATAAAACACTCCCGAATGTCGCGGATTTCGGAAACGCGAAAGTGCGCGCACCGTCAACCCGATCTTTCGATCATGCTTTCCTCTGAAAGCCGTGGTTTCGGATGCGCGCCTGTAGATTCAACGGGCGCCGAGGCGTCAGGTTCCGTCGAAAAGGCCTCGCAAAAATTTCACGTTCCCAAACTGCGAGCCAGGGAGAGTCGACGTACGACGAAGAGCGGGTATAAATGCGCGCCGGTTTGGAGGGTGCTGCGCGATGTCGACGAACATAAGATTATTCTATCCGGTGCTGCTAGCTTCTGCGTTCACTTTCGGCGCATTCGCCGCTCAGGCAGAGACCTTCGGCATCTTGCACACCTTCACCGGCGCTCCCGACGGTGCGTATCCTGTGTATAACGAGCTGACGCTGGACAAGGGCAAACTCTACAGCACTACGCCCAACGGCGGCGATGCAGATGCTGGCGTTGTGTTTCAACTGACCACTCAAGGCAAGGAGAAGGTGCTGTACACCTTCACCGGCGGCACCGATGGCGCCAACCCCAATGGCGGAGTGTTGCGTGATCCGGCGACCGGCAACATCTACGGCACCGCCGCGGCCGGCGGCGATGCCGGCAACGGAGTCCTCTTCCGCCTGAAGAAGAACGGTGCCTACACCGTGCTGCACAACTTCGACGGCACCGATGGACAGGCGCCGATCGGAAGCCTCGTCCGCGATGAGGCCGGCAATCTTTTCGGCGTCGCGATGGCGGGGGGCGAAACCAGCGCCGGCACCGTCTTCGAATGGACAGCTGGTGGCGAATTCCACGTCGTGCATGAATTCAATGGCAACGACGGCGCCGGGCCGTCAGCAACGCTGACGCGGGACAGCTCAGGCAACCTTTACGGTGTCACCCAGTTCGGCGGCGACGATGGCTTCGGCAACATTTTCAAGATCGCCTCGGATGGGACGTTCACCACGCTCTATTCCTTCACTGGCGGAAACGACGGCGGTAATCCGCAGGGTGGGCTCGCGCGTGACGCCGAAGGCAATCTCTACGGCACGGCGACGTATGACGGCGCGCACGGGAAAGGCATCGTGTACCGACTGAAACCCAACGGGAAGTTCAGCCTGCTCTACACTTTCCTGGGTGCCGACGATGGCCAGTATCCGACAGGAGACCTGCTCCGCACAGACACCGGCGATCTGTACGGCACTACCTCTTACGGAGGAGGCAGCCCCGGAAACGGCACGGCATGGCGGCTCTCGACGAAGGGAAAGTTCGCGCTGCTGCATAGTTTCGGCGGCGGCGAAGCCGACGGAGCGTATCCGCATGCCGGGCTCATCCAGGCTGGGCGCGACAAATATTACGGCATCGCCCATTCCGGCGGCGGTGGCGCGGGCATTGTGTACAGTCTGACGAAATAGTTAAGGCGAATTCTACTGCAGCAGGCCTTCGCGTGTTGCCCAATCGAGGCCGCGGTCGAGCGCGCGGGTGAAGCGGTCGAACACGTCTTCATCCCTCATCGTTTCTCAGCAATGATGACTGGTTGAATCAGGCGATAGAGCGTGGAATGATATCGGCCGGTATGCTGCAAGCGGCGGCAGAAGTGAGCTTAGAAGCATTTTTTGGTGCAAGCTTAGGCCTTGTAGTTGCCCTCGCTGCAACTCCTCTATTGGCCGGCGATAAGCAGACGAAGTACCTGATTCTTCACGATTTCAAACGCAAATTAGACGCGCATGGAGGTTCTGGCGGCTTGGTCGGTGACGAAAATGCCAGACATCTGTACGGAATGTCGCCGTTCGGGGGAGCGAATAACCGCGGAGCAATTTTCAAGGTAAGCCTCGATGGCAGCGAAACTGTTCTCTATTCTTTTTCGGAGGATGGCCGAAGTGATGGCCGCAATCCCAGCTCATCCCTGCTGAGGGATGCTGGGGGCAATCTGTACGGTACAACATTGGACGCCGGCCCTCGGGGATTTGGCACTGTCTTCAAGTTTTCGCCAAATGGTAAGTTCAAAGTGTTGCATGCGTTCGCTGGAGGGAGCGATGGCAGCGGACCCCTCGGCGGCCTGGTTCAAGACGACAATGGAAATCTATATGGCGCGACCGACGATGGAGGTGGTGAAGCGGCGTGCGATGGCAAGACCTGCGGCACAATCTTTAAGATCACGCCGAGCGGGACAGAGAGTGTTGTGTTTGCCTTTTCGGGGAGCGATCAAGGCTACGCGCCCCACTCCAAGCTATTGCGGGACAAGGAGGGCAATCTCTTCGGCACAACGGAATACGGAGGGTCAGGATATGCCAACTGCTACGATGGATGCGGTGTGATTTTCGAAGTAACGCCCGATGGACAAGAGAGGGTGTTGCATGCCTTTGCTGGCGAAAATGATGGCGCACATCCTTCGGGAGGCCTCATCGAAGATGATAATGGGATTCTATATGGCACCGCTTATTCTGCCGGAACTGCGGCTATGGGCGTCGTGTTCAAAATCACCACGGAAGGAACGTATACTGTCCTTCACGACTTCACCGGGGGAAACGACGGAGCTCACCCTTTAGGCGGCGTGATTCAAGATTTGGCTGGCAACCTCTATGGGACAACCTATGACGGCGGCGGTTGCGGTGGCAATGGTTGCGGCGTAGTCTATCGAATTGCGACCGACACTACACTGACTGTTCTCCACGATTTCAAGGCTGACAAAATTGACGGAATCTATCCCACGGGAAGCTTGCTTGCCGATGACAAATTCAAACGTGTGTGTGGCGCCACTGCCGAAGGCGGCACGCACAGAGTGGGAACGGTATTTAGGTTGAACGTTTCCCCCAATAATCGCTACTGAAGCAAGCCTTCGCGCGTGACCCAATCGAGGCCGCGGTCGAGCGCGCGGGTGAAACGGTCGAACAATTCGTCGATCTCCGCTTCGGTGATCACCAACGGCGGGCAGAACGCCAGTCGGTCGTTCAACAACGGCCGTGAGATGACACCTTCTTCCTGCGCGAAGTTGAACACCTGTACTGCAACGTATTTGGCGGGATCGAAACTCGCCTTGGTGGATTTGTTCGCCACCAATTCGATGCCGCCGATCAGGCCGATGCCGCTCGCCTCGCCCATCAGCGGATGCTCGCCAAGTTTCGCAAGCCGCTTCTGGAAATGCGGCGCCACCCGGCGCACATGGCCGAGAATATCGCGCTCCTCGTAGAGCTCGATCGTCTTCAGCGACACGGCCGCACAAACCGGGTGCCCCGTGTAGGTGTAGCCGTGGCCGAACGTGCCGATACGTCCGCTTTCCGCTTCGATGATGTCGCAAAGCTCCGGCGACAGCAGAACCGCGGAGATCGGCAGGTACGAACTCGACAGCGCCTTCGCCAGGGTCATGCTGGCGGGCTGGAAATTATAGGTCTGGCAGCCGAACCAGTTGCCGGTGCGGCCGAAGCCGGTGATCACTTCGTCGTCGATCAGCGGGATGTCGTATTTCGCCAGCACCCGGCCGATGGCCTGGAAGTAGCCCCTCGGCGGCAGGATGACGCCGCCGGCTCCCTGTATGGGCTCGGCAATCATCGCGGCGATTGTGTCAGGCCCTTCCGCTTCGATGAGCGATTGCAGCTCGCTTGCCATGCGCGCGGTGAACTGCTCCTCGGTTTCGCCGGGCTCGCCGGCCCGATAGTAATGCGGGCAGCTGGCGAATTTCACGAACTCGAACGGCAGGTCGAAGCTTTTGTGATTGCCAGGCAGCCCGGTAAGGCTCGCCGCCACCATCGTCACCCCGTGATACGCTTTCGTGCGGCTGATGATCTTCTTTCGCTTTGGCGCGCCCCGCGCGTTGTTGATGTACCAGAACAGCTTCACCTGGGTGTCGTTGGCTTCCGATCCGGAATTGGCGAAGAACACCTTGCCGACGGGAAACGGCGATATCTCTTTCAGCTTCTCTGCCAGCGCGACGGCAGGCTCGTGTCCCTTCCCCGAAAACAAATGCGCGAAGGAGAGCTTGCGCATCTGCTCGGCAGCAACCTCCGCCAGCACCGGCTCGCCCCAGCCGAGCGCGGTGGACCACAGCCCGCTCATGGCCTCGATGTAGTCCTTGCCCTGATCGTCGTAGACGCGCACACCGGAGCCACGCTCGATCATCATCGGCCCGGTTTCGCGCAAGCGCACGAGGTTGGTATAGGGATGCAGAACGCTTTCGACGTCGCGCGCCTGCGCGTTGGTCAGAGGCATGTGGGATTATCCGACTGGGTTGTATTGGTATCTTTCGTAGCGGCCTTGGCCGGGCTTTAGCAAGGTAAGGCGTGAGCGGTCACGGAGCCGTCCAATTCTCTACCTTCAATCCCGGAATGTCCCTGAAATCGGCAACGTTATCGGTGACGAGCACGGAATTCGTGGCCTGTGCATGTGCGGCGATCATCCGGTCGAAATCGCGCGCCCTGTTCCAACCGATGGCGGCAACGATACAACCGTAGCATTCAGCGGCATGCAAATCGAAGGGGATGACGGGAATGCGCTTCACTAAGAGTTCAAGCCGCATCCGCCGAGATGCGGCCAAAGAAGGCTCGCGATGCAGCCCACGTTTCAATTCGGCGAGGCACAAGGCTGACAGCAATGTTGCGCCGTCATGCCCCTTCAACTTCTCCAAAACGCGCGGATGGCCTTCGCTCGCGTGGATGGCGATGTTGGTGTCGAGCAGCCAGGGCAACGCGAAATCAGCCCCAGCGTGTCCGGCGTACCGATATACGCTTCACTGGAATATGCTTCAGCCTCGGCATCTCCTGTAGCAGTTCGACAGCCTCCTTCAGGCTTCCCCGCGCCGGATACATCATGATCACGTCACCGTTGCGGGTGATTTCGAGTTCTGTTTCCGTGTCCGCGTAAGCGATGTCGGCTGGTATGCGGACTGCCTGGCTGTTGCCAGATTTGAAAGCGCGTGTCCGTGCCATGAAATAAGAATAGCAAAACCGCGCTCTATGTCAATACATGTATATACATAGAGCTGACCGCGTCTTCAGTGCACCGGCGATTCAATTTTGATGGTGCCCCTGGCCGGACTCGAACCAGCACGCCCGTGAAGGCAACAGATTTTGAGTCTGCCGCGTCTACCATTCCGCCACAGGGGCACATGACTAGAGTCGAAAGTAATGGCCTGCGGATAATACCGGCGCGCGGCCTTCGGTCAACGGACCAAAGTCGGCGCTCGCCTAGAGCGTATGCGCCACCATATCCTTGTCTTCCTGCAGCTTTCGCTCGAACTTCAGGAACTCGTAGTACCCGCAGCGCGGCGTTTCCGGGTAGCCGCGGCAGGCCAACGGCCGCGCTTCGTAAATCGTGCAGTTGCGGTTCTCCGTGTGGAAGAACTGGCAAATGCGGCCGAAATGCTTGTCCGCCTTCCGCCGCATGGTCATGTCCTCGTTCTCGCGAGGCACCGTGTATTTCTTCTTGGTCTCGCGCTCGCTCAAACCGAAGTAGCGCGCCAGGCGGGTAAGGTCGCGCTTGTTGAGCGGAATGATAGGATAGGAACAGCAATAGCCGGGACATTTGGCGCAGTTATAGCTCGTGCGCACTTTTGCGGTGGTACCCAGAACACGACCTCTCAGGGATTCGCGCACCTTCTATAGGTCAAAGACCCGCCAGATACGAGGCAAAGGTTGCGAAACATCGACTTGCGTTGTGGGAAAACACCACCGGCGCGATCGGCCCCTTCTCTTTTGAGTGCTTCACCGGTAAGAGCGACGCGTCCCCGCACCCAGCGATTCCGATGACCTTGCGTCCCATGAAGCGAGCCTTGCTCTCCGTTCACGATAAGGCCGGCCTGATCGATTTTGCGGGAGCGCTTGCGGCACGGGGCGTCGAGCTGATTTCGACTGGCGGCACCGCGAAGGCGCTGCGCGACGCGGGCTTGGTGGTGAGCGATGTCTCCGAGATCACCGGTTTTCCCGAAATTCTGGATGGCCGAGTCAAAACCCTGCACCCGATGATTCATGGCAGCCTTCTGGGTATCCGGGACAATCCGCAGCATGCGCAGGCCATGCGCGCGCACGGCATCGAAGGCATCGATCTGCTGGTGTCCAATCTCTACCCGTTCGAGGCGACGGTGGCGCGCGGCGCCGGTTTCGACGAAACCATCGAGAATATCGACATCGGCGGTCCGGCCATGATGAGGGCTGCGGCCAAGAACCACGAATACGTGACGGTGGTGGTCGATCCGGAAGATTACGCTGCCGTGCTCGATGAACTGAGGGACAACGATGGCACCACTTCGCTGGCGCTCCGGCGAAAGCTCGCGCAAGGGGCCTACGCCCGCACTGCCGCGTACGATGCGGCGGTTTCCAACTGGTTCGCAGGCGAGCTGGCACGAGACGGCGACCAGTCCGCGCCGCGCTACCGCAGCTTTGCCGGCCGCCTGAAACAACCGCTGCGCTACGGCGAGAACCCCCATCAGCAGGCCGCGTTCTATGTTACCCGCGAGCAGCGGTTCGGCGTTGCCACGGCCGAGCAGGTGCAAGGAAAAGAACTCTCCTACAACAACATCAACGATACGGACGCCGCGTATGAACTGGTGGCCGAATTCGACCCCGCGACACCCGCCTGCGCGATCATCAAGCACGCAAATCCCTGTGGCGTGGCTCTGGGAAGCTCCCTGGCGGAGGCGTACCGCAAGGCGCTGGCCTGCGATCCGGTCAGCGCCTTCGGTGGTATCATCGCCTTCAACCGCATGCTGGATGCCGAAGCAGCAACCGAAATCGCCAAGCTGTTTACGGAAGTGATCATCGCACCTGACGCGGATGCCGAGGCGCGCCAAATCCTTGCGACAAAGAAGAATTTGCGGCTACTTGTCGCCGGTGGCTTACCCGATCCGGCCGCAGCTGGGCTGACGTTCCGCTCTGTCGCAGGCGGGTTCCTCGCGCAAACCCGAGACAACGGCCGCATTGGCCGCGCTGACCTCAAGATCGTAACCAGGCGCGCGCCGACCGAAACCGAACTAGGAGACATGCTGTTCGCCTTCACGGTCTGCAAGCACGTCAAGTCGAACACCGTCGTCTATGCCAAGGACGGGCAAACCGCCGGCATCGGTGCAGGCCAGATGAGCCGGGTCGATGCCGCGCGAATTGCCGCCATCAAGGCAAACGACGCGGCCAAGGCGGCGGGCTGGCCGCAGCCGCTGACCATCGGCTCCGCGGCCGCATCCGATGCTTTTTTCCCTTTTCCGGACGGCTTGCTGGCCGTTGCGGAAGCCGGCGCGACCGCCGTCATTCAGCCGGGCGGCTCCATTCGCGACGACGAAGTGATTGCCGCCGCGGACGATTCCGGACTGGCGATGGCCTTCACCGGCATACGCCACTTCCGGCATTGATCGTGGAGAATGGATTTGCGCGAAGTCACAGAAAATCCGGCGAAGGGGCGCGCAAACCTGTCCCGCCTGATGAAAAAGGTGCGCGGCGTGGTCACTTCCGACGTTCCCGATCTTGGCTCGAACCCGTCTCACATGACTGGATTAGGACGCCATACCGGAGGTCTTGCGCAGCTAGGCGGCCGTGGCGCGTTCCTCCCGCACGAAAACCATCAGCGCCAGACCGATGGCGAGGAACAGCACCTCGCCCATCAACCCGATGCGCTGGCTGTGCGACGCGAGCGTCAGCCAGGTCACAAAACCGGTGGCAAGAAAGCTCGTCGACAATCCGGATAACGAGTAGAGCCCGAAGAATTCGGTTATCTTTTCGACCGGCGCGATGCGCGCGAGCATGGTACGGCTGTTCGCATAGCCCGCGGCGATGAACACCGCCGTACCGTTCACGATCGCCAGATAGATAACTTCCGGCCAGGTGTGGAAGAACTCCGCATCCCACAAAGGCGCCGCGTGCACGTCATACGGAATGAACCACAAGATGCGGTCCGGCGCCATGGTGAGCGACAGCAACGCACACACGGCCGTTCCTCCAATGCTGATGAAGATGGCCTTCTTCGAGCCTAGCGTACTATCCAGCCAGCCGCCGAAAAGGCCGCCGAGCGAGGCAAACACACTCAGCTCGATTCCATAGACGAGCATGGGGATAGGCCCCCAATGGAAGATCGTGGCGGAATAGATCCCGCTGAACGCTAGGATCGCCGTCATGCCGTCGTTGAAGAACATCCGCGCCAGCAGATAGGCGCCGACATTGCGATAGTGTTTCAGGCTGCGGATCGTGCGCAGAACGTTGCCCACGCCCTGCACTACGGCGCGGCGCAATGGCGTGTTGGCGGATGGCCGATCCGGCGTGAACAGGAAGAACGGCAGACTGAAAACGCACAGCCAGATCGCGCACACCGGGCCGGCAAGCCGCTCCGGCTCATGCGCTGCCTGATCGATGCCCCACAGAGGATGCGCCGGGATGAGGCTCCAGGACACATGCCCCGGCAATGAAAATCCAATCAGCAGAAACAGCAGCAGAACGATTGCTGCAGCGTTGCCTAAGGCAAGCCCGAGGCCGGACAGTCTCGCCACGCCACGCTCCGACGCCAGCCCAGGGAGCATCGCGTTGTGAAAGACGGCCGAGCTGTCGAAGGCCACGTTCGCCGCGGCCATCAGCGCCCCGGCGAAGAGGAGCTGGTTCCAGTCAGCGTGCGGCAGCACAAACCACATCGGCAGCATCGCGGCCGCCAGCAGAATGGTGAACACCGCGATCCACGGCTTTCGCCGCCCGCCACAATCGGCGATGGCGCCAAGAAACGGGGCCAGCAGCGCGATCATCAGTCCGCTGTAGGACTGTATCGCGCCGGCAAGCCCCTGGCCGCGCACGCCATCTCCCACCACCTCTTTCGCGAAATAGGGAGCGAACAGGTAGATGTTGATGATGAGAACGTAGGGATTTCGAGCCCACTCGTAGCCCGCCCAGGAGAGGCGGCCGAGGGCGCCGGCGCGATCCGGGCTTGCACAATTCGGCGCCATGCAGCTGTCTCTTCGTGGATGGGTAACGTGAGCGGGATTTTGAGCCTACCAGCGCATCTGCTAAGAGCAATCGACAATGCCCGCCCCTTTTTCCGGAGCGCGACATGCCCGCCGACAAGCCGCTTGTGATCATCACGCGAAAGCTTCCCGACGCCATCGAAACGCGGATGCGGGAGCTGTTCGACGCGCGGCTCAACGTGGAAGATAAGCCGATGGACGAGGCTGCGCTCACCGAGGCTGTCCGGGAGGCCTGCGTCCTGGTTCCCACGGTGACGGACCGGATCGATGCCAAGACGCTCGATCGCGCCGGCGATCAGCTGAAGCTCATCGCCAATTTCGGCAACGGCGTGGACAATATCGACGTCAAGGCCGCGATCGCGAAGGGCATCACCGTTACCAACACGCCCGGCGTGCTGACCGAGGACACCGCGGACATGACGATGGCGCTGATCCTGGCCGTTCCCCGCCGTCTCGTGGAAGGCGTGAAGGCGCTGGAGACGGACCGGTTTCATGGCTGGTCGCCCTCCTGGATGCTGGGGCACCGCCTGTGGGGCAAGCGGCTCGGCATTGTGGGGATGGGGCGGATCGGCCAAGCGGTGGCGCGCCGTGCCCGCGCCTTCGGGCTGCAGATCCACTACCACAACCGCAAGCCCGTGGCCCAGGAGATCGCCAACGCGCTGGACGCCACCTATTGGGACAGCCTCGACCAGATGCTGGCGCGGATGGATATCGTCTCCATCAACTGCCCGCACACGCCGGCGACATACCACCTCATCTCCGCCCGGCGGCTGAAGATGATGAAGCCGTCCGCCTACATCGTGAACACGGCGCGCGGCGAGATCATCGACGAAGAGGCGCTGGTGCGCATGCTGGAAAATGGCGAGCTGGCCGGAGCGGGGCTGGACGTTTTCGAGAACGAGCCCAAGGTCGATCCGCGGCTGCTGCGGCTGAAGAACGTGATGCTCCTGCCGCATATGGGCTCGGCCACCCTGGAGGGCCGGCTGGACATGGGCGAGAAGGTGATCATCAACATCAAGACGTTCGTGGACGGCCACCGCCCGCCCAACAGGGTCTTGCCCGCGATGGTCTGACCACCGGGCCAATTGGGATGCGACGCGGGAACTGGCGCTGCAAAAGCCAAAGGGCCCGCAAGGGGCCCTTTGCTTTTACGCTTTACCGGAAGGATCTTATTGCCCGGGACAGACCGTCGATTGCTCGTTCTGGAAGCTGAGCCAGTTGTTTACCGACGTGCTCGGCGGTGCGCCGAAATAGCCGATAAACACGAGCGACTGCAGATTGTACGTCCGGCTGCCGACGTTGTACGCGAAATCGCCGTAATTGGCATTGTTCTCCAGCGGATCGCCATTCTCCATCAGCGTGTTGTCGGTGCAGTTCACGTTGTTGTCGACGAAAGGATCGTCCATCCACTCGCCAACCTCATGCGAGAAGGCAGACACATCCTGAGAGAAGCTGCCGGCTTCCGTTTCGTAGGTCGCATAGCCGTAGGTCTGGCCGGCGGGCTGGCTGCCGATCGAGCTGTGATAGCCGCCGATACAGCAGACGGCGAAGCCTTCGGTCAGGAAAACGTTGGAGCTGACGAACAGCGGGAAGACATCCGGCGTGATCGTATCGGGGTTGGCCTTGATGATCTTCACGATCTGCTTGTCGAACAGATCCACCTCATATGTCCCGACCGGTTCCGTGCCGAACGGATTGGTCATCACCAGTCCGGCGGCAGGCGACACCTTAAGCGTCTGCGTGGGCAGAACGGTCGGGTTGCCGAGCAACACATGGTAATTCGGGTTGTCCTTGACGTTGGCGTTCCAGAAATTGCCCCGCTGATAGGCATCGATGTATTGCGTCTTGCCGAGATCGACACCGCCCTGGACGAACCGGATATTGGATTTGAACAGCGGCGATGCGATCAGGTCTTTCAGCACCGTTTTGCCGTTGGCGGATCGGGTCTTCCCAGGATCGAAGGTCATGTCCCCGTTCGCCTTGCCAAAAACCAGCTTCAGCGGAACGATCACCACGGGAATGGTTGTCTTTGTATTTGTCGTTGCGGGGTCCGTGCCCACCATCGTGTAAGTGATGTTCATGCCCTTCTGGTCGGTGAAACTTCCGTTCCACTGCACAAGTTGCGCGGCCGGCGGGCCGGGACGGTGCCACGCGGCGTTGTGAGGAACGGTGCGAAACAGTGGTCGGACCATCTTGAAGTGCGGCGTTGCTGGAGCGGCCGCCGCCGGAGCGGCCGCGATCCCAAGCGCCACCAGGGCCGCAAGCGGCAAAAGGCGAGTGTTCATCCTGTTTCTCCTGAAGAGCCCCCTCGGTCAGAGGACGTTTCCGTCCTCAACCTGAACACGGCATCGGGGAAGAAGTTCCCGTTGCGAGCTACGCAAGACACACCAATGATCTGCAGATATCCCCGTTCTTATACCGCAGATTTCCGAAAAATAGAGCCGCGCCAATGACTTGCGACATATGACTGACCGGAAGGGATGGCGAGCAGCAGCTGACGCACAAGCCGTTGCAGCGCTCTTGCCCCGGCCGCACCGTTTCGCGCAATAAGGCCTATTGGAGACGGGAGGCGGCGTGAAACATCTCGTTCTGCACATCGGCGCGAACAAGACGGGCAGCTCGGCGATTCAGGAATTCCTGCGGCTGAACGCGGACGCCTTGCCGCGATTCGGCCTGCACGTTGCGCCAAGCGACCTACAGCCGGGAGGAGCTGTCACCGGCCAGCATGTCTGGTTCATGGAGCAGCAGCTGGCGGACATTCCCGCCGGGCGGCGGCGCATCACCAACCGCATCGCACGGCTGATGGCCGACCTTAAGGACGAGGAACGGCTGCTGATCAGCGCCGAAAACCTTGCCAACCCAACCGGCGCCGAACGCATGTTTGTGAACACGGCAAAGGAATACGACACGCGGGTGATTCTCTACATCCGCCGGCAGGACGAGCTGCTGCTTTCCTCCTGGCAGCAGTGGGAAAGCAAGATCACCGACGATTTCTGGGCCTGGCTGACACTTGGCGTTGGCACCCGAGGCGACTGGCGCGACATTCTCCAGGCCTGGGAGAAGATCATGCCGCGGGAAAAAATCACCGTTCGCCTGTACGAGCGTCCCCGGATGCAGGATGGCGACGTGGTCGCCGATTTCGCCAGTGTTCTGGGCCTTTCCGATCGGCTTGGCGAATTGCAGCGGCCCGCCGGCGCGATCAACCCCAGCTACGCGGATGCCCTGGTCGAACTGGTGAAGGGCAACACGGCCGTGTTCCGCGACAAGCACGACAACGATTTCTACAACATGGTCGAGCAGCTGACGGGCGACCGCTACCACCGCAACCCGCGCGAATCCGTGATCACCTTCGAGCAGCGCAGCGCCATTCTGGAGCGCTATCGCGAGTCGAACGAGTGGGTTCGAGCCCGCTATTTTGCGGATACGCCAGTGTTATTTGAACCGCCGACCGAAGCTGACTATGTGCTGTTGTCTCCAAGCAAGCTGAGCAAACAAAAGTCGGAGATTGTGAGCAGCCTGCTCTTCACATTGGCGAAGCGCGTGCTGGCGGAAGAATGACTCACACATGATAAACGTCCGACGGCCCGCTCTGATGAGGCCGCCGCGCCCTCTCGTCAGCCCGGAAAAGCGGCTGATCGTCCTTTGGTCGCCAAAGTCCGCCTGCACAGCGGCTTACGTGTGGTTTGCGTCGGTGTGCGGCTTTGTCGAAGACGTGCGCCGCTACCACCGTTTCCCCCATTGGCACCGGATCGAAGTCTTTCAGAACCCACCACTAAACGAGATCGGCGACCTGTCAGACTTTCTGATCGTGCGTATTGTACGCGACCCCTACACAAGGGCCGCAAGCATCTATCGGCAGGCCATGCTGATTGGGCTCAAGCGGCCTGGCGACATGGTCGTTCGAGAGGGCATGCCATTCGGCGCCTTCCTTAATCAGCTAATGGGTAAAGACCTTTATACCCTCGATCCGCACGTTTGGCCGCAAGTCCACCCTCTGGAAGCAGAGCGCAATCCGGATGTCGTTATTAATGTCTCCAAACAGGATCTTTTTGCGGAACTCAATGCCCTCGAACGTGTCCAGGGGTGGCCCGAAACCGACTTCGCAGCGATGGATTGGTTCCACGGGCCTGAAAAAGCACGCAGCGGTCAGGCAGGCGTATCATACGACACCCTTCTGAACCGCAGAGCGCGACACAAGATAGAGGCCATCTATGCAATGGACTTCCAGCAATATCAGAATTTTCTGTAGCAGAGCTTTA
>JAFAWQ010000036.1 GCA_019241645.1 Alphaproteobacteria bacterium
GCTACCGCGCATCCCTGATGGCCCATACCAAGCCCGGCCAAATCTGGGGACGGATCTTTGTCGACCTGCTTTGCGCACACCCTAGTGACCCGGTCCCCGGCGCCCGTATGACCGCGATCACTGCGGCGAAGGACAGAAAAGGGCAGGGCCCTTCAAGGGCTGCATTTGCTGTTGGTTTTCCGTTGTCGCCTGTGCCGCCCAAGTCCACACGTAAAGATCCTTTCCACCGGCAAACAGGCCGAGGAGCCTGTCAGCAGCCTTACGCGTTTGTGATCGTGGCCATGCCGCGATGAGGCTGTAACCTCCTGCCGTGCTGTTCAAATCGCTACCGAATCCCAACGACCGCATTTTGCTTTCCCGCTTTTTGTGGGAGGACGAAACTCTCGTTGTTCATGATCTTGCCTGCCGGGCATCCTATCGGCGGCACGTGGCGCCGTTGTCTCTGAAAACGGTTCGCTGCGGTGCCGAGTCTTACAACGTGCACGGGTTTGACGAGATTATCCATCCCGGCGAGTGTCTCGTCGTCAATGAGGGGCAGTCTTACTCCAGCGCCATCGCTTCAGGATCTCCTGTCGAGACAGTTTGCCTGTTCTTCTCGGCGCGAGATGTTTTCTCCCTTGCGCAGTTGGAGCTGCCGGAATCCGATCTGCTGGATGAGCCGACGCGATTCCGGTCCGTGGGAGAATTGCCGGCCGTAAAGCGCCGGATGTCTGCTCAATTGCAACAGCTTCTCGGCGGGTTGTCCGGACTGCGCATCGCGCCGAGATTGCGGCAGGAGGAGTTCAGCCTCACGCTTCTTGCAGCGGTTTGGGCGATGGAGCGGAGCGAGCGGCGGACCCGGCAGATGACCGCGGTTCGCGCATCGACGCGGGGCGAACTCTATAGGCGTTGCTCGGTTGCCCGCTCCTATCTCCGGTCTCATCTGTCAGAAAACGTTTGCGTTAGTGATTTGGCGCGCGTTGCCGGCCTTTCTCGCGCACACTTTCTGCGCGCCTTCTCGCAATGTTTTGGGGAAACGCCTTACCAGTTTCTGCGGCGCGAGAGGCTTAACCGGGCGGCGGCCCTCCTGCGGTCTGGAGGGCGCAGCGTGTCGGAGATCGCGGCCAGCGTCGGGTACTCCGATTTCAGCGCCTTTGCCCGCGCTTTTCGCCGCTTCCACGGGATTGCGCCATCCGCCTGGTAGATGCGAAGCGGCACTCGGATTGGCGCTGCAATTCCAAGCAGATTCGCGGCGCCGCATGCAAATCGCACTTTCAGCACAGTGCTGGCCCGCGATGAAACCGCCAAACCACAATGATTTGGCTGGTAAGAGACCTCTCTCATTTTCGTGACTTGGCGGCTTGTTCAATTCGCACAAGCTGGCAGCGCAACAGAGGAGATTGTCATGATCATCAAAGCGTTCTGCGCTGTCGCCGTCATCGTTTCCTTCGCTAGCGCCGGTTGCGCGCAAGCCGCTGCTCCATGCGACACCGAACAGCACCACCAGTTCGATTTCTGGATCGGCAAGTGGAAGGTGTTTCCAAATGTGAAAGGCGCCTCACAGGTGGCGACGAGTCTGATCGAGAGTCTGTATGCAGGTTGCGGCATTCGCGAAAACTGGATGCCCGCAAGCGGTACGGGGGGAGGCAGCATGAATACGTTTTCGAATGTAACCAATCAGTGGGAGCAATTCTGGGTAGATTCCGGTGGCTCGGCCGTACATTTCACAGGCGGCTGGAACGGCACAGCAATGGTAATCCAGGGATTATGGCCGCAAGCCGGTCATCCCAATGCACTTTCTCGCATCACCTACACACCCCTTAGCAGGGGCCGTGTGGAACAGCTGGGCGAGTTCTCTTACGATGACGGCCAGCACTGGTCCAAAGCCTTCGACTTCATCTATCGGCCGGTCAAGAGGTCAGCGGATCGGGATCGGCCGCGATAACACATCCGGGTTCGGACAGCGCGCATTCCGCTGAGGCCGCCTACGGAATCGCGCGTCAGCCCGCTCCTGTCATCGTAAACCTTCCTTTGCTCGCGGCTCGCCACAGACGTTTTGGTGGCTGCATCTACCACTTCACTCTCAAAAAGGTGCGGGACTCAACGGTGAAAATAAATCCGTCTACCAGCGGCGAATCGGCCTTACACTCTCGCGCATTCTGAGGAGCCGTTTTTCGAATAGGCGGGGGCTGGCGATGGCATTCACACGGCGGAGATTCCTGGGCAGCGCGGCGGCGGCATCGCTGTTGCCGCTGGCGCCAGCATACGCGCGACAGCACGCCGGCGATCTCGATGTCGCCATCATCGGCGGCGGCGTCTCCGGCGTTTACGCGGCGTGGCGGCTACGCCAGGCGCGGCCGGAACTGCATGTGCGCCTGTTCGAAATGAGCGACCGCATCGGCGGGCGGCTGCGCTCGGTCGCCTTCCCGCAGGCGCCGCAGCTGGTTGGCGAGGTCGGCGGCATGCGGTTCCTGGACGATCAGCGCCATGTGGCGCCGCTCGTCAGGCAGCTTGGGCTGGCGCGCCGCTTCTATCCGCTGTTCGGAAAAAACAACCGCTTGGCACTGCGCGGCAAAACCTTCCCATATTCCGAAGCCGGTACGCCGGGGCATCTATACCCGTACAATATTCCGGATACGGAGCAGTCGCAGGACAGCACCGCCTACATGGACGGCATCGCGCGTATCGTTCCCGATGCGAAAACCATGACACCGGAGAAGTGGCGGAAAATTCGCGCCACCCTTCTCTACAAGGGCCGGCCGCTGAAGGACTGGTCGGCATGGACCATGCTGTCCGAGGTTTTCACGCATGAGGAACTAGCGTTCCAGCAGGACAGCGCCGGCTACGACGACGTCGCCCTGCACGAATCCGGCCTCGACCAGTTCGACTTTGTGTTCACCGGCATCGATTTCAACAAGCCGTTTTACACCGTGGTCGGCGGCTATCAGAAGCTTCCCACCACGCTGGCAGAGGAAGCGAAACGCGCCGGCGCCGGTATCAGCATGCAAACGCGGCTGGCGAGTGTTGCCATCGCACCGGACGGCTTGTTTCATCTCGCGCTGGTGACGGCCGATGGCAGGCGCGCGGCCATTACCGCGCGACAGGTGGTGCTCGCGCTGCCGCGCCGCTCGCTCGAACTGATTGACGATTTTCCGGCGCGACGCGAACCGCATTTCGCGGACATGATTTCGTCGGTCGATCCAATTCCGGCCTGCAAGGCGCTGCTGCTCTATCCGAAGCCATGGTGGCGCGACCTCGGCATCACGGGCGGCCGCTCGGTGACCGACATGCAGGCGCGGCAGTTCTATCCGCTCGGCGCGGAAACCGAACGCACGTCCGCCGAACCCACCAACGGCCACGGCGTGTTGATGATGTACAGTGACGCCAACACGGTGGAGTACTGGAAGGAGGCGGCGCCGCCTGCGCAGCGCGAAGCGTATGGCTTCCAATGGCTCGCCGGCGGTTCGCAGTTGGCGCAGGAAGTCCATCGCGAAGCGAAGCTGGTGTACGGCAGCGATGCGCCGCAGCCGCTCGCGGCCTGCTTCCAGGACTGGACGGCGGAGCCTTATGGCGGCGGCTGGCATTTCTGGCGCATCGGCACCGACAGCGCGGTGATGGCGGATCGCGTGCAGAAGCCTTTCGCCGATCGCGATCTCTACATCTGCGGCGAGGCCTATGGCGTGTACGAGCCGGGCTGGGTGGAAGGCGCGCTCGAACGCGCCGAAACCATGCTGCAGCGGCATTTCGGATTGCCGGCGCCGAAATGGCTTACGTGATGCGCTCCGGCAGATTTGCGATCAGCGGCTCGTGCCCGGTATCGCGGACGAATTTCAGCAGATCGTCCGGCGCAATCGCCGTGGTGCGGTCATTGCGCAGCGGATGGAAGTTCAGCGGATTTTCCCCCAGCATGTCTTCATCCAGCACCACGCGCACGCGCGCATCCGTGTCGTTGATAAGGGAGAACGGCGTCACCGAGCCCGGCGGCACGCCCAGCACTTCGACCAGCAATTCCGCCGAACCGAACGAGAAGCGCGCGGCGCTAAGCTGCTTCGCCAACGCATTCAAATCCACGCGCAAGCGTTCGCGCGCCACCACAAGCCATAGCCCGCTGCTGCGGTCCTTGAGAAAGAGGTTCTTGGTGTGGCCGCCGGGAATGTGCGAGCAGACGGCCTGCGATTCCTCCACCGTGAACACCGGCGTGTGCTCGAAGGTGCGGTGCGCGATGCCAAGCGCGTCGAGGCGTGACAGCAAATGTTCCATGCTGGCCGGGCCGGTCATACCCGCCGCTTGGCACCTGGATGGGCCTTCAGGCAAGCCATCGGCGACGGAGCGGCTTGACCGGGCCTTCCGGCTTGCGCCATAACCCGCCTCCGCTTGGAGTGCGGGCGTAGCTCAGGGGTAGAGCATAACCTTGCCAAGGTTAGGGTCGGGCGTTCGATTCGCCTCGCCCGCTCCAACTTTCCTAAATGAATCAATATGCTAGCTGTACATGGCGCGCTGTTCGCTTAGGGCGGACGTTGGTCCAAGGTAAGCGCTAGGTAGGCGTAGGGTGTTTTCGGCACCGCGCCGGGAGAGGCGCAATGCGAGGATTAAGGGGGCGCACGTAGATTGAAGTCTCGTTTTTGAAGGTGGACGCCGGGCATCCTTCCCATTACGGGATTGACATGTTTCCGGAGTAGATCAGAGTAGTCTCAAGTCGTCGAATAGTGGAGTGGGGATGTCCGGCGACAAGGGGGCGGCGTGGGTCAGGTACACCCACAGTACGATGACGTTTTGCTTCCCGTTCTTGAGGGCGATTCCATCGCGTCCCGCGGTGGCAAGCCTCGACGCTCGAAGGAGCAATACGATGAAAAATTCCGGACACTTTGTTCTTCTATCAGTCTTGCTTTCGGCCCCCTTACTGCCAACAACGGCCCTCGCTGCAGCGAAAACAGGCGATTGCCCGGCCGTCAAAGTGGCCTTCACGGCGTCAGATCTGTTGGGCTCCACCACTAACTCCATGGCCCTCGTTAATCTGCCCGAGGCGTCGGTCGCGTTTTCCCAGAAGGGCAACAAGGCAGCATGCGTCGTTGTTGAGTTTTTCGCCAACAGTATCGAGGCACCGGGTGAACTCTTAGGAGTCCAGGCTCTGCTCGACGGAGCCCCGATGTTCCCTAATGTGGTGGTGTTTTCCAGCGACAGCGATGAGAACGCGAACGGCAATGGCTCGGCCGCTCGCGCCTTTTCCTGGGTCAGTTCCGCTGCGCCGGGAGCGCATGTCGTGCAAATCGTGTACGCAAGCCAGAACGGTACGCCCGTAACGATCAACAAGCACACAACGCTGGTGCTACACCGGTAGAAGCGACCAGAAAACGCGCGCGGCGATAACGCCGTGAATTCCAGCATTCCCAGGGTTGGAAACGAGAGAGGCCCGCTGGCCAGCGGGCCTTTCCTTACGCGTTTTGCGTGGCCCGCTCCTTGGCCGCTTCGCTTCGAAGAACAGCGGCATGTCCCCGCGATGTGAGGACATAGTTCCCGTACTGAATTGCTATGAGGCCTTTGGCGACCAGGGATTGCTGGATCGCAAAGGAAAGGTTTCGCTCTCGCCGGCCGGTATTCGCCAGCAATTTTAGAGCAAGCATTTCCTCAACCGATATTCGCTGTTCCACGTCCAAGTTCCCTGACAGGCGTTTGGAAATTCAAGTCTCCTTGCCCTGACTTTACTTTGCCGCACGATGACCGCGCTGAGCCGGTTTGCCGCCTCCGTGCCGACCGGGCGCGCTCTGCGCCCAGGTCAGAAGTCGCTGGTAGATGTAGGACTGGAAGGGATGCTTGGCGCCGTTGACACTCTGCGTCTTCCCGATGAGCGCTGAACTCAGCGGAATGTAGAAGTCCCGGTAGGTCAGGCCGATGTTTTCGTAGGCGATCAGATACATTTGCTGCTGATCCCACTGCGTAACTTGAGTGGAATTCTTCAGCGCCGCCTTGAGTTGTGCGGCCGTCCAGTTCGGGTGGTTCTTGTCCAGCTTCACGTCTTTGCCGTTGTTGTACTTCATCGGCTGGAAGACGATCATGTTGTCGAAGTTCAGAGGAGACTGTGCACCTTCCACGTTGAGCATGCCCCAGCCGTATACCGGATCAACGCCCGGATCGCCGAGATCGGTTGCCGATTGCAGGACGATCTGCACCGACTCGTCCGCGTATTGCTGCAACCACGGCCAGCGGGTTTGTAAAAGTGCTACGGTACCGGTCACGAGTGGCGCCGAGAAAGACGTTCCCGTCATACGCGTGGTGCCACCCTGATTGTCTTCCACCAGCATCAACTCACCGGGCGCGACGACGAAGCGGTATTTGAGTTTGTTTTGTTCCTGACAAATGCCGCTGACCAGAATGCAAGCCTCGCCCGGCGTGTTCGAGAACTGCGAGATTTGAGCCGTGGGTCCGACGGAACCAGCGAGGATCAGGTTGGCGGGTGCACTGTAGCCGCTCGGCCAGGCAATGTTTTGAGTCTGCGCGGTTGCTTCGTTACCGGCCGCCTTCACCAAAACAAAGCCGTGCTTCTTGCTGTTGAGCGTTGAGGATGTCAGCACCGTTCCCCATTCAGAGGAAAGGGTCCACCCGGGAATGCCGAGCGAGGCGTTCACAACTGTTGTTTTTTGTGTGTAGAGGGCATCGATTCCTTTGGCGACGTCGGCCCAGCCAGCCGTACCGGTCGAGTCGAACGGGTTGTACAGGCGCACGCTGGAGTTGGGCGCCACGCCCATCACACCGATCTTGTCCTGCATGGCGGCCATCAAGCTGGCGACAGCGGCGCCGTGATCGTTCACGTAGCCCTTGAAGCCGCCGATAAACTTAAGATCCTTCACGTCTGAATAGTTGCGTGAGATCGAGGCATCGAGAAGGCCGGCCGGCACGGTGCCCGGCGCTTGGGTCTGAACCAGTTGCGGTCCCCAATGCACCGCTGCCATCCACCAATCGACATGGTCGATGGACGTGAAGTTCATCATGCCGTCGTACAGGTTCATGAAGAAGGCGGAGCGTGTTTCCGGCGTGACATAGGCGAGCGAAGAGGGGTTGTTGGGATCGATGCCGTATTTGCCGTACATCTGCGAGACATATTGGCCCGCCTGCGCTCCCCAGAACGCAACCGTCGCATTGACGAAATCATTCAGGCCCGCCTGCACTTGCGAATAATCGGTAGCCCCATTTGCCTGCAGGTCGTTCCACAGGGTGTTCAGCGCGCCCCACTGCGGCCCGACAGTGTTCCAGTAGGGATAGACCTGGGAAAGAAACTCGTTCGCATTGAACGGATTCACTGTCCCCCAGAACTGATCGATGTTTCCGTAAAAGGGCTGAACGGAGCCGTAGAACGGATTGACCGTGCCCCAGAACGGCGTGATGGTGCCCCAGAACGGGCTCACCTGACCGTAAAATGGATATACGCCGCCGTAGAATGGATTGATGGGACCATAGAACGGGTCGATCGGGCCGCCGTTGACGCCGTAAAACTGATCGATCGGACCGCCTTGATCCTGTTGCTTGCCTGCTATCGCGGGACCTACTTCAACCGCGACTAAGGAGAGGGCTGCGGCGCCCGCCAGAAGCCATTTGCGTATCATGATCCACCACCCATTTGTGTGGCGCCCATTGGGCGTTAGATATCTTAATCGGGACCTAAAAAGTCAGCGCAGACGCGCACCAATGAAAGCGCAGGTTTAATTGCCGGTTTGAATTTACAAACAGGCCGGTTCCTAGAGTATCTTTTGTTGTTCGCCGGCAGGCCTCATCGCAGCGGGCATGCCGTTCCAAGAACTTCGCTTCCAACTCGCAACTGTGCTCGCTAACGTCTGCAAAGGCTGGCGAGTGGGGACGGATGGAAGATCATTCGCTCGCGCCAAGTAAGGGGACGCTGGCAGCGGCGGGCCTTTTTTCAGGCGGGCCGCGCGTTGCGCCAGGATTTGAAAATCCAGAAGAGCGACTGAATCGCCTGCGGGCCATCGCCGAGCGGCGCGATGAACACCTCGCAGTCGAGCCACAATTGCTGTTGGGTTCCCACCTGCGTATACAACCGCACCGGCTTGCCGCTGTCGCGCACGAGATCGAAGCAATAGCGCCAGCGTTTGTCCTCTTCCTCCGTGAAGAGGTTCACGAATTTCTGCCTGGCAAGATGACCGAAGACCTGCCGCGTGTGCGCCCCTTGCAGGGTAACGACATATGAGTCGTCGACGATATCGACCAGGTTGACGAAGGTCAGGAAGTTGCGCATTCCGGCTGGCCGGAGTTGGCCTCGCGACGGCATCGGCCGCTCGTCTCGCAGGCTCATCCAATAGGCGGCGGCTTCCTTTATGACGGCATTTTCGAATGCGAGATCCCAATCGACCGTGATCGTGGGCATCGGTTGTGGAGTGAACTGTTGGACCGCCGCGCTCATCGCGTTTCACCTGCGTCGCGCTTTGCGGCGCCGCCAAGCATAGCGTGCCGCGGAAATCTTTAGGATTTCGTAAGCCCTCTGCGGAGGTCCGTTTGCGACCGCGGCCCGGCGTTGGCACGTCACGCGACAGTCCGCAGGTCGCTTGCGCGCGCCGACGGCAGCGCAACTGCCGGCTGGCGGTGCTCGGCTGCGCGGTGAATCGTCCGGCTGGCTGGAAACTCAGCCCAGGCACAGGTGCCGATGCCACGGTGGCTCTCCATGTGAAAGCTGCCGCCGTGCAATTCGATCAGCGCCTTCACAAGCGGAAGCCCCAATCCCGCGCCCCAGCCGTCCACGGTTGCATGGTGCGCAATCTGCACGAACGGTTCGAGCGCGCGCTGCAACTCGGCCGGCTCAAGGCCGACACCGGTGTCCCACACGCCAAGTGAAATTCTGTCGTCCGCCAGTTGCCAGAACAGCGTGACCTCTCCGCCGGGTTCGGTGAATTTGACCGCGTTCACGGCAAGATTCGTCAGCACCTGGGTGATGGCGCGCTCATCGCCAAACAGCGCGAAGCCGGGTTCGACGTCGTACGAAAGCGACACGCGACCCTTGCGCGCCTGCACCTCGACAAAACGGAGGGCGTGTTGCGCAACGGTTTGCAGGTCGACTTCGCGTTCCCGCAGGTCCTGTTTGCCGGCTTCGATCTTGGCAAGATCGAGCAGGGTGTCGATCAGGTTCAACAGATGCTGGCCGCTGCGATGAATGTCCTCTGCATATTCGACATATTTCGTCTGCTCGATCCGGCCGAGCATCTGGGCTCTCAGGATTTCCGAAAAGCCGATAATGGCATTCAGCGGCGTCCGCAGTTCGTGGCTCATATTGGCGAGGAATTTGCTCTTGAGCTGGCTGCCTTCCTCCGCCTGATCGCGAGCCTTCGCCAGTTCTTGCGCCGTGTGGGCGAGACTCAAAGCAAGCGTTTCGCCTTCAATATTCTTGCGCGCGAGTTCCGTAAAGGATGCCTCGAACCGCATCGAGAGGCGCACGATGAGGACACCGCACAGCAGCATCAATGTGGATCCCAGAAGGTCGAAATGCGGTCCCAAATGGAAAATCGCCAGAAGCGGAATGTAGATGGCGAGGGCCGCCGTGGAGATGGCGCGGCAATATCCGATCTGCGGAATCGTCAGTGCCATGCTTCCCAGCAGGAAGATGGAGGCAAACGCTTCGATCAGCGTATCTCCAGGTTTCCACAGCCAGATGACAAGTGTCGGCCAGAGCACCATGAAAGGGACGCAGACCGCCATCATCCGCAACGTGAGCCGCCCGGCGTCGCTGGAAACCGTTTGGAGAGCCAGGATCGCGCGGCTGCCGCTTTTCATCCAGAAGAGCGCCGCGGTGACGGACAACAGCCAGGGCAGGATGCGCGCGGGCGGAATCCATTGCAGGGCGAGAACGGCCAGCAGAACGGCAATCAGCTGGAGCGCGACAATCTGTTGGCAGGCGCGCGCCACCGCGCGCAGCTGCTCCACGCGCACCGCCGCTTCGGCCGGTTCGCCGGGAGTCAGTCGCGAAAGCATCCAGAAGTAAGCCCGCGCCACCATTTGCTTCCGTCCCAGGACAGGCATGTTGGCGCGCAAGAATTAAGAAACCTTCGCCAAAATCGAGGATTTGCGCGGCCGCGCGCGCACAAGGATTAAGCCGGCTTAAACAAATCGCTGCGATGATCCCGGCGGGATTTCGGACATGCAGCAAACGATGACGACACCGGCCGAGCATCATACTGCGATGGAGGACGATGATCGCTCCGCGCAGGCGCGGCCCCATCTCGTGAAGTCGATTCTGCAGGAGCTTCTGGCCCGGGATCACAGGACGGATTCCACGGTCGTGCTGCCAAGCACCACGCTGGGGTACTCCGGCACCGTCGAATACCGAAACCAGGCGCAAGCGTTTGCCGAACTCTCTGCCGCGCTTCTCCAGAGCCGATGGTTGGAGGCGCTTGCTCTTTGCCAGCGCATCCTGCGCCACGCGAAGGAGCCGCTCACCCCATCGCTGCATGCGAATATTGCCGAGCTGCGCCATTCCATCGAGCAACAGTTGCTCGTCCGCTCCACGCTCGATTTCGTCAGCGATCTCCACCGCATCCGGCTGCTGCCGCGGCGAAGCATCCTGATCGGACGGCCCGGAGGCGAGATGCCGGCGGACATCGCCATTGATTGCCGTTGGCTTTCGCGCGCGGATCGAAACCTGTCGCTTGCCTGCAATGGCGGCAACTGGTTCCTCGAGGACCTGGGCAGCACCAACGGAAATTTCGTGAATGGATCGCGTCTCGCGCCGGGAATGCCCTGCGCGTTGCCGATCGGGCAGACCCAAATTCAAATCGGCCGCTCCGGTGACACTGTTCCAGTGACGCTTGAGTTGCGGCGCCCGGTGAAGGATCCGAATTCTGTGATTGTCAGCCTGCGCCATACCGGCTCGACTCTGGCGACAGCCGCTTCCTGGCCGACCGTCCAGCAAGACCTCGCCATGCGCTGGGTCGTTTTCCGCACGCAGATCGGTATCGCAGCGGAGGAAGACTGCGCCCTGCGCGTCGAAGGCACCGGGCCAGGCGTCGGTGCTGCGATCCGCTATCAGAACGGATTCTGGGTCGTGCCGGGCGGTGGCGCGCGAGTCGGCATCAATGATTCAGAGTTCGAAGGCACCGCGCCGATTCCGCGTGGCTCCACTTTGCGTATCGCCATGGCCAAGTTTCGCGTCGAAACGCCGGCCGATAGCGAGGCTGAGGCTGTGTCGGCGGGGGGCCAGACCTGATCATGACATCCAGGGCATTTCGCTACGGGCAGATCGTGCTGATGGCGGCCGTTCTCTTGAGCGGTTGCACGCTCATGAAGCGGTCAGAGGAACTGCCGCCCGAAACAACCGCCTTGCCGGAGGAAGCCCAGCCGGAGAATCCGGAAACCCATTTCGATCGCGCCGTGGAATTGTTGAAGCAGGGCAGCGCGGAAGACGCCGACGCTGAGTTGCACAGCTATCTCGAGCTGGTTCCCAAGAGCAAACCGGCCAAGTTCCTCCTCTCGCAGATCGAAACGCCGGTCGCCAAGCTTTACCCGGCAAAAAACGTTCGTATCCGCGTTCCGAAGGACGGCGACCTTTCCTCCGTCGCGAAAACCTATTTGGGCAACCCTTTGGCCTTCTATGGCCTTGCCCGCTACAACGGCATCGCGGTGCCCTCGGATGTCCACGAAGGTCAATGGTTGCGAATTCCGAAAATATCCGGCGCTCCCGCAAACCGCCGTTCGGCGGCCGCGCAAACGGCGCCCCAGCAAACCGCCGCACAGCAAACCGCGGCGCAACACCCGGTAACGCAAAAGCGCGCAACTCCTGCCGAAAAAGCCGAACCGCTCCCCGATGACAAGCTGGCGCGGCTCGCGCCCAATCAACAGCAAAAATCCCCGCCATCGGCAGAAAATCCGGCATCGCGCGCCACGGCGGAACGACTCTATCGCGCCGGGTTGCTCGCCTTTCAAAAGCAGGATCTCGATGGCGCTATCGCTGCCTGGCATAAGGCTTTGGCGGCCGACCCGCAGTTCACCGATGCCCAGCTTCGCCTGCTGGAAGCCGAGCGGTTGAAGCAAAAGCTCAACAAACTGAGGAAATAGACGGAGCGGAGCGTCACTTTCTCTTCGCGACGAGCGTCCGGTCGAGCGTGGTGCTGAGACGCACGGGTCGCTTGGCCGGTTCGGTGCGCGCAGCGGGCGGAAATGGCGGAGCTGCCATGAGCTGCGTCTGCACTTTGTCCGCCATCTTGTTGAACGCCGAATAGATCTGACCGATTTCGTCCTTGCGCCGTTCCGAAATCCGCTGATCGAGATCGCCGTTGCCGAATTCGTGCAGCGTCCGGGTCAGCAGCCGGATGGGACGCAGGATGAGCAGCCCGATGAACTGGGAAAGCGCGACGACGAAGCTGACGGCGAGGGTCCCCAAACCCAGCATCAGCCAGAACATCGCCGAAAGCACCCATTGCACCCCGGATTGGCTGACGCCGAGAAGCACGGTTCCGATGTTGGTGTGCTGAAACAGAATGGGAGCCTTGAAGACGAACATCTTGCCGCCGCGGCCGACGGTCGCGGAATAGACGGTCATGTCGGATTGGGTGAGCATATCCCCATCGGGGGAGGGCGCGCGGAGCGGTTTCCCGACCAGGGCGGATTCAGTTGCAGCCTGGACGACATTCCGGTGATCGGCGATCACCAGATAGTCGAAGCTGCGGCGTTGGCGGCCGTCTTCCACGAAGACACGCAGCGGCAGCCAGTCTCCGCTAAGTGCGGGCACGGCCGAATGAAGCGCGACAAACTGGGTGAGAACCGCTCCGGCCGAAACCGTGTGGTTGCGCAGAACGCCTTTGCCAAGGTGATAAACCAGTCCCATGCTGCTGAGGAACAGCACCGCGAACACGCCGCCCGCCGCAATGGCGAGCTTCAGGCGGAGAGGAAGAACGCGATTGCGGGCCGCTTCCTCTTCCTGCGCGATCAATGTGTTAAGTTCGCGCTCAAGAACGGTTGCGAGCTGAGCACCGGTCTGGAAGCGCTGGTCGGGCCGCTTTGCCAGCAATTTGTGTACCGCGCGCTGCAGCCCTTGCGGAACGTTCAGCGCCACCGCCTCGACAGGCGGCGGATCCTGCTGCACGATCTGCAGCATGAGGAGCGCGAGATTGGGGGCGTCGAACGGCTGCCGTCCGGTCAGCAGCTGGTAAAGGATCGCGCCCAACGAGAAGAGATCGGAGCGGCCGTCCGCGTCTTTTCCTGTCGCCTGCTCGGGTGACATGTAGCGCGGCGTGCCAAGCAGCGTGCCAGCCTGCGTTTTCGTGACGTGCTCGCCCCGTGTCAGCCGGGCGACGCCGAAATCGGTGAGCTTCACCGTCTCGCCCTTGTGGAGGAGAAGGATGTTCTCCGGCTTGATGTCCCGATGCACCACGCCGTGGCGGTGCGCGTAGTCGAGCGCGCGGGCGAGTTGAATGCCAAGCGACAGGACGCGCTTGATCGGCAGCCGGACCTCCTTTCCCAGAACTTCGGCGAGAGACTTCTCGGCCAAAAATTCCATGGTGATAAATGGCCGGCCGTTTACCCGGCCTACATCGTAGATTGTCACGATGTTGGGATGAGAGATGGCACCCGCGAGCTGCGCCTCCCGCTCGAAGCGGGCGAGGAATGCCTCGTCGGCTTCGGGGCCGGTCTTCAGCAGCTTGATGGCGACGGTCCGGCCAATCGCCGGATCGCGCGCGCGATAAACGACGGCTGTCGAGCCTTCGGCGACGGCCTCTTCGATCTCGTAGCGCCCGATCCTGTAGCGCGTGGGGGGAGGTTGCCTGCGTTCCTCCTGCAACCCTTGCTCCTTCCCGAAATTACAGCCTCTGGACTAACCGGAAATTGTTGCGATCCCGTTAGACCTTTCGTTGCCAACCTTGCGGATGCCGGGCAGACCCGCGTCGGGAGACGGAGAATATGAGGCTTGGCCTGACGTTTCGTGCTGCAGCCCGGACCCATCCCGGCAGCGTGCGCGGCGTCAACGAGGACGCGGTCTTTGTCGGCGGGGCGACGCCGCTCTGGGCCGTGGCCGACGGAATGGGCGGACACGAGGGGGGAGAGATCGCGAGCGGTGCCGTGGTGGATGCGCTCGCCAGCGTCAGCAGCATGGGCGCCTCAATGGAGCCCGCAGTCTGGGCGGCGGTCGAGGCGGCCAACCGGACCCTGTTCATCCGCAACAGCAATTCTGTCCCGCCGGGACAAATGGGCTGCACGGTGGCCCTGCTTGGCGTGCACGCGGCACGCTTCTTTTGTCTGTGGGCAGGCGACAGCCGGGTCTATCGCTTTCGGCGCCGCGCGCTGGAGCAACTCACGCGCGATCACAGCTACGTCCAGGAATTGATCGCCGCCGGCGCGCTCAGCGGGAGCGAGGCTGAAGGGCATCCGCAGCGCAACATCATCACCCGCGCTATCGGCATTGCGCCCGAGCCCGAGCTGGAAAGTCTCGAAGGTGACGTTCGCGCCGGCGATCGTTTCATGCTGACGACGGATGGAGTCTGGAGCCTCTGCACGAATGATGAACTGGCCGGGTTCATCGCGATGGAAAACATGGAACAGGCCGCCGACCAGCTGACGGCCCTGTGCCTGGAACGGGGCGCGCCGGACAACGTGTCCTTCGTCCTCGTCCACGTGGTTTGACTGTCCGGCCAAGAGCGAGGCCCATGAACCGGATAGGCGCACCTTAACAACTATTCACAATATACCAGAGGTGTTAATCTCTCAGGGCATTTGTCGGGGAGATACATATGCGAACTCTGCCAACGCTGGCGGTGATTGGAGCCGCCCTTCTGACGACGTCTGCGAACGCCCTCGTCCTATGGAATCAGATGGGAGGCCCGACCACAGGCGCGGTCAATTCGCAGGCTTACGGCCCACCAAACACCGCATTTGACAACCAAGCGGCTGATGACTTCGTGGTTCCCGCGGGAAGCACGTGGACGGTCAAACGGGTTCGGGTAAGGGGACAATATGGAAGCGGTCCTGGTCCCGCCACATCTGAAAATGTTTTTTTCTACACGGACGCGGGGGGGCTGCCAGGCACGCTGGTAAATCAGTGTCTGAACCTGGCCGGCACGCCCTTCGGTCCACCGGGGAACTTCATCGTTCCGCTGGGAACGTCGTGCTGGACGACACTGCCGGGCGGGGCAAGCGGAACGCGCTACTGGGTTTCCGTCCAGATCAATATGCCGAAAAGCCCCAATGGACAGTGGCTTTGGAGCAATCACAGCAGCGTCAATGGCAACCCGCCGGCGTGGCAGAATCCAGGCAACGCATTCGGCTTCTGCCCAACCTGGGCCATCGAATCGAGTTGTTTCTCCACGGCTTTCGGGGACCATAGGTTCCGGCTGGAAGGCAATTGACGTAAGCGAACGGGGCCTTGCCCGGGAAGGGCGGCGTAAGCCGAGATGATGCGTCCGGTTTTTCAGGAGGCTCTCGGATCGAACGGCGCTGTCCTTTTCCAGCGTTTCCGTATCTCGCCACGCACCACTGCAAATTTTTCTCGATCCCCCTTGCCAGATGTAGTGTTATAGCTATATAGAACACGACATCAGGATAACGCAGCCGATGAGCTGCTGGCGAGGAGGGAGCTAGGCTGATGAAAAAGATGGTAAATCTCGTTCTGGGCGCAGCGGTGGCCGCGGCCTTGATTGCCCCGGTATGGGCCGATGCCCAAAAGGTAGCTCATACCGGAATGGTCGTGCGGGACGTGGTGAGCCTGCCGGTCGTCTGGCAGTCGGCGGTTGCCGTGGTCCACTCCGTTTCGTTCTTCACGCCGTAATCAGAAGTGAGCGGACAGGGCGCGCAAATGGAGCACGAGTGGAACGCCAATCAACCGATTTATCGGCAGTTGCGCGGGCGGATCGTCGAGATGATCCTCGATCATGTGCTCGAGGAGGGCGATCCGCTGCCGTCGGTGCGCAATGTCGCCGCTGAATATCGTGTCAATCCACTCACAGTGCTGAAGGCGTATCAGCAGCTTGCGGACGACAACATCGTGGAGAAGCGCCGGGGTCTCGGCATGTTCGTCAACGCCGGCGCCCGCCAGCTTCTGTTCGAGGCGGAACGCCAGCGCTTTCTGGCCGAGGAATGGCCGGCGATCAGCGTCACCATCGAGCGCCTCGGCCTTACGCCCGCCGATCTTCTCGCGGCCAGCCGCAGCAAGGAGCAATAAGCGTCATGCCATGCATCGAAGCGCGCGGACTTCGCAAATCGTTCGGCGCGACCAAGGCGCTGGACGGCGTCGATCTCAAAATCGAGGAGGGCCGCATTCTTGGAATTATCGGCCCGAATGGCGCCGGCAAGAGCACACTGCTCAATGCCGTGCTCGGCCTCATCCCCTATGACGGCGATCTCAGCGTGCTCGGCATCAATCCGTGGAGCGCGCGCAACACGCTGATGCGCGATGTCTGCTTCATCGCGGATGTCGCCGTGCTGCCGCGCTGGATGCGCGTGCGCCACGCGCTGGACTACGTCGCGGGGGTTCATCCGAAATTTGATCGCGACCGGGCCGAGGCCTTGCTTGCGCGCACGCAGATCAAGAAGACGAGCAAGGTCCGCGAACTGTCGAAAGGGATGGTGACCCAACTTCACCTTGCGCTCGTTATGGCGATAGACGCCAAGCTGCTGGTGCTGGACGAGCCCACGCTCGGCCTCGATTTGCTCTACCGCAAGCAATTCTACGATACGCTGCTGAACGACTATTTCGATCACCGCCGCACCATCGTGGTCACCACCCACCAGGTGGAGGAGATAGAGCAGATCCTCACCGACCTGATGTTCATCAATCACGGCCGCATCGTGCTCGATTGCAGCATGGAGGATTTTCAATCGCGGTATGTCGAACTGACGCCCCGACCCGAACATCTCGGGGAGGCGCGGTCGCTCAAGCCCTTTAACGAGCGGCAGTCGCTGGGGCGAAGTATCCTGCTGTTCGAATCCGCGGAGCGTGAGTGGCTTGCGGCGCTCGGGGATATCCGGACCCCCAGCATCGCTGATGTCTTCGTCGCGACCATGAGCCCGCCGGCGCAGGGAGGCGTGTCATGAGCACTGCATCGGACACTCCACAGATGGTGGATAGCAACGGCACGCGCGCCATTGCGGCAGGAAACACGCGGCCGTTCTTCTGGTCGGTCAAACGGGAAATCTGGGAGCACCGGTCCGTCTGGATCGCGCCCCTGGCGGCGGCAGGCGTCGTATTGTTCGGCTTCGCCCTGCGAACCTTTCACCTGCCGCATCTGTTGCGCCAGGCGCAAACGCTGGAGCCAGGCATGCGCGATGCCGCGATGGCCGCGCCTTTTGCTTTCGCCGCCGGAGCTATCCTGCTCACGTCCACAATCGTCGCCTTCTTCTACTGCCTTGGCGCGCTGAACAACGAACGGCGAGACCGCAGCATCCTGTTCTGGAAGTCGCTGCCCGTTTCGGACGCGACAACGGTCATGTCGAAAGCCTTCATCCCGTTCGTCGTCCTGCCTCTGACGGCGTTCGCCGTCGCGCTGGTGACGCAGCTGATCATGCTGCTTTTGGGAAGCGCAATCCTGCTGGCCAGCGGCATCCAGCCGGCGACGCTGTGGCAGCATTGGCCGCTGCCGCACATGATCGTGGTGATGCTCTATGTCGTGGTCATCAATGTGCTGTGGTCCGCGCCGATCTATGGCTGGCTTTTGATGGTGTCCAGTTGGGCGCGGCGCATGCCGTTCCTGTGGGCTGTGTTGCCGTGGCTTGGACTTGCGGTTTTCGAGAAGATCGCGACGGACACCAGCTACGTGTGGTCGTTTCTTGCCTATCGCTTCAAGGGCGCGATGATCGAAGGGTTCGCCCCAACCGCAGACCATCATCATCACAAGTTCATGTCGATAAGCGATGTCACCTCGGCGCTGGCACCGGGACATTTCTTGAGCACGCCGGGCTTGTGGCTTGGGCTCTTGGCAGGCGCCATCTTCATCGCCGCGGCGATCTACATCCGCCGCACCCGCGAGCCGGGTTGATACTGTCTTTGAACCCTCCCCTTGAGGGAGGGTCGAAAAACCGGAAGCGAAGCAAAAGGTTTTTCGGGGAGGGGTGAAGTCGAGTGCCGGATACCCCTCCCCGAATTCGCCGCGCATTTTGCTCGCGAATTCGACCCTCCCTCAAGGGCGATTGTGCACTACTTGACATAAGCCGTCTCCATGCCTATGTTTGGGGTATTGAGGGAGACACCCGCATGGGCACGTCCAAGCGCATTCACCAGATGACCATTCCGCAGTGGGAAGCGGCCTTTCCGCACGATGACG
>JAFAWQ010000048.1 GCA_019241645.1 Alphaproteobacteria bacterium
AGAACTCCATCCAAAAATGGATGGAGGCGTTCTACGCCGCGCCGAAAACCAAAGACCGCGACATCCACGATCTGATGCAGCTGGCCATGTGCGCGACCTACGATCCCGATCCAGATGCGTATCTCGGCCTCCGCCTCCCGGTGACAATGGACACTTGCGAACTCATCCCGGAGCGCTGGGCAAACTTCCGCAAATGGGATCCCTGCGTGATGGTGGACGAGCGGGGTGCCGGCCTGAAGCAGTTGAAAGCGCTCTACATCGATTGCGGCGACATCGATCAGTACAATCTGGTCTACGGCGCACGGCGGTTGCATCGTTCGCTGGAACGGTTCGGCGTGCCGCATACTTACCAAGAATTCCCTGATGACCACACCGCCGTGGACTATAGGATGGACACCAGCCTGCCCATGCTGGCAAAGGCGCTAGCCGCGTGACCGGCGGGAATTGGATACAACCGATGCGGATTGCACTGTCTGGCGCAATTGCGCTCGCGCTGCTGTGCGGATGCGCTGTTTGGGAGCTTAATCAGGATCCAGCAGGCATGGGTTACCGCCGCGACGCCAATCGCGTGCTAATCGGTCTGCAGGATTACCGTCGCGAAAAGGGCGGCTTCCCGGATACACTGGCGATGTTAACGCCACAATATTTGCCGTCGCTGCCGGATATTCCGAACGTTCGTTACAGCCCGGCGGATGGTTCGCTGCGTTACAACTACATTCCCTCCTGGCCACAACTGCGCCCCGTAAGCTGCGCTTCGGAAGGCAACACCACCGTCTGGCGCTGCTCCGAGCACCTGACCGATACACCATTGTAGCTCAGGCTTTCTCGATCAATATCAGCCACGCGTCTTCGTCGATGACCTTGACGCCGTGTTTTTCCGCCTCCGCCAGCTTGGAGCCCGCACCCGGCCCGGCGACTACCAGGTCCGTTTTCGCCGAAACCGAGCCTGACACTCTTGCGCCGAGCGACTCGGCGCGGGCCTTCGCTTCTTGCCGGGTCATCTTTTCCAGCGAACCGGTGAACACGACTGTCTTACCGGCCACCGGAGAATTGTCCGTTCGCGGCGCGGCGGCGGGCACAACTTTCACCTGCTCCAGAAGATGCGCAATCGCTTTGGTGTTGTGCGGTTCATCGAAGAAGTCCTTGATCGCTTCCGCAACAACCGCGCCTACACCTTCGATCGCCTGCAATTCCGGGAGCGCCTCATCGCCTTTCATGGAATTCGCCAACGCATTTATGGTTCGATAGGCCCGCGCCAGCAGCTTCGCAGTGGTCTCGCCGACATGGCGGATGCCGAGCGCGTATATGAAACGGTCCATTGAAATTTTGCGGCGGCGATCGATCGCATCGAACAGCTTTCGCGCGCTCTGCTCGCCCCAGCCTTCACGGGCCATGATCGCTTTTTCGCCGGCGCCATATCGTCCTTCGAGGTGGAAGATATCCGCCGGCTCGCGGATGAGGCCATCCTCGTAGAAAGCGCGGATATGTTTTTCGCCCATCCCTTCGATGTCGAAGGCGTTGCGCGAGACGAAATGCTTGAGCCGCTCGATCGCCTGCGCCGGGCAGATGAGACCGCCGGTGCAGCGCCGGGCGACCTCCGTTTCGCCGGTTTTTACGTCCTGTTCGCGTACCGCATGGCTGCCGCAGGCCGGACAGCGCTCTGGAAAATTGTATGGTTTCGCGCCTTTCGGCCGCTTCTCCACAACAACGCGCACGATCTGCGGAATGACGTCACCGGCACGCTGCACGACAACAGTGTCGCCAATGCGAACGTCCTTGCGGGCAATTTCGTCTTCGTTGTGTAAGGTCGCGTTCTGCACCACGACGCCGCCAACCGTCACCGGCTTTAGTTTGGCCACAGGCGTCAAGGTACCAATGCGGCCGATCTGGATGTCGATAGCTTCCAGAATCGTTTCGGCCTGCTCGGCGGCGAATTTGTGCGCGATGGCCCATCGGGGGCTGCGCGAGACGAAGCCGAGGCGCTCCTGCAGCCTCAGATCGTCAACCTTGTAGACGACGCCATCGATATCATAGCCCAGGTTGGCCCGCCGGCTGGCGATGTCGCGATAAAAGGCTGTCATCTCTTCAATCGTTCGGCAGAGCTTCGTCAGCGGGTTGACCTTAAAGCCCCAGTCCTTGAAGGCCTGCAGCATTCCGGACTGCGAGTCCGCCGGCAGCTTGCTCGCCTCGCCCCAGGAATAGGCAAAGAATTTCAGCGAGCGCACGGCAGTGATCGCCGGATCGAGCTGGCGAACCGATCCCGCAGCCGAGTTGCGGGGGTTGGCGTAAAGCGGCTTGCCTTCTTCTTCCTGCCGCGCGTTGAGCGCCGCGAAATTGGCGTGTGTCATGTAGACTTCACCGCGAACCTCCATCACATCCGGCGCACGGCCCTGCAGCCGCAACGGAACGTCATTGATGGTGCGCAGATTGGCGGTGATGTCCTCGCCTTCGTTCCCGTCGCCACGGGTCGCGCCCAAAACGAAGACGCCTTTCTCATATCGCAAGGTCGCCGACAGCCCGTCGATCTTCGGCTCGGCGGTAAAGACGAGTTCCGCATCCGGCTTCATTCCGAGAAAACGGCGGACGCGCGCCACGAATTCGATCACGTCCTCGTCACTGAAGGCGTTGTCCAATGACAGCATGGGGACGCTGTGGACGACCTTGGCGAATTTCTCGCTGGGCGTGGCACCCACGCGATGGCTGGGACTGTCCGGCCGCACAAGGTCGGGAAAGCGCGTCTCAATGGCGGCGTTGCGCTTTCGCAAAGCATCGTATTCAGCATCCGAAACGGAAGGCGCATCTTCGAGATAGTATTGACGGTCATGCGCGGCGATTTCGCTCGCCAGCCGCTCCAAGTCCTTGGCGGCTTCCGCGCGTGAGAGCTTCTCGACAGATTTGGTGCGGCTCATGCGCGCTTGCGCAGCCTTTTCGGTGGAGTCTGCGCCTCAACCAGAAGCCGGCGGGCGGCGGCACGCGCCTCCTCCGTTACCGCAGCGCCGGAAAGCATGCGGGCGATTTCCTCGACACGCTCTTCAGCCGAAAGCAGCCGCACCTCAGTCCGGTCGCGAGTGCGGACAATCCTGAAATGGCGTTCGGCACGGGCGGCCACCTGCGGCGCATGAGTCACGAGCAAGACCTGCGTGGTTTTGGCGAGGCGCTGAAGCCGTTCGCCCACGGCATCCGCGACAGCGCCCCCGACCCCCCTGTCCACCTCGTCGAACACCAGTGCGGCTGGTGGACTTGCCTCGGACAAGGCCACCTTGACCGCCAGCGAGAAGCGCGCCAGCTCTCCGCCGGAAGCAATTCTGGTCAATGGACCGAAAGGTGCGCCTTCGATTGTCGCCACTTCGAAGGCTATCCGTTCCAATCCGTTTGCCGTCGCATCTTCTTCGCCTACCGGCTCCAGAGAAACACGAAATCGTGCGTGACCGAGCTTCAGTGGCGGCAATTCGCCGGCCACCGCGCCTTCAAGCTGCCGGGCCGCGATTTGCCGGGCTGCTGAGAGCCTGCGCGCGGACGCAAGAAACGCGGCACGCGCTGTTGCGGCATCTCCCTCCGCCTTACGGAGCGCGTCATCGCTATTGCTGAGCGCATCGAGTTTCGTTTGCGCGTCACCGAGCACAAGCGGCAACGCGTCGGCGGACACTGCGTATTTTCGCGCGGCGGCGCGCAGTGCGAACAGTCGCTCCTCTTTTTTCTCCAGTTCATCCGAATCGACGTTTAGCCGCGACAACAGGCTCTGCAATTCGCGGCAGGCTTCTTCGGCCAGGGAAAAGGACTGCTCCAGCGCCCTCTCCGCCGCCGCAGCGGCCGTGCGCGCTTCCTCTTTCAGGCGAACGAGCCGCTTCAGCGCCGCACCCAGGGCATATTCCGCGCCGCGCTCTCCCCCCAGCAATTCCAGCGCGTTCGCAAGCTCTTCCGCGATCCGGCCGGCGTCCATGAGCAGTGCGCGGTCGGCGGCGAGGCTATTCTCTTCGCCCGGTTCGGGCGAGAGCGCTGAGAGCTCATCGACCGTTTGGCGGAGATCTTCGATCTCGGCTGCTGCCGTCTGCGCCGCGCGCTGCAGATTCGCAGCGTGCGCCCTGGCATCTTCATAGGCACAAAACAGCGCTGCGGTCTTGTCCCCGAGATCGTCATGGCCGCCAAAAGAATCGAGGAGCTTGCGATGCGTCGCCGTATCGAACAGCCCGCGATCATCCGCTTGCCCATGGATTTCGACCAGCAGCATTCCCAGCGTGCGCAGAAGGCCGACGCCGATCGGCTCGTCGTTCACAAACGCCCGCGTGCGCCCGTCAGTACCTATCGTGCGGCGAAGAAGCATATCTTCATCGGAAACAATTCCATTCTCCGCCACGAGCGCATGCGCCGCGTGCCCCCGTGGCAGATCGAAGATGGCGCAAGCGGAGCCCTGTTGCGCACCCGGTCGAATGCTCGCGCGTGTGCCGGCGCGTGCGCCGGCCGCCAACCCCAGTGCATCGAGCAGAATGGACTTTCCCGCGCCGGTTTCTCCGGTCAAGACATTGAGACCGGCGACGAACTCCAGTTCCACATCCTCGATCAAAACGAGGTCGCGAACCTTGAGTGTCGCAAGCATCCGAGATGCCTCAGATCGGCGATTTGAACAGCTTCGCAATCCAAGAAGCCGGATTCAGCTCCGGCTTCATATGATGCGTGACCAGCAGATTGTACGAATCCTGATACCACATGCTGCCCGGATAATTCGCTCCCAACACGGCGGCCGCCGTTTGAGCCTCCGGATAAACGCCGAGGGCGTAGTAGGCTTCGGTCAACCGCTCGAGCGCCTCGGCAATTTGCGGGGTGCGCTGGTAGCGCTCCACCACGATGCGGAACCGGTTGATAGCTCCGATATAGTCGCCCCGCTGCAGATAGTAGCGGCCGACAGCCATCTCCTTTCCGGCGAGATGGTCCTGGGTCAGGTCGATCTTGAGCAAGGCATCGCGCGCATATTCGGTGTTTGGGAAACGCTGAGCGACGTCCTGCAACGCCGTAAGCGCCTGCTCGGTGTTCGTCTGGTCGCGGCCGACATCGACGATTTGCTCGTAAAGCGACATCGCCTTCAGATAGAACGCATAGGCCACATCCTCGCTGCCGGGATGCAGCTGGATGTATTGGTCCGCCGTGTTGATGGCATCCTGATATTTGTTGCCGCGATAATAGCAGAAAGCGCTCATCAGCATCGCGCGCCGCGCCCAGATGGAATAGGGGTGCTGACGCTCGACCTCGTCGAACTGCTTGGCGGCCGCTGTCCATGAGCGCTCGCGAATGTGCTTCCAGCCCTCCTCGTAAATCTGATCGACGGGGCGCTCGACATACTTCGTATCCTCGTCGTCGCCATTGCTGGTGCTGTCGAAAAGGGAGCACGCCGAAAGGCCGATCACGGCCGCAATCGCGAGCAGGGTAAAACGCGCGCCGGCCGGCCAAGCCTTTGCTCTGCCAAAACTTTCAACCAACATCATGCTTCCAATTTCGGGTTCTATTGGGCGCCCGTGCTGCCCGGGCCGGTTATGCCATTTCGCGACGGCAGCGGTCCAGACCGACGCCCCGGTCAACTGAAACCCCTAATCCAGCGATACCCGGTTGTAGTTGTCTGGATCGGAGAATAACGCCCGCAACAGTTGATTGTTGAGCCCGTGGCCCGAGCGGTGGCCTTCAAACCGGCCGAGGATGGGCGCGCCGGCCAAAGCCAGATCACCGATCGCATCGAGGATCTTATGGCGGACGAATTCGTCCGGAAACCGCATCAACGATGAATTGATGACCTTGTCGCCCTCGATGGCCAGCGTATTCTCCAGAGAGGCCCCCCGGCCCAGGCCTGATTTATTCAGCGCCTCGATTTCATGAACAAAGCCGAAGGTCCGCGCCGGGGCGATGTCCGCCGCGAAGCCTTCGCGCGAAAACCGCCATTTCAATGCCTGGTGTCCTATTGCCGCGGATGGAAAGTCGATTTCGAAACGGAACTCGCGCGTTTCCGATGGAAACAGGGCTGCGCGCGCCTCTTTCGTCCCGACGCTGACGGGGCGTTTGACTTTGATTGCCTCGCGGCTGACGGGGCGTTTGACTTTGATTGCCTCGCGGCTGCCAGCCGTGTCGACGACACCGGCTTGAGACAGCAGGCTCAGATAGCTGAGGGCATCGCCATCCAGAATGGGCGGTTCCGGACCGTCAAGAATGACATCTAGGTCATCTATTTCGCATCCCGCCACCGCGGCCATCAGATGTTCGATGACACCGACGCTGGCGCCGTTGCCATTCTCGATGACCGTGCCAAGGCGGGTCTGGCCAACCTGATCGTAACGCGCCGAAATGATGGCCCCACCGAGATCGTTGCGCCGGAATGCGACGCCTGAACCCGGCATTGCCGGCGCCAGCCGCATATGGACACGCGTGCCGGCGTGAAGAGCGACACCCTCGATTTCGATTTCTCGCGCAAGCGTTCGACGGGGCATGACCGTCAATGTAGCGTCAGCACAGAAAAATACACCGGCAGCGTGGGCTACCGGTGTATTCGCAAGAACGGCGACTTAATTCGTCTGTCGCCGGAGAAAAGCCGGAATCTCGAACTGGTCTTCCGCGTCGAGACCGAGATCCGGCTGTGTGGATTGCGGCCCGCGGGGATTCTCCGCTAGCGGTCGCGTCATGACCTGCGCCGTTGCGCGCGATGGAGCGGCGGAACGCTGCAGTGGCGCGGGCTCGGTTCGCACATCCGGTTTCCGGTCGGACCAACCGCCGAAAAACCGGCGCCGCTTGGACTCCTGCTTGGGCTCCGGCAGGATTTCCCGCACCGGTTGGTGGCGGACCGGCGGCATTTCCACCATATCTTCATCCGCCGCGGCCAGATCCTCCGTGCCCGGCGTTCCAAGAATCAAGGGCTCGATTGGGGACATCGGCGGACGCTGCGCCGCGGGCGCCTGGGCCGCCATGTCCTCCGGCAGGCTGTTCATCACCGGCCGCATCGCGACCGCTGCCGGCTGCGGTGGCAGCGAACTCTGCCGGCCTGGCAGTCCAACAGGCACCGGACGGTTGCGAGGACGCAGCGTCTCGACGTTCGGCGGCATCTTGGTCATGGCTTCGGCTTCGATACCGGTGGCGACCACGGACACACGCAGGCGGCCTTCCATGTTTTCGAGGAGCGTGCCGCCGAAGATGATGTTGGCATCGGGATCGACTTCCGCGCGGATGCGGTTTGCCGCCTGGTCCACCTCGAACAGCGTCATGTCGGCGCCGCCCGTAATGTTGATGAGGACGCCGCGCGCGCCTTTCATAGACACCTCATCAAGCAACGGATTGGAGATGGCGGCTTCCGCGGCCTTGAGCGCGCGCTCCTCTCCTTCAGCTTCGCCAGTGCCCATCATGGCTTTGCCCATCTCGCTCATCACCGTTTTGATGTCTGCGAAGTCGAGATTGATAAGGCCTGGCATCACGATCAGATCGGTGACGCCGCGCACGCCGGAGTGGAGCACGTCGTCTGCCATTGCGAAGGCCTGCGCAAAGGTGGTGCGGTCGTTGGCGACCCTGAAGAGATTCTGATTGGGAATGATGATCAGGGTATCCACGAACGCCTGAAGTTCCTCGATGCCGCGCTCGGCGATGCGCATGCGGCGCTCGCCCTCGAAGGCAAACGGCTTCGTGACCACGCCAACCGTCAGCATGCCCTGCTCGCGCACGGCGCGGGCTATCACCGGAGCAGCTCCCGTTCCGGTGCCGCCTCCCATTCCCGCCGTTATGAATACCATGTGCGAACCGGACAATTGGTCGAGCAATTCGTCCAGGGTTTCTTCCGCACTGGCGCGGCCGACTTCCGGCTTCGCGCCCGCGCCGAGGCCGCTCGTGACCATAGGGCCGATCTGGATTTGCCGTTCGGCTCTGGATTGCGCCAGCGCCTGCGCGTCAGTGTTGGCGACCACGAACTCGACGCCTTCCAGCTTGGAGGCGATCATGTTGTTGACGGCATTTCCCCCGGCCCCGCCAACGCCCAGCACGGTAATACGTGGGCGCAGCTCCGTCTTCTCGGGCACTCCGATTTTCATTTCAGTCTCCGTTCCTCATCCCTTCACGACCTGAAGCAGCCACCAAAATCCCGTGTGCCCGTTTCTTTTATAGCGCACGCGAATCACCCAAAGATACCGCCAACGAAGCGGCGCAAGAATCCCGTCTCCCGGGCCTCATCCTGAGGCGATTCGAGATCGGGGTTTAGAATCTCAAGAGGCATCGTTGCCCCCGCGATAAGAAGGCCCAAGGCGGTCGCGTAATCGGGACCCGCGCCGGCAGCCGGCAAGCCGGGATACGTTTGAGGGCGGCCGAGCCGGACCTGCTTGTTCAGCAGGCGTTGCGCGAGCTCCCTTGTCCCGGCCAATTGGCTTGCCCCGCCCGTCAGCACGGCGCGGCGGCCGGCGGCAACGTCAAGGCCGCTGGCACGGAGCCTGTTCTGCACCTCGAGCAATATCTCCTCAAGACGCGGCTGGATAATGCGTGTCAACATCGAGCGGGGAACGCGGTAGGCATAGTCGTCGCCGTCTTCGCCCATTTGCGGCACGGCCACCACATCGGTGCCGGTTTCGATTTCTCCCAGCGCCGCGCCGTATAAAGTCTTCAGCCGTTCCGCGGCGGAAAGGGGTGCCGCCAGCATGCGGGCAAGGTCGGATGTCACATGACTACCGCCCATCGGCACGACCTCGGCATGCACGAGCTGCCCTTCCATGAACACCGCGAGCGAGGTAGTGCCGCCACCCATATCGATGACGGTCGCGCCGAGCTGCATCTCGTCGGGCGTGAGACAGGAAAGACCGCTCGCGTAGGGCGCGGCCAATGCCGCGCCGATCGTAAGATGGCAGCGCTCCACGGCCAGTTTCAGATTCTGAAGTGGCAGAGGCTTCACCGCAACACCATGCATGGTGACGCCAATGCGCTGGCAAAACATCCCCCGTGGATCGCGAACGCCGCGGGCTTCATCCACCACATAAGAGACCGGTGCCGACTGGATCAGTTCGTGGTCGTCAACGCGGCAATTTCCCCGCGCCTCGCCCAATAAGTCCTGGATGTGCTGGTCGGTGACCAGTTCTCCGCCCAGCTGCATCGCGGCTCGCGCCGTCACGCTCTTGGGCATGCCACAATTCACCGAAATGAGGATCGTCTGAATCCGCGTATCGGCGTGATTTTCGGCCGCGGCAACCGCTTCGCGGATGGAATCCTCCGCCTCATGCACGTTGACCACGGTACCGGACTTCATGCCCTGCGATTCCCGCAACGCGGCCCCGGCAACGCGCAAGGAACCTGGCTCGGCGCGGCCGATCAGACAGACCACTTTCGAGGAGCCGACATCCAGCGCGGCGACCGTTCCCGTGCGGTATGCGGTCGGCTGCGCTCCTGTCGTGCGCAATCTCACCGTTTCACCCATCTAAGTCGGTTCCCCCCGCGAGCTCTTGTGCGGCGTTACGTGACGCAGCCCAAAGATATAGTTGTCATGCGAACGCAAATCTATTTCCGCGATGTCGCGCTCAAGCACGCCCTTGTCGACAATCAGCCGCTCGAGCGCGGCGAGTTCTCTGGTCCAGTGCTCTTCCGGCAGCTTGACCAGCACGCCGTCGTCGAGAAGCAGGTTCCATCGCCGTCCGGAGACCCGCTGCATGGCTTTGACGCGCGCGGCGACGGCATGGTGTCTGCGGATCGCGGTCACGAGCTCGGCGGCCCCGTCAGGCCGATCTCCAAAAAAGAACGGGGCGCGCCTGAACAGGGCGGCCTTGACCTGCGCGATCGGGCGGCCATCGCGCTCCACCGCGTAAAGGCCATGATCGGACTGCCACAGCGCGAAGGGCACCCGCTCAATCAGTTGCACATCGACTGCATCCGGATAGTGCCGCGAAATCGTGACGTCACGAATCCAAGGCAGTGTCTTCAACCGGGTGCGTGCCTCCTGCGGATCGGCTGCAAAGATGGAATCGCCGGCGCCGAAGCCGAGTAGGCCATACACCTCCCGGGGTGCCTCGTTGTGATTTCCGTGGATGCGAATGGTTGCGATCGAGAGTCCGGAATCCGCGCCCACGGTATCCGCTGCGCGGCTCACAGCGGCAAGCGCACGCTGTGCATGACCCTGGACGACGAGGTACGTCGCGCCAGCCACGATTCCGAGGACCATGGTGAGAAGAACGGTAGACCGCCGTGGATTGAGAAAGGCCGTCAGCGCGCCCGCAAGCCTCGACAAAGGGCCGGCGCGCGAGCTGGCGCGCGCACTGCTCACGCCACGCTTCGCGGTTCCGCGTGCTGGCGCGACGCGGCGGCTGGCCGACACACGGCCGCGCGTACGCGCATTTGCGGCTGCGCTCACCGATCGCATGAGGCATCCTCAACAAGCCACCGACACAAGCTGGCATAGCTCAACCCTGTATAGGCAGCCTGTTCAGGCACCAGCGATGTGGGCGTCATGCCTGGTTGGGTATTGGTCTCCAGCGCAATCAGCCGGCCCGTGCCGCTGGAGTCATCGTAGCGAAAATCCGTGCGCGTCACGCCTCGGCATCCAAGAGCCTCATGGGCCAGAACCGCGAGGTGCATGGCCTCCTGAGTAACGGCAGAAGGTATATCGGCGGGCAGAGTATGGCGTGAGCCTCCCGCCGCGTATTTGGCTTCGTAATCGTAAAACTCCAGATTGGTCGTGATCTCGGTCACCGCCAGGGCCTTGCCGCCGAGCACGCTGACCGTGAGCTCGCGGCCGGGCACGAACTCCTCGATCATCATCTCCTGGCCGAGGTTCCACTCGGGCCGGGTGAGTTCCGATGGCGGGCGGTTGTCGCCTTTGCGAATGATGTAGACGCCGACTGACGAGCCCTCGTTCACCGGCTTGATCACATAGGGTGGTTCCATCAGGTGTTCTCGGCCAGCCTCGTGACGATCGGCGACAATGGAATTCACAACGGGAATACCGGCCGCGCGGTAGACATCCTTCGTGCGCTGTTTGTGCATGGCAAGCGACGACGCCAGAACGCCGGAATGGGTGTAGGGGATTGCCATCCATTCGAGCAGCCCCTGAATGCAGCCATCTTCGCCCCACCGGCCATGCAGCGCATTGAAGGCGCAATCGGGCTTGGCATCGAGAAGCTGGCTAGCCGGGTTTTCGCCCGGATCTATTTCGGCGACATCGAATCCCTCATCGCGAAGGGCACGCGCGCAGCCTGCTCCGGATGAAAGGCTGACCTCGCGCTCCGCCGATCGTCCGCCAAGAAGAACGGCTATGCGGTGGAACCGGCTCATGGAACTCCCACGCGCTTGATTTCCCATTCGAGCGCAATGCCGAATTTCGCTTTCACCCGGGCTCGGACCTCTTCCCCCAATTGCTCAATCTCGGCGCCGGTTGCCTCGCCGGTATTGATGAGAAAATTGCAGTGCTTCTCGGATACCTGTGCCGCACCAAGCTGCAAGCCACGGCATCCTGCCTCATCGATCAGCTGCCATGCCTTGTGGCCGGGCGGATTCTTGAAAGTCGAGCCGCCGGTTTTCGCCTTTACAGGCTGAGTCGATTCGCGCTGTTCCACAAGCGCGTTCATCCGGGCGCGGACCTCTTTGGCGTCCTCTGCTTCACCTCGGAGCGTGGCTTCAACGAAGACAATATCCTCTGCCGCTCCGGTTCGCCGGTATGCGAACGCCATGTCATCAGGCGTTAAAGTCAGGATGTTGCCTTGGCCGTCGACAGCTTTGGCTTCGACGAACACGTCTCTGACCTCGCGGCCGTAGCAGCCGGCATTCATGCGCAGCGCGCCGCCGATGGTTCCCGGAATTCCACGCAGGAATTCGAGGCCGCCGATGCCGGCTTCGGCCGCCACTCGCGCGACCGCGGCATCGAGCGCGGCCGCGCCGGCGCGAACGCAGGTGCCTTCCACACCAATCCTGCCAAAGCTGGCCGGCAGGCGAATGACGACACCCGGGATCCCGCCGTCCCGGATCAGCAGGTTCGAACCAACGCCGATCACCGTGAACCGCATATCCGCGGGCTTGGCGTACAAAAAGGTTGCCAGGTCTTCCACATCGGCGGGACGGAACAGCGTCTCTGCGGGGCCGCCCGCTCTGAACCAGACGAAGTCCCTGAGCGGCGCGTTCTCCGCATAGGTGCCGCGTACCGGCGGAAGCGCGAAGCAGGGACGCGATTGCATCATTGCCGTCCTTCCCGTGCCTTTAGGACGGCCTCAAGTCCGTTCGCCCAGTTCGTGCTGGAGCCCGCCCCCAGGAAAATGATCGCGCCTCCGGGCTCGGCGAATGGCGAAACGAGGTCCGGGAGTTCTTCCGGCGATTCGATCGTCAGCACGTTCTTGTGGCCGTGCGCGCGAACAGCGTCAGCGTAGGTAATGTGCGTGATACCTTCGATGGGCTGCTCACCCGCGGAATACACAGGCGTAATGATCGCGGTATCGGCGTCATTGAGGCAGGTGCAAAACTGCTCAAAGGTATCGCGCAAGCGGCTGTAACGATGCGGCTGCACGATTGCGACGATGGGGCCCGCATAGGCCTGTCGCGCCGCTTTCAGTGCTGCCGCGATCTTGAAGGGATTGTGCCCATAATCGTCAATGATCGCAGCACCATTCCACTCGCCGACCCTGCTGAAGCGGCGCCGCACACCTTCAAAGGCGCTGAAGGCCGTGCGGATGCGATGATCGCTGACACCCAGTTCGCGGGCAACCGTGATCGCCGCAAGTGAATTCAGCACATTATGGTCGCCCGGCATGGGCAGAGTAATCGCCTCGATACGCGTTTCCGAACCCGTTCGCCGGTCGCTGACGATCACATCGAAGCGAGAGCCGCCTTCGGCAAACGCAATGTTCACCGCGCGTATATCGGCCTGCGGACCGAAGCCGTAGGTGATCAGCCGGCGGTCCATGATGTGGCCGACCATCTTTTGCACTTCCGGATGGTCGAGACACAGCACGGCGAAGCCATAGAACGGCACGTTCTCGATGAAGCGCTGGAAAGCTTCGCGCATACGGTCGAAGGTACCGTAGTAATCCAGATGATCTGGATCCGCGTTGGTGAGGATTGCTATCGTTGCGGGCAGCCGCAGAAAAGAGCCATCGCTTTCATCGGCTTCCACCACCACCCAATCACCCGCGCCCACGCGCGCATTCGTCCCGTAGGCGTTGATGATCCCGCCATTGACGACTGTCGGGTCCAGACCGCCGGCATCAAGCAGCGCGGCCACCATGGTCGTGGTGGTGGTCTTGCCGTTGGTGCCGGCGACCGCCACGCACCATTTGAGGCGCATGATTTCAGCGAGCATTTCGGCGCGGCGCACCAGGGGCAGCCCCCGCTGTCGTGCCGCCTCGAATTCCACATTGCCTTGTTTCACGGCGGATGAATAAACGACGGCATAGACGTTGCCGACATTTTCGGCGGCATGGCCGATGGTTACGGAAATTCCGAGCCCGCGCAGGCGCTTGACATTCGCGCTCTCCACCGCATCGGAGCCGCACACCTTGTAGCCCAGATTATGCATGATCTCGGCAATGCCGCTCATGCCGATCCCGCCGATGCCGATGAAGTGGATCGGCCCGATATCGAGCGGCACGCGCGTGGGTGACGGTACCGTCATGCCGCGCCTGCGCAAAGTTCGTCTACGAGATCGGCCAGGCGTTGCGCCGCGTCCGGCCTTCCTAGCGATGCCGCAGCTTCGGCGCGCCTGGCAAGCTCGTTCGGGTTTGCGAGGATTTCGGCAAGCAGCATCGACAGCATCTGGGGCGTGAGGTCCCGCTGCCGCACGAGCCATGCCGCGCCGGCTTTCGTCAGCACGGTTGCATTGGCGGTCTGGTGATCGTCGGTTGCAAAGGGATAGGGAACGAGGATCGACGGCCGGCCGATGACCGCCAGTTCGCTGACGGTGGAAGCACCGCTCCGGCAAATCACAAGGTGCGCCGCCGCCATGCGTTGCGGCAGGTCATTGAAGAATGGCTGCACTTCAGCGAAAATTCCTGCTGCGGTATAGCTGGACCGAACGGCACCTTGGTCCTCGGGCCGCGACTGCTGCACAATCTCCAGCCGAACCCGAACATTATTCGGGAGCAACGCCATTGCAGCCGGCACGGTATCGCCGAACACCTTTGCGCCCTGGCTGCCGCCAAAGACCAAAATCCGGATCGGATCATCCCCGGCGGGCGAATGATAAGGGGCATGAGCGAGCGCTACCGCTTCCGGCCGCACTGGATTACCGGTGAACTGAACTCGCTGGACCTCCTTCGGCGCAAAGCGCGCAAACGGAAACGACGCCGCTATCGCGTGCATCCGCGTCGCGAGGAGCCTGTTCACCCGGCCAAGAATGGCGTTCTGCTCATGGATGATCGTAGGCAGGCCGGCCAGCCATGCGGCAATCATCACCGGCAGGCTGGGGTATCCGCCAAAACCGACAACGGCTGCCGGCTTTTGCTTCGAAAGTTTGAGGAAGCCGCTAACCACCCCTGCCAGAATCCGCAGCGGCACCAATACTCGTCCGGCCGCATTCGTGTTCGAAGGGGAAGCGGAAGGCACTGTCGCGATGCTCGTTCCGGGAAAAGCCTGCTCATAGTTTCGCCCGCGGGCATCCGTCATCAGCACGACGCTGCGCTGCCGGCGGATCAATTCTGCCGCCAGCGCCTGTGCGGGAAAAAGATGACCGCCGGTTCCTCCTGCCGAGAGCACAACGGTTGTCATGTCCGGGCCTCGCGCAAGCCAAACAGGCTGTCCGTCTCGCGTCGTGAAAGCGTTGTAACTGCCGGCCGCTGTCGCGTAACAGCGAGGGCAAACCCCATCGTCACCGCAACCGCGAAGAGGGACGACCCACCATATGAAATGAACGGCAAGGTCATGCCCTTGGCAGGAAGCATGTTCACCGCCACGCCCATGTTGATGAAGGCCTGCAGAGCGACAATCATCGCAAGCCCTGCCCCCGCCAATTGCGAAAACTTGTCGCGCGCGGCGGCGGCGCGCAGCAACAATCGCACGGTCAGCAGGCAGAACAGCGCGGCAATGACTGCGCAGAGCACAAGCCCGAACTCTTCTCCCGCGACCGCGAAGATGAAATCGGAATGGGCGTAAGGAATGTGGTATTTGATTGTGCCGGCGCCCGGACCGACACCGGCAATGCCGCCGTGCTCGAATGCGCGAAGCGCCAACGCGGATTGATATCCGGGTTTTCCGCCGCCCATGAACTGGTCCATGCGGTGGTGAACATGCGGAAGAAGGACAAATGCCATCCCGCCTAAAGCCGTTCCGATTCCGGTAATCGCAGCCATCCAGAGGAGTGAAACTCCGTTGAGGAAGAGCATGGCGCCCCACACCGCCAGCAGCAGCCCCGTTTGCCCCACATCGGGCTCAAGAATCAGCAGCGCAAGCGGGATAAGAACGAGGATAAAGGAGATCAGCTCCTTTGCGGGATGGCCTTCCAGCTTGCTCGACAGCACGGACGCGCAAACCACCGCAAAGGCGGGTTTCAGGAACTCCGAGGGCTGTATCGTGATCCAGCCAAGATCGATCCAGCGTTTGGCGCCTAGAACTTCCGCTCCGGTAACCAATACGAGCGCCGATCCGGCAAGAGCCAAAGCAAAAACGGCTGTCGCCGTCAGTTTCAGGTTTCGCGGCGAGAGCAGCGAGCCGCCCGCCATGATGACCACCGCGATCATTCCGAACAGGATCTGCTTGCCAGCGAAACGGAAATTTCCCGCCTCCATCGTGTTGTGCGCCGTGGCTGCGGGACTCGCCGCGAAAGCCAGCATCATGCCGATGGCGACGAGGCCCAGCATCGCGAACAATGCGACGCGGTCGACCGTCCACCACCAATCCGCAAATCGGCCGCGATTGTCGCGCGACAACATCATGAGGCCTCCCGCAGCCCAACGTGCACAAGGCCGCCGACGATTTCGCGGAAAGCGTCTCCACGGCGTTCGTAGTCGCGAAACTGATCGAACGAGGCGCAGGCCGGAGACAGGAGAACGGCCGGAGCGGCGGCGTCCGAAACTTCCGCGTCATGGGCGGCGACGGCAATCGCCTTGTCGAGAGTTCCGCATCGTTCATGCGGCACATCGTGAAGTACGCGCGCGAAATCGTCCGCCGCCTCGCCGATCAGATATGCCTTTCGCACGCGCGAGAACAGCGGCCGAAGGCTCTCGATACCACCCTCTTTCGGCCTGCCGCCGGCGATCCAAAAAATATCGTTGAAGCACGCCAGCGCCCGCGCGGCGGCGTCAGCGTTGGTGGCTTTGGAATCGTTGATGAAGCGGACCTTGCCGAGACGGCCGACCTCTTCGAGGCGGTGCGGCAACCCGCGAAAACTCGCAATGGCATCGGCGATGGCCTGTCTGTTTTCCACAAGCCGCCTTGTGGCAGCAAACGCAAGCGCTGCGTTCTGCCAGTTGTGCGCGCCAGGGAGCCGGCTCGCATTGCGCAAATCCATGATCTTGGGATTGGCGGAAGGTGCTTCGTAAAGTACGCCATCGAGAACAAAGATGCCGCTGCCTAACACCTTGCCGACGGAAACCGGGATCGCCTCTGCACCGCCGCTCGCCGCGAAGCGCGAGTGGATCGCAGCGCTGTACGGATCGTCCACTCCAATGCACACGACGCCCTCTTTATTCGTCTGCTGCAGCAGACGAGCTTTGATAGCCGCGTAATTCTCGAGAGTTCCGTGACGGTCGAGGTGATCCGGCGAGATATTCGTCAGGACGGACACATTGGGACTGAGGTTGGGTGAAAGCTCGATCTGATAGGATGACACTTCCAGCACATAGGCCGACCGCGGTGTCGGCGGCCCCAGGTCTAGGACAGGCCTGCCGATATTGCCCCCGAGTTCCGCGACATAGCCGCATGACGAAAGGATATGACTGATCAACACCGTCGTTGTCGACTTCCCGTTGGTGCCGGTGACGGCAATTACGGGAGGAAGCGCGCTCGTTGCTTGCTGCGCCTGCAATTCGCGCGCGAAGATATCCATGTCGCCGATCACAGGAACGGCAGCCTGAGCCGCGGCAGAAACAACCGCATGCGGCACCGGATGTGTCAGCGGAACACCCGGGCTGAGAACCAGCGCAGTAAGCCGCTCCCACGGCCATGATTCGAATGGCAACACACGGGCGCCATGCTCGGCACAGATCCGCTGCGCTTCCACATTGTCGTCCCAGGCGAATACGCGGGCACCACCCGCAACAAGCGAGCGAGCGACAGACATCCCTGTCCGCGCCAGGCCGAATACGCCGACATCCTGATTTGCAAATCCGCCGAAAACGATCATCGCATCACCTTAGCTTCAAGGTGGAGAGCCCAATCAGGGCCAGAACGACTGAGATGATCCAAAAGCGGATGACAATGGTGGGCTCTCGCCAGCCCAGCTGCTCGAAGTGGTGATGAATCGGGGCCATGCGGAATACGCGCTTGCCAGTCGTCTTGTAAGAAACGACCTGAACGATCACCGACACTGCTTCCATCACGAAGAGCCCGCCGACAATCCCGAGCACGATTTCGTGCTTGGTCGCGACTGCGACCGAGCCAAGCGCGCCGCCGAGCGCGAGCGAGCCTGTGTCGCCCATGAAAACCATCGCTGGCGGGGCGTTGTACCAGAGAAACCCAAGACCGGCCCCCAGAAGCGCGGCAAGAAATACGGTCAGTTCGCCGGTACCCGCCACATAATGCAGCTGGAGATAGTCCGCGAATTTCACGTTTCCGACGACGTAGGCGATGAGGGCGAAAGCGAGTGCCGCAATCATGACCGGCACGATCGCAAGACCATCCAGGCCGTCGGTGAGGTTGACGGCGTTAGAAGCGCCGACCAGTACCAAGGCTCCGAAGAGGAGAAAGAACCACCCGACGTGCAGCAGGGTGCTTTTCAGAAATGGGACGGCAACGGTGCCCGCGAGAGTCCGGTCCTCAAGCTTCATGATCAGGTAGCAGGCGACAAACGCGACAGCGAATTGCACCAACAGCTTCGCCTTGCCGCGCACGCCCTCCGGAGAACGCTTGACCACTTTCAGGTAGTCGTCGGCGAAGCCGAGCAGCCCAAAGCTCAACGTCACGAACAACACGACCCAGACATAGGCATCGGTCAGGTCGGCCCACAGCAGGGTGGCGACAACCGCGGAAATGAGGATGAGAAGGCCGCCCATCGTGGGCGTACCCTGTTTCTCGACAATATGGCGTTGCGGCCCGTCGGTGCGGATCGGCTGTCCTTTGCCTTGCCGCGCCCGCAACCAATCGATGGTCTTCGGCCCAATCAGAAAGGCGAGCAGGAGCGCGGTCATGATCGCGCCACCCGCACGAAACGTGATGTAACGGAAAATGTTGAGGAACGCTGTATGCCCAGGCAGGTGCACGAGGAAATACGGGATCATGCCGCGCCCTCCGCTGCGCGCGTACGAATTGCTTCGATTACGCGCTCCATGCGGCTGCCAAAAGATCCTTTGACGAGCACAACATCGCCGGCGCGCAGTATTCCGATCACTTCCGGCGCGAGCGCACCTGAGTCGGCGGCAAAAACGCCCCGGCGATATACCGGCAACGCGTCCCAGAGATTGCGCATCTGCGGCCCGCACGCACAGACGAGGTCGATTTGCGCGGTTTCAATATCCCGCGCCAACCCGGCATGCAGTTGCGGCGCCTGCGCGCCCAGTTCCAGCATGTCCCCCAGCACCGCGATGCGACGACCGCCATCGCCGGGTTTGACGCGCGACAGCACATCCAGGGCTGCGGACATGGATGCGGGATTCGCATTGTAGCCTTCATCGATCACGTCGATTGTGCCCGCGCCAAACGGCAGCGTGGTGCGGGCACCGCGGCCTTTCAACGAATCGAAATCCGAAAGCGCCGCAGCCGCGTTCAGCACGTCGCCGTTGACAACAGCCACAGTCAACAGAGCGGCGACAGCATTGCTCGCAAGATGCGCTCCATGCGCACGCAGCCGGAGATGGACATCTCGACCAAGAATAACAGCCTCAACCCGCATCCCTTCCGGAGTATCGTCGATGGAGCATATCCTGCCATCCGCGCCGGTGCCGGTCCCAAATAACAGAACATTTCCCAGGTTTGCCTGCCGCGCGCGGGCACGCAAGCGACCTGTATAAGGATTGTCGGCCGGAATGATCGCCGCACCTCCCGGCACCACGCCTTCGAAAATCTCCGATTTGGCGTCGGCGATGGCTTCACAGGAACCAAAAAACTCGAGATGCGCCGCTGCCACGGTTGTGATCACCGCCACATCCGGTTTCACGATGCTCACGAGCGCGCGAATCTCACCGGGATGGTTCATCCCGATCTCGAACACACCGTATTCGGTCTCGCGCGGCATGGCGGCAAGGGAAAACGGCACTCCCCAATGGTTATTGTAGGAAGCGGTGGAAGCGTGTGTGAGACCGAGCGCACCACAAGCCAACCGCAACATCTCTTTCGTCGTCGTCTTGCCCGCACTTCCGGTTACCGCCAGGATTTTCGCGTGACTTCGGGCCCGCGACGCCCGCGCAAGATCCTCGAGACCGCGAAGCGTGTTCGCGACAACCAAAGCCGCGCCATTGTCGTTCGCGCTGTCGCCAATGCTGGAGACCATCACGGCAGCGGCCTGGGCGGCAAAGGCGGCGGGAACGAAGACATGCCCGTCGCGTGAATCGCCCTGGAGCGCCACGAACAAATCGCCCGGCTGAAGCGTTCGTGTATCGATCGAAATCCCGGTCGCCGAAAAAGGCGCGGAAGTATGGCCTAGCGTGGCCGCTTCGATTTCCGCGGAGCTCCAGAGAGCGCTCATGTCGCGGGCTCCACGGCACGGCCGCCAAGCGAAATCGCTGCCTTGATCGCCTCATCACGGTCCGAGAACGGCCTTGTCATCGCGCCGATGATTTGGCCTTCCTCGTGGCCCTTTCCGGCGATCACAAGGATGTCGCCGGGGAAAAGCCCATCGATGCCGGCATGGATTGCCTCCGCGCGGTCGCCGATTTCCCGCGCCGACTCGCAACCGGCCAAAACCTCGCGGCGAATCGTTGCCGCATCTTCGCTGCGCGGATTGTCATCGGTCACAATCACCGCGTCGGCATGGGCGCAAGCAGCGGCGCCCATGAGCGGACGCTTGCCTCTGTCCCGGTCGCCGCCGCAGCCGAACACGACATGCAGTCCGCCGCGCACATGCGGGCGCAAGGCCTTGAGCACGGTCGCAAGCGCATCCGGCGTGTGCGCGTAATCGACATAGACCGGCGCGCCGCTTTGCGCGTAGGCAACTTTTTCCAGCCGTCCCGGGGCGCCATGCAAATTGGACAGAGCGGAAAAGACCTGGTCCTCGGATGCGTCGAGGGCGAGTGCCAGTCCGGCAGCGACAAGCGCGTTCGATGCTTGGAAGCCGCCGGCCAGCGGCAACGTCAAATCTCGGCGTACTTCGCGATAACTGAAGCTAAGAGCCAGACCATCGCCATGTGGCTGCTGCGACAGCAGGCGGATCGCTTCGCCGCGCGTGCCCACGGTAGTGAGCTTCAGATTGCGGTCCCGCGCCGCCGTAACGAACGCCTCGGCATGGCTGGCATCCACATTCACCACCGCGACGCCGCCATCTACAACGAGTTCAGAGAAGAGGCGCAGCTTGGCGCTCAGATAGTCCTCGAACGTCGTGTGATAGTCGAGGTGATCGCGGGTGATGTTCGTAAAAGCCGCCGCCGCGATGCGCACGCCATCGAGCCGATACTGATCGAGCCCGTGACTCGACGCTTCCAATGCCAGACGGTCAACGCCGGTGCGTTTCAGCGCCACCAGATTGCGATGCAACTCAATGGGATCGGGGGTCGTGTGCCGGAGGGCCGTCGTGCCAGCGGGCGTGACCAGCCCGATCGTGCCAAGGCTTGCCGCACTGTAACCACAAGACCTCCAGATCTGCCGGAGGAACACGGCAACGGATGTCTTGCCGTTCGTACCAGTCACCGCAGCGACCACGGATGGCTGCTGTCCGAAGAAGGCCGAGGCGATATGCGCCAGTCGAAGCCGGGGATTCTCGTCCGCGAGAAAGGCAACCCCCAATTCGCGAACTCGAGGCGCGAGCTCCGGGCGGCCCAGCACGGCGGTCGCGCCGCGCCTCACGGCGTCGCGAATGAATTCCGCGCCGTCGCTTCGCGCGCCCGGAAGAGCGGCGAAGAGATAGCCGCGCCTTACCTCGCGGCTGTCGCTCGCGAGCCCTTCAAACTTTGTTGGGGCATCCATTCCGTAGCGGCCCACATTACCCATTCCCAAAATCGTTGTTGATTGTGTTTCCATTGTGGTTTCATGCCGGGCTCATAAGACCGGCGCCGCAGTCGGCAGGCCAAGCATCGGCGCAATTTTCGCGACGACCCTGCCTGCAAGCGGCGCTGCCGTGTGCCCGGCCAACGCCATCACGCCGCTCGCGTTGGCGCCATGGGGCTCATCCAACAGTACGAAGACGAGGTAGCGCGGATTGTCCATGGGAAACACGGCGCAAAAAGACGTCAGCAGCTTATGGGCGACATAGCGCCGTCCGTCGGTCTTTTCGGCAGAGCCTGTTTTCCCGCCGACATCGTAGCCGGGCACATCCGCCAGTTTGCCGGTTCCGTCGGTGACGACATACCGCAGGAGCTGGCGCATGGTGGCGCTCGCCTCCGGCGAGATCACCTGCTCGCCGCGCGCATCGCCGGTGCGCTTCAGAAAGGTTGGCACGATACGACGGCCGCCATTCACGACGATGGCGGCGGCCGTGACGAAGGAAAGCGGGCTGACCGATATGCCGTGTCCAAACCCAACCGTGGCCGTTTCCGTTTGTCCCCACCGCCGGGGGAACAGGGGTTTGGCGCCTTCTGGGTCTTCCGAGCGGACTCTCGAAAGCAGACCCAGCGATTGCAGGAAGGCCTGCTGCCGCTGCGGCCCGGAACGCAGAGCGATCTGCGCCGTCCCGGCGTTCGACGATTCCGCAAGAACGTCGCGCGCAGTGAGCGTTGCAGGCATACGCTCGGCATCATGAATGGTGTAGCGGCCGATTTTGAAGCCGTTGCCAATCGGCAAGGATTCATCCAGCCGGACGGTGTGATCCTGCATCGCCAGCGTGAACGAGAAAATCTTGAACACAGACCCCAACTCATAAACGTCGCGCAACATCCGATTGCGGTTGGGATTGCCGCGGTCTTGAGCATTCGGAGGCGCTGCCGGGTCGCGCAGCGACGTCATGGCGAGGATCTCGCCGGTGTTGACATTCATCACGATGCCGCCGGCCGCGCGTGCGTTGAACTGGGCCCTGGCCGTCTGCACTTCCTGGTTCAATACGTACTGGACACGCATATCGAGAGAGAGCTGGGCAGAGCGGCCGCCACGCAATGGCTTGTCCAATCCGAGCTCTATTCCGGTCACGCCCAGTCCGTCCGCATCGGTCTGTCCCAGAATCTGCGCGGACGCCTCTCCCAACGGATAGTAGCGCTTCATCACCGGATCGAATTCGAGTCCCGGCAAGCCAAGCTCGCTCAAGCTATCCTGCGTCTCCGGCGTGATCTGGCGCGCGAGCAGCACATACTGATTGGGCTTCTTGCGACGGGTAAATTCCCGCAACAGCCGCTGCTCGCTCGCGCCCGTCGCGACTGCCAGCTGGTGAGCGGCAACGGCCGGATTCGGCAATAGATATGGCTGCACCGACAGATCGTGCACGACGAGGTCGCGGGCGAGCAGTTCTCCGTTCCGGTCAACAATGTCGGCCCGGTTGGCCATCACATGCGTCACGGCGGGCGCTGCGTCCGCCGGTGACGAGCGAAATAATGTGAGATCGACGAGGCGGACCCCGATCAGCGCGAAGGCAAGGACGCAACCAAGCGCGACAATGCCGATGCGGCGTTGAACGATGGTCGGCGCAGCCGTCATGCTCAACGTCCTGCCTCGAAGATCGGCGGCAAAGGAGCGGTGGTGACTGGCGCGGTGACGACCGCACTCGCAGAGCGCACCTCCGCATCCGCCACGAGCGTGTCGCCGCGGCGCGGCAGCTGGGTTGTGGAGGAAAGTTCGATCGCGGGCTTGTCCTGCGCGCCGTCAGCCTGCGCGAATTGCTGCAACCTGGAGGGATCGGCGACGCGGCTCCATTCTGCCTGCAGCGTATCCGCGAGCTGGCGCTCTTGCTGGATCCGCTCACGGACGGTCCTCAATTCCCCGCGTGCCACACGGGTCTGCTCGGAGACATGATAAAGCGCGAGGCAGGCAAAGGCCGACACCGCGAAGCAGAAAAAGTTGAACACGCGGAGCATGGATACCTCCTTCAGGCCGCGAGCGCCGTACGCTCGGCGGCTCTCAAACGCGCGGAACGGGCGCGGGGATTGCGTGCGATCTCATTCTCGCTGGGGACGCGCGAGCGGGACCAGACGAGGCGAAAAGTTTGTGGGTGCGCGCTTCGGGATTCTGGCGCATGTCGCGAAACTGCCGGCGGATTGCTGCGAGCCGCGAAAAAACGCTTGACGATGCGATCTTCGAGAGAGTGGAAGGCGACCACGGCCAACCGCCCGCCTTCGCTCAGAACACGTTCGGCCGCTGCAAGGCCACGCTCCAGTTCTCCCAATTCATCGTTGACGTAGATGCGCAGGGCCTGAAACGTGCGCGTTGCCGGATGAATTGGGTGACGCAGCGCGGACGGGCCGAGCGCTTTTGCCACGATGTCGGCCAGTTCGCCGGTGCGCGTTACCGGCCTCGCGGCAATGATCGCGCGGACGATCCGGCGCGCCTGGCGCTCTTCTCCGAAATCGCGAACGATGCCGGTAAGCATCTTCTCGTCGGCGGTATTGACGACATCGGCGGCGCTGGGCCCAGCCTTGCTCATCCGCATGTCCAGCGGGCCGTCCTCGCGGAAAGAAAACCCGCGCACCGGCTCGTTCAGCTGAAACGACGAAACGCCAAGATCGAGCACGATGCCGTCTGCCGCCGCGGCACCAGCCGTGGCAAGCAGTGCAGCCATTTCGGAGAACCGGCCTTCGGCAATTGTGAGCCGGCCGCCGTAACGCCTGGACAAATTCTTGCCGCGCGCCACCGCCTCCGGATCGCGGTCGATGCCAAGCACCGAGCAATTGACCGCTTCCAGCATGGCGACCGCATAGCCGCCGCCGCCGAACGTGCCATCGACATAGAGTCCGCCGTCCCGCGGCGCGATCGCCTCCAGAACTTCTGCAAGCATCACCGGAACATGAGCGGTCATGAAACCGCTCCAGCTTCGTAGGCACGCTGCATCTCTTCGAGCCGGGCGCGCTCCACAGGCTCGAACGTTTCCGGGTTCCAAATCTCGAAGATGCGATCAAGGCCAACGAAGAGTACGCGTTCACGGATGCCCGCAAAGGCAATCAGCTCGTCTGGAAGCCGGGCGCGGCCATCGTTGTCGATTTCAAGATAATTGGCTTGAGCGAAAATCGCGGTCGCCTGCGCGGCGTAGTCCCGACTGAAAACCGGATTGAATTTGTTCAGCTTCTCGCCCGCATCGGCGAAAAATGTTTCGCTGAAACCGTTCAGCGCCGGATGACCAAGCGCGCGGATGCAATAGAAACCGGCGCTGCCCTGTCCGGCCAGAACCTGACGGAAAGACGCCGGAACGCTGACGCGGCCTTTCGCGTCGAGCTTGTTGGCGACCTTTGAGACAAACCGTTGCACGACGCCGTGCGCCCCTCTTCCCGGCGGGGAGCACCGCCTCCGGAGCCCAAGCCGCCTGCGCGCAGGATCGAATCAGCGATCCCTAAGCGCATGGGATTTTATGGGATATCATGGGCTAACGTTGGCGTCAATGTAAAAAGGCAATAAAATCAGGGTTTCAGAAGGGTTAATGCATTCGATCTCGTAGGTGAACAAAGAGCAAACACAAGGGTGACCCAGCTTGGTAAAGAATTGGTAAATGACCGCCAAGTTGGTTAGCCCGAATAACGGTTGGCGCGCCCTTTTTTGCGATCAATGCGCGGCTGGGCGCTTCAGCCCCGTCCGCTGGAGTACTGCCAGGCCGTTCGCGGCTGTCAGGCGCCCGGTTGCGTCAGCTCCGCCACCAGCGCCTGATTGCCGTAGACGTTGCGCAACGCTTCAGTGATTGCCGTGGTTGAAACACCGACCGTGCGATTCACACGGTCGTCGAACCCGAAGGCGCCACCAAGACTTTCGATGTTGCCGTCGAACGCCGCGCCAACGACGCTGCCCTTGGCGTCGATCATCGGCGATCCGGAATTGCCGCCGATAATGTCGTTATCAGTCACGAAATCGAAGACGGTAGTTGGTGTCAGCCTGGCTTGCGCGGTTTGCCAGCGAGGCGTGAGATTGAACGGAGGCTGTCCCGTCGCCCGCTGCCAGAGGCCGCTGTAATAGGTGAAGGGCGGCACCGATACGCCATTGTTCGTCCAGCCTTCAACCCTGCCATAGGAAATGCGCAGCGAGAACGTAGCGTCCGGATAGGTACTGGTGCCGTAAATCGCAAATCGCGCCTTGGCGATTTTTTCCGCCGCGCGATCGGAAGGTCCCGTGACCTTTTCCTCGTATTCCTTTCGCACGGCGCGGCTCGCCGCGTCGGTTGCCAGCACAAATTGGATCAGCGGATCGGTAGAGGCGCGGATGGCTGCTTCTCCGCCGTCCCATAGCGTCTTGCGCAGCTTGGCGTCGCCCAAACGCGACGTTGCCAGCCGGGCGGCGAGCCGTTCGGGAGAGTCCTTGCCGAGGAACGTTCTTGTGCCAGCCGCGTCGGCGGTCAGGTTTTCGCGCAGCTTGGAAAGCCAGAATTCGAGCGCGACCTGTTCCACCTCCGGATAGATCGGGCGCTCGTCCAGCACACGCTTTTCCAGCAGCGGCAATCGGCTGTCCGTGTATTCCGGCAGGCGGTCGCCGTTCTGCTGCGCGCGTTCGACAGCGGAACGCACAAGTGCCCGGGCATAGCTGAACAGATCGGATTGAAACCCGGCGCGCGATTCCATGAACGTGTAAGGCAAGTAAAGCGCCCGACGCGAGACCTGCGCTTTCGCGGTGTCGCTCCAGGGGTCGCCAATCTCTTTCGAGAGCGCCTTGTTCTTCATGATTTTCGCGCGCAGTTGCTGATCGAAGCTACGCTTTTGCGAAATTAGCGCCGGATCCACCAACGCCAGTTCTTCTCCGTGAAGGGCCTTGAAGCTGTTTTCGATTCCGAAAAGCGTATCGTCCGCAATTCGCGCATGCTCCGAGCTTTCCTCGCCGAAGCGGATCAGTCTTCCGCGTAGCTCGGAGTAGTGAATCAGCGTGGCCGGCAGAGAAACATCGCGCAAAAACTCCAGCTGCTCCGCAGTCAGCAGCCGCTGCGTTGAGCCCGGATTGCCGACCACGAAGATGGCTTCGCCATTCTTCGGTGGCATTGTGCTCCAGGTCAGATGAGCAGGCGTGGAGATCGGCTTACCGTTCTCGTAGAGGCGCACGAATGAACAATCTAGATCGTAGCGTGGGAAATTGAAGTTGTCCGGATCTCCGCCAAAGAATGCCATCTGCACTTCGGGAGCGAACACGAGGCGGACATCCGAGTATTTGCGGTAGGTGTAAAGCTTATACTGGCCACCCTGATAGAGTGTGATCACCTGGCAGCGCAACGTCGTTTCGCGTCCCTGGCAACCCTCCTTTTCGATGGCAGCAATTGCAGCGTCCCGCGCCTTGACGAAGGCCTGGCCGGTTTGTCCGGCCGCGGCCTTCGTGACGCGCGGCGTGACATCGGTTATCCCCGTGAGAACTTCGGCCTGCATACCGGGACAAAGTTTTTCATCCTCGCGGCGGTTGGCGGAGAACCCATCCTTCACATAATCCACCTGCGCGGTCGAAAGGCTCTGCGCGCAGTCGCGCACGCAATGATGATTGGTGAGAACGAGTCCCTGCGGCGTGACGATCGAGGCCGAACAGCCGGACGAAAGCCGTACCGCCGCGCTGCGGATGCGGTCGAGCCAGGGCTGATCGATGGCCACGCCGTATTTCGCCTTGACGGTTGCCGAGGGAAAATTGTCGAAGGTCCACATGCCCTCATCGGCAAGCGCGGTCGCCGCGATCGAACACAAAGCCGTGGTGACAAGCGCAACGCTTAACCGTTTCATGAAAAGTCCCCATCAAAGGCAATCGCAAAAGTGAGACGCCAGATAGGCCGTTCCCGTCAAGGCCGCCCGGCTGCTTGACCCCCCTTGAGCCGCACCCTAAGTCGCGAGGGGCTGCGGGAATTGGGACGCGATGAACGACGTGGCGAGGTTTCAAAGCGGGGTGCCCGGCTCCTCCCTGGCCGGGAGCCTGCCGCATTACGCCTCCGTGGAGGACGTGATCCAGCGCGAACGTCCGGTGTTGCCGGTGTACTGCCTGTTTCCGCAGCGGTTTGTCGAAGCGGCGGCCCGCTTCAAGAATTTCCCCGGCGATGCGATGTACGCCGTCAAGGCAAATCCGGCGCCGCAGGTTCTGGATCAGGTGCATGCCGCGGGCACCCGCCACTTCGACACCGCGTCGCTCGCCGAGATCGAACTCATCCGCCGGCGCTTTCCCGACGCGCATTGCCATTTCATGGCGCCGGTGCGGATTGTCGGCGCCGCGCATACCGCTTTCCACCAACATGGCGTGACGGACTACGTCGTCGATTGCGATTTCGAGCTCGACAAGCTTCTGGCTGAAACCGGCGGCGGCAAAGGTGTATGCATTTTCGTGCGGATTTCCACACCGCTGGGCGGAGCGCTCCTTGAACTCTCCAGCAAGTTCGGCACCACGCAGGAAGATGCCGCCCGACTGCTTAAGCGCGTGGTGGAGGCGGGTGTTACTCCCGGCCTGACATTTCACGTGGGGTCGCAGTGCCTTTCGCCTCTTTCCTATGCGAAGGCGATCGAGATGGCACGCCGCACGGCAGAACTCGCCGGGATCGAAATCGCGGCCCTCGATATTGGCGGTGGTTTCCCCGGGCCGTACCACAACAACGACGTGCCGCCGCACCATTCTTATTTCGATGCGATCAGGGAGGCTTTGGCAATCCTGCCCGGCCAGCCAAGGCTGATGTGCGAACCGGGGCGGGCGCTGATCGCGGAAGGCGTTTCGGTCATCACACAGGTGGTGTTGCGCAAGGGGGATACGCTCTATCTGAACGACGGCATCTATGGAAGCTTCGACGAACTGACGCTGCCCGGTTGGACCGCAGACTACCCGCTGCGCGTTTTCCGAATCGATGGAGAGGGCCACGCGGCGGTTCAGCCCATGGGCCGCACACCTTTCCGGGTCTACGGCCCAACCTGCGACACATTGGATGTCTTACCTAAGCCGCTGATGCTGCCCGATGATATCAGGCCCGGCGACCATATCGTGGTGGACGCGATCGGCGCCTATTCAGTGGCGCTGCGGACGAACTTCAACGGTTTTTTTCCCGACAAATGGGTGATCGTGGGCAACTGAGGATGGCCTTTTGCACGTGGCAAACGGAACGTTAAGGGGTGCCGCTCTAAGGGTTATACCCCATGGCGCCCACCTCTCCCCGCGAACGCCTCACCCGGCTCGCCGATCTTGCCAGCCGAACTGACGTTCCCGCGAGCGAACTGACGGCTGAAGTTGCCAATCTTCTGGTCGACTGGCCGGCAACCTATCCACTGAGCATGCGAGAGCCTTTCGAGGCGCTGCTGGAAAAATCACTGCACGAGTTGGATCCCGCTGCGCGCACACTTCTGGCCGGCCGGTTTGCATCGAGTCCCAACATGCCGCTCTCGGTGCTGAACGCGCTCATTTTCGATGCCACGCCGGAGGTCCGCCAACATATCCTCGCTTGCAACGCGCCTGTCACCGATCCCGAAGGGACGCTTTCAGCCTTGATCGACGAGCATGCGCTGCTCAACTCTATCCGCAACGAGGGGAGCGATCCTGCATCGGGACTGGCAACCCACTTCGGCATTACGCGTGCAACCGCGGCGAAAATCTGGATGGATGCTTCAGGCTTCGGGCTGGCGGTTCTGTGCAAAGGTGGAAATTGCACGCGGGCGATGTTTTCCGCGTTGGCCGTGCTTGCACAATCGCAAGCAAGCTACGAAGAGACCTATCGCCGCCTTGCGGAATACGACGACGTTCCGGTCGACGGCGCGCGCGCGCTATTGCAGTTTTGGCGCGCGCAGTTGCCAGGTGGACGCCAGCCTGTTGAGGCTGCGGCCGAATTCCGCGCGGGAACTGCGCTCTAGCAAGCCGCGTTGCCTGAGCGACGCTTCGCGCCGGGCCGCAATGAAACCGATATTTCCAGTGTTTGCCGTAACGCTTTTCCTTGCCGGTTGTGGCGGCCGCGCGAACTTGCCCGAATCTGCTGGGATGGGCCTTTCTCCAGAGCTTCCCGCGCCGGTCGAGTCGGCAATTCCGACATTCAAGATCGCCACTGCGTCGGGCTGGGCCAACGGCACGGCCCCCAAAGCGGCGCAAGGGCTGGCTGTGAATGCTCTCGCGCGAGATCTCCAGCATCCCCGGCGCGTATACGTCCTGCCGAATGGCGACGTGCTGGTGGCCGAGACCTCTGCCCCTCCAAAGCCGGACGACCCGAAAGGCCTCCGTGGATTGGTGCAGAAAGCGATCTACAAGATAGCCGGTTCGGCCGTTCCCAGCGCCAACCGGATCACATTGCTGCGGGACACGAACAACGACGGCATTGCAGATGTCCGCTCCGTATTCGTTGCGGGTTTGAACTCGCCGTTCGGAATGGTGCTCGTCGGGGACGACTTCTATGTCGCGAACACCGATGCGGTGCTTCGTTTCCGCTACACGCCCAACGCGACAAAGCTGGATGGAAGCGGCCAGAAGATCTGCGACCTGCCCGCCGGCACGATCAATCACCACTGGACCAAGGACCTGACAGCAAGTCGGGATGGCGCGAAGCTCTACGCGACCGTCGGTTCGAACAGCAATGTGGGTGAGAACGGGCTCGCGGCAGAAGAAGGCCGGGCGGCGGTATGGGAGATCGAGCCGGACACCGGCGGACACCGCGTTTTTGCCAGCGGGCTGCGCAATCCCAACGGCCCAACATTCGAGCCCGGAACGAACAAATTATGGGTGGCCGTGAACGAACGCGACGAGATCGGCAGCGATCTGGTGCCGGACTACATTACGTCTGTGAAGGACGGCGGATTTTATGGCTGGCCATTCAGCTATTATGGCCAGCATGTCGATGCGCGGATGAACCCGCAGAACGCCGAATTGGTCGCGGAGGCAATCGCTCCGGACTATGCAATGGGCAATCACGTCGCGGCGCTAGGACTTGCTTTTTCCGGCAACGCAAACCTCGGGCCTCAATTCTCCGGCGGCGCGTTCGTGAGCGAGCATGGCTCGTGGAACCGCGATCCGCTGTCCGGTTACAAAGTGGTGTATGTTTCGTTCGTGAACGGCAAACCGTCCGGAATGCCCGCCGACGTACTTACCGGCTTCCTTTCGGCGAACGGTCACGCACAAGGGCGTCCGGTCGGCGTGGCGATCGACAAGTCCGGGGCGCTGCTTGTTGCGGACGATGTCGGCAATACGATTTGGCGGGTGACGAAGCGATAGTTAGCCTTCGGCGTGAATCTCGTGGCGCTCGCGCGTTTTCGCAAAGCGGATCGACTTGAACTTCTCCGCCACATAGCCGAGTTCCCATTGTGACTTCGCGAGGAACACGGGAGCACCGTCGCGGTCTGTCGCCATCTGGTTGCGGTATGTGGCGACGAGTTTCTCCAGCACCTCATCCCCACCCGAAACCCAACGCGCGGTATCGTATGGCGACGCGTCGAGTTCCACGTCCAAACCGTACTCCGCCCTCATCCGGCTTTTCAGAACATCCAGCTGCAGCTGCCCGACAACGCCGACGATCCAGTTGGCGCCCAGCATCGGCTTGAACACCTGCGTGACGCCTTCTTCCGCAAGGCTTTCGAGCGCGCGCGTGAGATGTTTCTGCTTCATGGGATCGGCGAGCCGCACGCGGCGCAGGATTTCCGGCGCGAAATTGGGGATGCCGGTGAAGACGACATCGCCGCTTTCGCTCAGCGTGTCGCCAACGCGCAGCACGCCGTGATTCGGAATGCCAATGATGTCGCCGGGCCACGCTTCGTCGACCGTCTCGCGCTCCTGGGCGAAGAACAGGATCGGATTGTGGATGCCGATCTGCTTGCCGGTGCCGGACTGCTTGAGCTTCATGCCGCGGCGAAACTTGCCCGAGCACAGTCGCAGAAACGCCACGCGGTCGCGGTGGTTCGGATCCATGTTCGCCTGCACCTTGAAGACGAACCCTGTGACTTCGTCTCTACTGGGTGGGATGACCTGACCCTCCGCGGTTTGCGCCCGGGGGCTCGGCGCATACTCGGCGAGCGCGCCGATCAGTTCCTTTACGCCGAAGTTTTTCAGTGCAGAGCCGAAATAGACCGGCGTGAGATGCCCTTCATGGTAGCGGTCGGCGCGAAAGTGCGGCAGTCCCGCCTGCGCCAACTCCGCTTCCTCCTCGAGCCTGGCGAATATTTCAGGCTCCAGATGCGCGCGCATGGCGTTGCCGCCGATGCGTTCCCCCTGCCCAGGCCCGTTGCCGAACACCACGAATTCGTCCGCATAAAGATCGAGCGCGCCCTTAAAGTTCAACCCCGCACCCGCCGGCCACATCATCGGCGCGCATTCGAGTTGCAGCTGATCCGAGATCTCGTCGATCAGTTCCAGAGGATCGCGCGCTTCCCGGTCCATCTTGTTGATGAACGTGACGATCGGAATGTCGCGCAGTCGGCAGACCTCGAACAGCTTGCGCGTTTGCGCCTCGATGCCCTTGGCCGCATCGATCACCATCACGGCGGAGTCGGCGGCCGTCAGCGTGCGATAGGTGTCTTCCGAAAAATCCTCGTGGCCGGGCGTATCGAGCAGATTGAATACAGCCCCCCCATACTCAAAGGTCATGACCGCGCTGGTGACGGAGATGCCGCGCTCCTGTTCGATGCGCATCCAGTCCGAGCGCGCCCGCCGCGCCTCACCGCGCGCCTTCACCGCGCCGGCCGCCCGGATAGCGCCGCCCAGCACCAGCAGGTGCTCTGTGAGCGTGGTTTTGCCGGCGTCAGGATGGGAAATGATAGCGAAGGTACGGCGCCGTGCCGCCTCGGCTGCCGGCGTTCCCGGTGGTGCTGGAGTCGCGTCGTTCATTCGTGTGAGAGCCCTAACCGTAGGAAATGCGCGAACGCAAATCCACTCCCGACAAGTCCATAAATGAAAAGGGGGCGGGCTCCAGGCCCGCCCCCTTGGCAAGATGGATAGTTGCTAGCTGCCGCCGCCGAGATCGATCACGGCACGCCGATTCTGCGGCTCGCGCACGCCAGGTCCGGTTGGCACCAACGGCTCGTCGAAACTCCGGCCGACGGTGCCAATGTCGCTGGCGTTCATGCCCTGATGCACCATTTCCTCCTTGACGGATGCCGCACGGCGCTCCGACAGGCTTTGATTGTAGCTGTGCGATCCCACTGTGTCCGTGTGCCCGGTCACCAGAATGCGCACGGCACCCTGCTGCTTGGCGGTTTTTACCGCTTCGGTCACGACAGCCTCCGCTTCCGCGGTCAGGTTCGATTTGTTGAAATCGAAGAAGACGATGAAGGTTTTCACCGGCGGCGGCGGTGGCGGCGCCGGCGGAGGTGGAGGAGGCGGTGGCGGCGGCACAACGACCGGTGGCGGGGGTGGCGGAGGCTCGGACGCCGGGTACCAACGAACGCCGAACATCACAGCCTGTTCGTTGTTGTCGTTCAAATGCGCGCCGAAGCGGGTGAACGGAACGCCCGCGCCAAAAGCCGTGCCGAAGTTCTTGTCGACCGAGAACGAGCGGTACCGCCAGTCCAGGCTCAGATCGACATTGTCGGTGATGGAATAAGAAACGCCAACCAATCCCTGATAGCCATAGCCCGTCTCGCGGCCATCGGCATAGGCGAAGCCCCCCGCATTGGTATTGAGGTCGATACGATCGATGCCCGCACCCATGCCAAGGCTGAGATCCCACTGCGGCGTCAGATGCCAATCGTAAATCGCATTGACCATGCCGGTGAGGTTGCTGATGCGGCCATCTACTCTCGCGGGAGTCAGCAAAACATCCGCGCCGCTGACGTCGTGGCGGTCCCAGCCGATTTCCATCTCAAGGCGCAGGCCCAAGGGCAAGCGATAGCCGACGGTTCCCAGGAACAGCCCGGTATCCGAACTGGTGAGCCTGTCCGTGGGGCCGCCATTCTGGAATTTGACGTGAAAGCTGCCGAGCGTGTCCCATCCCGCTCCGAGACCGAGATACCACCCGGTCGCGTCGCTTGCCGCTGCCGGCCCGGCGATCGCCGCTGCCGCAATGCCAGCCAACACAATGGTTCGAAGCTTCATATCGACCTCGTCTGCAATTCGGGCTGAGGAGAATCGGCCCCCGATCACTGATTCGTGTATATAAGAATTGTGGCCCTTAAATGGAGCAAGGTGAACCGCGCTATAATCTGTTGACGGCGCCTTTCTCCTCGCCATGTGACTCAGACGCAACATACTTGCGCCAACTCCGTTGAATCGGCGATTGCGCTGTTCTCTTCAAGTTCCTATGGAGCAGCCATGGTTGTCGAGTCTGAAACCGCGCCTCCCCTTTCGGAATTGCTGGCGCTCCTTGATCTCGAAACGATAGAGGTGAACATTTTCCGCGGTTTGAACCCGCCGGCGCGATCGCAACGCGTTTTTGGCGGGCAGGTGCTCGCCCAAGCCCTGGTCGCGGCCAATCGAACCATCGAAGGGCGATCTTGTCATTCCTTTCACGCGTACTTTCTGCTCCCGGGTGATCCCAGGGTTCCCATTCTTTATGAGGTGGACCGCAGCCGCGACGGCAAAAGCTTCAGTTCTCGCCGGGTGGTCGCCATCCAGCATGGCCGCCAGATCTTTCACATGTCGGCGTCCTTCCAGGTGGAGGAAGCGGGCCTGGAGCACGAAATCGAGGCACCGTCGGTTCCTGCCCCTGAAGAACTTCCGAGCGAAGAGGAGTATCGGCGAAGTCTGCTGGCGGAGGTGCCGGACAGATATCGCGAGCAATTCTTGCGCAAGCGGCCGATTGAAATCAGGCCGGCCGCTCGCCGTGACATGTTTCATCCGCAAAGGCGGCCGCCGCACCAGGCGGTTTGGGTTCGTGCGATCGGGTCTTTGCCGGATGATATTGCCCTGCAGCAATGCGTGCTCGCCTACGCGTCGGACATGACACTCCTGGACACAGGCCTTCTGCCGCACGGAGTCAGTCTATTTTCGCCAGAGATTCAGATTGCAAGCATCGATCACGCGATGTGGTTCCATCGCCCTTTCCGTGTCGACGATTGGTTGCTTTACGTTCAGGACAGTCCGAGCGCTTCGGGGGGGCGGGGGTTCAACCGCGGCCTTGTCTATGCGCGCGGCGGTGAGCTGGTCGCGTCGGTGACGCAGGAAGGTCTCATGCGGCGGCGGACAACGCTGTCCGGTTAGGGCGTATAGACGACGAAGTTGCTCTTTCGTGGCTTCGAATAGAACGTATCCGACATCGTAAATGACGACCGGATGACAGCATTCGAGGGCGGCGTGTAGGTGTAGCTGATCTCCGTCATGATGACGCTGCTGTTGTTGGTGACCAAGCCGGAGGGAATCGTGATCGCTGCTCCCACGGTATGTGCCGTCGTATTGAAAGGAACGCTCCAGTCGACAAGATACTGGCCGGTATGACCCGGGTTTTGCTTTACGCTCGTGACGATGATCCGCGACCCGCTCGTCGGGAACGGATACATGATGGCGTTCACGGCGGTGAAAACGTCGCTCAACTGCGTGCCGGTGATCGCTTCGTCCTGCGCGACAAGGTCGGAAGCGCTGGCGGCCATGGTGGTGACTTTCTGGTGGCAGATCAGGGCGTTGCACAGCTCGATCGTTCCCAGGAACAGCAGAATGAGGATTGGCGCGATGAAGGCGAATTCGATGGCGACGGTGCCTTCGCGTGCCTGGAGCAGATGTATCGGTGAGCGCGTGGCGGGCATCAGAACGGCTCGTTTCTGAATGTGGATGTCGCCGTCAACAACCGCTTCCCGTTGGAAAGATTGGCGAAGAACGGCCGTAAAAGGGGCGTTACGATATCCCAGGTGTAGAAGGTCCTCACCAGAACGATATCGCCGGCCCTGCCGACAACATAGTTGTTGAGACTGGTATCCAGTTTCCCCTGTCCGTCGATGGGATTGGGGATGTTCACGCCGCCAAAGCTTGAGAACGCCTCGACATCGACCTGCATGTTGGTTCCGCAGACCAGCAGCGGGGAGACTTGCGTGCAAATGTAGTCGTGAAACTGGGTGGCAGACATGTTTTGCGCTTGCGCCTGGCCGGTTCGAATCAGCCGCGCCCCGTCCTGGGTCGCTTTTTCGAGCATCGAGTTGCCGAAAAAGATGATGCCGACTTCGAGAACGCCGAATATCAACATAAAAAAAGGAATGGACACGAGCGCAAATTCGATGAGCACTGAACCCCGGGCATCCCGGGAGAATGCCAACGCGCCGTTCGCTTTATGCCCGCGAGAAATTCTTGCTCGCACGCCCGCACCTTCAAGATATTGGCCCGCGCTGTTGTAGTCTGCTCATGCGCGCAGACGAAGCGCGATCGCGCCTTTTGGTGAACGGAAGGTAAAGCTGAACTGTCCCGATTCGAGCCGCTCGAAAGGCGCGTGATCACGGCCGTCCTGCGCGTCTCGCAATGGGATTAATCCTTCTGAAACCACAAATCGGTTTTGCAGCGGATTTCAGGACAGAATTTGAACAAGATTGGCGCGGAAAGCATTGCAGGCGGCCGCCATGCGGAAAATTCGCGTTCTACTGGACAAGCTCAGGGCATTTCGGAAATCGAAAGGCGCCAACGTCGCCATCATTTTCGGTTTATCGCTGATTCCGATTTCGGTCGCTGCCGGTGCCGGACTGGATCTCGCTCGCGCAATGATCGTTCGCCAACGTCTGCTCCAGGCACTTGATGCCGCAGGCCTTGCGGCAGGCGGCGCCAGCCGCAGCGGCATGACTTCAACGCAGCTGCAGGCGCTGGCCCAACAATACTTCAACGCGAACTACATCGTCGACAGCAGTTACGGAACGCCGGGGCCGCTCTCCATCAGCATCGATCTGCCGAACAAGACCGCCAACCTGAGCACCACCGTCGCGATGCCGACGGTTCTTGTGCGTCTCGCGGACATCATCGGCTGCACGCAATGCGATACGATGAACATCCCGGCTTCCACACAGGTGGTGTGGGGAATGTCGAAGTTGTGGGTGTCGCTTGTGCTCGACAACACCGGATCGATGAACGAGACCGACAGCTCCGGAACCAGCAAGATCAGCGCGCTCCGCACGGGTGCTTCGCAACTCCTTACAATCCTGCAGGGCGCTGCGCAGTATCCAGGCGACATCCAAGTCGCCCTTCTACCCTTCAGCAAGGACGTGAACGTCGGTGCGGGCAACAGAAACGCCACCTGGATAGATTGGACCGACTGGGATTCCCCGCCGCCAAATTCATTGCCTGCTTCCACGGTCGGCCCGGGCTCAAACTGCCCCTATAGCTGGGGCTCGAACGATTTTGCCTGCACCAGCGGATCGGCCAACGATCCCAATTGCTACAACGGCAGCGGCAACGATTGCGTCACCAAAGTCCCGTCAAGCGGACTTATCTGTCCCAGTCAGCACGAAGCAAACGCCAGCAACGGGCAAGGCGGACATTTCTACAACGGCTGCTACAACAGCTCGAAACAAGTGAGCGGCTGCCAGAGCAACTGCAAGTACAACCACACCTGGATCCCGAACAACCACACCACGTGGACAGGCTGCATCATGGATCGAACACAAAGCTATGACGTGCAGAATACGGCACCGACCGGCAGCGCGAAATTTCCCGCCGAGAACGCCTTTTCCTGTCCGCCGTCAACGGTCATGGCGCTCAGCTACAACTGGACCAGTCTCAACAGCGCTGTCAACGCCATGGCCGCGCAGGGTTCCACCAATCAGACGGTGGGCCTCGCATGGGGATGGCAGGCCCAGACGCCTGGCGTGCCGCTCAGCCCGCCGCCCCTCACCGCCGATACAATGCAGTTCGTCATCATTCTCAGCGACGGCCTGAACACGCAGGATAGATTTTATGGCGACGGCTCCGCTCACAGCACCAACGTCGATAATCGTATGGATGCGGTCTGCGACAACGTGAAGGCGGCTGGGTATATCGTCTATACGATCTTCGTCGACCTCAACGGCACGCAGGGCAATTCCGCCACCATGCAGAATTGCGCCTCGGATTCGAGCAAGTATTTCGATCTGAAGACGTCGGGCGAAATCATCACGACGCTGAACAACATCGCGCAGGACATCATCAACCTGCGAGTGTCGCGGTAATCGCGCAGCCGGATACGAACACGAAGGCGAACACGTCGCCTTCGTGCCGCGAAACGGCGTTTCTGGGGCAAAATATTAACCGTCGCCCTGCAACAATGACGGCATGAAAACAGCTCAGACGCTTCCGGAAACGCAATCCGTCGACCTTCGCTGGGGCACCAAGGCCCGCGACCTGCTCGTAGTGCTGCCACTCTTCCTCTGGTACGCCTACGTCGCCGTGGGAATCCTGCACGTGGTCACGCGCGAAGTGGGGAACCTGAGCATGGCCCATCCGGATTGGGCACTGGTGTTATCGATCCTGTCGCAATCGGCGGTCATGCTTTTTACCGGCACGGCGCTGTCGCTCCTCCTCCTTCGCCTGCCCCCGAAAAACGGCGCCAAGGGAATACTGCCTCGAGCGGCCGCGATCCTGGGCACCTTTCTCAGTATCGCCATGGCGCTGCTGCTTGCTCCGGCCAGCGTTCCGCCGGCCGCGCTCGCCGTCTCCACCGTATTGATCTTCGGAGGAACGATATTTGCGATCTATGCCATCCTGCATCTCGGGAAGTCGTTCAGCCTGATGGCGGAGGCGCGCCGGCTGGTGACGACCGGACCCTATGCGCGGATCCGGCACCCGCTTTATGTGGCGGAGGAGATCGCCATTTTCGGCGTGGCAATCCAGTACTTCTCGGCCGCAGCGGTGGCCATTCTGATTTGCCAGATCGCCTGCCAGTTCTATCGCATGGGCCGGGAAGAAGACGTGCTCAGCGACACCTTTCCGGAATACAGCGCGTACAAGGCGCACACCGCCCGGCTGATACCCGGAGTCTACTAGACGCCGCGAAGCACGCGGGAGCGTGTTCGCACAATCGACTTGTTCGTCTTGTTCGCGAAAATCAGCGGCAGCGCGCCGCGATGACGTCATGAATGTCACCGATAGAAGCGTCCAGCTGCGCGACATTCTCCCCGCGATCGTGGCCTGTCATGCAGCGGTTCATGCTGTCGCGCGCGATGCCCATGTCGTGCGCGTTCTGGCGTAGCAGCTTGCAGGCGTTCGGCATGTCGTTGTCCTTGGCGTAGCGGCCAAGCGTTTCCTCGCGATCGCGCACGCCTGAGATGAGCTTGTCTGCCGTCGCCATGTCGATGGCGCAATCGCCGGCGAAGGCCGGAGTGACACTGACAACCCACGCCAGAGCGGCGGCGACAACACCAAGGCAATGCGAACGCATGGATATGATGGCGGCCCCCTTCATCGCGGCGGACTGGCGAGCTGATAGGATAGCACCTGTGCGATGCTCGAAGTCTCCAGCCAAGTCTGCGATGCTGCGCAGATTCCAGCCTGGCAGTCGACGTTGGTGGTGGCACGGTTCGAGATCGACAGCTCGGCGTGCGCGCCGCCGCTGACAGCGAGCACCGTCAACAGAGCAGAAACTTGGGCGCGCATGGTGCCCTCTCCCCGTAAGGCGCACTCACTCTAGCCCAAATCGACGGAGGCCGCACGGCAAAGCGAAAGGGCGGAACAGCTCATCGCCGTTCCGCCCTTCCAGGTCCGATGAAAGCTGAGCTTTCTTTACTGCCAACAGCTAACGCTGCTTGGCTAAAGTACGCCGCGCTTGTGCTCGCCGACGACCATGCGCTTCGGGCTGAAGGCCCGCTTGAACACCGAGAGCGCCTTTTTCGGCTGGGCGTCTCCGCACATGAAGACGTCGAACGCCGCATAGCCGCGCTCCGGCCATGTGTGCACGCTGATATGACTCTCCGCCAGCACGGCGACGCCGGAAACCCCGCCGCCCTCCGTGAAGGTATGCAGATGAATGTGCAGAAGAGTCGCGCCCGCGGAATTCACCGCGTCGATCAGCGCCGTTTCGATCCTGTCTCTGTCGTCGAGCCCTTCGGCTTCCCACAGATCGATGATCAGGTGACTTCCCGCAAAGGTCAGACCGTTGCGGGTGATGAAGTGATCCTTTTGGTCCTCATCCCCCAGGGGAGCAGGAACCGGAACGGTCCTCGCGGAAGCGCGGGCGCGTGGCGCCTTTGCTTCTTTGATCGCCGCCACGAGTTCGAGTCGAGCCATTCTGGCACCTACCCTCTCTAAGTAGCGTTGACACCCAATGCGTCGATCGCCCTCCTTTGGCTTCGGACGCGGCTGAAGAAAAAAGCAGCGGACGGAAGGCCGTCGCGCCGCTTTGCTCCCTTGCGGGAGCGGGGGAAATATAGGGCCGCTTTCCCCCCATGCAAGAAAATTTGGGGCCGAAGGGTCAATTTTCTGTCACCTCCGTTGCGCGTCTGCGGCACTCCGCTGTCACACTTCTCTGCGCCAGACGCCTGGAAGGCGCGCTGGACAGCTTTTGAGGCGAGCCGTAGAACGCGCCGCCTTTGCGCTACTTTCCGCCTGGACACTGGAGAACACGATGGCTGCCAAAAGGTTCATGGAGCGGCTGCACGAGGGTTACGCGCAGGTCATGGAGCTCTCCGGCGCGCCGCTGGCCGAGGAGAAGAGCGCTTATCAACGGATAAGAATTTTCGACACCGTGGCCAACGGGCGGGTGCTGACCTTGGACGACATCGTCCAGATCACCACCCGCGACGAGAGCGCCTATGCCGAAATGCTCACGCATCTGCCGATGCTGGAGCACGGCAAGGCCGAGCGGGTGATGATCGTGGGCGGCGGCGATCTTTCCATCGCCGACGAGGCGCTGAAGCACAAAAGCGTGAAGGAGGTCGTGCTGGTCGATATCGATGGCAGAGTGGTGGAGCTCTGCCGCGAGCATTTTCCGGAGATCAATACGCGCGCGTTCAAGGATAGGCGGCTGAAGATCGAAATCGCCGATGCCTTCGAATATCTCGGTAGGCCGCAGTCAAAGGAGTGCTTCGACCTGATCGTTGCCGACCGGCCGGATCCCGTCGGCCCCGGCAAAGCGTTATTCGGCGAGACCTTCTACGACCGCGTGAAGGGCGCGCTGAAATCCGGCGGCTTCGCCACCTTCCAGACCGGCGTGCCGTTCTACCAGCCCTCCGAGATCACCGACGCACTGCGCGAACTGGCGGAATTCTTCCCGCAATCGGGACTCTATCTGACGGTGGTGCCGACCTATATCGGCGGCTTCATGGCGCTTTCATGGGCCGGCAACGGACGCAACGCGAAGCTCGGCACGCCGGCCGGCATCCGCCGGGCGCGCGCACGTTTTGCTTCAGCAAAGCTGAACACCGATTACTACAATCCGGATATTCACGCCGCCGCTTTCGCACTGCCGGAATGGATCAAACGGCTGGTACCTTAGGAGCGGAAAACAAAAGCCCGCCGAACATCAGCGGGCCTCTGTCAAAACTTTTTGGATCGTGTGTTTAGCAGCCGGCGGCTTTCTTCAGCTGCGATGACGGCTTGAAGCGCAGGCTCTTCGACGCCTTGATCTTGATCGGCTCCCCCGTGCGCGGATTGCGGCCGGTGCGCGCGCCGCGCTTGGTCATGCGGAAGCTGCCGAAGGTGCCGATCTGATACTTACCCTCGCTCTTCGCACCCTTAAGCCCGGCTTCCACGGCGCCGAAGACCATTTCAACCGCGCGTTTTGCATCGGCTTTGCTGACTTTCCCGTGTTTCGCCACCGACTCCACGAAATCTGTCTTGCTCATGTTGTCATCCCTTTCGATACCGAGCATCCGGCCAGCGAATATAGCGATGCAAATTCGCCGCGCCCTCCAATCCTCGTCAAATACTGTGATTCGCGACGTTCCATCCACAGGAAAGGTGCAATTTGCTGCGTTTTGCGCGTGGCTCCTTCCCGGAAGCAAGCAAAACAGCCCGTTTCGATGCAGGCCATTCGCCCGCGTCGCTTGTGATTCGCGTCAGGCGAAGATCATGCTGGCGCGGAGGCCCGGGCGGTTGTCTCCCAGTTCGAGACGCGCTTCGTGCAGGCGCGCCACCGCCGCAACCAGACTCAAGCCAAGTCCGGTGCCAGGAGAATGCCGGCTCGCTTCCAGCCGCACGAAACGCTCGATAGCGCGCGGGCGGTCTTCTTCAGAAATCCCCGGTCCATTGTCGGCAACCGACATCACCGCGCCGGCGCCGTTGCGCTCCGCCGCGATCGTCACCTTGCCTCCCGCGGGCGTGTACTTGATCGCGTTGTCCACCAGGTTGGCCAGTGCCTGCGAGAGCAGGTTGCCGTTGCCCCTTACCTGCACGGACTTGCTGGGGACCATGGCGAGGACGATCCCGCTTTCCTCCGCCACGGGCTGATACAGCTCCCACACATCATGCGCGAGCGCGGAAAGGTCCACCGCCGACATGGAATTGCGCGCGGCTCCGGCTTCCGCTTCGGCGATCAGGAGCAGGGAATCGAAAGTCGAAATCAAACGGTCGGTCTCGGAGATGGCGGACTCGATTTCCGCCGCTTCCTCGCCCTCGTGCGGCAATCGCCGCATGATTCCTTCCAGCCGGTTGCGCAAGCGATTCAGCGGCGAGCGCAGATCGTGCGCGACCGAATCCGTAACCTCGCGCATGCCTTTCATCAGCCGCTCGATCCGGTCCAGCATCCGGTTCAGGTTGCGGGCAAGCGTATCGAATTCATCGCCGGCGCGCGAAAGCGGCAGCCGGCGGGACAAGTCTCCCGCCATGATTTCGCGGCTTGTGCTGTTGATCTGATCGAGCCGCCTGAGCAGGTTCCGGCTCATGACGGCGCCGCCGATCAGACCGAGGCTCAGCATCAACATGACGCTCCAGGGAAGCGCCGTGGTGAACATGCGCTCGGTGTCGGCCCGTTCGCGGATGTCGCGCGCCACCAGCAGCTGCAGTCCCCCGACGAGATGAAATATCCGGCCCCGGGCCGGGTGACGCTCTAGAGTGCCGCCGACGCGCCGCTCGTACTCAAACTCCACAAAGCGGCTGCCGGTGCGGCGCAGCGCCGGCCAGGCATCGAGGTTGCCGGCCAGCGGATGCGCGAGAGGGCCCACCAGAAGATACAATCCCTGTCCCGCGTGCATCGAGCGGGCGGTTATGACGTCTGTCAGGCCCCCGAGGCCCTGCCGCTGATATTGCTCGGAGAGGCCGGCGATCTCCGCCTGGATGGTCTGATCGGTTTCAGCTTCGAGCGCGCGCTTCGTGTTCCAGTAGGTGAACGCAGCCAGCGCTCCGGCGGACAGCGCGAACAGCGCCAGATAGACGACGACGATGCGGAACGCGAGCGTGCGGAAAAGTCGAAAGCCGAACAAAGCTAGTCACCCCCGGCCGAAGCAAAGGCGACGCCGTGCCTAAGCCCCGGCACGGATCATATAGCCCGCGCCGCGCACAGTCTGAAGGAGGGGTGGCTCGAATCCCTTGTCTATCTTCGCCCGCAGGCGGGAGATGTGCACGTCGATCACGTTGGTCTGCGGGTCGAAATGGTACTCCCACACGCTTTCAAGCAGCATGGTGCGCGTCACCACCTGGCCCGCATGCCGCATCAGATATTCGAGCAGGCGGAATTCGCGGGGCTGTAAATCGATGCTGCTGCCGTTGCGCCTTGCCGCGCGGGTGAGTAGATCCAGCTCGAGGTCGCCGACCTGCAATTTCGTCTTCACGGCGGAAGGCTGGCGCCGGCGCATCAGCGCATCGATCCGCGCCAGCAATTCGACGAACGCGTAGGGTTTCGTGAGATAATCGTCACCGCCCGCCTTCAGGCCTTTCACCCGGTCGTCCACCTCGGACAACGCGCTCAGGAACAGCACGGGCGTCACGTTGCCATGCTCCCGCAACTCCTGAACCAGCCTGAGGCCGTCCATCTTCGGGAGCATGCGATCGATGACGGCGACATCGTAGGGACGCGACAGCGCAAGCGTGAGCCCCGTCTCCCCATCGGCCGCGTCGTCAACGACGTGCCCGGATTCTCGCAATCCGTTCACGAGATAGCGTTGCGCCTCGACATCATCTTCCACAACGAGCATGCGCATGGCGCTATCCTTTGTTCAGGAACGCCAAATCGGCGCTCCGAATCGGGTCCGCGCCGGCAATGGCAACGGGGGGAAGGGGCCACCATCACCGGCGCGGGGGATCCGGACACCGCCGGCTTTCGCCGGCGAAGTCCGGAACGCTGTTCTTACGCCTTGCCGATCTTGAGAGCCACGAAACGCTGACCGTTCTGTCCCGTCACCAGAACCAAGACCGCCGACCGGCCCGCGGCTTGCGCCTCGGCTATCCGGTTCTTCACTTCCTGTGGAGAACGCACAGACTTGTTTGCTATCGAGACCACGACATCGCCCGGCTGGATGCCCTTGTCGGCCGCATCGCTGTTCGGATCGACTTTCGTGATCAGCACGCCGCTGACACCCTGATCGAGATTGTAGGTCCGGCGCATGTCAGGCGTCACCGCTGCCAGACCGAGGCCCATCGCTTCCGCCGTGCTGGTTGGCGCGGAGCCCGGCGTGTCCGGATTCCCGTCGTTGGAAGCAACCTGCTGGTCTTTGCGCAATCCGACCTTGGCATGCAGATCCTGCTTTGAGCCGTCCCGCAGGATTGTAAAGGTGGCGTTGCTGCCGGCCTGAAGTGCGGCGACGCGGCGGGTCAGGTCACGCGAATCGTCGACGCCTGCGCCATTGATCGCCACGATCATATCGCCTTGCCTGAAGCCTGCGGTGGCCGCCGGGCCGCCCGGCACGACATTGGCAACGATCGCACCCTTCAGATCCTTGGCTCCGAGGCTCGCCGCCATTTCCGGCGTAATCGCCTGCACCTCCACACCAAGCCAGCCGCGGGCCACCTTGCCATGCGCCTCGAGCTGGGAAACCACCTCCCGCACGGTGGAGGCGGGGATGGCAAAACCGATGCCGACGCTGCCGCCCGACGGAGAGAAGATCATCGAGTTCATCCCGATGACCCTGCCGCGGATATCGAAAGTCGGGCCGCCGGAGTTACCTCGATTGATCGGTGCGTCGATCTGGATAAAGTTTGTGTACGGACCATTGCCGACATCGCGCCCGATGGAAGACACGATTCCAGCGGTGACCGTGTTGCTGAGGCCGAAGGGATTGCCGACCGCAACAACCCAATCGCCGACGCGCACCTGCCGGTCGTCGCCGAAGTCAACCGACGGCAGCGAATGGTCGCTCTTGATCCTGAGCACCGCGACATCGGTAGCGGGATCGGCGCCGATCAATTTGGCGTCGAACTCGCGTCCGTCGGTCAGCTTCACCTTGATGCGCTTGGCGCTCTCGACGACGTGATTGTTCGTCACGACGAAGCCCGACTTGTCGATGATAAAGCCGGACCCCATCGCCACCGCCTTGCGCGGAATGTTGAAGGGTTTGCCGCCGCCGCCGCCACCCTGGTCGTTGAAGAAGTCGCGAAACGGCTCGGGAAGGTCCTGGAGATTGACCCCGGCCGCGGCATTGATTTCCTGTTCGACGGTGACAGTCACGACAGCCGGACTGACGCGCTCCACGAGATCGGCGAAGCTGAAGGGCGCGGCCGCATCGAGCATATGCGGCGGCGCACCCCGCATCGCCACCTGCTGCAGATGGGCTGCGGGCTGCTGTGCGGATGTGGCGGTTTCGCCGGCCGGGCGGGGAAGCAACGTCGATGCTCCCAGGCCGAGCACCAGAATAGCGGCAGCCGAACCTGCCGCCAGCAACCGGGACCGCAAACCTTGTCGTACCTTGTGCTCGCTGTTCATATCTTGCTCCTGCGAATGTCGGCCCCCGCAGACTTCCGTTGTCCGCTGTAAGCCCTTTGAATTACCTGTTTCTGTTCATATCATTAAAGGTGCGCAACAATTCAAGCGGAGCGAATTGCTCCCCAGAATTTGATCCGAAACGCCCCTCGGAGGTGGCGCTAACGGCCGGTTTCCTGCCAGCGACCCGCGCGCTTGAGGGCGCTGACGACTTCGGGCGGCATGTAACGCTCGTCATGTTTCGCCAGGATTTCACTGGCCTGGAACACGCCACTACGATCCAGCCGGCCGCTGGCAATCACGCCCTGACCTTCCCGGAAAAGATCTGGCAGCGCCCCCGAATAGGCGACTGGCACTTGCCGCCTTCCGTCCGTGACCACGAAGCGGATGTCCTCTCGCGGACCGCGCACCAGACTGTGCTGCTGCACGAGCCCCCCAACACGGAACGCCACATCCGGCGGCACATGCTTCGCGGAGATATCGGACGGACTGTAGAAGTAGAGCACGTTGTCCTTGAGCGCGCGCACCACCAGCGCCGCTCCGGCCACCCCGGCGAGAATAACCGCCAGCGCGAAGTAAAGTCGCCGTCGCTTTTTCGGGTTCATCATGCTCAAACACGATAGTGCGGCCGGGCAAGATCACCAACGCGGCACCCGGCCTCATCTCGCCGCCTCTTACACGCCTGGAGTACGCCATGATCCAGTTCCGTGCTCTCTTAACCTGCCTGGCCTTCGCCGCCCTGGGCGCATGTCTTCCGGTCACCAGCAAGGTGCCTGTCGGAACCACCATGGGCTTCAGGCAGGATCAAGCCTTGCTCGGCACCTGGCGGGCACAAGCGGAAAAAGACGACAAGCCAGCCTACGTCCACATTCTTGCAAACGACGACCAGACGATGAGCGCCGTCGTCATTTCGCCGCCGGAAGACAAGAACGGCGGCGACTGGAGCGTCTACAGACTGCAGGCCGCGACGTTGGGCTCCAACAGAGTTCTCAACGTCCAGGAGCAGTTCGCCAACGGCAAACCGTCCGAAGGGCCGCTCGCGAGCGAACACATCATCCTGCTTTACCGCGCTTCCGGGCCCGGTCGGATCACGCTTTATCAGATGGATGATAAGGCTCTCGCAGCAGCCATTCGCGCCGGTGAAATCGCTGGCGAGATCGAGCCCGGTGAATCCGGTGACGTGCGCTTGACTGCGGAAGCCGGGGCACTCGACAAGTTCATGAGCACGCCACGCGCCGCGGCCCTGTTCAGCAAGGCTTTGGTGACGCTGACTCGCATACCCTAGGTTTATCGGCCGCGAGCGACTGATCGCCCTTCAATTCTCCGGAACTCCGGGATATTCAGGGGCGTTCCCGTTCCTTTGGCGCGATGATTATTCCGCGCCAGCAAAATCGCGTCGAAGGACAGATGCCCCACGATATCGACAAGCTCGCCATCGACACCATTCGCACCTTGTCGATGGACGCGGTGGAGAAGGCGAAGTCGGGTCACCCGGGCACGCCGATGGCGCTGGCGCCGGTCATCTACACCCTCTTCATGCAGCACATGCGCTATGATCCGGCGGACGCGCGCTGGCAGAACCGCGATCGCTTCCTTCTGTCGGCCGGCCACGCTTCGATGCTGCTCTATTCGATGCTGTTTCTCGCCAATGTGCGCGAGCCCGACGGCGAAGGGCTGACGCTCGACGATCTGAAGAACTTCCGGCAGGTCGGCAGCCGCACGCCGGGTCATCCGGAATACTGGCACACGCCGGGTGTTGAAGTGACAACGGGTCCGCTCGGTCAAGGCGCCGGCATGAGCGTCGGCATGGCGGCCGCCGCGCGCTGGAAGGCGCACCACTTCAATCGCGACAATCTTGAGTTGTTCAATTACCGCGTCTTCGCCATCTGCAGCGATGGCGACATGATGGAGGGTGTTTCCAGCGAAGCGGCATCGCTGGCCGGGCATTGGAAGCTCTCGAACCTTTGCTGGATCTACGACCAGAACCACATCTCCATCGAAGGCGACACCAACCTCGCCTTCACCGAGAACGTGGCGGAGCGATTCTCCGCCTATGGCTGGAACGTCCTGCATGTCGCCGATGCCAACGACACGGAAACGTTAAGCCGCGCGCTTTCGGTGTTCGAAGCGACCAAGGAAGGCCCGACGCTGATCATCGTGCGCAGCCATATCGGCTATGGCGCGCCGGACAAGCAGGACACCAAGGAGGCGCATGGCGAGCCGCTCGGCGAGAAAGACATTCGCGGCGCCAAGCAGGCTTACGGCTGGCCGCAGGACGCGCAATTCCTCGTTCCGGAAGGCGTGCGCGAGCATATCGCCAATGTCCTCGGCAAACGCGGCGCAGAACAGCATGCGGCATGGAATGAAGTGTGGGAGCGCTATGGGCGCGAGCAGGCCGACCTTGCGGAGCAGCTCGATTTCATGCGCTTCCGGGAATTGCCGCCAGGCTGGGCAAAGGACATTCCGGCCTTCCTTGCGGATGAAAAAGGCACTGCCACACGCGATGCCGGCGGCCAGGTGTTGAACGCGATCGCAGCGAATGTGCCGTGGCTGGCCGGCGGCGCTGCCGATCTTTCACCGTCCACCAAGACCGTCATCAAGAACATGCCGTCCTTCGAGGCAGAGATAACCGGCCGCAATTTCCACTTCGGCATTCGCGAGCACGCCATGGGCTGCATCGTCAATGGCATGACAATGTCGGACCTGCGCAGCTACGGCGCCACCTTTCTCATCTTCAGCGACTATATGAAGCCGGCGGTGCGCATCTCCGCGCTGTCGCACATTCCAAGCATCTGGATTTACACGCACGACTCCATCGGTCTGGGCGAGGACGGCCCCACGCATCAGCCGATCGAGCAGCTGATGACGCTGCGCGCTACCCCGAACATGCTGATGATCCGCCCCTGCGACGCCAACGAAACGGCGGAAGCCTGGCGCGTGGCGATGGAGCAAAAGAATAGGCCGGTGTGTTTCGCTCTCACGCGCCAGAAGGTGCCGACCTTGGACCGCAAGAAAGTCAATCCGGCGGATGGATTGTCGCGCGGCGCCTACATCCTCTCCGATCCGCCGGAAGACAAGGTGGACGTGATCCTTATCGGCACGGGCAGCGAAGTGCAGCTGTGTCTGCAGGCGCAGGATACGCTCGCCAAAGAAAATATTGGCGCGCGGGTGGTTTCGATGCCCAGTTGGGAATTGTTCGACGCGCAGGATGAGTCCTATCGCCATGCCGTGCTTCCGCCGGCCATGGCAGCGCGAGTCTCCGTGGAAGCCGGCGCCACGCTCGGCTGGGAGCGTTATGTCGGTATGACCGGCGCGATGATCGGCATGCAAAGCTTCGGCGCCTCCGGTCCGGCACCGGATGTCTACAAGCACTTCGGCATCACGGCGGAGGCGGTCGCACAGGCCGCACGCGACCAGGTTGCGAAGGCGAAGGCATGAATCGGCTGAAGCAACTGGAGGAATTGGGCCAGTCCGTCTGGCTGGACTTCCTCAGCCGCGAATTTCTGGCCAGCGACGAATTCAGACGCATGATCGCGGAGGACGGCCTCAAGGGCATGACCTCCAATCCATCCATCTTCGAGAAAGCCTTTGCGCATGGCAGCGCCTATGACGACGACATCTGGCGCCTTGCCGAAGAGGGCTGCGATGTCGGCGCGATCTTCCGCAAGCTTGCCGTCGCTGACATTCAACACGCCGCAGATGCCTTTCGCCCGGTTTACGACCGGCTGAAGGGTGCCGACGGATTCATCAGCCTTGAGGTCTCGCCCTACATCGCGAAAGGCACCGAAGCGACCATCGCCGAAGCGAAATCGCTGTGGGCCGAAGTGAACCGCCCGAATTTGATGATCAAGATTCCGGCGACGCGCGAAGGGCTGCCGGCTATTCGCGAGTGTCTTGGCGCCGGCATTAATATCAACATCACCCTGCTGTTCTCGCGCGATGTGTATCAGCAGGTGGCAGAGGCCTATATCGAAGGCCTCGAAATGCGGCCCAAGGATGAAGACCTCAGCCGCATCTCCAGCGTCGCCAGTTTTTTCGTCAGCCGCATCGATACCAAGGTGGACAAGGCGATCGACGAAAAGCTGAAAGGCGGCGGCGACAAGAGTTTGACTGATCTTCAAGGCAAGGTGGCCGTTGCCAATGCCAAGCTCGCCTACCAGCAGTACAAGCACATCTTTTCCGGCCCGCGCTGGGACGCATTGGCAAAGCGCGGCGCGCGGCCGCAGCGGCTGCTGTGGGCCTCCACCGGCACCAAAAACAAGGCCTACTCCGATGTGTTGTATGTGGATTCGCTGATCGGGCCGAATACGGTCAACACAGTGCCGCAGGAAACGCTGGAAGCGTTCCGCGATCACGGTCAGCCAAAGCAAACACTGGAAGAGAATGTGGGCGAGGCCGAACGCATTCTCGGAACGCTCGAACGGTCAGGCATTTCGCTCGATACCATTACCACGGAGCTGGTGGACGAAGGCGTGCAGCTGTTCGCCGACGCCGCCGACAAGCTCTATGGCGCGTTGGCCGACAAGCGCGCCAAATTCCTGGCCGGCAAACTCGTGAGCGTCGATTTCCGCTTTGGCGATGCAGACGAAGCTATTGCTGCGGAGACAAAAGCGCGCACCGCGAGCGGCGATTCGCGGCGGTTCTGGGCGAAAGACAAATCGCTTTGGACCGGCGCCGACGAAAGCAAGTGGCTTGGCTGGCTGGACATCGCGGAGCGCGAAGCTGCGGACAAGCAGACCTACGACTCATTCCAGCGCTGGGTGACAGACAACGGCTTCAGCGATGCCGTTCTGCTGGGCATGGGCGGCTCCAGCCTTGGCGCGGAGGTTCTGAGACAAGTATTCGGAGAGCAAAACGGCTGGCCGAACTTGCATGTGCTCGACTCTACGGATCCAGCGCAAATTCGCGCGGTCGAGAATATCATCGATATCGCGAAAACCTGCTTCATCGTCTCTTCTAAATCCGGCACCACGCTCGAACCGCACATCCTGATGGCTTATTTCTTCGCGAGGAGCGGAGCCGGAGCGGAGAAGCGCTTCATCGCCATCACCGATCCTGGCTCGAAGCTGGAAGCCCACGCGAAGGAAAAAGGCTTCGCGCACATCTTTCATGGCGATCCGCAAATCGGCGGACGCTATTCCGTGCTTTCGAAATTCGGTTTGATTCCAGCCGCGGCGATGGGCGTCGATGTTGCGCGCCTTTGCCAAGAGACCCAAGCGTTCGTCGGCGCGTCCGATGCGTTTGTCCCGCCGCCATCCAATCCCGGCGTGAAGCTGGGAATCGCACTCGGCGTGCTCGCCACCCAGTTCAAACGCGACAAGATCACCATTGCCGCGTCGAAAGAACTGGCAAGCGTGGGCCTGTGGCTGGAACAGCTGATCGCTGAATCGACCGGCAAGCAGGGCAAAGGTCTGATTCCGATCGATCACGAACCGCTTGGCGATCCGGAAGTTTACGGAAACGACCGCGTGTTCGTTCAGATTAGCCTTTCCGACTCTGAGAACAACGACAAGATCGAAGCGCTGGCGCAAGCCGGTCGTCCCATCTTCCGTGTCCAGCTGAATGACAAATATCAATTGGGCCAGGCATTCTTCCTGTTCGAGATCGCCATTGCGTTTGCCGGCGCCGTAATCGGCATCAACCCGTTCGACCAGCCGGACGTGGAAGCCGCAAAGATGAAAGCGCGCGAGTTGACGGATGCTTACGAGAAAGGCAACGGCGCGATCCAAGAGCAGCCGATCTTCTCGCACAACGGCATTGCCGGGTATGCCGATGGCGAGAACGCCGCGGCGCTTCGTGGCGCCAACACACTGGCGCAGGCCATGAAGGCATATCTCGATGGCGCCAAGGCCAATGATTACTTCGCGCTGCTGGCCTTCATGGAACCTGCGGATTCGCACCGTGATACATTGCAGGACATCCGCCTCAAGGTGCGTGACCGCAAACAGGTTGCGACCTGCCTGGAGTTTGGCCCCCGCTACCTTCACTCCACCGGCCAGGCGTACAAAGGCGGACCCAACTCCGGCGTGTTTGTCGAAATCACCTGCGATCATCCGAACGATCTCAACATTCCCGGCCGCAAGGCGACATTTGCACTGGTGGAAAAGGCGCAGGCGTTGGGCGACCTTGCTGTGCTGAACGAGCGTGGACGCCGTGCGTTGCGGGTTCATCTCAACGATGCCGCCGAGGGCCTCGCCTCCTTGCGCGATGCGTTTGAAGAAGCTCTGCAATAGGTAAAGGCAATGCAGCTGGGGATTGTTGGACTGGGGCGGATGGGCGGCAACATCGCCCGCCGGCTTATGAAGGCGGGCCATGAAACCGTCGTTTACGATCACAACGCCCAGACTGTCGCCCAGCTGGCGAATGAACACGCGAAGCCGGCGCGGACTCTAGACGATCTGGTTCGGCAACTGATGCGGCCGCGCGCCATCTGGGTAATGCTGCCGGCCGGCGGGGCCACCGAATCCACCATCGGCGCGCTGGCGGGCCTCGTCGAAACAGGTGACATCCTCATCGACGGCGGCAACACCTTCTTCAAGGACGATGTCCGCCGCGCGAAGATGCTGAAGGCGAAGGGCATCCATTATGTGGACGTCGGCACCTCCGGCGGCATCTGGGGGCCGGAGCGCGGCTATTGCCTGATGATTGGCGGCGACAAGCAAATTGTCGATCACCTCGATCCCATTTTTGACGCGCTTGCGCCGGGAGCCGGCGAGATTGCACGCACGCCACATCGCGAGGAGCGCGATCCGCGGGCGGAAAAGGGCTACATCCATGCCGGTGAAAGCGGCGCCGGGCATTTCGTGAAAATGATTCACAACGGCATCGAATACGGACTGATGCAGGCCTACGCCGAAGGCTTCGACATTCTGCGCGGGCGCATGCACGAGAATCTGCCTGAGGACGAACGCTTCGATCTCAATCTCCCGGACATCGCGGAAGTGTGGCGGCGAGGAAGCGTCATCTCGTCATGGCTGCTCGATCTCACCGCCATCGCGCTGGCGCAAAGCCCCGAACTCGAGCATTTCGAGGGCTATGTACAGGACTCCGGCGAAGGCCGCTGGACGGTGAACGCCGCCGTGGAAGAAGCGGTGCCGGCGACCGTCATAACCGCCGCGCTGTACGCGCGGTTCGCCTCGCGCATCCAGCACGATTTCGCCTACCGCCTCCTCTCCGCCATGCGCAACCAGTTCGGTGGCCACGTGGAAACGCCGATCGTCAAAGGCACTGCCGAAGGCGAGCCGCAGGGCCCGAAATGACGGAAGGCAAGCGCCAACGCTGCGCCACCTGTTGCGCGCTGGTGATCTTCGGCGCAGGCGGCGACCTGACCAAGCGGCTTGTCGTGCCTGCTCTCTACAATCTCGCGAAGCAGGATCTGCTCCCAGAGAAATTCGCCATCGTCGGCTTCGATCACAACGAGAAGACAGACGACGTTTGGCGAAAAGAGTTGCACGATTTCCTCGAGCAGATTGTCGGTTCCGGCCACGGCGAATTCGAGGCCAGGAAAATCCATGAGTCAGTCTGGAACAAGCTTGCCTCCACCATGAGTTACATGGCCGGAGATTTTCTGGAAGCGGCGTCCTACACGAAGCTGCGCAATCATCTGCAACGGCGCGACAGCGAAGCGGGCCTGGATGGCAACGTTGTGTTCTACCTCGCGGCCGCCGACAGGTTCTTTGGCCCGATCGTCGATGCGCTTGGCGAAGCCGGGCTGACGAGCCAGGAAAAAGGTTGGCGCCGCGTGGTGATCGAGAAACCCTTCGGTCACGATCTTCCATCCGCCAAGGCACTCAACCAACGCATCCTGAAGGTGCTGAACGAAGACCAAATCTACCGCATCGATCACTTCCTGGGGAAGGAAACGGTGCAGAACATCATGGCGCTGCGCTTCGCCAACGGCCTATTCGAGCCGATCTGGAACCGGGACCGAATCGATCACGTCCAGATCACGGTTGCCGAATCCATCGGCATCGAACAGCGCGGCAAATTCTACGAGCAGACAGGCGCGCTACGGGACATGGTGCCAAATCACTTGTTTCAGCTGGTTGCGATGACAGCCATGGAGCCGCCGGCCTCGTTCGGGGCGGATGAAATCCGGTCGCGGAAGGCGGATGTGTTCAAGGCCGTGCATCCGCTGTCGCCCGACGATGCCGTTCGCGGCCAGTATGGCTCCGGTGAGATCAACGGAAAGACCGTGGCCGGTTACCGGGAAGAACCCAATGTCGCGCCGGATTCCGGCGTTGAAACCTTCGCCGCCTTGCGCCTGACGATCGACAACTGGCGCTGGGCCGGTGTGCCGTTCTACCTGCGCACCGGAAAGCGTCTGCCCAGCCGCTGGACGGAGATCGCCATCCTCTTCAAGCATGCGCCGCTGACCCTGTTCCGCGATACACCGACCGGCAATCTCGGGCCGGATTGGCTCATCCTCCAGATCCAGCCTGATGAAGGCATTCGCCTGCGGTTCAATGCCAAGCGGCCTGGCACCGAAATGCATCTCGAAAGCGTGGCGATGGATTTCAAATACGCGGACTGGTTCCAGCAGGCGCCTGCCGTCGGTTACGAAACCCTGCTCTACGATTGCTTCGAGGGCGACCAGACGCTCTTCCAGCGCGCCGATCAGGTGGAAGCGGCCTGGGCCGTCGTGCAGCCCATTATCGAGGCATGGGCAGAATCGGCGACGAAGGAATTTCCCAACTACGCCGCTGGCAGCGCGGGTCCCAAAGCAGCAGATGCTTTGATCGAGCGCGACGGCCGCAAGTGGCGGCCAATTCACTAGCCATTTGCGCCACCAATGATCATGCACGCCGATATCGCTCCCAGTCCCCAGGCAACTGCCCGGCGCGCCGCGGAATGGATCTCCAAGCGCATCGAGGCCACACCCGATGTCTTTCGCATCGCCTTATCGGGAGGCGAAACGCCGCGTCTTCTCTATTCGACTCTTGCGTCCGCACCCTATCGTGACCGTATCGATTGGCGGCGCGTCGATTTGTTCTGGGGAGACGAGCGCTTCGTTCCGCATTCGGACGAGCGCAGCAATTACCGCATGGCCCGCGAGGAGCTGCTTGCACGCGTACCGGTGCTCATCGACCATGTGCATCCGGTGATCACCGAAGGCGATCCGGAAACAGCGGCACGCCGCTACGAGGGACTGCTGAGAGCAGCCTATGGCTCGGAGTGCCTGGCGCCTTCGCTGCCGCTTTTTCATCTTGTGCTGCTTGGGCTGGGAACGGATGGCCACACGGCATCGCTGTTGCCGGGCAGCGAGGCGCTCGACGAGCGCCAGCGCTGGGTTATGGGCGTGCAGGGCCACGACGTGCCGCGGATCACCCTCACTTATCCCGCCATTGCCTGCAGCAGTGCCGTCATGTTTCTCGTGACCGGCAGAGAAAAGGCTGAACCGGTTGCTCGTGTTCACGCCGGCGATCCCGATTTGCCGGCTACCCATATCCATTCCGAGGGTGAAATCGTCTGGTTCCTCGATGAAGCCGCGGCAAGCAAGCTGCCTGCAAGCGTCAGACGATAGCATGGCCGGGCGCATCGAAGATTATGCCATGATCGGAGACATGCGCACCGCCGCGCTGGTGTGCAACGACGGTTCACTCGATTGGCTCTGCCTCCCCCGCTTTGACTCGAGCGCCTGCTTCGCGGCGCTTCTCGGAAAATCGGAGCATGGCCGCTGGCTGATCGCGCCAAAGGGCAAGGCGAAGGTTCGCCGCCGCTACTCTCCGGGCACGCTCATCCTCGAAACGACATTCACGACCGGCACCGGCCGCATCACGCTGGTCGATTTCATGCCGGTTGAGGAACCGCATTCGAGCATTATACGCCTGGTGATCGGCAATGAAGGCGCCGTGCGGCTGCAAACCGATCTGGTCATTCGCTTTGACTACGGCATTTCCGTGCCGTGGGTCAGCCGGCAGGACGAGACGACGCTCACCGCCGTTGCCGGCCCCAGTATGCTTGTGCTTCGCACGCCTGTTCCTCTGAAGGGAAAGGATTTGCGGACGCAGGGACAGTTCACCGTGCGCAAAGGCGAGACCGTACCCTTCGTGATGACCTATGTGCCGTCGCACCTGCCGGTTCCGCTGCCGATCGATGTCGAGGTGGCAATGGCGGCGACCAAGAAATTTTGGACCCAGTGGACCAACCGGGCAAACTTCGATGGAAAGTGGCGGGAGCCCATCCAGCGTTCGCTGCTGACATTGAAGGGGCTCAGTTACCGCCCCACCGGCGGCATTGTCGCCGCGGTCACGACATCGCTGCCCGAACAGATCGGCGGCCCGCGCAACTGGGACTACCGCTACTGCTGGCTGCGCGATGCCGCGTTCACGCTGCTCGCCTTTCTCAATGCGGGCTACACGGAAGAGGCCGCCGATTGGCAGCACTGGCTGATGCGCTCGATTGCCGGCAGTCCCGATCAGATCCAGACAATGTACGGCGTGGCGGGAGAGCGGCGGCTCGACGAATGGGAAATCGATTGGCTGCCGGGCTATGAAAACTCGGCGCCGGTGCGCGTGGGCAACGCGGCGGCATTGCAGCTCCAGCTCGATATCTATGGCGAGCTGGCAGACACCGTGGAGCGAGGCACCGAAGGGGGCCTGCCCCGGGTTCCGCGGCGTGCTGAAATACGCAAAGTTTTCCTCAGTCATCTGGAAAGCATCTGGCGCGATGCCGACGAAGGCATCTGGGAGATACGCGGCGCGCCGCAGCATTTCACGCACTCGAAAGTCATGGCCTGGGTTGCGTTCGACCGGGCCTCCCGCAGCGAGCGGCTGGATAGGAAAGAACGGGCGCACTGGCAAAAGGTCGCCAGCCAGATCCACGCCCACGTTTGCCTGCATGGCATCGATCCCGAACGGAATTGCTTCGTGCAGAGCTACGGCTCGGCCTGCATGGACGCCAGTCTGCTGTTGTTGCCGATGGTTGGCTTCCTGCCGGCGAAGGATGTGCGGATCAAGAATACGGTGCGCGAGATCGAAAAGCATCTGATGTTGAAAGGGCTCGTGCTGCGATACCAAACCGGCACCGGTGTCGATGGGTTGCCGCCGGGCGAAGGCGCCTTCCTCGCTTGCAGTTTCTGGCTGGTGTGCAACTACGTTCTGCTCGGACGGCTGGCCGAAGCGCGAACCTTGCTGAACAAGCTGATTGGCTTATGCAACGACGTGGGGCTGCTGGCTGAAGAGTACGATCCTCACAGCAAACGCATGCTCGGCAACTTTCCTCAGGCCTTCTCCCACGTCGCGCTGGTCAACGCCGCTCTCGCGGTGATGCACGCCACCGCGCCGAAAACCAAACGCCGCCCCGTCAACCGGCGGACACGGCCGCCGGCAGCGAAAGCACGCTGATGGAAGCTGCTCTATCGTCCGCCCTGCCCGCACTCGACGCATCGCAGGCGCTGTTCCTCGATATCGACGGCACGATCATCGACATTGCACCCACGCCGGAAGCGGTGGATGTTCCCGAATCCTTGAAGCTCAGCCTGTCGCGCGTCCGCGAAACCTTGGGAGGCGCGCTGGCGCTGATCAGCGGACGGACTCTTTCCGCCATCGACGAACTCTTCGCCCCGTTGAAGTTCGCGGCCGCTGGCGCCCACGGCGCGGAACTGAGAGCCGCTCCCGATGGTGCCGTGGAACGAGTCCACACGCCGTTGAGCGCTTCAGAGCGGGCCGTGCTCGCGGCGGTTGCGAAGCTCGATCCACGATTGCGGCTGGAAGACAAGGGCTACAGCGTCGCCGTGCATTACCGCAACGCGCCGGAGCTGGAGGACGAAGTGTTGGCGATTGTGCGCGATGAGGTCGCGCAGCTTGGCGAGAGCCTCCGCATCATGCGCGGGAAGGCGGTGATAGAGGTGAAGCCGCACGGCTTCAACAAAGGAACAGGCCTGCGTTATCTGATGGCGCGGCCACCCTTTGCGGGACGGCGGCCGGTGTTTCTGGGCGACGATGTTACGGACGAGGATGCGCTGGCTGCCCTCCCGGAATTTCACGGCGTGGGGATTTCCGTCGGCCGCCTTCTGCCGGGCGCAACCAGTCAGGTCGCCACCCCAAGTGAAGTGCGCGAATGGCTGGCTCGATTGGCAGGCGCAGAAATTGAAGACTGCAACCCGAAAGTCTCCTGACATTTGAATTGGTTGCTCAGAGGAACTTTCGCCACCGCGAGACGTTTTTCGTGTGCGGGTAAGGTGACTTCGGGCGACCGGAACGGTTTTCGCGTTGCTTGCAGGTGAAATTCCTGCTGCTCTCCTTTTCCGCGAGGATGGCGGTCGGGATTTGGAGGGCCAGGCTTGGCGCGCGTCTTCATTATTTCGAACCGCGTGGCGGTGCCGGACCCGGAGCGTGGCGTGCACGCCGGCGGTCTCGAGGTCGCCCTCAAATCCACTCTTAAGCGGCACGAATGCGTGTGGCTGGGATGGAGCGGTGAGGTCAAACCCGCCGGCCAGACGCAGACGAAAACCATCACAACAGGCGGCGTGACGTATATCGTCACCGATCTAAGCGAAGAAGATTACGAGGAATATTACAACGGCTTCGCCAACCGCGTCCTCTGGCCAATCCTGCATTACCGACTGGATCTGGCCGAGTTCACGCGCCGCGATTTGTCCGGATACCTCCGGGTCAATGAGCACTTCGCCGCCGAACTCGACAAGGTGCTGGAGCCGGACGACATCGTCTGGGTCCACGATTATCACCTCGTCCCGCTGGCCAAGGAATTGCGCCAGCGCGGCCGCCACAACCGCATCGGGTTCTTCCTGCACATTCCGATGCCGCCGGCCGAGATTCTGACCGCCATGCCCAACCATGAAAAGCTGGTGCCAGCGCTGCTTCACTACGATCTCGTCGGCTTCCAGACCGATGGCGACGCCCAGAACTTCGCCCGCTATCTCGCGACAGAATGCGGCATGCCCGCGCATATTCCGCGCCGCATTGGCGTCCATGACCGCACCATGCGCATCGGAACGTTTCCGGTCGGCATCGAAACCAGGGAATTCACCCGCCGCGCGGAACGGGCGGCGCGCTCCAGCTTTGTCCGCGAGGTGCGCGATAGCGTCGCCGGCGCGCTGATGCTGGGCGTGGACCGGCTGGATTATAGCAAAGGCATTACGCTGCGGCTGGATGCTTACGAACGTTTCCTGGTCGCCAATCCCAACTGGCACGGTGAAGTAACCTACGCGCAAATCACGCCCAGAAGCCGCTCCTCGATCCACGAATACGCGCAGATGGAGCACGAAATCGACACCGCCGCGGGTCATATCAACGGGACCTACGGCGATCTCTCCTGGACCCCGCTTCGCTATACCAACAAGCCCTACACGCGCACCGCGCTGGCCGGGCTCTATCGTGCGGCGCGCGTCGGCATCGTGACGCCACTGCGGGACGGCATGAACCTGGTCGCCAAGGAATATGTGGCGGCGCAGGATCCGGCCAATCCGGGCGTTCTCATTCTTTCACGCTTCGCCGGCGCCGCCGCGGAGTTCGGCGATGCGCTGATCGTCAACCCCTATGACCCGGAAGCGGTGGGTAGCGCCATCCGCAGGGCGCTTGAGATGCCGCTCGACGAACGGATTCAGCGCCACGGAAATCTGTATCGCGCGCTGCTTGACAGTGACATTCGTTTCTGGGGCGACCGCTTCCTCAGTTCCTTGACCGGCTACGACATGACCAGCGCAGCTCTACCGGCATCGCGGCCGAAGGCCGTTGTTACCCCCACCACCGCTCCTCCCTCCATGCGTCCCGCAACCCCCACAGAACCGGTTGCCCCGGCCCTGCGCTGAACTGCTGCCGGTCACGCCGCGCGGAACTTCTTATCTTGTCAAAAGTTTTCTTGCCGCGACCTGTTAGCGGGGTTTTCCATGCTTGGTACCGTCCTTCTGATCGTCCTCGTGCTGCTGCTGCTCGGCGCTTGGCCGTCCTGGCCCTACAGCCGCGGTTGGGGCTATTATCCGAGCGGATTGCTTGGCGTCGTGCTCATCGTGATCCTGATCCTGGTGCTGATGGGACGATTCTGACGGAGGCCGGGTGGCTCGCCTCACTGCCTACAACCGCAAGCGCGATTTCGCGGTTACGCCGGAGCCGCCGGGCCGCATCGGCAAGAGCGCCGGCGCCCGGCGCCGCTTTGTCATCCAGCGGCATGCCGCGACGCGGCTGCATTTCGATCTGCGGCTGGAGCTGGACGGCGTCTACAAATCCTGGGCGGTGACCAAAGTGCCGTCGCTCGATCCGGCCACCAAACGCTTGGCGGTGGAGGTGGAAGACCACCCTATCGACTACGGCACCTTTGAAGGCACCATTCCCAAGGGCGAATACGGCGGCGGCACGGTGCAGCTGTGGGACAACGGCACCTGGTGGCCGCAAGGGGAGAATCCCCAGCGCGATCTTGCCAAGGGCAGCTTGAAGGTCTGCTTCGACGGCAAGCGCATGAAGGGCGGCTGGGCGCTGATCCGGCTGCGTGATGATAAGACAGGCTTCCGCCGCTCGACGCGCCACAACTGGCTGCTGATTAAGGAGCATGACGATTCCGCGCGGCCCGGCGAGCCGGACGCGCTGGCATCGGAGGTCACCTCAGTGAAGAGCGGACGCACGCTCGAGGAAATCGCCAGCCGCTCGCGCAATGTCTGGCACTCCAATCGCAGCGAGACGAGCGAGCCGGAACCGAAGCCGCGCGCCACGGCCAAGCGCGCCACGGCACCGGCAAAGAAAAAACCCGCTGCCGCGCCAAAGCCGAAACCCGCAGCTAAAAAAAAACTCCGCAAGCGTTGATTGCGCCGCGTGCGCCCATGCCGCGTTTCGTGGAGCCCCAGCTGGCGCGCGTTGTCGACATGCCCGCGGGCGGACCCGCATGGGTGCACGAGATCAAGTTCGACGGCTACCGCATGCAGCTGCGCGTGGAGAAGAAGCGCGGCCAGCTGCTCACGCGCAAGGCGCTCGACTGGGCGCATCGCTTCCCCGAGATCGTCGCGGAAGCATCACGCGCCCTGCCCGATTGCATCCTCGATGGTGAAGTGGCCGCGCTCGATGAAAAAGGCATCAGCAATTTCGGCGATCTGCAAGCCGCGCTGTCGGACGAAGCTACCGGCGATCTCGTCTATTTCGTTTTCGATCTGCTGCATCTCGACGGCCGCGATTTGCGCCGCCTGCCGCTGACCGATCGCAAGGCCCAGCTCCAGCAACTATTGAAGCAAAAACTGCCGCGCTCATCTCGCATCCAATATGTCGAGCACTACGAATCCTCCGGCAAGGAGATGCTGGAAGCCGCCTGCCGCATGGGGCTGGAAGGCATCATCTCCAAGCGCGCCGATGCGCCCTACAAACCGGGCCGCGGCAACGACTGGACGAAAGCGAAATGCCGCGGCGGACAGGAGATCGTCATCGGCGGCTGGCGCGGCACGTCCAGCAATCTGCGTTCGCTGCTCGCCGGCGCCTACAGCAATGGCGAGTTCCGCTACATGGGCCGCATCGGCACCGGCTACAATGTGAAATCGGCCGGCGAATTGCTGCGCAAGCTGAAGCCGCTGGAAATTCCGCGGCCGGCTTTCACCAACACGAAAGACATCACGCGCGCGCCCGACCTTCACTGGGTCCAGCCCAAGCTGGTGGCGGAAGTCGAATTCGGCACCATCACGTCTGGCGGAATCCTCAGGCAGGCGAGCTACAAGGGCTTGCGCGAGGATAAGCCCGCGAAGAACGTGGTGCTGGAAGCGCAACCGGCGGCCGAAGTGAAATCCAAAGCCAAAAAGCCCGCGCCGAAAGCAGTGATCGTCGGCAAGACGAATGTCGTGAGCGGCAACAAGGGCCTCACCATCCGCGGCATCGCCATCAGCAATCCCGACAAAGCGTTGTGGCCGGCCACGAAAACATCGCCCGCCGTCACCAAGGCCGAGCTTGTGCGCTACTACGACATGGCCGCTTCCCGCATCCTGCCGCACATCGCCGGCCGCCCGCTTTCCATCGTCCGCGCGCCGGACGGCATCGGCGGCGAGCAATTCTACCAGCGCCATGTCGTGCCGGGGCTGCAGGCCTATGCGAAACCCATGCGCATTGCCGGCGAAAGCAAACCCTATTTCTCCATCGACTCGGAGGAAGGCCTCGTCGCGCTGGGGCAGGTCGGCGTGGTGGAGCTGCATCCCTGGGGCGCGCAGCCCGGCAAGCCGGAAGTGCCGCAGCGGCTGATCTTCGATCTCGATCCCGCGCCCGATGTCGGCTTCGACACCGTCATTGCCGCGGCGAAGGACATGCGCGCGCACCTGCAGGCGCTCGGCTTCACGCCGTTCGTGAAGACGACCGGCGGCAAGGGCATTCACGTGGTGATCGCCATAAAGGGCGCGCCTGCAAAGCCGGTCACCTGGGACGAAGCGAAAGCGTTCGCGCGTGACGTGTGCCTGCAGATGGAGCGCGAGGCGCCGGAGCGCTACACCACCAACATGTCCAAGAAGGTGCGCGGCGGCAAAATCTTTCTCGACTTCCTGCGCAACGCGCGAACCGCAACCGCGGTGGCGCCGTGGTCGCCCCGCGCGCGGCCCGGCGCGACCATCTCGCTGCCGCTGCCATGGAGCAAACTGCGCGCCGGACTCGATCCGGCGCAGTTCAACATTCCCAACGCCGCCAAACTGCTGCGCGCCCCCGATCCGTGGAAGGACATCGACCAAACCGCCGTGAACCTTGAGGTGGCAAGGAAGAAATTGGGTGATTGAATCGTCCCACTCACTCGTCATCGCCCGCCTTCATGGGGGCGACCCAATTTCCTTTCTTGGTCAAAATGGATCACCCGGATCGCGCGAAAAGGCGCGACCGGCCGATGACGGGATGGAACGTTTCCGTTTGAGAAAATCCTGCGCTACGATCCGCGCATGACCAGGGAACAGATTGAAGCCGTCCTCGATGACGTGAGATCCTGGCCGAAACAGGATCAGGAAGAACTTGCGGGCCTTGCGCGGGATATTCAGGCGCGCCGCAGCGGCGTCTACATCACGAGCGATGAGGAGCGGGAAGCTGTCGCGCGCGCGCAAACGAGCCCGCTCATTCCGGAAGACGAAGTGGACCGCTTCTGGAAAGCGCGGGGAATTGGGTGATCGTCAGAGCGCGAGCCCAGTGAACTAATCCATCCAGTTTTCGATCTTCAGCCGCGGCCCGCCGCGGAATTTTGTCGGCAATTTGTGTACATTGCGCAAAGCGGATATCGATTGTTCAAACGCGTCGTGAACCAAACACACAGTTGCAATAAATTGCGACAACCATGGCACCCAAATCATTCAAGCGTCGTCTCGCTACTCCGAAGAGGACCGACTCGTGTCCATGCGGTTCAGGGGCCAGTTTCGGGCATTGTTGCGAATTGAATCTTCCGGCATTTGAGATTGGAAAGCGCGCGCGGGAGGCGAGAAAGAACAAAGATTGGTCAGAAATTCTAATCGCTACCCGTGCCGATGTGACTCAATATACAATTTGGCATCGCACGAATACGGAACCAATCTTGCTCAGCGGTCACACCGGATTCGAACGCTTACTTAAGATCGACGTAGAGGCTCTCGGCGAGCTCACTATGGATGCTTGCCGAGCGTACTCTGAACTCAATAGACGCGATGAAATTCCAGCCACACTTGAACGACTGCGCGCCAATATCAAACATTCAAGATGGCAGCGGAAGATCACCTGTTTTCAAGCCTTGATGGCTGAACTGCATGGCGATAACGAGCGCGCGCGGCTAGAGTTTTCAAAGCTAGGAGAGATTGGCGAGAACGAGGACGATCTAGATATCCTCCAGCTATACATGGATATTGACCTAGACCGAATGTCTTTCTCCCAGACAATTCGCATATGTGATCAGATTCTCTCAAACACTGACCGCATAGGCAACATCTTGCAATACAATGGACTGAAGGCCTTCACCTTTGCCGCGATCGGAGACAGTGAGAAGGCGAAGAATGTCCTTGCCGTGGCTATCGTGGAAGCGCGACATCGAAGTAGAGATGAGGCCCTATCCGTTAGATCAAAGAATTTCCTTGCAGGACTGCTAACTTATCAAGGTCTTCTCGCTAGCAAGGAATCCAGCTTTGCGGACGCAGTTGCGCTCTACAACGAACTGCTAAGCGATCCTACCATCTGGACAGAGGAGGGGCGCGCTAGCCTCCTTGGTCAACTTGGCGAATGTCATCGTTTTGCAGGCAAGTGGAAGGAGGCTGAATCGGCTTACCGGGATGCTTTGAGCGGTCAAAAAAGCGGAATCGCAAAGGTGTTCCTAGCAGAGTGCTTGGTTCGTCAAGGCAAGACAACGGATGCGATCAACACGTTTGATGCCGTAGATAAATCACACCTCGATCGGCGGGAGACACTGGACTACGCGTATGTGGCTGCCATGATCGCCGTCGAAGACAATAGTCCCGAACGCATTGCCGCCGCGATTCAACTTTTGAAGGCTGCAGAGGCTTCTGAACCTTATTTTGAATCACGTCGTTTGAACTTGATCGTTAAGCTCCACGAAGCTTTGGCTAAGGATCGTCCAGCCCCATTGATGCATAAATTGAGTGATTTTCTTCGAACCCCTCTGAAAACCCTCAGCCGGTACGCGATACTGCGACCAACCGTATTGGGATTTGGAGTCAATCTGAACGCTGTCATCGACGACGCGGTGAAAGACCGAAAAAAAAGCGGAAGCGGCGAAAAAGTCTCCTAGGACCGATCCACTTGGAATTGGGGACGATCCGTATTCACGCGCCAACCCTTGATTGTTCCTGCTATGTTCACTACATAGGCCAGTTGGCAATTTGGGCTAAGACGATGGTTGGCGCTGCAGAAATCACGAAAAGCGAGGTTCAATTCCGCAAGTTTGTTGCGTCCCCTTGCGTGCAAGCAACACGTAGGGGGAGGGGATGCGCGGATTTTCGCCAAACAAAACGAACAATTCGGTTTGTTTGCAAACGCGCTCGCGCGTGCTTCTCGTTGCGAACAGCCTCGCGGCTGCTTCGCGGCCGCCCGCTCCACCATGCTTCGCTTGGTCCCCCTCCCCCGCTTCGCAGGGGAGGAACCGGGGGGGTGGGGGGTGTCCCCATTTTTTCGCAAAACAACCTCAAGGCAATTTTGCCAATGAATCAAAGGCTTGGAAGGAGCGCGCGTATGAGCTGAAAAACTGACCTTCGGTGCCTCAGTAGCCGCGGGCGGGATCGACCACATTGTCCAGCTTCTCGCCGCGCTCGAACCGCGCGATGCGCTCGGCAACATAGCGCGCCGCGGCGCATGGCTCCGAGATCGCGGCGATGTGCGGCGTGACCGTGATCTTGGGATGCGACCAGAGCGGGCTCGCTTGCGGCAGCGGCTCAGTGTGGAACACATCCAGCGCCGCGCCGGAGAGGTGGCCGGAATCCAGCGCAGCAATCAGATCCGCCTCCACAAGATGCCCGCCCCGCGCCACGTTGATCACGAAGGCATCCTGCGGCAGCTGCGCGAACAGCTTCGCATTCAGAATGCCGCGCGTGTCCGGTGTCAGCGGCAGCAGGCAGATGAGGATGTCGCTGCGATGGAGGAAGGCGGGAAGTTCACCGGCGCCAGCGAAGCTCTCGACACCGCGAACATGCTTGCGCGTGCGGCTCCAGCCGGCGACGGCAAAGTCCATGTCGCGCAGCCATTCGGCGGTCAGCGTGCCGATTTCGCCAAGCCCAAGAATGCCGATGCGGGTTTCTTGCGGGCGTTTCGGCAGCAGCGCCTGGCGCCATTCGCGCGCCGCCTGCGCCGCATCGAACGTGCGCTGCATGCGGTAGTGCATCAGCACATGCAGCACGCAGTACTGCGCCATCTCGCGCGACAAGGTCTCGTCGACGAAACGCACCAGCGGCACATGCCGCGGATACTCGGGATCGGAGAGAACGCCGTCGACTCCCGCGCCCAGCGAAAACACGGCCTTCAGATTCGGGAATGTCTTCAGCAGGCCGTGCGGCGGGCGGAAGGTGAAAACGTAATCGATTTCGTGGTGCGCGATGGCGTCGCGCTCGTGCACATGAATGCGCAAGTCCGGCGCGGTCTCGGCAAACGGCACGAGCCAAACCTCCGCCCAGTCGAGCGGCAGGACCAGCAGCACTGTCTTCATCGGGCGGGACGCGGTTTCGCTATCTATGTCTTTTTCGGCGGCGCCGGCTGATCGGTTGGCGCAGTGGCGGGAGCGGTGGCAGGCGCCTTTCCACCGGTCGGTGCTTGTGCCGGCGCTGCGGCCGGGTGCGGCGGCGGAATGGCCGCCGGCGAATCCATATCGGTGCGCAGGAAGGCGATCAGGTTCACCCGCTCATCGGCGCTGCGCAGGCCCGCAAAGCTCATCTTCGTGCCGGGGATGTAGGCGCCGGGCGACTTCAGGAACTTGAACAGCTCGTCATAGCTCCACGCGCCGCCCTTGGCCTTCATGGCGCCGGAATAATCGAAACCAGGATGCGAGGCGCGCGGCCGGCCGACGACGCCCCACAGAGCGGGCCCGATCTTGTTCGGCCCACCCTTGGAAAGATCGTGGCACTGCTCGCAGCGCGAGGCGATGGATTTGCCGGCAGCGACATCGGCCTTCGGCAGCACCGTGCCCCAGTCCGGCAGTGCTTCTTCCACTACGGCTGGAGCGCCGCCGGCCGCTGCCGGAGCCTCGACCCCCTCAACCACATAGCCCGGCTTCTCCGGCGGCTCGGCCTCGAAGATCATCCCGCTGGCAATGCGCACGGCCACGACGAACAGCAGGGTTCCGAGCACGGCGCCCGCGATCTTGTTCCACTCAAAGGAATCCATAAGGTCAGGCTCCGATTGCTCGCGTGTTGATCTGGGTGTGAAGCACGGCAGAGAATCCCGTTGCACCCCCGAAGCGGGCGGACATTACTAGGCGGTCTCCATGCGTCATTGCGGCGAAGCGTCGCATAAAAATCCTGATCCACAGGTGCGCCGATGAATCCCCTCGTGATCATTCCGGCGCGCATGGCCTCCAGCCGCCTTCCCGGCAAACCGCTCGCCGATATTTGCGGCATGCCCATGATCGTGCGTGTGTGGCGGCAAGCAGTTGCGGCGGATGTCGGGCCGGTCATCGTGGCGGCAGCCGAGCCGGAAATCGTCCAAGCCATCGAATCGGCGGGCGGCCGCGCGCTGCTGACCGATCCCGCGCTGCCGAGCGGCTCTGATCGCGTACACGCAGCGGCGGAACTGGCGGGCGGCGCTTACGACGTCATTGTGAATATGCAGGGCGATCTTCCGGCGGTCGATCCTGAGGCCGTGCGTGCCTCCGTTGAGGTGCTGGCGCCAACCGGGGCGGATATCGGCACGGTCGCGGCGGAAATCGACAATCCCGCCGATTACGAGAACCCCGCGGTGGTGAAGCCTGTTGTCGCCTGGGATGTCACGGGCACGCGCGGCCGCGCCTTGTATTTCACGCGCTCGCGGGCTCCCTCCGGCGATGGACCGCTATTCCACCACATCGGGATTTACGCCTTCCGCCGCGAAGCACTGTCGCGCTTTGTGAAACTGCCGCCTTCGCCCCTGGAAATTCGTGAAAGGCTGGAGCAGCTTCGCGCGCTGGAAGCGGGCATAAGCATTGCGGTCGCGCGCGTTGCCGAAGCACCGATCAGCGTCGACACACCTGATGATCTGGAAAAGGCACTCGCGTTCGTGGCGCGGAAAACGCCGTGACCGGGACGCTGCCCTCAAACGCAAAGAAGGTCGCATTCCAGGGCGAGCCGGGCGCGTACGCCAATCTCGCCGCACGCGAGGCGTTGCCGCAGGCAATGGCCCTGCCCTCTCCCACCTTCGAGGACGCCATTGCGGCGGTGCGCGATCGCTCGGCCGATCTCTGCATTATTCCGGTGGAGAATTCGCTGTACGGCCGCATCGCCGACATCCATCACCTCCTGCCGGGAGCAGGCCTCTACATTGTCGGCGAGCATTTCCATCCCGTGCGGCATCAGCTTCTGGGTATCGAAGGCGCCACCTTGGCGGAGTTGAAAACGGTGTTCAGTCAGGGACCGGCGCTTGGCCAATGCCGCAAGATCATTCACGAGCTAAACCTTCGCGCGCAGGTTTGGCATGACACCGCCGGCTCGGCGCGGCACGTGGCGGAGTTGAAGGATAGGACAGCCAGCGCGATCGCCTCCTCGCTCGCAGCGGAGATTTACGGCCTCGAAATCCTGAAACCGGACGTGGAGGACGCGCCGCACAACATGACACGCTTTCTTATCATGGCGGCCGAGCCCGACGACGCGCTGCCGGAAGCCGGGCCGGTGATCACCAGCTTCATCTTTCGTGTCCGCAATGTACCCGCCGCGCTTTACAAGGCATTGGGCGGCTTCGCCACGAACAGCGTGAACATGACGAAGCTGGAGAGCTATCAGCTCGGCGGCTCGTTCAACGCCACGCAATTCTATGCCGACATCGAAGGCCATCCGGAGGAACGCCGCGTGCGGCTCGCGCTGGAGGAGCTGAAATTCTTCTGCGCCACCATGACGGTGCTGGGCGTTTATCCCGCCCATCCGTTCCGCAAACAGATGCCCGCGATTTGATTTTACCTCCCTTAAAAAGGGGAGGTCGGCACGCGTGAAGCGCGCCGGGTGGGGATCACGTTTCGAGCTCAGTGGCATGATCCCTCCCCGGATCGCTTGTGCGATCCGACCCTCCCTTTTCAAGGGAGGGCAGAGATCAGCTCTGCGTATCGCTCCCGATCTTCCGCGCTGAAGCAGCAGAAGATGACATGCTGCCTGCCTCCACGCGCGAAGTGTTTTGCGACCGCGTCGAACGCGAGTTCCGAAGCGCGTCTGGCCGGCCAGCCATAAGCGCCTGTTCCGATGGCGGGGAAGGCGATCGAGACGATTCCGTTTTGATCGGCGAGATTCAATGCGGTTGTGTAGCACGAAGCGAGCAACCGCTCTTCCTCGGCATCGCCGCCACGCCAGATCGGCGCGACGGTGTGAATGACGAAGCGCGCTGGCAAACTGTAACCCGGCGTGAGCACCGCCGAACCTGGCGCACAATAGCCAATGCGGGCGAGTTCAGCGTTCAGTTGCGCACCGCCTGCCTGGCGAATTGCGCCATCGACGCCGGCGCCCGGAACGAGTTGCGCGTTCGCGGCATTGACGATCGCATCCACGGCAAGCGTCGTGATGTCGGCTTGAACGGCTTCGAGCCTATCCTTCATGGCATTTCCGCGAACCGCTTGAGGAGATGGTGCGCAATGGCAATCGGTGGGGGAATACGCAAGCCGTCAACCGCCTCTCCGGCCAGCAATGCACGTAGTTTGGATCTCTC
>JAFAWQ010000017.1 GCA_019241645.1 Alphaproteobacteria bacterium
ATTCTGTCGCTGATCGGCATCGCCATCGGTGTGGCGGCGCTGATCATTGTGCTCGCGGTGATGAATGGGTTCCGGCACGAACTGCTGGGCCGCATTCTCGGCCTCAACGGCCACGTCATCGTCCAGAGTCTCTACGGCAATCTCAAGGATTACGATGCGTTGTCGCGGAAAGTCGCGGTGACACCCGGCGTCACCCGCGTAGCGCCGATTGTCGATGGGCAGGTGATGGCAAGCGCCAACGGACTCAACAGCGGCGTGCTGGTGCGGGGGATGCGCCTCAACGATCTGCAAAAGCTGACAACGGTTTCCAGAACGTTGTCCGAAGGGGCGTTGGCGCGCTTCCATGGCGGCGACTCGGTCATCATCGGTCAGCGGCTGGCGGAGAAGATGCGGCTCTTGCCTGGGATGCAGATCACGTTGATCGCGCCGCGCGGCAATGTCACGCCATTCGGCACCACACCGCGGGTGAAGAGTTATACGGTCGCCGGCACGTTCCGAGTCGGCATGAGCGAGTACGACCAGACCTTCGTGTTCATGCCCCTCGACGAAGCCCAGCTCTATTTCGACATGGAGAGAGCCGTCAGCGGTCTCGAAGTGATGGTGACCGATCCCGACCGCGCGACCGCCTTCGGCAATGGGATCGGCGCTGCCGTCGGTCCCGCATATCGCATCATCACCTGGCAGGACATGCAATCGAGCCTTTTCGGAGCGCTGCAGGTCGAGCGCAACGTCATGGCGCTCATTCTCGGGTTGATCGTGCTGGTGGCGGCTCTCAACATTATCTCCGGCCTCATCATGCTGGTGAAGGACAAGGCCGGAGACATCGCCATTCTGCGCACGATGGGGGCGGGCCACGGCGCCATCATGCGCATCTTTTTCATTGCGGGCGCCAGCATTGGCGTCACGGGAACGCTGCTGGGCTTCATCCTCGGTGTCGTGTTCTGCGCCTACATCGAGGATATCCGGCAGGCTCTGTCTTCTCTCACGGGCACGACGCTTTTCGATCCCACCATCTATTTCCTCAGCCGCATCCCGGCCGAGATGGACCCGCGCGAAGTGACATTTGTGGTCCTGCTGGCCCTCGCTCTCTCGTTCCTGGCCACATTGTATCCGTCATGGCGTGCCGCGCGTCTGGATCCCGTAGAGGCGCTTCGCTATGAGTGATGCCGTCTTGCGCCTTGAAGGCGTTGCCCGGCACTATGTGCAGGGTCAGGGCACGCTGGAGGTGTTTTCCGACCTGTCGCTTGCGATCAGGCCCGGAGAACTGGTCGCGCTTGTGGGACCTTCCGGCGCGGGCAAGTCGTCCCTCCTTCATATGGCAGGGCTGCTTGAATCGCCGTCCTCGGGCAAGATTTACATCAACGGCGCGGCGGCGTCGCAATTGCCGGATTATGAGCGCACGCGGTTACGGCGCGAGTTGATTGGTTTCGTCTATCAGGCTCACCATCTGCTGCCCGAATTCAGCGCCCTGGAGAATGTGATCATCCCGCTTCGTATCGCCGGGCGCGGTCATCAAGAGGCGCGTGCGGAGGCGGTCCGGCTCTTGACAGAAGTGGGGCTGGCCGCGCGACTGGAACACCGCCCATCGCAACTGTCAGGCGGGGAACAGCAGCGCGTGGCCGTGGCGCGCGCGCTTGCCAATCGGCCGCGTCTACTGCTCGCGGATGAGCCGACCGGAAATCTCGATCCCCGCACAGCGCAAGGCGTGTTCGATCTGTTGCTTGGGCTGGTGCGAGCGGAAGGCACGGCCGCGCTCATCGCCACCCACAATCAGGAACTGGCTGCGAAAATGGACCGCGCGCTGGTATTGCACGAAGGCCGATTGGTCGAGGAGCAATTTACCACCAGCCCCGCCACTTGAACCACAAGGTCGGCACGATGGCGGAGATGAAGATCAGGCCCAGGCCCCAGGCATAACCCCAATGCCAGCTGTATTCCGGCATGTAGTGAAAATTCATGCCGTACACGCTGGCGACAAGCGTCGGTGGAATGCCGACGACCGAGACGATGGTCAGGACCTTGAAGATGTCGTTCTGCTCGGTGTTGATGAAACCCAGCACGGCATCCAGCAGGAATTGAACCTTGTTGGACAGGTGAATTTCGAAATCGGAGAGGGATTGCAGGTCCTGTGCCGCAGTGTGCAGCCGGGTGACGGCCTCTACGGATATCCAGCTCTTCGCGTTGTCAACGGCGTAAGGAACGATGCGCTGCAAGCCGAGCAGACTTTCCCGGATTTGCGACAGCTTCTCGCCGCGCTCGCCGACATCCGCCAGGATCTGACGCAACGCGAGATTTGATCTGGCGATGTTGCGTGCCCGCGCGTTGCCGTAATTCCGGAAGACCCGGCGCGAGACGCCGACCATCTCCATGCCGATCTGCTCGAGCGCGTCGGCAGCATAATCGGTGATCCCTTCGATTAGGGTCGCAAATACGGCGCAGCTCGTCTTGGCGCCTTCACCCTGGTTGAAACGCTCGATCGCGAGGTCGAATCCGTGCAGATGCGTAAAACGAATCGTCAAGAGGACATCTCTTGTGAGGACGAAGCCCAGCGCGGTGGGCATGTCCTCGTCCGCATGCGCCACCACGGGCATGTTGAGATGAATCTCGCCGTTGCGCTGCGACAGGCGGCTGGACGACTCGATTTCCTCGAGTTGCGCGCGGGACGGCACCTGAAGATGCCATTCCGATTTTACGCGCGCTATTTCCTGCGGGGTCGGATCGAAAAGATCGATCCAGACGGGCCGATCACCGTGGGACGATGGGCAGACGTTCAGCACGAGAAGGAATCAACTGCGAATTCCAGCAAAGCCTAGAACCTCCGGCCCGCGCAGGCCAGACTGCCGTCACTGCTTGTTGCCTTACAGAACCGGCGAGTGGATGGCATTGCGGAACGAAGCCGCCAGCTATCGGTAGACGATTGCGCCGGGCAAGCCGGAAAAATGTCCGTCGCACGTCAACAGGTCGGCGCCTTCGTTCTGGGCTGTTGCATGGACGATGGCGTCAGCAGTCGCCAGCCCGTGCTGGCGGTGTGATTCCACGGCCAGCAGCGCCAGCCGCGTGTCCAGAGGAACAACTTTGCATTTCATGCTGAAGGCCATGACACGATCTGCCTCGTCCTCGCCTTTCTCGCGTAGCAGCCATTTCGCAAGTTCAAGCTGCACGATGGTAGGGACGATCCATTGCGTCCGTTCGGGCAGTTCTCTTTCCAATCGTTTCCCGAGGGCGCTGCCGGTTAGCCATTCGATCCAGGCGGACGTATCCACCACCCGCATCAGAATCGATCTCTGCGATCGCGGTAGCCGGTTTTCTTGGCACCCTTGGCGAGACCGGTCAGTTCCTTTTGCTCCGGTACAGGCATCACCAGGACGCCGTGGCCCTTGGGAATGAAAACGAATTCCTGTCCCGGCCGCCAGCGCTGATGTTCGCGCACGGCTTTCGGGATGGAAATCTGGAACTTTTCAGAAAGGGTTGCCGTCGCCGTCATTGTCTTACCCTGATATGATCGATATCGACTATGTAAGACAATAGGAGGCAGGCGCCGGCCGCGCAAGCCGGTACATAGGACCGCTCTGGCAGGCGGCCTAAAACGCAGCGAAATAAGAAAAGACCTGACTAAACCAGAGCGCCGTGGCAATGCTTGAATTTCCGTCCCGAGCCGCATGGGCAGGGGGCGTTGCGCTGGACCTTGCCCCACGTGGCTGGATCGTTGGGATCTACCGGGACTTCCTCCAGACGGGAGACCCGGTGGCGCATGGATACAGGAGCCATTTCGTCTTCACCGGTTAGCGGATCGATATGCGATGCCTGCATGGGCCCAAGTGTTCGATCAAAGGTGGGCGGTGGCGCTTCCATATTGATCTGCAGATGCATGAGCTGTTGGACGACTCCGGTGCGCATCTTCGCAAGCAATGCCTCGAAAAGCTCGAACGCCTCGCTCTTATACTCGTTAAGCGGATCGCGCTGACCATATCCGCGCAGACCGACATATTGGCGCAGGTGGTCCAGATTTACGATGTGCTCGCGCCAGTCGTGGTCCAAGGTCTGGAGCAGAATCGATTTCTCGATGTAGCGCATCAGGTCCGGGCCGACATTGGCGGCCCGTTCGGCGGCTCGCGCATCGACCATCTTTATGATGCGCTCGCGCACTTCTTCGTCGGCGATGCCCTCTTCTTTCGTCCATTCGACAATCGGCAAATCGACACCGAAAATCTTTTCCACTTCCTCGTGCAGCCCGGCGGCGTCCCATTGCTCTGCGTAGGCGCGCTCTGGAATGTGGCGGGCAACGAGATCCTCGATCACCTGAGTGCGAAAATCCGCTACCTGATCGCTGACGTCGTCGGCGCGCATGATGTCGCGCCGCTGCTCGAAGATCACGCGCCGCTGGTCGTGCTGCACGTTGTCATATTTGAGGATATTCTTGCGAATTTCGAAGTTGCGCGCCTCGACCTTCTGCTGCGCCTTTTCCAACGCTTTGTTCACCCAGGGATGCGCAATGGCTTCTCCCTGCTCGAGTCCCAGCCGGGTCAGGATCGCGTCCATGCGCTGGGAGCCGAAGATGCGCATCAAATCGTCTTGCAGACTTAGAAAGAACTTGGACGCGCCGGGATCGCCCTGGCGCCCCGAACGGCCGCGTAGCTGATTGTCGATGCGCCGGCTTTCGTGGCGCTCCGTGCCGACGATGTATAGACCGCCTGCCGCAAGTACCTTCTCCTTGTCGGCGGCGACTTCCGCCCTAATCTCTTCAGCGCGACGCGCGAATTCCTGCTCGTCGAGCAGCCCACCCAACTCCGATCTGATGCGCATATCGGCGTTGCCGCCCAGCTGAATGTCGGTGCCGCGACCCGCCATGTTCGTCGCAATGGTCACAGTGCCGGAGACGCCAGCTTGTGCGACGATCACGGCTTCCTGCTCGTGGTAGCGGGCGTTTAGCACATTGTGCCTGATCTTTCGGCTCTTCAGGAGATCGGAAAGCTGCTCGGATTTCTCGATGGATGTGGTGCCGACAAGCACCGGCTGACTACGGGTTCTGCAATCCTCAATGAGCTTGATGATGGCGTCGTTCTTCTCGTCGATCGTACGGTAGACTTCGTCATCGCTATCGACGCGGATCATCGGACGGTTGGTCGGCACTTCCGCGACATCGAGCTTGTAGATATCCATGAACTCGGCCGCCTCGGTGAGCGCGGTCCCGGTCATGCCAGCCAGTTTGCCGTAAAGGCGGAAGTAGTTCTGGAAGGTGATCGAGGCGAGGGTGACGTTCTCAGGCTCGACATGGACGCCTTCTTTCGCCTCAAGCGCCTGGTGCAGCCCTTCGGAATAGCGGCGGCCTTCCATCATCCGGCCGGTGAATTCGTCAATGATGACGACTTTACCGTCCTTCACGATGTAGTCCCGGTCGCGGTCAAAAATCGTATGGGCCTTCAGCGCCTGATTGACGTGATGGACCATCGTAATGTTCTCGATGTCGTAGAGGTCGCCCGATTCGAGCAGCCCTGCCTCTTGCAGGAGAACGGCCATCCGCTCGTTGCCGGCATCGGTCAGGGTGACGGTCTTCTGTTTCTCGTCGAGTTCGTAATCGTCCCTCTCCAAGCGAGGAATCAGCGCGTCGACACTGCGATAGAGTTCCGTGTGATCCTCGGTCGGGCCGGAAATGATCAGTGGAGTTCGCGCTTCGTCGATAAGAATGGAATCGACTTCGTCCACGATCGCAAAGAAATGCTCACGCTGCACCATCGTGGCGATGGAGTATTTCATATTGTCGCGCAGATAGTCGAAGCCGTACTCGTTGTTGGTCCCGTAGGTCACATCGGCGTTGTAGGCCTCCTTGCGCTGCTCGTCGGTAAGCCCGTGCACGATACAGCCCACGGTCAGGCCAAGGAATTTGTAGATCTGGCCCATCCAGTCGGCGTCGCGTTTGGCGAGGTAATCGTTGACCGTCACGACATGCACGCCCTTGCCGGCCAGCGCATTCAGGTAAACGGGCAGGGTGGCGACCAGCGTCTTGCCTTCGCCTGTCTTCATTTCCGCAATGCGGCCCTGATGCAGCACCATGCCCCCTACCAGCTGCACGTCGAAATGCCGCTGTCCAAGGGTGCGCTTGGCCGCCTCGCGGACAACCGCGAAAGCCTCCGGCAGCAGGTCGTCGAGAGTTTCGCCTTTTTGCAGCCGCTCGCGGAAAGCGGGCGTCATCGCCCGTAATTCCTCATCGGACATTACCAGGAAGCGCGGCTCCAGCGCATTGATCTCCTCCACCCGCTTGAACAGGGGGCGGAGTTTGCGGTCGTTCACGGAACCGAAAAATCGCTGCGCGATGGCGCTGAAGCCGAGCATGAAATCCTCAAGGTGGGTGGCCGTGGCCAGCCGGATATGCCGGCATGCGCGCCAGCCATCCGGAAAGTCCCAGGCGGCGCGCGGCCAGAGACATAGGAACCGGCCTGTCCCTTGTCAATTCGGGCGTTTCTGTCGCAATTGGTGCGGTTCGGGCGTCCGGAGATATCGCGGCGTGGCACGGAAAGAGGCAAAAAGATCAAGCGCAAAAAAGCCTCGATGGGCGCTCAAAATCCATCGTGCGCCTCTGGCTCCCGAGAGGTACCCGTGGCTGCCTGCCTTGGAAGGTGTGACCTTGGCGACGGGGATCGCAGGAATTCGTCATCGCGACAGGCCTGACGTTCTCCTTGTGAGCCTTCCAGCGAACACTCGGGCGGCAGGTGTTTTCACCCGATCCAAAACGGCCTCGGCCCCGGTGGAATGGTGTCGCCGCCAACTCCGCGGGGGCAGGGCGCGGGCGCTGATCGTAAACAGTGGAAACGCCAACGCATTCACGGGGCGCGCCGGGGTGGATGCCGTGCGCGAGGTGGCAAAAGCCACGGCGGCGGCGGTAGGTGCCCTCGCATCCGAAGTGTTCGTTGCCTCGACCGGGGTGATCGGAGAGCCATTGCCAGTCGGGAAAATCATCGGGATCCTGGGTCGTCTGGCTCGAGATGGAAGTGATGGGGCCTGGCCCGCCGCGGCGCGGGCTATCATGACGACCGACACCTATCCCAAAGTCGCGACGGCGGTCGCTACAGTCGATGGGCATCGGGTTAGGATCAACGGCATCGCCAAGGGCTCGGGAATGATCGCGCCGGACATGGCGACGTTGCTGTCGTTCGTGTTCACGGATGCAAACATCGTCGCGCCGGTTCTGCAACGACTGCTGCGCGAGGCGGCTGAGCCTTCGTTCAACAGCATCACGGTCGACAGCGACACGTCGACCAGCGACACACTGCTGCTGTTTGCCACCGGCTCGGCACAGCATCAGCCTGTGCGAAGAGCGAGCGACCTGCGCCTGGCCGATTTTCGCGCCAAGCTGAACGCCGTGCTGCTCGATCTGGCGCAGCAGGTGGTGCGCGATGGGGAAGGTGCACAAAAGCTTATCACGGTGGAGGTCACAGGGGCGACTTCCGCCAAATCAGCCCGCAGCGTCGCGCTCTCGATTGCCAATTCGCCGCTGGTGAAGACCGCCATCGCCGGTGGCGACGCAAACTGGGGACGCGTGGTGATGGCAATCGGCAAGGCGGGCGAACCGGCCGACCGCGACAAGCTCGCGATCCGCTTCGGAGACCAGCTGGTCGCCGAGAAAGGCGCCCGCGGGGGGCGCTACGACGAAGCGGCGGCGACGCGGGCAGTTTCCGGCCGCGAGGTGAATATCGCGGTTGACCTGGGCTTGGGGAAAGGCCGCGCCCGAATCTACACTTGCGACCTGACCGAAGGTTACATCCGCATCAACGGCAGCTACCGCAGTTAGTAACATGGGCATCGCCGGCTCGTGACAACGCCAAGCAGTGCGGAAGATTCAAACCGAAACGTTCCAAGATTGAGGCAGGGCTGCCGCAGTTCTTAAGCGTGTGTTAAGCGCCTTGTGGCATTTTTGGAGACTTCGCATGGTCCTGACAGTATTGGTTGCGGCCTGTGCGCTCATCGATCCCGACGGCCGCGTGCTTATCGCGCAGCGCCCGCCGGAAAAAACAATGGCTGGGCTATGGGAGTTTCCAGGCGGCAAGGTCGAAGAGGAGGAGACGCCGGAAGCGGCGCTGATCCGCGAGTTGTGCGAAGAGCTGGGGATCGCGGTAACGCCGGCCTGTCTCGCCCCTTTCACGTTCGCTTCCCACGCTTATCCCGAATTCCACCTGCTCATGCCGCTTTATCTCTGCCGGCGCTGGGAGGGCACGCCACTCGCGCGCGAGCATTCGGCCCTGAAATGGGTCCCGGCGCGCGAGCTTTCCTCATGGCCGATGCCAGCGGCGGATCTGCCCCTCATTCCAATGCTGCGCGATCTGCTGTGACCCAATTCGCGCGCGACGAAGCGGGTGTCACCGCCATCGAATACTGCATGATTGCAAGCTTTATCTCGATCATGATCGTGACGGGGGCGACCGGCATCGGCCAGACCCTGCTGGGGTTCTTCCAAGGCGTGATGTCCGGCTTTCACTAGTCTTTGATCGGCTCAGACGGGCCCCAGCCGGTCAGATAAACCACGTCGAACGTGGCACGCAGGCGTCTTTCTTGGTCCGAATGACTGCGTTGATAGTGAGCGAGACAGGCCCGCAGCACATCTCTGCGCAAGAATTGTTGGCTGCGCTGCAGCATGACATTGGTTTCGCCAAGCGTCCTGAGATCCGACACGAGCGCGAAAAAATCGCGATAGCCTACGGTCGTGCGTTCCACGTCTGAAACCGGACTCATGAAGCCAGCCCGTTGCAGCAAGGCGCCGATATCTCGCACATCCGCAAAAGGAGCAACACGAGGCGTTATTCCGCCCGTCACCTCGCTCTCGGCCGCCGCAAAAGAGTCACGCAATTCGCTCAACGTTTCGCCTCCGAGCAAGGCGCCCACGAACAACCCCCCTGGTTTGAGCGCATGTCGGATCTGGATAAGGGCGCCAGGCAAATCGTTGACGGCATGAAGCGACAAAACGCTCGTAATCAGATGAAATGACTGCGGACCGAATGGGATCGCTTCTTCGTCGGCCACGACGGCAGCCGAGGAAGGCAATCCGCAGCCCGGCGTCGATTTGATCCACATTCCGGCCATATCCCGGAGCTGCGCGAAGGAGGCCGGACGCGATGACAAATCCAGGGCAAGTTGGGGAGCGCCGGACCATGCGCTGATCCGCTCCGCGATATTTTGTGCAGCATCGGCAACGAGAAATTCCGCAGCATCCGATCTGGCACGATGCTGCGCATACAGTCGCCGGTCAAAAATCTGCGGCGGTGGTCTCGTCATCTGTCGCGTCTGGCTCCTGTCGCGCTAAGCTAGCGCGGGATGGTTGAAATGTTCGAGATTTCCCTAAAGGCGCTGTTCGCGGCACCGGCAAAGCGTGCAGGCAAGGCGGTGCTCGATCTTCTTTATCCGCCGCTGTGCCTCGGGTGCCGGTCGCCGGTAGCCGACCCAAGGGCGCTCTGTGGCGAGTGCTGGAAAAGGATCACGTTTTTCGACGGACCGATGTGCCAGCGTTGCGGACTCCCATTCGAGGTCGATCCGGGCGTCGATTCCCTTTGTATATCCTGCCTTGCCCAGCCGCCGGTGTTCGATATGGCGCGGGCCGCGGTGGCATACGACGACGCGAGCAAGGGAGCCATTCTGGCATTAAAGCGCACGGACCGGCTCGAGTTCGCCAATCTTTTCACGCTGTGGCTCCGGCGCGCCGGTCAGCGGCTGCTTGACCAAGCGGACCTTATCGTGCCTGTGCCGTTGCACCGATGGCGCCTGTTGACGCGCCGCTACAACCAGTCCGCGGTTCTGGCCCAACGCCTCCACAAGATGAGTGGCCGGCCTTATGACCCTTTCGTGCTTGTCCGGACCCGCTCGACGGGAAGCCAAGGCGATATGCCTTCAGCGAGGGCACGGCAGCGAAACGTTCGGGGGGCTTTTCGGGTTGCCCCCGCCCGGGCCGCGGCGATCGCCGGCCGCACGGTCCTGCTGATCGACGATGTTTTGACCACAGGGGCCACTGTCGAGGCTTGTGCGCGGGCGTTGAAACGGGCCGGGGCGGCTCGTGTACTGGTACTTACTGTCGCGCGCGTTGCTCGCCCCCTCCCGCGGGATATATAGAAGGGCAACAGTGTGTTGAGTCGATGCCGAAGATCACGATCTATACCACGCCCATCTGCCCGTACTGCGTTCGCGCAAAAGCGCTGCTGAAAAAGAAGGGCGCTGGCTTCGAGGAGATCGATATTTTCATGGATACGGAAGCACGCCGGGAAATGGAGAGGAGGGCGAGCGGCCGCTACACCGTTCCCCAGATTTTCATCGGCACACGACACGTGGGCGGCTGTGACGATCTTTATGCGTTGGAACGTGCTGGCGAGTTGGACGTGCTTCTGAACGCCGCATGACAAAGTTCCGCGCCGCTTGCGTGCAGCTTTGTTCTTCCGACAGCCTGGAAGACAACGTCCGGACGGTGTCCGAACTGATCCGAGAAGCGAAATCAAAGGGTGCCGAATTCGTCGCCACACCCGAAAACACGACCCTTATGGCGGCTGATGGCGGAGCGAAACTTGATCGCAGTTTTTCAGAGGAGCGCGACCCAGCCCTGCCCGGGTTCCGGACCTTGGCGGAAGACCTCGGCATTTGGCTCCTGATCGGTTCCCTGCCGATCAAGGTCAGTGACAGCAAGACCGCAAACCGTTCTTTTCTGCTCGATCCCAAAGGACGGATCGCAGCGCGCTATGACAAGATCTTTCTGTTCGACGTCGATCTTCCAAACGGCGAAAGCTACAGAGAATCAAATACTGTCGTGGGCGGCGAGAAAGCGGTCACCGGTGAATTGCCGTGGGGCCGCATGGGGCTTTCGATTTGTTACGACCTGCGCTTTCCCCAGCTGTATCGAAAACTGGCGCAAGCCGGCAGTTCATTTCTGGCTGTGCCGAGCGCGTTCACGGAAACCACTGGCAAAGCACATTGGCATGTGTTGCTGCGAGCGAGAGCGATCGAGAATGGTACTTTTGTGATCGCGCCTGCTCAGGGTGGAACTCACGCCAATGGACGGCGGACCTATGGCCATTCGCTGATCGTATCCCCATGGGGCGACATTCTTGCGGAGGCTGCTACAGAGCCTTGCGTTATTACGGCCGATATCGACACAGCCGAGGTAGAGGCGGCGCGTGCGCGCGTCCCCAGCCTTCTCCATGGTCGAGCGTTCTCCGGGCCGTAATGACTCTATGGGGATCGCCACAAGAACCATTGTGGCTGTACCTTCCGCTAGCGCGCTTGCCGTGCGACAGAATTCGCACCATGTTCGGTGTAACTGCCATGTTTGGAGCGAAGTGCCCGTGATTCTCTATAATCTACTTTGTTTCCGGGGGCATGCATTCGAAGGGTGGTTCACCAGCATTGCGGCTTATGATGAGCAAGCTGAGGGCGGGAAGCTCTTTTGTCCAATCTGCAACTCACGAAAAGTCGGCAAAGCGCCGATGGCTCCGGCCTTGGCCACATCTATGAGCCAGTGCGAGCGCGTGGTCGCCGAAACACCCGTGAGGACGCAGGAAATTCCGCAACAGCTTCCTGACGAGCTTCGAAAAATGCGCCAGTTCGTGACGGGGCTGCGGACGTATGTTGAACAAAACGCGGAATATGTCGGCCGCAAGTTTCCAGACGAAGCCCGCAAGATTCACTACGGTGAGTCGGAGGAGCGTCATATTTATGGAGAGGCCTCGCTCCAGGAAGCCGCAGATCTGGTGGAAGAAGGGATCGATCTGGCACCGCTGCCGCCGGATTTGAACGAGACGAATTGACCGTCCTGCCTATTTCAGCACGACGCCCCTTTCGGCGGCAAATGCCATCAATCGTGTGCGCAGGCTATGGTCAGTGCGGGCACAAAGACGGGTTACGAACTCTCCGACTTCGCCGGCATTGATACTGCGCACCATCATTTTCACTGGCCCAACATTCGCCGGCTGCATCGACAGGGTGCGCAATCCCAGGCCAATAAGCGCCATCGCCTCCAGTGGCCGGCCGGCGATCTCTCCGCACAGTGAGACCTCTCCGTTGGCATCCGCTGCGCTTTGCACGATCTGCCTGATGAGGGTCAGGGCTGCGGGATTGAGCGCATCATAGCGCCGCGCGACGCGGGGATTGGTGCGATCCATCGCAAAAACGAACTGCAGCAGATCGTTCGATCCAATGGATACAAAATCGGCGCTGCGCAACAGCTGAGGTAGCATGAACATCAGTGCTGGAACCTCCAGCATGGCACCGACCAGCGTCTGGCGCGGTTGTGGTTGGGACAGCAGTCGCGCTCGCTCGAGCTCGCGATCGATCAAAGCCCGGGCCGCGTTGAATTCCGCGACATCACTGACCATTGGCAGCAATACTCGCAGGGTTCGGCCGGCCGATGCCGTCAGCAAAGCGCGGATTTGGTATCGCAGCAGTGCGGGCCGGTCGAGCGCGATGCGCAACGCGCGCCAGCCCAGAGCGGGGTTTTCTTCTCGCTCCCAGCGCCCGTAGGGAAGGATTTTGTCGCCACCGAGATCAAGGGTGCGGAAAGTCACCGGCTTGTTCCCGGCTTCCTCGATTACTTGCCGGTAGAAGGCGATCTGGGCGGACAATCCCGGCATCGTCTCGCCGATCATGAATTGCAGTTCGGTTCGGAACAGCCCGATGCCATCGGCGCCGCATTCCTCGAGATGAGGTAGATCGATCACCAAACCGGCATTCATCATCAGTTGAATATGAACACCATCCTTGGTAACGCAGGGAAGGTCGCGAATTAGCGCCATTTCCTTCGCCCGCTGCTCGCGAAGCGAGCTTCGTGTTTTGAAGGCGCGCACGATTTCCTGCGCGGGTCGCAGTTGCGCTTCGCCGGTTTCTCCGTCCACGACGATCAAATCGCCGCCTCGTGCATTGTCAGCAATGCCTTCCATATTTCCGACCAGCGGGATTCCCATCGCCCGGGCCACTATCGCGACATGCGAAGTCGGCGCGACTTCTTCGAGAACCAGGCCGATCAGCTTGCCCCTCGGATAGTCGAGCAATTCCGCCGGTCCCATGGCGCGCGCGATTATGACGGCATCATCGGGCAATACGGCCTCGGACTCCGCGGTGTGGCCCAAATGGCGCAACAGGCGGCGGGCCAGATCCTCGAAATCGTGCAACCGCTCGCGAAGCAGTCCGTCGCCGGTCCTCACGATCCGCAAGCGCAACTCGTCCTGCACACGTTCCACCGCTGCTTCCGCGGTCAATCCGGTGCGCACGGCGTCCCGCAGACGCTGCCGCCACCCCTGGTCTCGCGCGAAAAGGCGATACGCTTCGATGACATCGCGACTCTCGCCGGTCAGGTCGAGTTCCGTGGAAGCCAGCATTTGATCCACGGAAGCGCGAAGCCCGTCCAGGGCTTTGTCGAGACGGGTCAATTCGGCAGCGGGATCGTCCGCGATCAACCGTTCGACCTTTATGCGCGGTTCATGCAGGACCGCGTAACCGATGGCTATTCCCTCGGATAGCGGATCGCCCTGAAAGGATCGGGGGCGATCCGCTCGCAGTTCTGGTTCGTCCAGCTCCGCGGTGTCGAACAGTCCGCCTTGGGCGACCACCTCGGCCAAAACCATGGCGACCGTCTGCAGCGCTTCGACTTCCTCCTCGTCATACATGCGCGCCGCACGATTCTGCACGGTAAGCACGCCATACACTTGGCCGCCGCGCACGATCGGCACGCCGAGGAAGGACCGATAGGGATCTTCGCCCGTCTCGGGCCGGTACGAAAAGCGAGGATGGGCGGGCGCATCGCTGAGGTTGATAGCCTCTGCAGTCTCGCCCACCATGCCGACTAGGCCTTCGCCACGCTTCAGACGGGTATTGTGAACGGCGCTTCGGTTGAGTCCCTCGGTGGCGAACAGCTCGTAGACGGCACCGGCGCGCCGCAGATAAATCGAGCAGACCTCGGCTACCATGTTGGAAGCGATGACTTGCACCAGCTTGTCGAGGCGTGCCTGCGCCGTTGCCGCCTCGGCCATGATTTCTCGCAGCCGGCGCAGCAATATGCGGGGACCGCCTGCGACAGTGGGCATCAGGCATCCATTTCATACGCGGCGTGCAGGGCTCTCACGGCGAGTTCGACATATTCTTCCGCAATCAGAACGCTGACTTTGATCTCCGAGGTTGAAATGACTTCAATGTTGATGCCCTTGTCCGCAAGGGTTCCGAACATGATCTGCGCGACACCAGGGTGTGTTCGCATGCCGATACCCACAATGGATATTTTCGCGACCGAGGCATCGTGTGTGACATCGCGATAACCAATGGCGGGCGCGGCTTTCTCAATGGCCTCAAGCGCGCGATGCAGCTGCGTTCGGCTAACCGTGAAGGTCAGGTCGGTTTTCTTGCCGTCCTCGGACACATTCTGGACGATCATGTCCACATTTACCCCGGCGTCAGCCAGCGGACCAAAAATGGCGGCCGCCACACCCGGTTTGTCGGGAATGCGATGCAGCGTGATTTTTGCTTCATCTCGTGAATAGGCGATGCCGGTAACCGATTTCTTCTCCACGATATCTTCCTCATCGCAAACCAGAGTGCCGCTCCCGTCCGGTTCGAAGGTCGAGAGGACACGGACAGGTACCCCATGCAGCATCGCGATCTCGACCGACCGGGTCTGCAGCACCTTGGCCCCGAGAGATGCCATTTCCAGCATTTCCTCGAAGGCAATCCGTTCCAACCGGCGCGCCTTGGCGACGATCCGCGGATCGGTCGTGTAAACACCATCGACGTCTGTATAGATGTCACATCGGTCGGCCTGAACCGCCGCGGCAATGGCGACTGCGCTCGTGTCTGAGCCACCGCGGCCAAGCGTGGAAATGCGGTTGCCGGGCGCCACTCCCTGAAAACCGGTAATGACCGCCACCTCGCCTGCCGCAAAACGGGTGTTCAAAAGGGCCGGATCAATCGACTCAATGCGCGCCGCCCCATGCGTGGCATTCGTCTGGACCGGAACCTGCCAACCCTGCCATGACCGTGCCGAAACACCATTCGCGGAAAGAGCAATAGCCAAAAGGCCGGCGGTGACCTGCTCGCCGGTCGCAACGACGGCGTCCTGTTCGCCTGCGTCGTGCAGAGGGGACAGATCCCGGGTCCAGGCAATCAGTTTGTTGGTCTCTCCAGCCATTGCAGACACAACGACGGCGACCTCGTGACCGCGGCTGGACTCCCGCTTGACGAGACCGGCAACGTGCCGGATGCGATCAAGATCGGCGAGGGACGTGCCGCCGAATTTCATCACGATCCTGCCCATCATTCGGACTCATAAATATACCTACATGCCGTCATAAACGGCGGCCATCAGGCGCTCAATCGAAAACAAGGCCTTGACCGGCGCGCTGCGGGCTTGCATTCCGCCGGCAAAACAGGGGAGCGTGCTGCGATGAGTTCATCCACGGACCTGGATGAAGTCGGCAAATTTGCCCGCTTGGCGGAGCAGTGGTGGGATCCAAACGGATCATTTGCATCGCTGCATATGTTCAACCCCATACGGTTGAAGTTTCTCCGCGACGTGATGGCGGCGCATTTCACCCGCGATCAGCGGACGCCGCATCCGTTCGATGGGCTCAGTCTGCTCGATATGGGCTGCGGCGGCGGCTTGTTGTCCGAACCGATGTCGCGCCTGGGGTTCACGGTTACCGGCTGTGATGCCGGTGAGGCCAATGTTCGCGCTGCCGCCAGTCACGCGCAATTGGGCAATCTGCCGATCTCGTATCGCTGCGCCACCGCCGATGTTTTGGGTGATGAAGGGCTAATCTATGACGTGCTGCTCGCGATGGAGATCGTGGAGCATGTTGCCGACCTCCCCAAGTTCATCGAGGAATGCGCGCGGCTTCTTCGACCAGGTGGGCTGGTTTTCATAGCCACGATTAACAAAACTTTAAGGTCCCTGGTTCTGGCGAAATTCACGGCCGAATATGTTCTACGCTGGTTGCCCGCGGGCACGCATGACTGGAACCGGTTCGTTTCACCCGCAGAGTTGAGCGAGCTGTTGGAGAAGCAGGGTCTTAAAGTGTCCCGATTGCAGGGATTGGTGTTCGATCCTTTCAGTTGGGAGTGGCGGCTGTCGGAGGACGCCGCGGTAAACTACATCGCCGTCGCAACAACCCCGCGTCGCTAGGCCCTGAATTAAGCTCGCGATATTGTGACGCAACCTTGTCGGCATTTGATTGTCATGGTCTTGCGCCGGAACGGAAAACCGGTGCAAAGATGGCGCGTAGGCCCAGCCGAACCCGGAAGGATTTCCAGAATGCGTTTGTCCGTCGCGTTTGCCGCATCGCTGCTTTTGCTCAGTTCCGCTGGTCCCCTGTTGGCCCAGAACGCCACCGCCACCGCGACTTCCGCGCCAGCGACCGCGGAGGATCCAAATCGCATCGTTTGTCATATGAGCGCCGCGCCGACGGGGACACGCCTCGGAAAGTCCCGCGAATGTCATACCCAGCGTCAGTGGGATGAGATGCGCCAGCAGGAGCAGCAGTCCGTCAACGACATGCAGTCGAGCGGCCTTCGGAACGGTGTCCCTGGCGGCTGATCTGACACCAATCCTGCGGCGCCAGTGCGCCTTTTGGGGTAGATAAGCGGGCCGGGACGTTCTATTGCTACCGGCATGACGAAAGTGACCCAGCTGAGCCGTGGTGACGGGGAAGGCCCCCGGCAGCGGCGCACGCATCTCCGCGAGATCGTTCCAGACATGGATGCGCCCCTCGGGACCGTGGGTCAGGAATTGCGCGGCGCGCGGATCTCCCGTGGCGAAGACCTCACAACCGTTTCGCGAATATTGAAGATTCGCAAGGACCACATTGAGGCCCTTGAAAACGATGACCTAAGTGCCCTGCCGGGGCGGACCTATGCTGTGGGATTTATTCGCGCCTACGCCGACCATTTGGGCCTAAATCCCGTCGCGACTGTCGAACGATTCAAGACAGAAATCGCCGGGCGGGACGAACCCTCCCGTAACGCCGGGTTCAAGGAAGATGAAGAACAGGGCTCAAGCCCAGGCGGCTGGATATTCTTTTCGGTTCTCCTGCTGGGATTGATTGCCTACGGCATCTATTACCTGTTTTCTTCGTCAGCCGGTGACCGTCAAACAAGCGTCAGCGCCCCGCCGGCGCGGATGGCGCAGAATAGCGGCCAGTCTGCTGATACGCAGAACAAGCCCACCGCAAACGTAAGTATGGAAAACTCGCCAGCGCCAAACCTGGCTGTGAGCAGTCGCGTATACGGAGCGGCAAATGCGACCTCGCGCGTCACTCTTCGCATCAAGGCTCCCACGCGAATACTCGTTCAGGACGAGGGCGGCGCTGCATTTATCAATCAGACGATGCGGCCGGGGGACACGTATCGAGTTCCGATCAGTCCCAAACTGTTCCTCACCGCCGAGCATGGCAGCGCCGTTCAAATCGAAGTGGACAGCAAGCCCGTCGCTCTGGCCGGCAATTCAGCGGACGCCTCGGAGGCGCTCGCCCTCGATCCCGGAAAGCTGGCAGGCCCGGCGAATAGCCAGGCCCCGTCTCCGTCGCCGTAGGATGATTGCATGAGCGTGCGGGCTTATCGCGACATTACACGCCGCAAATCGCGCAAGATTCGCGTCGGAACGGTCGAAATTGGTGGCGACGCGCCGATCTCGGTGCAGACCATGACCAATACCGTTACCGCGGATGTCCGCGGCACCATCGACCAGGTTCGGCACATGGAGGAAGCGGGCGCCGACATCGTAAGGGTGTCTTGTCCGGATGAGGACGCGACAAAGGCGCTGAAGCATATCGTCAAGGCCGCGGCCGTGCCGATTGTGGCTGACATCCATTTTCACTACAAGCGCGCCATCGAGGCGGCGGAAGCTGGTGCCGCCTGTCTGCGCATCAATCCGGGCAACATCGGCTCGGCCCAGCGGGTGCGGGAAGTCGTGCAGGCCGCCAAGGACCACGGCGTCTCGATGCGCATTGGTGTGAATGCAGGCTCGCTCGAGAAGGAGCTGCTGGAACGCTATGGCGAGCCGTGCCCGGAAGCGATGGTGGAAAGTGCGCTAAATCACGCGAGAATTCTCGAGGACAACGATTTCTTCGAGTTCAAGATCAGCTGCAAGGCGTCTGACGTGTTCCTCGCCGTGGCGGCGTATCAGGGCTTGGCGGAGGCCTGCGATTATCCACTGCATGTCGGCATCACCGAGGCCGGCGGCATGATTTCCGGGAGCGTGAAATCATCCATCGGGATGGGCATGCTGCTTTGGTCAGGCATTGGCGACACCATTCGCGTATCACTGTCGGCCGATCCGGTTGAAGAGGTTCGCGTCGGTTTCGATATTCTGAAATCGCTCAACCTGCGCCACCGCGGCGTAAACATTGTCTCGTGCCCGTCCTGCGCGCGGCAGGGCTTCAACGTGATCGATACCGTGCGCATGCTTGAGGACCGGCTGAAGCATATTACCAAACCGATGACTCTCTCCATCATCGGCTGCGTGGTGAACGGGCCCGGTGAAGCACGGGAAACCGATCTGGGTTTCACGGGTGGTGGCGCCGGCGCGGGCAACGGGATGATCTATCTCGATGGGAAGCCATCCTACAAGCTCGATAACGACAAGCTTATCGAGCACGTCGTCGAGTTGTGCGAAAGACGGGCCGCTGAAATCGAAAACCGCGATTCCGTCCGGACGCTTGAGCCAGCGCTTTAGCTCCTGCATCGGACATGATTCCGCAAGTTAAATTGTCACGCCTGGTGGACCGTTATGCGGCTCTTGAATCTCAACTCGCGGCAGGCATGGCGGGGAGCGATTATGCCAGATTATCGAAGGAACATGCCGAACTCGCGCCGGTAGTGCGCGCCGCTGAAACCTACCGTGCGCTGCTGCGTGAACAGGCGGATGCGGATGCTCTGGCCTCTGATCCCTCCGCCGATTCCGAATTGCGAGGCATGGCAGAGGAAGAGCGAGCCACGCTGAAGGAGCGGCTCGCAAACATTGAACGCGAATTGCAGCTTCAACTGTTGCCGAAAGATGCGGCCGATGCGTCCTCAGCCATTGTCGAGGTGCGGGCCGGCACCGGTGGCGACGAGGCGGCGCTTTTCGCCGGCGACCTACTCCAGATGTACCAACGCTATGCCCAGCTCCAGGGTTGGAAGGCAGAGTTGATGTCAGTCAGCGAAAACGATCTGGGGGGTGTCAAGGAAGCGGTTTTGGATGTGCAGGGGCGGGGCGCATTTGCCAAGCTCAAGTTCGAAAGCGGCGTACATCGCGTGCAACGCGTTCCGGTCACGGAAGCTGGTGGGCGTATCCACACGTCGGCGGCCACCGTCGCGGTTCTTCCCGAAGCGGAAGATGTCGATGTTCAGATCGACGACAAGGATTTGCGGATCGACGTCTTTCGGGCCTCCGGCGCCGGTGGCCAGCATGTAAACAAGACCGAAAGCGCTGTGCGAATCACGCATCTGCCCACCGGAATTTTCGTCGCCCAGCAGACAGAAAAGTCGCAGCACAAGAACAAGGCTCAGGCAATGAAGCTGCTGAAGGCCAAGCTCTATGAGATCGAACGCGAGCGGGTGGATAGCGCGCGGGCGTCGGAGCGAAAGGGCATGGTCGGCTCCGGCGATCGCAGCGAACGCATCCGCACCTACAATTTTCCGCAGGCGCGCGTGACCGATCACCGGATCAACCTCACCCTGTATAAGCTTGATCGTATTCTGGCGGGCGACGATCTGGGTGAGATTGTCGATGCGCTTGTGGCCGAGGATCAGGCAAACCGGCTGGCGGCGCTATCGAACGAAGACGGGGCGTGAAGGATCCAGTACGCGAGGCGACAGAACGGCTACGCGCCGCGAAACTTCTATCTGCTCGAGCCGACGCACGCATTCTTTGGCGGCACGCTGAAGGCAGGGATGATGTTTTCCAGCAGTTTATCGCCCGGCGACTTTCCCACGAGCCGGTGGCGTACATCACCGGTCACAAGGAATTTTGGAGCCTGGATTTCGATGTCGGTCCCGGGGTGCTGATCCCTAGGCCGGAAACGGAGACTTTGGTCGAGCAGGCCCTGCGGGAGTTAGGGGACAGGACTCGATCCTACCGGCTGTTGGACTTGGGCACAGGCAGTGGCTGTCTGCTTATCGCCCTCCTGAAAGAGCTATCGAACGCGACCGGCATCGGAGTGGATGCCTCGGCAGACGCTTTGGCTGTGGCCAGCACGAATCTCCTGCGGCACGGTCTGGTGAACCGGGCCGCTCTGGTTGCGGGGGGATGGGACGCGGCACCCGGCCAATTCGATCTGATTGTCGCCAATCCGCCCTATGTTCGGTCCGGCGATCTGCAAGCGCTACCGCCAGATGTCCGGGATAATGAGCCCAAAGAAGCCTTGGATGGCGGGCCAGACGGTCTGGATGCCTACCGGAGCCTTGCATTCCTCCTGCCTCGGTATTTGAGCTCCACCGGCATCGCTCTTCTGGAAATTGGGGCGGGGCAACACCAGGTTGTAGGTCTTATGGAAGCTGCTGGACTGGTATTGTTCAGGATAGTTCCGGATTTGGCCGGTATTCCACGCTGCCTCGTGGTCGGGCTGGGTAGGGGTCTGGAAAGGCTGGCCCAAAAAAAGATTGGAAACCGAGGCCCGACTCGCTAGTTTCCAGTTTGTGGGGCAAGCGGGACCCCCGCCGGAGGTCGAGGCTTCTGGTATGGCCGCGGAGGCGGTCAAGGCGCGACATAGCGTCGGTCCCCAGGCGGAAGACGAGCTCAATAGTATGTAACAGGGTGACGCGCCTTGGGCGCGACGGTCCTAAAAATCCGGACAAGTGCCGGAACCGTCGCGGGGAGCGTCCAAATTTAAGGACAATCAGTGACACGTTCACGGCAACGCGGCCGGCGGCCGCAGACTACTCACAGCGGCGGCCAGCATCATAATCCGAACCGCACCTTTGACTCGAACGGGCCGGAGATCAAAATACGCGGCTCGGCGTCTCATGTGTATGAAAAATACCTTCAGCTGGCGCGGGATGCGAATTCGTCGGGCGATCGGGTGGCTGCAGAAAATTATCTGCAGCACGCCGAGCACTATTTTCGCATCATGGCGGCGACCCAGTTGCAGCAGCAACAGCAGTTTCAGCAGCGCAGCCAGCAGCCTCAGTATAACGGGAACGGCAATGGCCGGATCAATGGTGAGGGCGGGCAGCCCATGACCAGCGAACCGTCGTTCTCTCTAGCAGAGGGCGCCGCTGAATCGGAGGCCGAGCAAACCGCCGCCAGCGAGTAGAGACGCTCTCTCAAGGCCTTGCAGCCGCCGTTTCGGACCCCACATTGTAGGATTGGAGCCGTGCCTTTTCGGGCTGCTCCTAATCCAAGGGACGCCGGGATAAACCGTCTTCGGAGGTTTGCCTATGCGGGCTCAAGAGGTCTGACATGGATATCGAAAAATTCACGGAGCGGGCGCGCGGTTTCATTCAGTCTGCGCAGGGGCTGGCCCTTCGTTCCAATCATCAGCAACTGCTGCCCCAGCATCTTCTGAAGGTGCTGATCGACGATGAAGAAGGTCTGGCGGCGCGGCTTATTCGTGCTGCCGGTGGCCGTCCGGACCAAGTCCGCACCGAAAACGAAATCGCTCTCGCCAAAATCCCGCAGGTTCAAGGCGCTGGATCGGGCCAAGTATACCTCGCGCCGGAAACCGCGCGATTGCTGGACACGGCTGAGAAAATGGCGAAGAAGGCGGGTGACTCTTATGTCACGGCCGAATACGTGCTGGTGGCCCTTGCCATGGCACAGGGTACCGAGGCTGCGCGCGTCCTGAAGGATGCCGGTGTTACCGCGCAAGGGCTGAACAAGGCCATCGCCGATCTGCGGCAAGGGCGTGTCGCGGATTCCGCCACGGCGGAAAACCAATACGATGCTCTAAAGAAGTACGCACGCGATCTCACCGAACTCGCGCGGTCCGGCAAGCTGGATCCCGTCATCGGGCGAGATGAAGAGATCCGGCGCACCATTCAGGTGCTGTCGCGGCGCACAAAGAATAACCCCGTGCTGATCGGCGAGCCCGGGGTCGGTAAGACCGCGATTGCGGAGGGCTTGGCGCTGCGCATCGTCAATGGCGACGTGCCGGAAAGTCTGCGCGACAAGCGTCTGATGGCGCTCGACATGGGGTCGCTGATCGCCGGCGCGAAGTTCCGCGGCGAATTCGAGGAGCGGCTGAAAGCGGTGCTCTCCGAGGTCGTGTCCGCGCAAGGCAAGGTCATCCTTTTCATCGATGAAATGCATACGCTGGTCGGCGCTGGAAAAGCCGAAGGCGCCATGGACGCTTCGAACCTGCTGAAGCCGGCGCTGGCACGCGGCGAGCTGCATTGCGTGGGCGCGACCACGCTCGACGAATATCGCAAGCATGTCGAGAAGGATGCAGCACTTGCTCGCCGCTTCCAGCCGGTGTTCGTCGCCCAGCCTACCGTGGAGGATACGATCTCCATTCTGCGCGGGCTAAAGGAAAAATACGAGGTCCATCACGGCGTGCGGATCACCGATTCTGCCATTGTCGCCGCGGCGCAGCTCTCCAACCGCTACATCACCGATCGCTTCCTTCCGGACAAGGCCATCGATCTGATGGATGAGGCGGCAAGCCGTCTGCGCATGCAGGTCGATTCGAAGCCAGAGGCGCTGGACGAACTGGACCGCCGCATCATCCAACTCAAAATTGAACGCGAGGCGCTGCGCAAGGAGAGCGACAAGGCCTCGCGGGACCGTCTCCAGACACTGGAAGGCGAATTGGCGGATTTGGAGGAGGAGTCTGCGTCGCTGACGGCGCGCTGGCAGGAAGAGAAGAAGTCGGTTCAGGACACCCAGGCGCTGAAAGAGAAGCTCGACAGCGCGCGACAGGAAGTCGAAATCGCTCAGCGGCGGGGTGATTTCGCCCGCGCCGGTGAACTCACTTATGGCGTCATCCCGGACCTCGAGAAGAAGCTGAAGGATATCGAGGAAAAGGAAGGCACGGCGCTGGTCAATGAGGCGGTAACGCCTGAGAACATCGCGCAGGTCGTCTCGCGCTGGACCGGCATCCCGGTCGACAAGATGCTGGAAGGCGAGCGCGCCAAGCTCCTTCACATGGAAAAGTCACTGGAGCGGCGCGTCGTCGGCCAGAACGAAGCGGTGCGCGCCGTTTCCAATGCCGTGCGCCGCGCACGGGCGGGCCTGCAGGATCCGAACCGGCCGATCGGCTCGTTCTTGTTCTTGGGTCCTACCGGTGTTGGCAAGACTGAACTCACCAAGGCACTAGCCGAGTTTCTGTTCGATGACGATACCGCCATGGTGCGCATCGACATGAGCGAGTTCATGGAAAAACATTCCGTCGCGCGGCTGATTGGCGCGCCTCCCGGCTATGTCGGTTATGAAGAGGGCGGCACATTGACCGAAGCGGTACGGCGCCGTCCCTACCAGGTGATCCTGTTCGATGAAGTCGAAAAGGCACACCACGACGTCTTCAACGTGCTGCTGCAGGTGCTTGACGACGGGCGGCTGACGGATGGGCAGGGCCGCACGGTGGATTTCCGCAACACAGTCATCATCCTGACCTCGAATCTCGGCACAGAATTCCTGTCTGTCGGCGAGGGGGCAGAGTCGCCGCAACAGCGGGCGCAAGTTATGGGGGCGGTGCGCTCGCACTTCCGGCCAGAATTCCTCAATCGGCTGGACGAAATCATTCTGTTCCACCGGCTGAACCGAAGCGACATGGACCGGATCGTCGACATCCAGATCGAGCGGCTTCAGAGGTTGCTGGCGGATCGCAAGATTGTGGTCACGTTGGATGAAAAGGCGCGAGAGTGGCTGGCACAGGCGGGATACGATCCGGTCTATGGCGCGCGCCCCCTGAAGCGGGTCATTCAGCGCCGGCTGCAGGATCCTTTGGCCGAGTTGCTCCTTGAAGGCCGCATTTCAGATGGTGATGAGGTGAAAGTGTCGGCCGCGAAGCATGGGCTGACGGTCAACGGGATGGAATTCGCTCCTGGAGACTCGGAACTGATGGACGAAGCCGCACCCAGTCACGCGGTCCACTGAGCGGCCAAGCCAACGGCGCCGACGGTTGACGAAACCATTGGCGAAGCACAGCATCCGGCGCTTGCCGAGTCGTTCCATCAAGAAGATTCTGATCGTCGCCGGCGCTCCGCCTGGGAACGCGCAGACCTTCGTCATGAATCAGGTGGAGGCTCTGGTGGAAGCCGGCCACGACGTCACCTATTGCGCGCTTCAATACAGCAGGGATTTGCCGGGAAGGCTGCATGATGCAGCCAAGCGGCTGGCGGGCCGCCTGAAAACAATTCAACTCTTTCCAGACAACGAGACTACTGTTCAAAGCATGCCGCTCGCGCTTCGAGGGTTGGCGACTTTGACGCACGCTGCTGTCCGCCAAGGCAAATGGAGCGAGCCTTTCGTCGGATTTAGCCTCAATCCCCGACTCATTCGTTTGGCGGCATCGGCGGAAATACATGGGCAATACGACGCCATCCTCTGCCACTTCGGGATGCCAGCTGTACTGTTCGACCGCGCGCGGGCTCTTGGGCTCGTGAGCGGGAAGCTCGCGGTGTTCTTCCACGGCCGCGATATCCCGAAGCCACCGGCAGCATCGCGCTATCGCAAGCTCACGGCGCGTGCGGAGCTGGTTGTTGCGAATTCCCAATTCACCGCGAAGCGCCTTGCAGGCCTCGGCCTTTCATCGCCGCGCCTAAAGGTGATTCCCGTCGGACTCTTCCCTGAGCGCTGGCCGCTGATCGGGCCGCGCGGCGGCGCGCGATTCTTCACCATCGCGCGCCTCACGGAAAAGAAGGGTCTGGAGTACGCCATTCGCGCGCTTCGCCTGGTGCGGCTCGCCGGGTATCCCGCAACCATGTCGATATTCGGCGATGGCCCCTTGCGACAACACTTGCAGGCGCTGGTCGCGGAACTTTCTCTGGAGGAGGCCGTGCAGTTTTGCGGCTTCGTTCCCCAGGAACAATTCGTAACTCGCTTGGCGGATATGGATGCATTTGTGCTTCCGTCCGTCACGGCGGCGTCGGGTGATATGGAAGGGCAAGGTTTGGCTCTCGCGGAGGCTCAGGCGATGGGATTTCCCGTCATTGCCACTCGGCACAATGGCTTTCCCGATAGTGTGGTCGAGGACAAGACAGCCTTCCTCGTAGCGGAACGCGATGTCGAAGCACTTGCGGCATGCATGATCCGGTTGATCGACTGCCCAGATCTGGCCCGCGACATGGGAAAAGACGGCCGCGCCTTCGCCATCGAGAAATTCGATCAGCGCAAGATTGTGGGAGAAATACTCTCAGCGCTGTTCCATGAACCGTTTGTCCGGGATCAAGGCGCGTAGCCCAGCGCGCGCGCCCGCGCGCCGCATATGGCTTCGATGCGCGCGAGGTTGGGGCCAAAGAACCTATGCGGGGATTCATCGGTTCCCTGCGGCTGGAATGGATGATCGACCTGTGAGGCAATGTCCGCAATCATAGGAAATCCTGCGCCTGCCGCAAGCTGCGCGATGGTGTTGCGCTTTGCCGCCGTGAAATCCTCGTATCGCACGACTGCCGCGCGATCTCCAAGCGACTGACCGATCTCTGCCGCTCGCAGCCATCGTGTTGCCAGTATGCTCACGAAGTGATCGGGAGGAAGTCCCAGATCGGCGCCCGAAAGGATATCGGACCATGTGGGATTGATCCTCTTCGATCTGGCCGCCGGCTGAGGGGTATCACCCCGCACATCGAGCCGGTTGAGGATGCTGCGGATATTCTGCCACGGATTCCGCAGAACGAAGATGCAGCGTGCTTCCGGAAACAACGTCAGTAGCGCCGCTGCCACGAAAGTGAGGCTTGGCTCTTTCACGATCGGCGCGGAGAAGGAGCCTCTGTTCCGACGGACGAATGTTGTGATCGGCGTTTCGCCACGAAGGAGTGGCCCAATGAAAGGATGTCGCGCTCCGGGAAAATCCGCCGCGAGCCGTTTGCCGGTCGCGGCGGCGAGCAGCCCGGCGATCGCAGACGTTCCAGATTTCTGGTTGCCGAAAACGAAGAGCTGCGGTGAACGCCGCCAAGGTGCGAGAAGGGAATCGAGCAATTGAATCATTCGTCAGGTGCGAAGACATAAAAATCGGCCAGCGAGGTTTCACTGGGCCGCGCCGGCTCGTGAGGAAACGGATTGTCGATTCGCTCGATCGATTTCCAGGCTGGCACGTTGCGCGCAATCCAGTCGGTGAACTTCCGATGCCGGACATGTGGCGAACCCCGCTGCGCACCATCGAAATTGCTGGAATAGACGACCACGAAGCGGGACGCGGCAGCGAACAATTCCCGCATGTAGGTGTCGAAAACCGCGTCCTCCACCAGATGCAAAATAACGTCGATGGAAAGCGCCAGATCGTACTGGCCTGCGTAACCGGGCCGGTCGTCAAATGTGAAGAATCGGAACTGCTGCTGCCCTTCGAAAAGCTTCCGGCAGAGCGCCACGGCGGCCTGCGATACGTCGATGCCGGTATAAGCAGGGTAGCGGGCCAAGGCGAGTTGGCGTCCGTCGCCACAGCCGAATTCCACGACGGAGTGGATCGCGTGCCGTTCGACGAAGCCGTTCAGGAAATCCGCTTTGAACCGCGCCAAGGCGCCCGACGAACCGGAGCCCGAAGTGCCGCCCTCAAGATACCGCTGCTCCCAGTATTGCGCCGAGCCTGAAAAGAGGCGCGCGCCGAACCATCTGTTCAGCAAGGCTTTCATGGAAGGCGATTAGCGCGTCCGCTACGGACGATTCAATCCTTTGCGGCGCGCAGTTCGCCGCCGCCTTCCGCCACCTTGTTCTCAAGCGGCATCGAAGCAAGTTCGCTGTCGACATGCAGGCGGTCGTCGAGGAACTCCCGCAGGTCGCGACCGAACAGGCGCCGGCCGGTGGCGATCTTCACCGCGGCGGGATTAACCTGCGCATCCCGTATGCGGATTTCATAGTGCAGATGCGGTCCGGTCGACATGCCGCTGTTGCCGCTATAGGCGATGACCTGGCCCTGCCGCACCCGCGAGCCGACATGAATTCCGGGCGCAAAGCGGGAGAGGTGGCCGTACGCGGTCGAATAGCCGTTCTGGTGATTCACAGAGATGAAGTTGCCGTAGCCGCCCAGCCGCCCTTCCTGCTGGATGACACCCGCGCCAGCCGCCATCACCGGCGTTCCGATCGGCACGCCGAAGTCCACGCCCTTGTGCATCCGGCTGTAACCGAGAACCGGATGGAAGCGCATGCCGAAGCCTGAGGTGATGCGCGCGCCGTCCACTGGCGTTTTCATCAGCATGCTGCGCGCGCTTTGGCCGCGGCTGTCGAAGTACTCCGGCACATCGCCTTTCGGCCGGTAGCGATACAGCGAAACGTGGCGGCCGCCGAAGTTTAGAGCGGCGTATTGCACATCGCCTTCCTTCGCGGGCTGGCCGTCAGGCGTGTAGTAGTAATTGTAGAGGACCTCGAACGAATCCCCGGACTTCAGGTCGCGCTGAAAGTCCACTTCGTACGAGAACATGTGAATCATCTTCACGACGATATCGGCAGGGATCCCCGCCTGCATCGCAGCCAGATACAGGCTTGAATCGATCTGGGCACCGGCCCGGTGGAAGCGGGCTTCCAGCGTCTTGTGCACATCCTGCGTGGTGAAGGCACCGGTGGCGCCGCGCGCGATGGTGATCTCCCGATCGACGGTCGGCGAGTAGCTGAGCGACAAAAGCTTGCCAACCGGCGTCTCCGGAACCGCTTCCAGGGTGCCGTTTCCGGCATCGTCGTCGCTCACGGAGTCCATGGATTGGGCCGGCGGCGTATAGATGATCTGCGCCACCGAACGCACGGGAACGGTGGTGAACGAGATGTCGAAGGTTTCGCCTGCGCGGACCGCCTTGGGATCGTAGACCCGGGCAAGCGCCAGGATTACCGCGTTTGCCTCTTCCTGCGAAACTCCGGCCTCCGTCAGAGCGCCAACAAGCGTGTCGCCGCGGTCCAGCGTGATGGTGCGCGTGTCCTCGTCGTTATCCGATCCACCCGCGCGTCTGTCAGCGAAGTCATGGTCGAGCAGGGCAGAAGGATTGCCGATCGAAGGATTGGCCGACACCGGGCCGAGCGCAGGCCCCAGGCCGCTATAGCTGACCTGGCTGAGAGTGTTGCGGCCCGCCAGCTTGAGAAAAAGCTGGTAGGGCATCAGCGACCGCTCGCGGCCCGAATTGGAATGCGACTGAGGCATGATGCCCGACGCCAGCCACGCCACCGAACCCGCCACCAGGGCAGCCATGGACGTCGAGACCAGGGCCCAGCGCCCGTCGCTCGTGCCGAGAACCTGCCCGGCATTGGCCGCCCAAGCTTCGCCCGTTGCGCCAGCCACACGCCAGCCGTTTACAACACTCGCAAGTCCGAATGTGGGGCGACGCTCCACGCCTACTCCTGTCCATCTCGCCGGCGGGAGATAGGTCCCAGCCCACCGCTTCGCGTGCCCCGGAGGGCTTTTCTCAGCCGCCATTAAGCCGCCCCACCGGTTAATGGCGTGTTAGCGCTGACCGTCGCACGATTCTGGGACATGGACCAATTCACGTCCCCGGCAACGCAATCCAAGGGCCAAGCCCGGTAAAACCGAATGCGCCACCATCGAAAAACGGCGGCGCATTCGGGCAGTCCGGCCTTTTACCTGGGGGGAATTACAGCCGGACCAGAAGCAGTTCCGCGATCCTGCCGTGCAGCCAACCAATGGCACGCGCAACATGCAGCATGATGAAGAACAACAGGATGCCCACGATCGTGGCGAGGATAAGGCCGGGTGCCGTGTGAAGCAGATGTTCGAGCCACGGCACATCGCTGATCTGGACTTCGGAGCGGCCGGTGATCAGGCTCCAGATGCCGCCGAAGGTCAGGCCGAATGAAACCGCGATTCCGGTTACGGCAATCGTGAAATAAGCGATGCCGAGCGGCAGCATCAGCGCCAGGTAGAACATGGTGGACCAGGTGCGCACATCCACCAGCGCTTCCTTGATCTGCGTCCAGATTCTCTCGTCGGCGGGTGTCGGAGCGGGCAGCCGGCGCGGCATGCGGACCGCAAGCAAGCCTTCCACGATGCGGCCTTCCACATGGCCGAGCACGCGGCAGACGCCGATAAACATCAGCGCGAACGGGATGCCGATGATGAGAATGAACAGGCCGACGCTCAGTGCCAGCCCCGTGACTACGACAGTGAAATAGAAAATGCCCGTCACCAGCGACAGCAGCATGTACATCAACGCGCCATAGGCGCGCGGATCGCGCACCACGTTGAAGAATCCGAACGGGCGGACAGCTCTGTCGCCTTCGGTTTTGGGGAAGGGCCCGGTGATGGCGGCTTCCATCGATTTATACTCCTCTGCAATTTCCTCCGGCGTTCCGTAAGTTTCAACCACCCGCGCGAGTACGTCGGCCTCGCTCGCACCGGGGTTCATCGCAATCTCGTTGTTCAGGTGTTCCTCGCAGTCGGATACCGCGTCGGCAATGAGGCCGGGCTTGCAGCCTTGGGCCTTCATCGACCGCTGCAGCGCCGCGAGGTAGGCGCGGACCGTGTCAGGCGGACGGTCTTGCTTCATAAACCGCTCCCTGCACCTGCGCATTCAAGGCGTCGTCCACGAACTCCCGCATGTCTTTCCAGGCGCCCTGCCATTCGCGGAGCGCCTGAAGGCCATCGTCCGTGATGTTGTAGTAGCGCCGCGGGGGCCCGAAGGCGGACGCCTCGACCCGGCTGTTCAGCAGCCCCAGCTGATTGAGAGAGCGAAGGACAGGGTAGATGGCGCCCTGCTTGAAGATCAGCCCGCCTTCGCCTTCCGCCTTCACGGCCTTGGCGATTTCGTAACCATACATCTCCCGGCCGGCTCGGGCGAGCACCGCCAGGAGGACGAGCGAGGATAGCCCGGCCATGAGTTCCTTACGGAATTTGCGCGTATATACGGATTCCTCTGACACGCGCCTGCTTCCGCCTCCCTACTATTACGAACATCAATCTAGCGCGGACTTCACACTATACAAGACTGCCCTCCAGTGGAGCTGTGTATATTTTTGACGAGCGCGACCACAACATATTGTGCCTGAATTCTGACGAAGCATTCGAAATCACGACTCCCTGCCAAAATGCCCTCGCAATTTTATTGCGGAATTGAACCTCGGTTTTCGAAATTTTTCTTTCCTCCTTTGTGATGTCGCGATCCGCGGGCCATCTCAAGACACATAGGACAGACTCCCCCAAAATGCAACGAATAGAGAACAATGTTTCTGGGGAGACGACGCATTCACGGGACCAAGCCGCGCCCGTAGGGCTCTCCTACCGGCTCCGCACGAAGCCATGGTATTGCGAACCGTCAAGGTAGGTTCCGGCGATCGCATTCCCCTTACCGATGCTCGTAGCGACGGTCCTAACCGATCCCGGAGGATCGATTGTGGTGAATGTTCCGTCGGCCGCTCGTACGAAGCCGTGATCCACGCCGCCGGCAGCGCTGTAGTATCCGGCGATTGCGCCTTTGTTGTTGATGCTGTTGTTGACGGTGTAAATCGATCCCGGAGGATCGAACGTGGTGATCGTCCCATCGGGCGCGCGCACGAAGCCGTGGCTCACGATGCCGCCGGCATCGATGTAGGATCCTGCAATCGCACCTTTCTTGTTGATGGCAAAGGCGCGGGTGGCGGTTGATCCCGCGACATCGAACGCGGTGATGGTCCCACCGGCGGCCCGCACAAAGCCATGAACCATGACATTATCCGAGTATTGGCCCGTGGTCGCGCCCTTGCTGTTGATGGCCCAGGCAAAGGTGCCGGCTGACCCCGGAGGATCGAACGCGGTGAAGGTCCCGTCCGGAGCGCGGACAAAGCCGTGAAACATGCTGCCGGCAATGTAGTAACCGGTGATGGCGCCTTTGTCGTTGATGGCGTTGCCGATAGTGCGGATCGATCCGGGAGGATCGAACGCGGTGATCGTCCCGTTGGCAGCCCGCGTGAAGCCGTGATTCACGCCGCTGGCATCCTGGTATGATCCCGCGATCGCGCCCTTCTTGTTGATGCCGTTGCCAAAGGTGCCGTTTGATCCCGCAGGATCGAACGCCGTGATCGTCCCATCGGGGGCCCGCACAAAGCCGTGCGCCACGTTGCTGGCATCCCTGTAGGATCCCGTGATCGCACCGTTGCTTATACTGGCAGGATCGGTTTCGGTTGATCCCGGCGGATCGAACGTCGTGATCGCGGGCTGGGCCAGCGCCGGCGTGGCGGTCGAAACGAAGCTCAGAAGCACACCATTTGCGGCTAGTTGGGTCAGCAATGTGAAGGAGTTGTGAGAGCTCACGGCTTTCCCTTGGAATGTGCCTCCCACCTACATTACCACGTTCTGCCGGAATTGTGAAACGCAGTTAATGTATTAAGCGTGAATAGTGACTGCTAGTCCATTCCGCTGTTGCGCCCCCAAACCGAGAACACTCAAATGACAATGCTGTCAAATGCTGCCCGGTCGGCCTCAAAGTCTACTCAGTCCGCAACGCGCTCAGGCAGCGAATGGATTGGCTGCCACTGTTTTCCGCGGGAATACCGGAAATAGCTAGAAATGGAGGCCGCCCGATCGTTAACTTAAGTAAATGCCCCCTCTTACCACAACCAGATAGTCTGACTGGATTGATTGGGAGATCGGGGCATGCGCGACAGGGCTGCGCAAGCGGAGCACTACCGCAACAAGGCCGAGGAAACCAGGATCATTGCCGAGTCGATGCAGCACGAAGAAACCAGGCAGTTTCTGATGAGGGTCTCGCACGATTACAGCATGCTGGCCGGCGTCCTGGAGCGAACTACCTTGGGGGATGTGCTTCCGGCGAGCGAGTGAGCCGCACCCGGTGAAATTCTGTATCGTTATCGCGCGGAATTGCCGGTCTGGCAGTCTGGGCTTCTCTTCGCCAAATGAAAGGATTCGGAAACCAAACCGTTTCGTGCTAGTTTCCGTATTGTCGCCAGCACGCACCCATGGGCGCTGGCGTTTGAGAGACCTCCGGGGCACCCATCAAGACTCGTGTCCGCGCTCCCGCTCGCAGCAGCAAGGGATGCCGATATGCTCCAATATCATTTCTACCAGACAGACAGCGCAGGCCGGTTTTTGCACGGCGCGACCATTCTCCTTCCCAACGATGAAACGGCGCTTGCGAAGGCGCGCGAATACGCTGCGCAGTGCAATGTGGAAGTGTGGAAGGACCAGTTGCGGCTGGCGGTCATATTCTGCGCGAACCCGGTCGACGCCACGGTGGCGGATCCTTCGCATGCGATCTCTGTTGCGGAGACCGATCGGCGCCTGACAGCCTGACGAGAAAGCATCAGGGCTCTGAGAGCGGGTTCGCGGCTTGCCTGTTTCGCAGGAACCCATGTTGCAGCGCGCCTTGCGAAGCCGCAGTGGATGATCGTTGTCGCAGACGGTATAAGCGCCCATCGACAAAATCGGGAGCATGCGATGGCGCTGCAAATGAAAGAGCGGTGTGAACGCTGCGACACGACGCTGCCCGCGGACTCGCAAGAGGCGCACATCTGCAGCTTCGAATGCACTTTCTGCGCCGCCTGCGGCGCGGCCATGGATCATGTCTGCCCGAATTGCCGGGGCGAATTAGTGCCCCGTCCCCGGCGCGCGGCGCGCGCGTGAACTATCGCCATGTCTTTCACGCCGGCAACTTCGCCGATGTGCACAAGCATGTGGCGCTGGTCTGCATTCTCCAGCGTCTGCAGCGCAAGGAAACGCCGTTTGCCGTGATCGACACGCATGCCGGCCGAGGCCTCTACGATCTCTCGACAGCGGAGGCGGCACGAACAGGGGAGGCCGCGGACGGGATCGGAAAGCTGGCGGCGCATTCCGCCGAAACACCGGCATTGGCCAAGTATCTGAGTGTTGTTCGCACTTTCGGACCGGAGACCTATTCCGGTTCGCCCGCCATCGCCGCGCGCCTGTTGCGGCCGCAAGACCGGCTGGTCGCCATCGAGAGCGAGGCCGGTGAATTCCACGAACTGGCAAGCGTGCTGGCGAGGCGGCCGAATGTTCGCTGCATGCACGCCGACGGTTACACGAGCCTCTCGCGGCTGCTGCCGCCGCCGGAACGGCGCGGCGTTGTCTTCATGGATCCGCCGTATGAGGATGCGGACGAGATGCAGCAGGTCGCGGCCGCTATTGGCGCCGCGCATCGGCGGTTCGCCACCGGCGCATACGCGATCTGGTATCCGCTCAAATCGGAAGTTCCCGCTCAGGCACTCGCCGGAGAACTGGAGAGCGCGGGCATTCGCAGGCTTCTCTCGCTGATTATGGATATCGGCAGCGGGAAACACGATGCGCCGGGGCGGCTTGGCGCCTCCGGGCTGCTGGTGGTGAACCCGCCTTATGGACTGGACGCCGAAATGCGCGATGCGCAAGCCGAGCTGCTGCCGCTTCTGAAGCGCGGCGGCGGAGCCAAATCAGACATTCAATGGCTGATCGGCGAACCCTAGCCGTGCTTGAAGTGCGCCGGGACCGCCCCTATGTTCGCCGCCCCGCGGACAGGTGGCAGAGCGGTTGAATGCACCGCACTCGAAATGCGGCATACGCGCAAGCGTATCGGGGGTTCGAATCCCTCCCTGTCCGCCACTCCTGCAAGATTTCCTGTGATTCATCGAGAGATTGGGTGCTGTCCGTAACTCGCAAAAGCCGGCAACAAGACAATTAAGCTGACGGTCTGTTGTGCGGTTCCAGCTGCGATGCCACAGTGGCCCGACACGGCGGGAGATGAAGACATGACACATCGGTGCTGGCTATGGCCTCTTGCAATCTTCTCCACCGCCATAGCGGCCAGTTCCGCGTTTGCGAGCGGACCTATCTCTACAAAGGCGTTGCAGTTCGAGATCAGCAGGCCGGTGCGTGATCTTCCGCCGCCTAGCGGCAGCCGAAATGTGAAAGTGCCCTTGCGCGTCAATCCACTTGCCAGTGAATTGGGTCATGGCCAGCGTGGCACATGGACCAGAGGCCGGCCACCCGCCGATCCACTGCTTCAACAGGCGAGCAATGGAGCCAAGCCCACCCCGCCGCTCGATCTTCGATTCAAAGGCATCGGCAACCCTTTCGCGTGCGGCGGCTGCAGTCCGCCTGACACCAACGGCGATGTTGGCCTCAACGAATATGTGCAGATCGTGAATGCCAGCCCGATTGGCGTTTTCAACAAAGCGGACGGAAAGCAACTCAAGATTTTCGATCTGGGCTCGCTATGGACAACTGGCCCCTGTGCACAGGATGTTGGCGATCCCGTTGCGGTGTTCGATGCCATGGCGCAGCGGTGGCTCTTTACACAACTCGCTTCGCCCCATCACGTCTGCATCGCCGTTTCCCAAACGAGCGATCCGCTTGGCGCGTATTATCTGTACCTGTTCGACGTCGGCGACTTCCCGGACTACTTCAAATTAGGCGTGTGGTCGGATGCATATCTGGGAGCTGCAAACCAAACCACCTATACAGCCATGGCATTCGACCGCGCCAAGATGCTGGTTGGCGATCCAAACGCCGGTCTAATCAAGTTCGACGGCGAGACCAACCTTCTCATGCCCGCGAGCGTAACCGGGCCTTTGCAGCCGGCGCCGGGCGGCTATTTCTTCACCTTCAAAGACGATGCCTTTCACGGCGGCAAAGATCGAATCGAATTGTTCCGCCTCACACCCAATTTCCGTCACACGAATAAGAGCAAGTTTGAACTCGTGAAGGCCTTCAAGACTGCGCCCTTCACCTACACCGTCTGCGGTTTCTTCAATTTCGACTGCATCCCGCAGAAGGGGACATCAGTGCTCGTCGACGCAGTCAGCGAATGGCCTATGCAGCATCTCGCGTATCGCCTGATCGGTTCGCGGGAGGAACTGGTGGGCAACTTTACCGTCGGCGGCGGCTCAGCCGATCCCGGTGCCGCAGTCCGCTGGTTTGAGCTGCGAAATACCGGAAACAAGTGGAAGCTCATCCAGGAGGGAACGCAAGATTTGGCTGACGGTCTAAACCGCTTCATGGGCAGCATTTCCATCGATCAGGCGGGAGATATTGCCTTGGGTTATTCTGCATCGAGCGCGAACGATTATCCCAGCATTCGTTACGCGACGCGTACTCCGACCGATCCGCCTGGCACGCTCGGCGCGGAGAATGTTCTCAAAAAGGGCAAGGGATCGCAGATCGAATCCGACCGTTGGGGCGACTACAGCGGAATGGTCGTGGATCCTGTCGGCGGCTGCCAGTTCTGGTACACGAACGAATTCTATCCGGAAGATTCGGGAAGCGATTGGCAAACGGAGATAGGCGCCTTCACCGTGCCGGAGTGCTCGCAATAGCCGCTTTCGAAGTGTGGTTGTCTATTAGCGGAATTTGGACTGAAGCGCGTGGTCGCACCTCACTCGGCCTGTCAGCATCGCAACAGGAATCTCACGCGCTCATGAACCACTGGCGTTTCTCAAACATGTCGCCGCGCCGGTATGCAAGCTTTCCGGGCTTGGCCCGATGCGGGTGTTCGGGCGCCGATCGCGGTTCTGCTCCCTGAAATCCGCTGCGCGCGGCCATCGGACTGGTAAATAAACCTTAGTATCTGCCGCCTTAGGTTCGCCGGCATGGAGATTGCCGCTTCCGCGCGACCTGTTCTGCCGGCCGAGGCGAAAGCATCGGCGTTGAAGGCCGTTTTCGCCGCGGCGATTTTCATCAGCGCCTTTCTGCTGTTCTGGGTGCAGCCGCTGTTTTCCAAGATGGTGCTGCCGTCGCTGGGCGGATCGCCGTCGGTGTGGAACACGGCGATGATGTTCTTCCAGCTCGTACTGCTCGGCGGATATTGCTATGCGCATCTGTTGACCCGCAGCGTAACGCGGCTGCATTGGCAGTTCGCGATCCACGGCGCGATCGTTGTCGCCGGGCTCTTCTTCCTGCCGCTCGCCATTTCGCGCGATCTCGCTCCGCCGGCGGACGCATCGCCCATTCCATGGCTGCTCGCTCTGCTGGCGGCATCGGTGGGATGGCCGTTCTTCGCCTTGTCGGCGTCGGCGCCGCTGCTGCAGGCCTGGTTTGCGCGCAGCGGGCACAGGCAGAGCGGCGATCCCTATTTTCTCTATGCCGCGAGCAATTGCGGCAGCCTTCTGGCGCTGTTGTCGTTTCCGATTTTGCTCGAGCCGAGGCTGACCTTGGCGGGCCAGTCTACAGGCTGGGCATTGGGTTACGCGGCCCTGCTCGCGGTTCTGATTGCCGTCGCCGTGTTTGTGTCGAGAAGGAACGCAGGCGAGATACTTCCGGCACCCGATGCACCCGCCATCGCGCCGTCGACGACGAGCTGGCGTGAGCGACTCGTCTGGATGGCGCTGGCCTTTGTGCCCTCGAGCCTTCTGTTGGGCGTGACCACCTACATCACCACGGATATCGCCTCCGCTCCGCTGTTGTGGGTGATTCCGCTGGCGCTCTATCTGCTCTCTTTCATCGTGGCTTTCTCGCGCCACTCGCTTCTGGAAACCGGCTGGGCCCTGAAAGCCCAGACGGTCGGCATCCTGTGCGTTGCAGCGCTGGCCTTCTCGCGCGGATCGGTATTCATCATCGCCGGCGCACATCTGTTGACGTTTTTTGTCACCGCGGTCGTCTGCCATAGCGAACTGGCGAGGCGCAGGCCCAGTGCCGAAAACCTGACCGTCTTCTATTTCTGCATGTCCGCCGGCGGCGCGGCCGGCGGCGTGTTCAACGCGCTCGTTGCGCCCATGATCTTCTCGTCGAGTTACGAATACTATCTGGCGTTGATCGCGGCATGCGCCTTGCGCAGCCTCATGAAAGATCAACCCAGGACTCTCACGTTACGTGATGTCGTCTATCCGCTGTTGCTGGCGGGCCTCGTCGCGGCGATGTCCTATCGCATGATCGACGCGGCCTCTGTCGGCGTGGTCACCCGTTTGGCGTGCATCATTCCCTGCACGATCGCCCTCTATCTCTTCGCCGAGCGCCCGTTCCGTTTCGCATTCAGCGTGGCGGGCGTGTTCCTCGCTTCCATGCTAATTCAAGGTTCCGATGTGCTGCACATCGAGCGGAACTTTTTCGGTGTGAGCAAGGTCAAGCTTGTCAAGAATGGCCGCATGACGGCGCTGGTCCACGGCACGACCATGCATGGAACCGAGTTCGTGGATCCCGCGCTGCGGCGCGAGCCGCTGGCGTACTACGCCCGCTCGGGTCCGGTCGGACAGGCGCTTGCCTTGTCAGGCAAAAGGCCCAGCGTGGCGGCCATCGGCCTGGGTACCGGCGCGCTTGTCTGTTATCGCAAACCGGGCGAACGCTGGACGTTCTTCGAGATCGACGGCGCCGTCGAGCGGATCGCGCGCGACACGCGCTACTTCCATTATCTCGCCGACTGCGGCGGCGACACGAAGGTGGTGCTCGGAGACGGCAGATTGTCCCTGAAGGCGCTGCCCGACCGTTCCTACGATTTGATCATCCTCGACGCCTTCAGCTCGGATGCGATCCCCATGCATCTCCTCACCAGGGAAGCGATCCAGCTATACCTGAAGAAACTGAAGCCGCGCGGCGTGATTTTGGCGAACATCAGCAACAATTATCTGGACCTTTTGCCAATCCTGTCCACGCTGATCGATAGCGTCGGCGCCGCGGGCAAGCATGAAACGTTTCTCCCCAGCGCAGCCGACGCCGCCCACGGTGCCACGGCTTCAATTTGGGTGGCGATCAGCGCCGCGCCGGCCGACCTCGATTTCCTGGCGTCTGAAAAGCGCTGGCGCGACATCAACAAGCGGCAGGGCGGGACGCCGTGGTCCGACGATTTCTCAAACATATTCAGCGCCGTCAGATGGTGATGGGCTGTTCGGGTGCCGTCACAGAGGTTCAGGCCTTGCTCCACTTGCCCTTGTGGATGTCGAACTTCACCTTTCCCGCCGCCCGCATGCGCAGCAGCAATTCCTGCAGGCCATCGGTGTTTTTGTTGCTGGGATCGAGCCGCTGCTGCAGCGGGTAAAGGGCGCGCGGCTTGTCCAGTGCCGCCAGCACTTCTTCTTCCTTGATCATGACCGATGTTCTCCCAGGCCCTTTCGTCATTATGGCGCCGATGCAACGCCAGAGGAAGCTCAGGCCGCGACGGCGTACACGCGTGCGCGGCCGAGAACGTAGGCCAGGAACCTGTCGGCGAAGAGCGAGCGCAGCGGCCGTTCGCGCACATCGAGGCCGCCGGTGTAGGCGCCGAAGGCCGGCAGTACCATGCGATGTCCATCCGAAGCGAAGCAGCGGGCGCGAATAGAGCGGCCGCGCCGCGTCACCTTCGCGCAGGGATGCAGGTGCCCGGCAATTTCGCCTTTGGCTGGATGAGGCGAGGGCAGGTGGCGGAAGATCAGTCCGCCGATGGCGATTTCCGAGGTGACAAAGCCGCCGAGCCACGTGGGTGGATGCGGATCGTGATTGCCTTCAATCCAGATCCATTCTGTGTTGTAGCCGAGTTCGCGCAGCACTGTGCGTTCGTTTTCATCCAGTCGGTTGGCGGCATCGCGGTCGTGGAACGAGTCGCCGAGCGCGATGATGCGTTCGGAAGTGTAGTGCTGCGCCAGCGCCGAGATGCGCGCCAGGGTGGAGCGGGTGTCGTATGGCGGCAGCAATTGTCCGCCGCGCGCGAACGACGACCCCTTTTCGAAATGCAGATCGGCGAACACCAGCGTGCGTTCCGCCGCCCACCATAACGCTCCGGAGGGATGGAGTATCAGCTGCTCGCCATTGACGTTTAGCTTCACCTCCCCCAACGCGGATTCTTGGTTCCTCCCCTGCGAAGCGGGGGAGGGGGACCACGCGAAGCGTGGTGGAGGGGGCGAAAGCGGCGCGACAACTGCGCCCCCCTCCCCGCTTTCGGCGGTACTCCCCCCGTAAACGGGGGGAGAGCCATTACTCGATACGTTCCGACCTCCCGGAATAGGGGGAGGTAAGACGTTGGTCGCATCCTCGCTCACGCACTAAACTCCATACCAGAATTCCCTCTCCCCCTCTGGGTGAGAGGGTTAGGGTGAGGGGGATGCCTTTTCCTCAATAGCCTTCGCTTCGCTCTCGCTCCCAGCGCCGTAAAACGTGCAGCCGCGATTGGGCGCTTTCGGAATTTCAAAGACGCTGATTCGCCACCCCTGCTCAACCTTCAGCGACGATAGCGGACCTAACCGCTGTCTCTCAACGTCTTTGCGTACAATCTTTATCGCCTTTGCAGCCCCACTCTCCTGATCGCGCGCCCAGCACCACCGAGTTGTGTAGAAGCCCACGATTCCATTCCGTATATTTCCAGTTCCATGAACTCTGAATCGATAGAACGACATTTCGTCGCGTCACCCCTCACCCCGACCCTCTCCCCCACTTCGTGGGGGCGAGGGAGATTCATTTTTTCTCTTCCATACGCATCGCATCCGCAATCAAAGCCTCTTCCGCTTCGCGCAGGATATCCTCATGCGCTTCGCCGGCCACCATTTCCTTTGCAATCGCAAGCAGCGCCGGAACCGCAAGCGGCGAGACGCGATCCAGTAGCTTTGCCACGATTCGCCCCTTCACGCGCCGCAGCGCTTCCGATAGCCGCGCGATGTCGAGCAGGCCATGCCCGGCGTCCTCATACGTGGCGCGCAGCAGGATGTGATCCGGCTCGTGCTCGCGCAGCACGTCATAGATCAGGTCGGAGGAGAAGGTGACCTGTCGCCCCGTTTTCTCCTCGTTCAGCCCGCGCCGCTGGATGAGGCCGGAAACAATCGCGCAGTTGCGGAAGGTGCGTTTGTAGAGCGCCGATTCCGCCAGCCACGCATCCAGATCGTCACCCAGCATGTCCTCGTCGAACAATTTGTCCATGTCGGCGCCGCCCAGGTCGCGCAGGGCCCAGATGGCAAGCGCGTATTCATTGGCGACGAAGCCCAGCGGACGCAGGCGCAGCCGCTCCAGCCGGCGCGTCAGCAACATTCCCAGCGTTTGGTGCGCCAGCCGCCCTTCGAAAGGATAGCAGACGAGATAGTGCTTGCTGCCGCGCGGGAATGTTTCCACAAGCAGCTGGTTGGGGGAGGGAATGATCGAGCGCCATTCCTGGATCTTCAGCCATTCGCCGACCGGCTCGGGGAGCGCGCCCCACATCTTCGGGTTCGCCAGCATCTCGCGCACGCGACGAGCGAGAAAGGTGGAGAGCGGAAATTTGCCGCCATTGTACGACGGCACTTCCGCTTCCGGATCCTGGGTGCGCGTGACATAGGCGGCGTTTTCGCGAATGCCTTCGAAGCGCAGCACATTGCCGGAAAAAACGAAGGTATCTCCCGGCGCCAGCTGCTCCAGAAAATACTCTTCCATATGTCCCAGCACGCGGCCTCCCGCACCCACCGGCCGGCCTTTTCCCTGCAGCTTGATGTCCAGCATTGGCTCTTCGACGATGACGCCGGCGTTCAGCCGGTATTGCTGGGCGATGCGCGGATGCGAGATGCGCCACTTGCCGTCGCTCATGCGGCGCAGCTTGGCGTAGCGGTCGTAGCGCTTCAGCGCATAACCGCCGGTGGCGACGAAATCGAGCACACGATTGAAGGTGTCCCTGGTCAGCGCGCGATAAGGCGCAGCGGTCTTCACTTCGCGAAAGAGCGCATCCGCATCGAACGGCGCGGAGCACGCCATGCAAAGAATGTGCTGCGCCAGCACATCGAGCCCCCCGCGGCGCGGCGGATCGCCGTCGAGCTCGCCCGCCAACACGGCGTCGCGCGCCGCTTCGCACTCCAGCACCTCGAAGCGGTTGGCGGGAACGAGAATGGCCTGCGAGGGCTCATCCAGCCGGTGATTGGCCCGGCCGATCCGCTGCACGAGGCGCGCGGCGCCTTTCGGCGCGCCCACGCAAATAACCTTGTCCACCGCGCCCCAGTCGATGCCGAGATCGAGCGTGGAGGTGCACACCACCGCGCGCAATTGCCCGCGCGACATTGCGGCTTCGACCTTGCGCCGCTGCTGCGGCGCGAGGCTGCCGTGATGCAGCGCGATGGCGAGATTGTCTTCGTTGATGCGCCACAGCGCCTGGAAGGTGCGCTCGGCCTGCGCGCGCGTGTTGACGAAAACGAGCGCGGTGGTGGAGGCGCGGATCGCCGCCATCACATCCGGCATGGCGTGGTAGGCCATGTGCCCGGCCCATGGCACATAGGATTCCGAAGCGATCACTTCGATGTCCGGCCTGGCGCCGGCTCGCCCAATCACCAGCGCTGACTTCGCTTCCCCAATCGGCGGCTGCGGCGCGAGGTAGTGCTGCAGCGGCGCCGGGTCGGCGACCGTGGCCGACAAGCCGATGCGCCGGTGCTTCGCGGCGAAGGTTTGCAGGCGCGAAAGGCCCAGCGCCAGCAATTCGCCGCGCTTTGTGTTGATCATCGCGTGCAACTCGTCCAGCACCACCGTCTTCACCCGCGCGAACATGCGCTCCGCGTCGCGATGCGACAGGAGCAGCGAGAGCTGCTCCGGCGTGGTCAGCAGAATGTCCGGCGGGGAATATTTCTGGCGCTGACGGCGCGAGGCGGGCGTGTCGCCGGTGCGCGTCTCGATGCGGATGTCGAGGCCCATCTCCGCCACCGGCATTTCGAGATTGCGCGCGACATCCACCGCCAGCGCCTTCAGCGGCGAAATGTAGAGCGTGTGCAGGGCGCGGGCGCGCGACCGCTTCGGCGTCTGGGAAATCTCGATCATGCTGGGCAGAAAACCGGCCAGCGTCTTGCCGCCGCCGGTTGGCGCCACCAGCAGCACGGATTCCCCCCGTCGTGCGTGATTGAGCAGCGCCACCTGGTGCGCCCGCGGTGTCCACCCGCGCGCCGCGAACCAATCCGCGAAACGCGGAGGCAGCCCCGCGCTGTGGAGGATTGCGGTTGGGAGGACCACGTTCATGGGGGAAGACTAACTCAAAACACTTGCTAGGCAGAACGTGAACGACATGGTATATATGACCAGAATTCGGACCAGATTGGAGTCTGGACAATGGAAACCGTCAGCCTGGCCAATGCCAAGGCGCAACTCAGTAAGCTCATCGATAGAGTGGAAACCGGAGAGGAGGTTGTGATCACCCGTCACGGGCGACCTGTGGCTCGGGTCACGGCGGTCGAACAGCCGAAAAGGCCAATCGATTTCGACGCTCTCGCGAGGATCCGCAAGAGCAATCCGCCGCTGCGCAAATCGAGCGCGAAGCTGTTACGCGAAATGCGCGACGAAGAGCGGTAATGCTCTACTTCGATACAAGTGTCCTCATCCCCTTGGTTTTGTCAGAAAGCACGAGCGCCGAGGTTCATCGGTTTATCAAAAAACAGGCCGTCTCCGGTCTGGCGACGAGCCATTGGACAAGAGTGGAATGCTCATCGGTGTTGGCGCGGGAAGTCCGCATGAAACATTACCTCTCATCAGCCGCTCTAAAGGTGGATGCCGATCTCGAATCGCTGATCTACGCGTCCTTCGAAATACTGGCAGTCACACGGGGCGATCTAGAGACTGCAAAACTACTCCTACAAAAGTATGAGACAGGCTTGCGTGCTGGGGATGCGCTGCATCTGGCGATCGCGAAGAACAACCATGCGCAGATGATCTATAGTCTGGACGATAGGATGATCCGCGCCGGACGATTGCTGGGCCTGCCGGTTTCTCGTGGGATTGACAGGAAATGAACAGGTTTGCTGTGGGAGAATGAGATGTTTCTCGTCGTCAAGAACGTGCTGGCGCCGGCCGAGATCGAGCAGATTCGCGCCATCGCCAAATCGGTCCGGTTTGTAGAAGGGCGCGCCTCCAATCCGCACAACCTCGCCAAGGACAACCTGCAGATGGATGTGAGCCAGCCCGATGCCGTGCACGCCTCCAACATCGCGGGCGCTGCCATCGCGCGGAACGAGGAAATCCGCAACTTCGTCTTCCCCAAGCGCATCGCCTCGCCGTTGCTCGCCCGCTACGAGCCGGGCATGAAGTACGGCAGCCATGCGGACGCGCCCTTCATTCAGCTGCCGAATGGGCCGCTGCGTTCCGATGTGTCCGGCACGATCTGGATTGCCGACCCTGCAACTTACGAGGGCGGTGAACTCACCATTCACCTTGGCAGCGAGAACATCTCCATCAAAGGCGAGCCGGGATCGATGGTGGTGTATCCGTCGACCACCTTGCACGAGGTAACGCCGGTGACAGCAGGGCAGCGCCTTGTCCTCATCACTTTTATCGAGAGCGCGATTTCCGACCAGGTCGAGCGCGAACTGCTGTGGCAGCTGAACGAGATCCATGCTCTCGAGGGTCTTAAGATGGACTGGGAGAATCGCACCCGTCTTCAATACGTCATCGCCAGCCTCCACCGGCGCTGGGCAAGCTGACAGGTACGTGACTTGTCTCGGGCACGCGACAGGAAATTCCCCCCAACCAAGCGCCATTGAAGCCTTGTTTCAAAATCCAAGGAGGGTAGGCAAAAAGCGAAGATTAACTCTGGCGCAACGCACGCTCTATGTGGTACCCCGCGCGCGGGTAATCCCATCGGGGAGTGACGGCGGCCTGGGCTGCACCCCTTACGCGCAAGATCCCGGCAACCAAAGAGAGGGTAAGACATGCCAAAGTTTCGTGCTTCAAGCACAACGATCGTGGCCGCGATGTCGGCCGCACTGCTTTCGACGACTGCGCTTGCCTCGAAAGGGCACCTCACGCCATTGCCGGGTCAGGCCAAGCATTCCGATGCTGCCAATGTTTCGCAAGGAAAGGGGCTGGCACCGAAGATCAAGTCCGGCGTGTGGTCCGCGCTCAAGAACATGCCGGCATTCAGTTCTTTCCCCGATACGGCACTGGTGCTGACCGACGGCACCGTTGTGATGCACGATGGCTGTACCTCTGACTGGTTCAGGCTGACACCCGACAGCAAGGGAAGTTACATCAACGGCGCGTGGAAAAAGACGGCATCGATGTCGTCCGACTACAAGCCGCTCTACTTCGCCTCCCAGGTCCTGAACGACGGCCGCATGATCATCAATGGCGGCGAATACAATAGCTGCAGCGCGGTGTGGACGACCAAAGGCGCGCTGTACGATCCGGCCAAGGACAGTTGGTCTTCGGTCAGCCCGCCGAGCGGCTGGAGCACGATCGGCGACGCAACGTCCATCGTGTTTGCCGATGGCACCTATGTTCTGACGAATTGTTGTTCGTCGGACTACGCTCTGGCGACAATCGGCGGCAGCGTGTCATGGACCGTCAAAACGGGAGCTCAGACCGGCAAGGGCGACAGCAACAACGAAGAAGGCTGGACGACCCTGCCTAACAACACGATCCTGACGGTCGACGCCAATCGCAATCTCGGGGCGGGCAAAAACAACGTCGAAATCCTGAATCCATCCACCAACAAGTGGAGTCAGGCCGGCACGACTTGTAGCGCCGTCGTGGACGCGGGTTCGCATGAAATCGGACCGGCGCCACTGCTGCCCACCGGGTTTGTCTTTCAGGCCGGCGGTACCACCAATAATAACGTTTACGATCCGGTGGCCGACAGTTGGAAGTGCTCGGTAGCTTTCGCCGGTGGCCTGGATTCGTCAGACGGACCAGCGGTGGTCCTGCCAAACGGGCATGCCCTTTTCCAGGTGAGCCCCGGTGTGTTCCAGACGCCTTCGCACTTCGTGGAAGTTGAAGTGAAGAGCATGAGCAAAGTCACGGCCAAGCAGGTGGCCGAGCCGGCGAGCGCCGCGAACCAGAGTTCGTATGAAGGCCGTCTCGTTCTGTTGCCGACAGGCCAGGCTTTCTGGACAAGCGATGTAGGCGACATCCGGATCTACACGCCAAAAGGTCATGCAAAGGCCGCGTGGAAGCCGACTATCACGAATGTCCCGGCAACGGTCGCTCGCGGAAGCTCGAACAACGTCGTTCAGGGCACGACCTTCAACGGTCTGAGCGAGGGCGGTTACTATGGCGACGATGGGCAGATGAGCACCAATTTCCCGCTCGTGCGCATCACCAACAACGGTTCGGGAACTGTCTGCTATGCGAAGACGCATGACTTCTCCAGCCGCGGTGTTTCTCACATCGGTGATGCTGGTTCGGCGAAGTTCGACGTTCCGAACAGCTGCGACAAGGGCGCAAGCAAGCTTGAAGTGGTGGTGAACGGCATCGCCTCCGTTCCTTCATCGGTGACGGTCAACTAAAGCTTGGAATTTGACTAGAAGTTGGGCCGCGGCGTTCCACGCCGCGGCCTTTCTCTTGTGGCGCAGGACGGATTCGTCAGCGCTGCCCTACTGTTCCAATCAGTGTAATGTAATGTTAATGTGTCAGAAAGTTTATGGCAATGCGAGGCGCCTAGAGTGGCGGATATGCGGCATCGGGTGACGGTGCTGGGCAACGAGGCGGGATAGTTCAGGTGAGTTTGCATCCGGAACGTCGGCTAGAGCAGCTGGTCCTCGATCGGGGGCTGGTTGCCCCTGAAACCTTTGCGCGCGCCCGCCTTGTGCAGGAGGAAACCGGCGAGCGGCTGGATTCCGTGCTCACCCGGCTGGGGCTCGTCGCCGAACAGACGCTGGCCAATACCATTGCAGCGGAGGCGGGGCTGTCGGTCGCCACTCCCGAGGATTTTCCGCAGGAACCAGTTGCGGTTGAGCTGCTCGCCGCGCGTTTTCTGCGCGACGTTAAGGCGGTCCCCCTGGCGGCGACGGATTCTGAATTGCGAGTCGCTCTTGTAGATCCTCTCGATCCCTATCCCATTCAGGCGCTGGGCTACGCCACCGAGCGCAAAATTTCGGCGCTGGTCGCGCGGGCCAGCGACCTCGAAGCGGCCCTGGACCGGCTTTACGGTTCGGAGCACGAGGCGGACGGCGAAGATCCCAATGCCGCCGACGAGGCGGATGTCGAGCGGCTGAAGGACCTGGCGAGCGACGCGCCAGTCGTGCGGCTGGTGAACAGTCTGATCACCCGCGCTTCGGAATCCCGCGCCTCCGACATTCATATCGAGCCGACCGACGACAGCATCAAGGTGCGCTTCCGGGTTGACGGGGCGCTGAAGGAAATCGAGAGCCTGCCGGCGCACCTCAAATCCGCGCTCATCTCCCGCATCAAGGTCATGTCGAGTCTCGACATCGCAGAGCGCCGCCTGCCGCAGGACGGCCGCCTGCGCATCGCCGTGCGCGGGCATGAGATCGATCTGCGCGTCGCCACATCGCCGACCATTCACGGCGAAACGGTTGTTCTGCGTATTCTTGACCGCTCGAAGCTGTCGCTCGATTTCAGGGCGCTGGGTTTCGACGACGAGGTTCTCGATCCCTACCTCAACGCCATACGCCAGCCGCACGGCATTGTGCTGGTGACGGGACCGACCGGCAGCGGCAAGACCACGACGCTTTACGCCTCGCTCGCGACGTTGAATTCGCCGGACCGCAAGATTCTCACCATCGAGGATCCCATCGAATATCGGCTCGCGGGCATCAATCAGACTCAGGTGAAACCGCAAATCGGCCTCACCTTCGCCGCCGCGCTGCGCTCGTTTCTGCGCCAGGATCCGGACGTGATGATGGTCGGCGAAATCCGCGATCTGGAGACGGCGGAGGTGGCGGTGCAATCGGCGCTCACGGGCCACACCATTCTTTCAACGCTCCACACCAACGACGCGTCGAGCACGGTTACCCGCCTGCTCGATATGGGCGTCGAGCCGTTCCTGATTACCTCAACGCTGAACGCGGTGCTGGCGCAGCGCCTCGTGCGCCGCCTCTGTCCGCATTGCCGCGAGGATTACGAGCCGTCGCAAGCGGCCCTGCACGCGCTCATGCCGGAGCTGACTTCGCGGTCTATCACGCGCCTTTACCGGCCCAAGGGCTGCGAGGCCTGCGATGGAACCGGATTCCGCGGACGGCTTGCCGCTACCGAACTGCTTGTGATGAATGACGAAATCGCGCGGCTGGTGCTCGCGCGCTCGGAGGCGCGGGAAATCCAGCGCGCGGCAGCGGGCCAGTCGATGCGCACGATGTTCGCGGACGGTCTCGCCAAGGCCCAGGCGGGGCTCACAACGATTGAGGAGGTGCTTCGCGCCACGCGCGAAGTCTAGACATGGCGACTTATCGGTATCGCGCCGCCACTGCCACGGGTCAGCTGCGGACGGGTTTGCTGGAAGGCAATTCCCGCGCCGATGCGCTTGAGCGCCTGAAGCGCCTCGGGCTGATGCCCATTGAGGCTGTTGAGGCCGCGGGAAAGGCCGCCGCGAAGGGATCCGCGGTTCGCGTGAATGCGTCCATGCGCCAAGGTGTCGCCAACGCGCTGGGCGAGCTTGCGGTGCTGTTGAATGCGGGCCTCTCGCTCGATCGTGGACTGCAGGTCTGCGTCGACAACATTACCAAGCCGCCCGCGCTGAAGGGCGTGTTTGGCAAGCTGCGGGACAAAGTCCGGCACGGCACGGCGCTGTCGCGCGCCATGATGGATTCGGGCGGCGTATTCCCTCCCATGGCGTCGGCCATGGCGGAAGCGGGTGAGGCGAGCGGAAAGCTCGATGAAAGCCTTGGCCGGCTTGCGGCGACGCTCGATCGCGCGGAAGCGTTGCGCCAGACCATCGTCTCGTCCCTTGTCTATCCGGCTCTGCTCTTGATCGTGGCCAGCGGCGTTATTCTGGTGATGCTGTTGTTCGTGGTGCCGCAATTCGAAGACCTGTTTGCCGATGTCGGTGGCAAGCTTCCATTCATGACCCAGGTGATCCTCGGCGCGAGTCGCGCGGTTCGTTCGTATGGCTTGCTGGCCGCATTGGGAATTGTGTTCGCCGGCATCGCGTTCTACCGCTGGCTCAAACGCCCGCATGTACGCCGCGCCTTCCATCGCCGGCTCCTGAATGTGCCGATGCTTGGAACGGTGGTTCGAAACGCGGAAACCGCCCGCTTTGCCCGCACGCTCGGTAGTCTGCTGGATGGCGGAGTGCCGCTTCCTACGGCGCTGGGCATCGCGCAACGATCGATCGCCAATGTTCACATGTCGGAATCGATCGACAAGGTGACGCGCGGGTTGAAGCAGGGCGGCGGCCTCTCGGGCCCGCTTGCCGCGACCGGACTGTTTCCCCCGATGGCGCTGAGCTTCCTCCGCACGGGCGAGGAAACAGCCCAGCTCGGCTTGATGCTGAACCGTCTTGCGGATGTTCTCGACCGCGACGTACGCAATTCGATCCAGCGGATGATTTCCGTCATGACTCCCGCCATCACCATCCTGATGGGCGCAGTTGTGGCGACGGTTATCGCTTCCATCATGTCTGCGATTTTGGGCTTCAACGATTTGGCACTGGGACCATGACAATGAAACTGAAACTCCGCCACCGAGGCGATGCCGGCTTCACGCTTCTCGAACTGCTCGTGGTGCTCGCGATTCTCGGCCTGCTTGCCGCGATCATCGCGCCGCAGGTGATCAAATATCTCGGCACCTCGCGCACGCAGACGGCCAAGGTGCAGATCAACAACGTGGTTGCGGCGCTCGAACTCTTCCGCCTCGATGTCGGCCGCTATCCCACGCCGCAGGAAGGTCTCAAGGCCCTGGTGACGGCGGCGCAAACCGCGAATGGCTGGAACGGGCCTTACCTGAAGAAGGACAGCGCGCTCGTCGATCCCTGGGGCGACCCATACCTTTACAAGGCTCCGGGCGAGCATGGCGAGGTCGATGTCTTTTCCCTGGGATCGGACAAACAACCCGGCGGCACCGGTGAGGCGCAGGATGTCGGCAACTGGTAATTCCGAAGCCGGAGTCACGCTGCTGGAAGCGCTCGTGGTCATCGCGATCATTGGACTGATCGCGGGCGTCGTCGGACCGAATATCGGTGCTTCGCTCGATCTCCTGTCGCTGCGTCAGTCGGCGAGCGTGCTTCAGGCCGATTTGCGTGTTGCCAGGGCTACGGCCCTGCGCACCGGCAGCCGCGTCAACGTTAAGCCGCTGGCGAATGGCCGCGGTTATGACTGGATCGGCGGGACCAAACGCCTGCCGTCGAATATCAGCCTGAATATGTCCGGACCGGTGTCCTTTTTCGCGGATGGGTCGATGGTGCCTGCCAATGTCGCTCTCGTGTCGGGTCAGCGCCGGCTTGCGATGACCTTTAATGTCACCACCGGCGCCATCACCACAGGTGCCCGATGAAGCGTGGAGATTCCGGAACCGCCCTTGTCGAGGCGTTGATCGGCTCAGCCATCGTCGCACTGACCCTTGCTGCCATGTATCGCGCCATGGCCGACACCGCCGCCCGCAACCGGATGGCGGCCGAGCGGCGTTTCGGCACCCTCATCGCCCAGTCGGAACTGGCGACGGTGGGTCCGCTGATTCCGGTGGAGCCCGGCGTGACGACCGGTGTCGAGGTCGGCTTTCCGTGGCGGATCCAGATAGAGCCGCTCTCCGTGACCCTGCCGCCCAGCAACGCAGGACAAGTCTGGCGTGTCACCGTGTCGGTGCGAAATCCCAAAGGGCGCCTGCTTTCATCGCTGACGACGCTGGCGCTTGGAAAGAATACGTGATGACCGACCGCTCGGCCGGATACGCGCTTGTGGAGTTGCTGGCAACGCTGGTGATCGTCGGCTTCACCAGCGCGCTGATGATTTCCGGCCTCGGCTCAAGCCGCAGAGTGTGGGACCACATGGATGCGTCGAACAGCATGGGCGACGCGATTGCCGGAACGCAGAATCTCTTGCGCGATCGTCTGGAGCGAATTTTTCCAGCCACGCGATACGACAAGATTCCATCCTATGCCGACATGGACGGTGTCGCCGACAAGTTCGCGTTCTTGTCTTCGCCGCGCGATGCCGGCGCGCCGTCGCCGCTTCGGCGATACCAACTGAACGTTGCTCCCAACGGCGATCTGGTTCTATCGTCGATCAGCGATGTGGCCGCCGACCCCACGCAGGGGGTCGAGAACCTTGTACTGTTGCACAATGTGCAGGGCCTCGATATTGCCTATTACGGGGTGGCGCCTCCGGACAATCGTCCGGGCTGGCGTTTTGCGTGGCAACTTCGCCCCGCGCCTCCGCAATTGATCCGTATTCGCGTGCAGTTCGCGCCTCAGGATCCGCGGGTGTGGCCGGAATTGCTTGTGAAGCCGGTTGTCACCGTCGATTCGATGTGCGTGCTGATGGTGACGACAAAAAGCTGCCGCGGCCGGGCAGTCGTGCGGCCGGTCGGAAGTTAGAGGCGTCAGTGAATTTCAAGGACCTCCTGCATACCGATCACGAAGCCATCCTGCAGTGGCTGCTGCATGCTTTTCGATGGTGGGTCGATGAACTGATGGGCATGGTGCCGCCGCAATGGAGAGACCGTTTTCTCCGCCGCAGTTCGATCGTCGCCGAGATCACGGAAAAAGGCATTGTGTATCGCGATGAGGACACAGGCGAGATATTGCCGGCAAAGCCGCGCCGCTCGATCAAGGTGCTGTTGCCGTCGGATCAGGTGCTGACGCGGCAGATCGATCTGCCGATCCTTCCCGCCAGCGACGTGAAGCGGATGGTGGCGCTGGACCTCGATCGCCTGACTCCCTTCCGCGCCGACCAGGTGCTGTTCGATACAGAAGTGGTGTCTCGCGACGAGGAGAAGGGACGGCAAAAACTTCTTCTCGGCGTGCTTCCCCGAAGCGTAATCGGAAAAGTGATCGAGTTTGCGCGCACGCACGACATCGAACCGGCAGGCGTCGCGGTGGTTTCGCCGGTAAGCGGCCGCGCGGCGCTCGATTTCCTGCCGGCGCTCCGTCATGCGGAGGGGGGCGATGCCGCGCGGCGGCGGGCGGTTTACTGGTGGGCCGCGGCGGGCGTCCTGCTCGCGTTCAACGTCATCATGCTGACCTATCGCGACATCAACGCCACCAACCAGCTGCGCGAAGCCGTGGAATCCCAGCAGGCCCCGGTAACCGTGGCCATGCGGTTGCGTAACCAGGTCCAGAAGGAAGGCGCGCGCCGTTCCGCGCTGCTCAAGCAGCAGGGCCAAGACGCCCCCCTTCCGATGATCGAGGCTGTCACCAACGCCATGCCGGAGGGCACCTGGGTCGAGCGCTTCGAATGGAATGGCCGCACGGTTCATATACGCGGCATTCGCAACAACACGCCAAATCTGCTCGCCAGGCTGGAAAGTTCTCCGCTGCTGCGGAACGCGCATTCGCTGACCACCGATCCGCACGCCGCGATGGCGGCCAGCGGCTCGTTCGATCTGGCCGCCGAGCGTGAAGGGGAGCGCGCGCGATGAGGCCGCTGGGACAAAGAGAACGGCGGATGGTGGCGCTTGGCGTGCTGTTCGTGCTTGTTGCCATTGTCGTGCTCGGCGTCATCGTTCCGGTCATCGGCGGAATGGCGGCGCGGGCGCTTGAGCGGAGCGAGCTGCGCGAAACCTATCTTCGCAATCAGCGGGTGCTGGCGGAAATTCCGCTGTGGCGCGCGCAGGCGGTGGAGCAGAAATCAACGGCCGGCCAGTATGCAATGGTGGCGCCCACCGAGGCACTCGCCGCCGAAATGCTGAAGCAGCGTCTGAACCGCATGACCAGCGAACAGGGTGGCACGGTGCAGACGGTTTCCGAAATTCAGGGGGATGTCCCCGAAGGCTGGGTCAAGGTTCGCGCCGATCTGCAGCTCACAATTGCGCAGTTGTACAAGAGCCTGGCGCGGCTCGAAAGCGAGGCACCTTATGTCGTTGTTGGATACCTTTCGGTCGCTGCCGACCGCGCGGCAAAGACTGGGCACGCTGCCCCGATGGATGTCCGGATTGAGGTCTCGGCTCCCGTCCGGACTGGGCAGCCGTCGTAGCCCGGAACTTCTGCCGGTGCTGGCGACCACCGTTCTGCTGGTGGCCGTCGCCTTCCAGATTGCCATGCCGCCCTCGGTTGAACTGCCGCGCAATAGCGCAGTGGCGCCGCGCCAGCCTGTTGCGCTGGCCGCTCCCACCGCGAAGAGCTACCCAGCCGTCCTTGCCAGGCCGATATTCGCGCCAGACCGCGCGCCGGTTGTTTTGCAGGCGCCGTCCGCGGGCAATCTGGCGGGTTTCGAAGTTCTCGGCACGGCGATCGCCGGGAAAACCTCGGCAGCACTCCTGCGCGAATCCAGCGGCCGGATCATCCGCATCAAGCCTGACGATGTGATACAGGGTTGGCACCTGGTCTCCATAGAGCGCGCGCAACTCACCTTCGATCGCGACGGGGAGCGCCGCCTGCTCGCGGTGACGGCCGTTGCACCGAAGACCGGAGTCAATCCCCAGCTCGCGGCCTCGCATTCGAGCAGCAGCAGCGATGACGATGACGAAGATGACGACAGCAGCAGCAACAGCAGTGATGATGACGATGAATAAAACCATGATCCGGTTCGCACCGCTGGGTGCGCTTTTGCTGGCGTTGACCGGCTCGGCCGCCGCGCAAAGTCCACAACCCCTGACGCAGCCTCCCGGCGCGTCCAGTTCCGCCGTCTATCCCGGGACGCAACAATTCACGGCCGGCCCGCGCCGGCCGGCCGGCGGCGGAGCCAAGGGCGATGTCACGCTGAACTTCCCCAATGCTGACGTGCACGAAGTGGCGAAGGCTCTTCTCGGCGATATCCTTGGCGTGAACTACGCGGTCGATCCCCTGGTGCAAGGGAACGTCACGGTGGAGACGGCGCGGCCCGTCGCCCGCAAGGACGTGCTTCCAATCTTCGAGGATGCGCTGCGCGCCGCCAAGATGGCGCTGGTGCGCCAAGGCGATGTCTACACGGTGGTGGCGCTGGATAAGGCCCAACGTCAGCCACAGCTCCTTCCCGAAACCTCGGCCGGTTTCGGCAACGAAGCGATCCAGCTTCGTTACGTCAACGCCGTGGAGCTGAAGAAACTGCTCGATCCGCTGGTGCCCGAGCACGCGATCGCGCAGGCTGACGTGTCGCGCAACATACTGCTGATCACCGGTACCGCGGGAGAGCGCAAATCCATCCGGGAGCTGGTGCGTCAATTCGATGTCGACTGGATGCGCGGCATGTCGTTCGCCTTGCTCGTCCCAACGCGCACCGACATGCATGTGCTCCTGCCCGAGCTCGATGCGATGGTGAACAGCAAGGATTCGCCCACCGCCGGTCTCGTTCGCCTTGTCCCCATTGAGCGTTTAAACGGCATTTTGGCGATCTCGGCACAGCCGCGCTACCTGGCGCAGCTCAAGAAATGGGTTGGGATTCTAGATCGCGCGAGCGCGGACAATGAGCGCAAGCTGTTCGTCTATCACGTGCAAAACGGCCGCGCGTCCGATCTCGCCACCGTTCTGGTGGGAGCATTCGGCGGCCAGCCCGCGCAGCAACAGCAATCGACCACGCCCAATCTGACCGCGACCGGACAATCCTCAACCATCCCGGGCTACCGTCCAACCTTCGGCGGGCAGCCCGGGGGCACCTCGACAGGCACGGCGGTGCAGCCAGGTATGGGCACCACGGGAGCAGGTGGCTTCCAGAGCAGCTCGACGCTTGGTTCCAGCTCCGGTTTCCAATCCGGCGCCACGAGCGCAATCGGTAGCCAGAGCGGCGATAGCGGAGCCTCCGGAACGCAGCAACCGAACTCCATTGTCTCGCAAACGCTTATGCTGCCGGGCCAGATCACGCCAATCAGCATCACGTCCGATGACGGGAACAATTCGCTCGTCTTCTATTCGACGCCCCGGCAATACGGCCTTATCGAAGACGCACTGCGCCAGCTCGACGTGCTGCCGCTTCAGGTCCTCATTGAAGCTGCCATCACCGAAGTGACGCTGAACAACGAACTGGCGTATGGCGTGCAGTGGCGATTTGGCGGCAGTGGAGGGGAGGCGGCACTGACGCAGAGCACGGATAACGGCCTTTTGCGCGTTTTCCCTGGCTTCTCCTATTTCTTTGCCAACAGCAGCGGAAACATCGCGGTCGCTCTGAACGAACTATCAGACCTCACCACGATCAAGGTGTTGTCCGCGCCGAAAGTCATGGTGCTCAACAACCACACCGCGGCGCTGCAAGTCGGCGACCAGGTGCCGATCCTTTCGGCGCAGGTGACATCGACCATAACGTCCGACCCCGCCATCACCAATCAGGTCGAATACAAGGACACCGGCGTCATATTGAACGTAACCCCCCGCGTGAATGACAGCGGTTTGGTGCTCCTCGACATCTCGCAGGAGGTCAGCGATGTCGCGGAGACCACCACATCCGGCATCAACTCGCCCACCATCCAGGAACGCAAGATCGCAAGTTCGATCGCCGTCAAGGATGGCCAGACAATCGCGCTTGGCGGCCTTATCCGCGATAACAACACCCAGACGAAAACAGGCATTCCTTATCTCAATGACATCCCGTTTCTCGGATTTATTTTCGGCCAGACTGACAACAAGGATAAGCGAACGGAATTGCTGGTGCTGCTGACCCCGCGAGTTATTCGCAACGCGCAGGATGTAAAGACCATCACCGACGAACTGCGCGAGAAAATTCACGCCATCGTGCCGTTGCCGCCGGCCGATACGAAGCCGTGAAAACCGCGCGCGACAGCGGCTATGCCATGCTGGCGGCGATTCTCGGAATCGCCGCATTCAGCTACGTTTCCTTTCAGGTCCTGGCCGAGAATCGCGGCATCATTTCGGTTGTCCAGGCGGAGACCGAGCGAGCCAGGCTGACGGCTGCGTGCAATGCGGGCTTGACGCTTGCGATCCAGGGTCTGGCGAGCAAGGACAAGAAGCAGCAATGGCTGATCGACAGTACGAAGCGCACGCTGAAATTCGATGACGTGACGCTGACCATCATCGTGGAAGATGAGCGCGGCAAGGTTCCGCTTAACGGAATCAACGAAGACCAGGTTCACGACCTCTTCCGCACGGCGGGAGTTTCCGGCTCCCGGCTCAGCACGCTGGTCGACAGCTACGAGGACTGGATCGACCCGGACAATCAGCGCCGCGACAGTGGCGCAGAGGCTCCGCAATACGCGGCTCTCGGCTACAAGCCGCGCAACGGCAGTTTTCATACCATTTCCGAGATACGATACCTCAAAGGGATGGATGACGATCTTTACGCGCGCGTGGCTCCCGCCATAACGACATTCTTTGGTGAAAGTGGCGGCTTCAGCGAGGGCACTTCTCAGGTTCTGGCCTTGGCAGCCCTCAGCGAAGTGGGGCTGGATTCCAGCGACGTCATTCAGCGCCAGCAGGAGCTCGCAGGATTGCGTCCCGCACCCGATGTCAGGGATCCACCCTACCTGATCGGACGCACGCTGACTGTGCGCGTCGAAGCGAGCCGTGCCGGAGCCGATATCAAACGGTCGGCTATCGTCGAGCTGACGGCAAACCCCAACGATCCAGTGTGGGTGCGCTACCTGGAATAATCAGAGCGGCGGGCCATACAGCCAGACCAGCCAGAATGCGAAGCATAGCGGGACGCCGAATGCGATCTGCTCGCGCAGCGCCCTCTTGCCGCGAAATGCCAGGGCGACACCGACCCAGACAAATCCTGCAAGACAGGCAATGAGGATCACGGAGGGCAGCGGTGGCCAGCCGAGCCATGCGCCCGCGGCAGCCGCAAGTTTGGCGTCGCCCAGCCCCAATCCTTCGTGGCCGCGCGATTGCCGGTACAGCCAGCTGACCGCGTAGAGCACGCTAAATCCAGCGGCCGCACCGATGAGATGGGCCACAGGATCCCGGTCGGGGAGGAAGAACGACAAGAGCAGGCCAGACCCAGTCAGGGGGAACGTCAGAAGGTCCGGCAGACGGAAGGAAAGCGCGTCTATCGCGCACAGCACCAGAAGCGTCCAACCAAGCAGCAGGGTGGCGGCGAGCAGATAGCCCACGGGCACGATGGTGGCTGCCCAAATAAACGTAACGGCGGCTGCCGCTATCATCGGGGCGGCGAGTGGCTGTGTCGTCTGCGTCTCTCTCCTGACCAGAATTGCGCCAGCCCAGCCGGCGGGAACACTGATCGCCGCAGCTACGCCCAACGTGGCGAAATGAGAGGGAAAAATCATCCTTGCTGCCATGCCGACAGATGGGAAGTCTGTGGTCGACAACAGTTGGGCCGGGCGCCACGTGACTCGAAGGTTTTGTCGGAGACCGGTTGCGATTCGGTCTGGCTTGAAGGCATGATGGGCACACGCGACCAGCCTGTGCCGGGGGGTAGGCGCGCTTTCATTTTGCCCGGACGGTCACGTTGAAAATGGCACATCTCGAAAATGGTGATTCCGCGCCTCTGGCTATGGCGTCCGCCCGGGGCACGGTCAAATGGTTCAATTCGACTAAAGGTTACGGCTTCATAACGTTGGACAATGGCGGCGATGCTTTCTGCCATGCCTCGGCATTGGCCGCGATCGGCACGCCCGATATGCCGACTGGAGCCACCGTGGTTTGCGATCTCCAGGATTCGCCACGCGGGCTCCAGGTGGTCGCGGTCCATAGTGTCGATACCAGTACTGCCGAGCAGGCCCCGTCGCGCCGTCCTCGTCAGGGCGGCTATGGTGATCGTCACGGCGGTGGCGACCGGTTTGGCGGCGGCGGTGACCGTTTCGGCGGCGGCGGCGACCGGTTTGGCGGCGGAGATCGTTTCGGCGGTAGCGACCGCTACGGCGATGACAGATTTGGCGGCGGCGGCCGCTTCGGGGGTGGTGACCGATTTGGCGGTGGGGGCGGCGGCCGGTTCGGCGGCGGCGACCGATACGGCGGTGGCGGCCGGGACTCTGGGCCGACCGGACCGATGGTCGAGGGCAAGGTCAAATTCTATAACGAGCAGAAAGGTTTCGGCTTCGTCATGTCGGAAACCGGCGGCGGCGATGTGTATGTCCACGCCAGCGCCCTGCGCCGGTCGGGGATTTCGGCCTTGGGGCCCGAGCAGCGCATCCGATATTCGACACGGCAGGGCATGAAGGGCGTCGAGGTCGACCGGATCGAGGTTCTTTAGGGCGCCTTGCGACTGTTGCTGTGCGCGCAGGCCAGACCTGCGCTTGAGCGGCCGTCAGTAACCATTGATTAGAATGCATGCGCGACTATATAGGATCGATTTATATCGGGCCTATATAGGCTAGGGGCATGGACGTTCGCTCGATTTGTCTCGGTATCCTCACGCGTGGGGAGGCCACCGGATACGAGATCCGGAAGGTCTTCGAGGGCAGCGGCTTTCAGCACTTTGCTGAGGCGAGCTTTGGCTCGATCTATCCGGCGCTCAGCCGACTGACGGAGGAGGGTCTCGTCTCCGTCCGCGAGGAGGCACAAAAGAAGCGGCCGGATCGAAAGGTGTATTCAATCACACCCGCGGGCCGATCTGCGTTTCTCGCGGGACTGATGAAGACCTTGCCGGAGGACCGGCATCGATCGCCGTTCCTGTTCGCGATGCTGTTTTCCGATTTGCTTCCGGGCAGCCGGGTTCGCTTCCTGGTGGACGATTACATTGCCCAAGGCGAGCAAAAGCTCGCGCAACTTGAACGGAAGCAAAAAGAGACGCTTTTGCCGGGCGAGCGCTTTGCGATCGGTCTCGGCCACACCATGTACACGGCAATGCTCGAGTTCCTGCGGATGCATCGCGGCGAAATCGAGGAACAGTTACCTCAGGCGGCGGAGTAGGGCGGAACGTCATGGCGAGGAAAAATTTGAACGGTATTCGTGACTGGTGGGACCGGGTGCAACCCAGCTTCTGGCGCCGCATGACTTCGGGATATCGAGCCGCGCTCGTCATCCTGCTTCTGGTGGTTGTGTGGATCGGCTCGGGCATATTCCGCGGCGGATCCGCGACAGGAGAACAAGACGCTGCCGCCAAGCCCAACGAGGTGCCGCGCGTGCAGGTCAAAACGCTCGCGGCCGCCGATCGCGATGCGACCCTCACCATACGCGGCCGGACGCAGTCGCTGCATTGGGTGGATACGCGCGCGCAGGTGGATGGCGTGGTGCGCGCCATTCATTTCGAGAAGGGCGACAAGGTCAAAGCGGGAGATGTGCTCTGCGAGCTGATGGTGAACGATCGCGGCGCAAAGCTGGACCAGGCAAAAGCGTTGGTCGCGGAACGCGCGAAGGAGCATAACGCAGCCGAGAGCCTGTTGAAGCAGGGCGCGACATCGGAAACTTCGGCCAAGCAGGCAATGTCCGCACTCGAAGCAGCCCGTGCCGCGGAGCGCACGCAGCAGATCGAGCTCGCGAACACCAGAATCCGGGCGCCGTTTTCGGGCTTCGTGGACGACCGTTATGTAAACGTCGGCGATTACATGCGGGTTGGCGACAAATGCGAACTGGTGATTGCGCCACAACCCTTCCTCGCGGTCGGGACGGTCTCCGAGCATGACGTTGGCCAGATCCAGGTAGGCCAGACGGCGAGCGCCAATCTCGTCACCGGCGAAAAGGTGGACGGCAAAGTCTATTTCGTCGCGTCCAAGGCGGATCAGTCGACCCGCACATTCCGCATCGAAGTCGAACTTCCAAATCCGGAGGGCAGGCTGCGGGATGGGGTGAGCGCCGATATCCACATTCCGGTGAAGGCGCTGAAGGCGATGCAGATTTCGCCAGGCATTCTTGTCCTGAACGATAGCGGTGTCGTGGGCGTGCGCACGGTTGAGAGCGGGGTGGTCCACTTCAAGCCGGTCAACATCATTTCAGACGGCCCGGAGGGCATGTGGGTGAGCGGCCTTCCCGAAGGTACCACGGTCATAACCGTTGGGCAGGAATTTGTCGCCGAGGGCTCGCGCGTGAAGACGGTTCGGGCAGGAGCGCGCGCATGACCAAAATCGTCGACTGGGCCGTTCAGAATACGCGGTTGGTGATCGCGGCGCTTGTCGTCACCATTCTCGCCGGCATCTATGCCTTCATCGCGATCCCGAAGGAGTCGGATCCGGACATACCAATTCCCTACATCGTGGTGCAGGTCTACTACCCGGGCATCAGCCCCGAGGATAGCGAACGGCTTCTGGTGAAGCCGATGGAGAACTATCTTCGTTCCATCCAGGGCCTGAAAGAGATGACCGGCCGCGCCTATCCGGGTGCCGGCGTCATCATCATGGAGTTCGACGTCTCCTTCAACAAGGACCGCGCGCTGGCGGACGTGCGCGCGCAGGTCGATACGGCCCGAGCGGAATTGCCGCCCGATGTGCAGCAGCCGTTCGTGCAGGAAATCAGCACCAGTCTTTTCCCTGTTATTTCGGTGGCGCTGTCAGGCGATGTGCCTGAGCGAACGCTATATCACCTGGCGCGCGATCTGAGCGACCAGCTGAAGACCATCCCGACCGTGCTGGATGCGCAATTGTCCGGCACACGCGACGAAATGCTCGAGATTGTGGTCGATCCGGCCAAGCTGGAAACCTACGGGATCACCCAGCAGGAAATGTTCAACGCGATCACCAACAACAACACGCTGATCGCGGCGGGCTCCATCGATACTGGCCACGGCAATTTCGCCGTGAAAGTGCCCGGCGTCATCGAGAATGCCAAGGACGTGTTGAATCTGCCAATTCGGGCGACCGCGGATGCCACCGTAACGCTCAAGGACGTGGCCCAGGTCCGCCCCACCTTCTACGACGCGACCAGCTATTCCAGCATCAACGGCAAGCGCACCATCGCCATTGACGTCACCAAACGCGTCGGCGCCAACGTGATCGCGAACAACCTCGCGGTCCGGCAGATGCTGGCTGCCGCGCAGAAATATTTCCCCTCCGGCGTGCATGTGTCATTTGTCGGCGACCAGTCCACCGACATCCGCGACCAGATCAGTTCGCTTTCCGATGCGATCATTCTCGCCATCGTGCTGGTCATGATCGTGGTGGTCGCGGCGCTGGGCCTGCGGTCGGGCCTGCTCGTCGGCGTGGCCATCCCGACCTCGTTCCTGATGAGCTTTCTGGTCATCAGCAACGTCGGCTACACCCTGAACTTCATGATCATGTTCGCGATGCTGCTGGCGGTCGGCATTCTCGTCGACGGCGCCATCATCGTCGTGGAGTACGCCGACCGGAAGATGACCGAAGGGCATCCGCCGAAGCTCGCCTTCGCGGAGGCCGCGCGCCGCATGTTCTGGCCGGTGGTGAGTTCGACCGCCACCATGATCGGCGCCTTCCTGCCGATGCTGTTCTGGCCCGGCATTGCCGGCAAGTACATGAGCTTCTTCCCGATCACGCTGATCGTCGTGCTGTCATGCTCGATGGTGGTGGCGCTGATATTCCTGCCCGTGCTGGGCGGATTCTTCGGCAAGGCGCCGGAACGCAACGAAAAGCACGAGAAAGCGATCGAGGCGTCCGAGACCGGGGACTGGCGCGATATTCCCGGCATCACCGGCTGGTACGCGCATCTGGCGGACTGGATTACGCACAATCCCGGCAAGATGATTTTTGCCGCCCTCGCCACCGTCGTGGTCGTCTTGACGCTGTTCGTGAAATACAATCACGGGACGGAATTCTTCGTCCAGACCGATCCCACAGAGGCCACCGTTCTCGTTTCCGCGCGCGGCAATCTCGCCGCCAATGAAAAGCGTGAGTTGGTGATGAATGTGGAGCGGCGGGTGGAGAGCGTTAAGGGCGTGGATTACATCTACGCCAACGCCGGCGGCAATCCGTCGAGCCAAAACATCCCGGTCGACAACATCGGCCGTATAACGGTGGTGCTGAAGCCCTATCGGGAGCGCGCGCGCGGCAGTCTTATTCTGGAGGAAATCCGCAAGCGCACTGCCAACATTCCCGGCATCAATGTCGAGGTGCGGAAGCCGGAAGGAGGCCCGTCATCCGGCAAGGACGTCATGATTGACGTCAATTCCGACGATTACCTATCGCTGCTGCAGACAACAGACAAAATCCGCCGCCATCTGGACGGCATGTCCACCTTGCGCGATATCGAGGACACACGGCCGCTTCCCGGAATAGAATGGGATCTGGACGTCAAGCGGGACGTGGCGCAGCGCTTCGGCGTGAGCACGCAGGCGGTCGGCGCCGCCGTGCAGCTGGTAACCGACGGCATCTTTGTGGGCCGCTACCGGCCGGCCGATTCCACCCGGCTTGTCGACATCCGCGTACGCTATCCGGCTGATGAGCGCGGCATCCATGCGCTGGATGACGTGCGCGTGGCGACTTCGCAGGGCATGGTGCCGATCAGCACTTTCGTGGACGTGAAAGCGGCCCCGCAGGTGAACAAGATCGAACGTGTGAACGCACACCGGACCTATCACGTCCGCGCCAATGCGAAGCCCGGTGTGAATGCGAACGCGGAGGTCACAAAAATCAAGACCTGGCTGGCCGCCCAGACATTCCCGCACACCGTGCGCGTGGCCTTCAAGGGTGCCGACGAGCAGCAGCAGGAATCGGGCCGCTTCCTGATGATTGCCGGGTTGATGGCGCTGTTTATCATCGCGGTGGTTCTGTTGGCGATGTTCAACAGCTTCTATCACGCAAGCCTGATTCTGATGGCGGTGATTTTGGCCATGATCGGCGCGCTGCTGGGCATGGTGGTGATGGGGCAGTCTTTCTCCATCATCATGACAGGCACCGGTCTTCTGGCTCTCGCCGGCATCGTCGTGAACCACAACATCGTGCTGATCGACACGTATCATAAGCTGCTGGATTCTGGGATGAACCCGATCGAGGCGGTGATACGGTCGGGCGCGCAGCGGCTTCGGCCGGTGTTCCTGACGACGGTGACGGCCATCTTCGGCCTGTTGCCGATGATGATGGCTGTGGAAATCGACTTCGCCGCGCGCAGCATCACCATCGGCGATCCGTTCGCGATGATGTGGATTCAGCTGTCCACCGCGATCGTGTTCGGTCTGGCTTTCTCCAAGGGCATTACGCTGGGGCTGGTGCCGGCGCTGCTGGCCTATCCTCACCGGGTGCGGGAGACGGGCCAGGGATTCTGGTGGATGCTCAAACAGGTGTTCGGTTGGCCCGTTCGCGCGATCCGCAATCGCGGCCGCCGGATGCCCCCGGCGCGGGGCCTGCAGCAACCGGCGGAGTAATTACTCCGCGGCGGCAATCGCTCCCTCTTGCGGGTGCGGTTGCCGCGCGACATCTGGATCGCTTTCCACTTCCTTGAGCCGCTCGCGCACGGCGGCGGCCTCCTTCTGCTTGTTCCACATGGCGGCATAGTGCCCGCCGCGTGCTACCAGCTCGCCGTGCCGTCCGCGCTCCACGATCCGGCCGTGGTCGAGCACCAGGATTTCATCCGCATCGACAACAGTGGAAAGTCGGTGCGCGATCACGAGCGTGGTGCGGTCTTTTGAGACCTCGCGCAGGGCAGACTGGATCTCGCGTTCGGTATGCGTATCGAGCGCTGACGTGGCTTCATCCAGAAGGAGGATCGGCGGGTTCTTGAGAATGGTGCGGGCGATGGCGACCCGCTGTTTCTCGCCACCAGAGAGCTTCAACCCTCGTTCTCCCACCATCGATTCGTAGCCCTGCGGCAGCTCACGGATGAAGGGATCGATCTGCGCCATTTGCGCAGCCTGCTCGATATCTGCCTCGCCGGCACCGATGCGGCCATAGGCGATGTTGTAGCGGACGGTGTCGTTGAACAGCACGGTATCCTGCGGCACGATCCCGATCTTCTCGCGCAAGCTTGCCTGCGTGACGTCGCGGATGTCCTGCCCGTCGATCGTCACGCTGCCGCTTTGGATATCGTAGAACCGGTAGAGAATCCGCGAGATGGTGGATTTGCCGGCACCCGACGGACCAACCACCGCCACAGTTTTCCCCGCCGGCACGTCGAAGCTGATGCCTTTCAGCACGACACGATCCGGCTCGTAGGAGAACATCACGTTGTCAAAGCGGACCGCGCCGCCGGTCACGATCAGTGGTTTGGCGCCGGGCTTGTCCTTCACCTCCTGCGGCTGATGCAGGAGGCGGAACATCGCGTCCATGTCCACCAAGGCCTGGACGATCTCGCGGTACACGGTGCCAAGGAAGTTCAGCGGCTGGTACAGCTGCATGAGAATGGCATTTGCCATCACGAAATCGCCGACCGAGAAGCGGCCATCGCGAATTCCGAAGGCCGTCATGATCATCACCGCCCCCATGCCAAGCGCGACGATGGTGGCCTGGCCGGTGTTGAGCACGGAGAGCGAGGTCTGCGCCTGTATGGAGGCGCGGGCGAACTTCGCCATCGATTTGTCGAAGCGCGCGGTTTCGTGCGTTTCGGCGTTGAAGTATTTGACGGTCTCGTAATTGAGCAGGCTGTCGACCGCCTTGGTGTTGGCGTCCTGATCGCTTTCGTTCATGTCGCGGCGGATCTGGATGCGCCAGCGGGTGATGGCGAAGGTGAACCAGATGTAGAGCGCCACCATCACCAGGGTGGCGAGCGTGATCCACAGATCCAGCTTCACCATCATGATGGCGCTGAACAGCACCAGCTGGAAAATCGTGGGGAAGATGCTGAAGATCGCGAACGACAACAGCGTGTCGATGCCGCGCGTGCCGCGTTCGATCACGCGGGAAAGCCCGCCGGTCTTGCGTTCCAGATGGAAGCGCAGCGACAGCGTGTGCACATGCGCGAAAGTGGAAACGCCAACCTCGCGCAGCGCGTGATACTGGACCTTGGCGAAAATGCCGTCGCGGATTTGCGCGAAGGCCTGCATGAGAATGCGGGAGATGACGTAGCCGCCGATCAGCGCCAGCGTCGCCATCATGGCGATGGTGGCGGGCGGCGTTTTCGTGAGTTCGTTGGTGATCCAGCCCATGAACAGCGGGAAGGCCGTGGTCGCCAGAATCGCCAGCACGAGGCAGGCGAGCGAAGCCGCCACCCGCGCTCTCAGCTCCGGGTGCCCCTTGGGCCACAGATATGGCAGGAGCATCCACAAGGGGCGGAGGGAGGGCGCGCCGTCGCCTTCCTCTACAAGGGAATGCGCCATCTAATGCCCCAGATTCGTGCTGCCGAAGAGCAGGAAGCCCGCGGCCAGCGCCACGGCGGCGAGAATGGCGATAATGACGAAGGCTTTGCGGAAGTTTACTCTCTGCAAGATGAACCTCTGAACGCGGTGGTGTGTGCCGTACGCATGTAGAAACCTTGGGCTGCCGCTGCAATCCCAGCTTCAAACCGAATCGAGCGATGGCCAACGCTTCCCATCATAGCAACGTGAAGTCGATTTGTGTGTTCTGCGGCTCGTCTCCCGGGAGAAATCCGGTCTATCTGGCGGCGGCCCGCCGCGCAGGCGAACTGATCGGCCAGCGCGGGTTTCGCATGGTCTATGGCGGCGGGGCCAGCGGCATGATGGGCGAGGCGGCGCGCGCGGCGCTCGCGGCTGGCGCCGGAGTGATCGGCGTTCGCCCCGCGCCGCTCGATCATCTGGAGCTGCCGCAGGGCGGTATCGAGATGATTCAAACGCCGGATTTGTTCGAGCGCAAGCAGCGCATGGTGGCGATGAGCGATGTCTTTCTTATTTTGCCGGGTGGACTTGGCACGCTGGATGAATTTTTCGAGGTGGCGACCACCGCGCAGCTTGGCATGCATGAGAAGATCATCATCCTGGTCAATACCGATGGCTATTTCGAACCGCTGCTGGCGCTGTTTCAGCGATGCAAAGGGGAAGGTTTCGTCTACGGCGACCTCACCCGGCTTTTTTATACGGTGGAAACGCCCGACGCGGCTTTCGCGCTGCTCTGATTTGCTCATCGGCTGAACCGGCTTTCCAGCGCAACAACGCCCAGTGCCGCCCAGACACAGCCGAAGGTAATGGCATCGATCCGTGTGAAGGGCTCGCCGAAGCCGAACACCGCCAGCGCGAGCGTGATCGAGGGCGAGAAATATTGCAGGAAGCCAAGCGTTGAGAGTCGGATGCGCCGAGCGCCGGCGGCGAAGAGCGTCAGTGGTAGCGCGGTGATCGGCCCGCCGAGTATGAGAAGTGTATCTGTCAGCGGATTGGCAGAGGGGAAGGTGCCGGTTCCATTAAGTCCCCAGAACAACACCAGGCCAAATGTCAGCGGAAAGAGGATCCAGGTTTCAACGGTCAGCCCGTCCAGTGAGTCCACATCGACGCGCTTGCGGAAATAGCCATAGAACCCGAACGACAGCGCCAATGCCGGCGCGATCCAGGGGAAATGGCCTAATTCGAATGCCTTCACTGCGACAGCAGCGGTCGCCAGCACCACCGCAACCAGCCGCCAGCGCGACAATCGCTCGCCGAACAGCGTCACGCCGAGCACGATCGAAACCAGCGGGTTGATGTAGTAGCCGAGGCTTGCTTCCACGAGCTGATGCGTGGCGACGCAGTAGATGTAGATCGTCCAGTTGACGCTGATGAGAACGCTGGTGAGCGCGAGTATGCCGAGCAGAACCGGATTGCTCGCCATCGCCACGAGTTGTTGCCAACGGCCGCGCGCCAGCGAAACGCCCAGCACGAACACGGCGCACCACATCACGCGGTTGACGGTGATCTCGAATGGCGGCACCTGTGAAAGCAGCCGCCAGTAAAGCGGCATGATTCCCCACAGTGCGTAAGCCGCCAGCGCCAGCGCGATGCCGCGGGAATCGTCGCGCTCCGTCGTGCCTTTTTGCGCGCTGACGGCAATCGGCTCGCCAAGATCGGCGGCGGCAATTTCGCGATCTTCCGAGCGCGCCGAATGCTCTTTCGTCAACACGGCGCACCGAATGCTGCCATGTCGAACCAACCCTCTCCTTGCGGGAGGGTCGAAAAATTCGAGGCCAGATTTATCCTCCCCCGTAGACGGGGGAGGATACTCTTGTGCCTGTCAGCCTCGCGAAAATGACACAAGAGCATCACCGCTTGATTTCCCAGGTGGTGCCGTCGGGGCCGTCTTTCAGCTGGATGCCCTGCGCGAGAAGCTCGTCGCGAATGCGGTCGGACTCCTTGAAATCCTTCGCTTTCCGCGCCGCATTCCGCGCTTCGATGGCCCGGGAAATCTCCACGGTATCCACACTCTTCTTTGATGCAAGCCGCTCGGATATCGGATTGAAGCCCAGCAGCGACAATCCGCCTGCAAGTTCTTCCGGTGAGGCCTTATGAAGTTCGGCAATGGCCTGCGGTGTGTTGAGATCATCGGACAACGCGGAAAGAAAGCCGTCTCCAATGCGTGTCGCTGTCACTGGCTCCGCCACATCGTACCATCGCGCGAGCGTGTCCCAGCTTTCCTTCATGCCGGCGAGCGTCCAGTCCATCGGCTGGCGATAGTGCGCGCGCAGCATGTTGAAGCGCAGCACGTCGCCCGGCCAGTCAGCCAGCAGCTCGTGGATGGTCACGAAGTTGCCGATGGATTTCGACATCTTCTCGCCTTCCACATTGAGAAAGCCGTTGTGCATCCAGAACCGCGCGAGACTATGGCCGTGATGCGCGCCTTCGCTCTGCGCGATCTCGTTCTCGTGGTGCGGAAACACCAGATCGATGCCGCCGCCGTGGATGTCGATGGTCTCGCCCATCGTGGCCTCGATCATCGAGGAGCATTCGAGGTGCCAGCCGGGCCTTCCACGCCCCCACGGCGAATCCCAGCCCGGTGTGTTGGCGTCGCTCGGCTTCCACAGCACGAAATCCATCGCGCTGCGCTTGTATGGCGCCACATCCACGCGCGCGCCAGCGATCATCTCGTCCAGCGGCCGGCGCGAGAGCTTGCCGTAATCCGCCTTCTTCGCCACCTCGAACAGCACATGGCCTTCCGCCGCGTAGGCCAGCCCCGCGTCGATCAGTGAGCGGATCATCGCGATCATCTGCGGTACGTGCTCGGTAGCGCGCGGCATGAAGGTCGGCGGCAAATTGCCCAGCGCGGCGACATCTTCCTGATAAACCGCGTAGGTGCGCTCCGTCAGCTCGCGCACCACCTCCAGCACATCCAAATCGCGGTCGCCGCGCAGCTCAAGCGCGCGCGCGTTGATCTTGTCGTCGATGTCGGTGATGTTGCGTACATAGGTGACGTGCTCCGCGCCGTAGATATGGCGCAGCAGCCGGAACAGCACGTCGAACACGATGGCCGGCCGCGCGTTGCCGATATGCGCGTAGTCGTAAACCGTCGGCCCGCACACATACATGCGCACGTTCGACGGATCGAGCGGCCGGAACGGTTGCTTCTGCTTCGTCAGCGTATCGTAGAGCCTCAAATCCATAGGGTCATGATCCCT
>JAFAWQ010000044.1 GCA_019241645.1 Alphaproteobacteria bacterium
CGCAATACTCTCGGCGCGCCCCAATGTAAGTCGGACAGAGATCGAGGGCCCTCCTAAAAAGCGCGCGCGCGGTGAACAGGTCACCGGCCCTCGCTTCCAGGCGCGCGAGCCATCGCATCGCAATCGCGTCCAGTGGATTGGCGATCAGATGCTCGCGAAGGCGCATGGCCGCATCTTCCTCCGGAAGTTCCTTCAGATGCTCCAGCAGTTTCCGTTCCGCTTTTTGCAGCTGGCCAAAGGTGCGGCGGTCCGCCGCCGGTTCCCATTTGACGTCGCGACAGGTGCTTGCAGCGGCTTCTGCGGCGTCTGCTGCCTGATCCTCTCCGGACAGCCGGAGAAGCTCGGCCAGCTTTCGGTACGCCGGAGCGTGGTCTGGGGCAAGCGTAGTGCATTGGCGCAAAGCGTCGATGGCGGCCGTGTGATACGACATGGCTGCCGTGGTTAGGCCGAGCTCGTACTGATGGTCGGCGGAGGAATCCGCCACCTGCGAGTTGGCTGTCGAAAAATCAGGCGAAACATCCGGCAAAACAACCGGGGCGAATGGACCGGGCGCCGGCGCGCCCCGCAGAACCGCAAAAGGCACTTCGGCCGATGCTGCCCGATGCGGATCACGTCGATCCGACAATACAAAAGGCGCAGGCTGGCTCTTCTCTGCCGGTCGCGACGCCTTGGGGCTCTTAGTGGAAGGCATGTTTGTCAGTCCGTCAGTACGCGCTTGCGGACATACCTTGCGGCCGCGATCTTGGCAAAGCCAAACCGCGACCATCAGGAAAGAAAAGGCCAGCGATCTCTCGCTGGCCTTTCTCGCATTATAGCGCGGCCTAGGCCGCTGCCGGATTAGTGCGTGAAGGTAAGATGTTCGTGGAGGCCGCCTTTGAAGTTGTACTTGTTCTTGTGCTTATGCTTCTTGTGCTTGCCGCCAGCAGTCGTCGTGGTCGTTGTATAGCTGGTCTTGACTTGCGCAATGTCGTTCAGGTCGACGTTGCTTGAGGTGGCTACTTTACTCTTCAAGGTGTACTGCGGAGAATAGAAGGTCAGCGTGCCTGTGCAGCTGCCAATCGTGACATGGCTCTTGAAGGTAGTTACCTTCGCTTTCCCGTTCCCGCCCAGAGCGACAGCCTTGGCCTTCTGGGGCACAAAGTTAACGCAATGGCCGCCCGATGACACGGTATACCATGCAAAACCACCCAACTGTTTCGGTGTCTTGTAAGCCGTTGAGGCGGCGAACGTGAAGTTTGTGGAATAGTAGGTAAAGGTAAAGGTAAACGTGCTCGGGTGATGGCTGCCGTTGGCCACAAGCGTCTTCTGATGCTTCTTGTCGCCGATGACGATGGCGCCTTTGGCCGTCATCACAGCCATTTTCGGCATATGCTTCGGCAAATGCCAGCCGCCAGCCGCCGCAGGTGCTGCCGCAAAGGCGGTCAGCGCCGCACCGGTGAGCAGCGTTGTCGTCAGTTTGTCCATTTGGTCGTCCCCTTGAATAATGTTCGGGCATCATTGAGTAGTGGCTACCTCAGCCAAGAAAGGCTCCGCCCATGCCCTCGGATCGGACGCCCTAACAAGATGTTAACACCACTGTCGTTGTCGCTGCAAGCCAATCGGGGTGGACAATTGACATCTACCCAGCCTGCGGACAGTTTTTGGTAAATCCCTCGCCCGCACCTCATCCAAAGGCCTCCGGTGCCCCCTGTTATTGAGTCTGAGCAGACCGAATCATCGAACCTTGATCACCAACTCTGGCAGGGCCTGATTGAGGATTTTGGCGCCCTTGGCGGCACATTGGAAAACGTCGCTCCTCGGCTGACACGGACGGGGCTGGCTCTGATTTCTGAAAATCCCGCGCATTCTGTCGTTCTACGGGCGCCTAGGAATCTGCTGTTCAGGCCGGAGGATATGGTGCTGGAGGGCGGCCATGTCCGCATCGGCGCGACCACCGAGCAAAATCAGCACGAGCGAGCCTTTTTCGAGCGCTACCTCGCCGCTGTTGCGTGGACTGGCGCGGGGGGCGCCTCCTGCGCGCGCCTGATCGACCTCTTCGATCAGCTTGATCCTGGCCTGCGGACAAGATTGGCTGAAGAGTTTGGCATGAACCGTTTTATCGAAGGACCCAGGGAAACGAGAATTCTGCGCTTGTTCGTCAGTGGCAGGACCGTCGGATTGCGCGGCGAAAGCTTATTCGCGCCTTTCATTGACTTGATGAAGCGCGGCAATCGCGGACTGCACGCGAGCGCCGGCCCGCAGGGAGGCGTGGAAATACGCGGGGAGGCGGAAGGGCCGCTATTCCTCGCCTTTGGACATCATGACACACTTGGAGTTTTCAGAAAGTATGGGGGGGAGCGGCCTCGCCCTCACGCCTTCAGTCTGGCGACACAGTTTAAAGTTGGGCCACTGGAACTTGCTGTTCAAAGGGATCCGCTGACCAGCATCCAGCGATCAGGGATGCGCATGCCGCAACTTCGTTTGGAGTCGGGCACGATCCATCTGTCCCACGTGATGCTCGGCAATTTGAGATTTCCCCGAACGCCCCGCGCGATTTTCCGGGCGCTCATGCGCGAAGCCGAGGTTGGACACTCCGATGCGATCTTCGACAGGATCCTTTATTTCAACCGGACACGCTTCCTCTCGTTGCTCGAAGCGCTGGAGCCTCATAGCGGGGAACTCGTGACGCGGTTGCGCCGTGTAGCCCTCTTCCAGCTTGCCGCGCTTGCCGAATGCACGGGGGCGCGGGAGCTATGACCCAATATTCCGCGCCGCCCCACGATGAGTGGTCATGGGAATCCATGATCCAGGAGTTTTCCGCGTTGGGTGGTGTGGTGAAAAACATTGTTCCCAGCGAGCACGGGCTTTCCTCTCGGGATCCGGCCGAGCCTGTTCTCATCCGTGTCCCGCCAGAGCTTTTGATCCGAAGTGAGCACGTCGAATTTCTGGACGACAGGATTGTCATCGATAAATCGGCCGAAATTCCGGAGCCTGTGCGCTCCTTTTTCCATCGCTATGCAAACACGCTTGGTTTGCGCACTGCGCATACTGCCGAAGCCATTGCTTTTTTCAGCGCCCTAGCCGCGTTGCCCGACGCAGTACGGCAAGTTCTGGCCACCGACTTCGGGCTTAGTGCGCCGTTGCAGGACGATACCGCGTCTGCTGCCAGAAACCAGATTTTGAACAGCCGTCGAGTCTTCTGGAGGCGCGGCCGCGCCATCGCTCCAATAATCGAACTGGCTCGGTATGCGCCCGATGGCCTGAAGCCGGAACGCGGGAGGAGTCTGCAGATTTACGGCTACGCTTCGAAGGAGATCGTCGTTCGCTTTGCGCGCCACGACCCGCTCTCGGCCTTTGCCCTTTTCGGACGTGCAGTGCCCGAAACCGCAGCATTTAGTCTTCCCATGCAAATCAACGTGGAGAATTTTGCCATCCTCATCGGCAGAAACCCAGACGAAAGCAAAATGCGCGGCAAGGACCCGGTCCCGGCCATTTCGACCGACGGTCAGAAGATAACGCTGTCATATCTTCTCCTCGGGGAGCGGAAATCTCCTGCCCTTCCGCGTAGCATTTGCCGTACAGTCTTCACCGAAGCCGGTATTCAGGATCCTGACGAGGCGTTCGACAGGATTGTACGTTCCAATGCGCTGAAGTTCATCAACCTGCTGCAGGGACTCGAGCCACACGAGGGAAGCATGACGACGACACTCCGAACGATGGCTCGCTATCAACTCGAAGCGCTCGCCTATTGCATTGGCAGCCGGCAGCTGGCGCCCTCATAGCGAGTTCGCCGGCGAAAGCCGTCGGTTTGGCTGCCTTTCTGCGCGTCCTCCGCAGCCTTAGGCCCGCTGGACCGAATAGCTGGATTGCGAAGCGATTGCTCGTAAAGAAATATGAGCATGCGCCGGAGCCATCTCCTTCTGCTCCCTCAGGTCCGGGCGAGCCGGGAAAACCACGCAGGCGCGGCAACCTTGGCCAGGTTCGCTCTCGATCCAGGCGCGCGCGCCATGCAATTCCGCCAAACCCCGAACAAGCGCGAGCCCGAGGCCTGTTCCATTGCCGCCCCGGTCGTAGCGATTGTCGACCTGGCTGAACGGGCTGAAAATTCCGTCCAGCTTGTCCGGCGGAATGCCTGGGCCATTGTCCTCGACCGTGATTTGAAAGCCCCCGCCGGCGGCGCGCGATCCGGTGACGGTGATCGACCCGCCCGTCGGGGTGAATTTTACCGCGTTCGCCACGAGATTGATAAGGATCTGCTTGAGTGCCCTCTCATCGGCCACGAGATCGGGCGCATTCGCATTGACGCTGATCGACAGCCTTTGATTGCGCTGACGCGCGCGGGTCGCGGCGATTTTCAGCGCCGCCTCGAAAATGGCGCGCGCGTTCAGCACGCGCGGCTCGATATCCATCCGTCCCGCCTCGATCTTGGCCACATCGAGCAGATCGTTGATCAGGCTCAGCAGGTGCGTGCCCGAGCCGTGAATGTCGCGCGCATATTCCGGATATCGCCGCGAGCCCACCGGGCCGAACGTCTCCTTGGCGATAATTTCCGAGAAGCCCAGGATGGCATTCAGCGGCGTGCGCAACTCGTGGCTCATGTTGTGTAGAAAGGCCGTCTTCGAAGCGTTCGCCGCCTCTGCTTCAAACCGCTTGCGCAGTGCCTCGTCGCGCGCCAATTCGAGTTCGTGAGCTAGATCTTCCACCTCGAAGCGCAGGCGGGAATTTTCATCGAAGCTGTTGGTGATGCGGCGGGAGTCGGCAAACAGCAGCGTCACGCAGAACGGCAACAGGGCTGCCAGACCATAGTCGAATTCCGTATGGCCCACGAGAAGCCTGAGCAACGTCAGCGCCACGATCGGTGCGAGGCTGGCGGCCAGCATGTCCAGATGATTGGCCCGATTGACGACAAAGCTTGCGACAACGCACACCACCGCGGCCCACACGAACACATGGTTCATCATGCTCGTTGGGTCCCATAACAGCCATGGCAGGCAGCCCCAGGCCAAGCTGATCAAGAGCTGTACGCCGATGAAGCGTCGGAACCATTGCCGCAGTTCATCGGCGGTCGCGCTGTCGGCGGCCTCGCGATAGTGCTCGATGAAGCCCTGGCAGAGAAGCATCAGTGCCGCGATAAGCGCGGGCAGCGCCGCTGACTTGAAGATGGGCCGGTGGCCGAAGAATCCGAACGTATCGGAAGCGAAGAATGCCACCCATGCGGCCCAGACGGGGGCAAGATAGCGCGAGGATGTGACAACCGATGCCAGCGCATCCAGTTGCGTCTTCAGAACGCGAACGTCATTGCTTCGCCGGATGCGCACCCCCCAAGTTGGCTTCACGGCAAATCCATACGGCTGAAGTTCCGGTCAATGATTATCCCTGCTGTCCTAAGATTTCGCTTAGCGGGAGGCAAAAAATTACCATTCCTTCACGGAATATCCACAGACCACGAGCGTCTAGTCGCCAGGGGATCGGGGCGTGATTGCGAGAGGAGAAATGCATGATCGCCATTCCGCGCCGGATTGCCGGGCGCCAAATATCGCCGAGTTCCTTGTCCAGACGCGTCTTGCGCGCATCGGCCTGCGTGGCAGCACTGAGCTGCATCGGCGTTGGCCTTGCCGAGGCCAAGAATTTCGATGTGCTGTACGCCTTCTGCGCCAAAAGCGGCTGCGTTGACGGCAAGGAGCCGATGGCTCCCCTCGTCTCCGACTCGCACGGAAACCTCTACGGCACCACCTTCGGAGGCGGCAGCGCGGGCAGCGGTACGGTGTTCGCGCTTGTCCCCAGCGCCGACGGGAGCAAGTGGACCCACAAGGTGCTCTACAATTTCTGCACGGCGGAAGCCTGCTCGGACGGGGAGTTCCCCAATCCAGGCGCCCTGGCGATCGACTCCCAGGGAAACCTCTACGGCACGGTCCCCAGTGGCGGCAGATCGGGGGGCGGCATCGCTTACAAGCTGACCCCAGGCAAAAGAACCGACGCGCCGTGGACGCTTTCAGTGCTGCATGACTTCTGTGGCAGCGATTCCTGCTCCGATGGCAGCATGCCTTGGGCAGGATTGACCTATCGTGGCGCCGCCGAAGGTCTTCCCTACGACGGGACTTCGCCCCTGTACGGCACGACATTCGTCGGCGGGTCGACAGGGTATGGCACCGCCTATTCCCTCACGCCGAAGGGAAAAAGTTGGCGCGAGCAGGTTCTTTACACCTTCTGCACGCAAGCCAGCTGCACCGACGGCGGCGAACCGGATGCGCCATTGACGGTCGACAGCGACGGCAATGTCTATGGAACAACATCGGAGTTCGGCCCCAACTACGCGGGCACCGCGTTCCAGTTGCGCAAGCAAAACAAACATTGGAAGGCGAACGTGCTTTACGCCTTTTGCGCGGCAGCCAACTGTTCCGACGGCAAACAGCCTTCCGTTGGCGGGCTGGTGATTGACGCGTCGGGCGCGCTTTACGGCACCACCAGCCGCGGCGGCTCACAGGATGGCGGCACCGCATTCAAGCTTGTGCGGCATGGCGCGCACTCCGATGCAAGTGTGCTTCACAGCTTCTGCGTTCAGCAAAACTGTTCGGACGGCGCCCTCCCGGATAGCGCGCTATGGCTCGAACCGACCGGCAAGCTCTATGGCACGCTTGCCAGTGGCGGCGTTCACTTCGGCGGCTACGCGGGTGGCGCCGGCGGCGTTTACAGCCTCGATGGCGGCAGCATGCACGCCCTCCATATGTTTTGCTCGCAGACCGATTGCCGCGACGGCGCGCGGCCGATGGCCGGCCTGATTCCGGTCAAGGGCGGGCAGCTCGTCGGAACGGCATCAGCCGGTGGCCCGCACAATGCGGGTGTCGTATTCGCGGTGAAACCCTGACTGACATAAGCGACGCTCGAGTGGAGGCGGTGATTGCCGCCTCCATTTTCTCCGGCTTGCGGTTGGCGATGGGTTCGGATTGGGTAGCGCGAAACCGCACCCGATTCTGCGTACGCGTTCATGGCCAAAGCACCAGATCTATTCGACTCCGCTGGCCCCTCGTCGAAGGGCTACACGGCAAAGGACATCGAGGTTCTGGAAGGGCTGGAGCCGGTGCGCCGCAGGCCCGGCATGTATATCGGTGGCACCGACACTTACGCGCTGCATCATCTTGCCGCCGAAATTCTCGACAATTCGATGGACGAAGCGGTTGCGGGCTACGCCAATCGCATCGAGATGGAGCTCGCGCCGGGCAATGTGCTGAAAATTCGCGACAACGGCCGCGGTATGCCAATCGATCCGCATCCCAAATTCAAAGGCAAGTCGGCATTGGAAGTGATCATGACCACCTTGCATGCCGGCGGGAAGTTTGGCGGCAAGGTCTACGACACCTCCGGCGGCCTGCATGGCGTCGGCGCCTCCGTCGTGAACGCGCTTTCCGAATGGCTGGAAGTGGAAGTCGCGCGCGATCGCCGCGCGCATCGCATGCGCTTTCAGCGCGGCAAGCCTGACGGCAAATTGAAAGATCTCGGCAGCGTCAACCGGCGCGGCACGACGGTGACATTCAAGCCTGACACCCAAATCTTCGGCAAGGAGACGCACTTCTCGCCTGCCACCTTGTACCGCATGGCACGCTCCAAAGCGTATCTCTATCGCGGCGTGGAAATTCTGTGGTCGTGCGACCCTTCCCTGCTCAAAGCGAGCAACGCCACGCCAGCCGAGGACAAGTTGCACTTCCCCGGCGGGCTGCTCGATTTCCTGCGCGGCGAAATCGGCGGCAAACAAACCGTGACGCGCGAATTCTTCGGCCCCTCCGACGAAGAGCGCAAGAAAGCGCGGCCGCAAGTGGAATGGGCGGTCGCTTGGGCGCCGATGGCCGAACCGTTCATTCACTCCTACTGCAACACCATTCCAACGTTGCAAGGCGGCACGCACGAGCAAGGATTTCGCAACGCGCTGACCAAAGGACTGCGCGCGCATGGCGAGCGCGCCAACAATCGCAAAACCGCACTGATCGCGCCGGACGACGTGATGGCGGCCGCCTGCGGCACGCTTTCCATCTTCATCCGCGAACCAGAATTCCAAGGCCAGACGAAAGAGAAATTGTCGTCGCCGGATGCCACCCGGCTGGTGGAGAACACGGTACGCGATCATTTCGATCATTGGCTGGCGCAGAACCCACAGGAAGCCGGCAAGCTGCTGGAGTTCGTCATCGATCAGGCGGACGAGCGGCTGAAGCGGCGGCAGGAGCGGGAGGTTTCGCGCAAAGCTGCCACGCGCAAACTGCGCCTTCCCGGCAAGCTCGCCGACTGCACCCGCGACGCGCCCGGTGGCACCGAAATTTTTCTGGTGGAAGGTGATTCCGCCGGCGGCTCAGCCAAACAGGCGCGTGATCGTGCCACCCAGGCCATCCTGCCGTTGCGCGGCAAGATCCTCAATGTCGCGAGTGCGGCGGCCGGCAAGCTGGAGCAGAACACCGAACTCGCCAATCTGGTACAGGCGCTCGGCTCTGGCACCGGCGCGCGCTATAGCGATGATGCGCTGCGCTACGAGCGCGTCATCATCATGACCGACGCGGATGTGGACGGCGCGCACATCGCCTCGCTGCTGCTCACATTCTTCTATCGCGAAATGCCGGAGCTGATTTCACGCGGCCATTTGTTTCTCGCCATGCCGCCCCTTTATCGGCTCTCACACGCCGGCAAGACCATGTACGCGCGCGACGAACGCCACCGCGACGAGCTGCTGAAGACGGCTTTCAAGGGTAACGCCAAAGTGGAAATCTCGCGCTTCAAGGGCCTCGGCGAAATGATGCCGGCGCAGCTGAAAGAAACCACCATGAAGCCCGGCGCGCGTACCCTCATTCAGGTGGAGGTGCCGCAGGAAGCGCAGAAGGAAACTGGCGACCTTATCGAGCGGCTGATGGGCAAGAAGCCGGAGCTGCGCTTCAAATTCATCCAGGAGAACGCGCAGTTCGCCGCCGCCGATGTGGATGTTTGATCAGTCCTTCACCAGCTCGAAAATTGCGCCATTTCCCGCTGAGCCGCCATGAAAGGTTACGCCGTAGAGGTTACCCTTCTCGTCCCCGATGACGCCGTGCCGGGGCCATGGTTCGCCGGGAAAATTGTAGAGAACCTTTTCCTTTCCGTTGGCGGCGATGTGGAACAGCAAACCGCTATACTCGCTCACGGCCATGCCAAAGAGCCCTCCTGATGCCGCGAGCGAAAGGTCGCCCACCGGCGCATACGGGTGGCCGTCGATGTCTTTGAATCTGTGCACGATGACGTAGGCTCCGTCCAACCCGATCCTGAAGACATTCACGCCCGCCGTGCCGTACAGATGACCCATGCCATCGCCGATCAAATCGCCATGAGGCGGGGCGTACTTCTTCGTGTGGTAAACGTGGAGTAGGGTTTCGCTTCCATCTGGCGCCAATTTGAAGATCGTGCCGCATCCATAGCTGCGGCATTGCCAATCTCCGCCATACGGGGTCGTTCCGTACAGGTAACCGCTGCCATCCATGGTCAACCCGGTCCCTGGGTACGCGCCGTCTTCGATCCCCGAGAAGGAATACAGCACCGAATAGGTTCCGTCCGCCGTCAGCTTGAACACAACACCGAAACCCTGTCCGCCCGCATACGTCGTTCCGTACAAATCGCCGCTGGTGGCGTCCCAGGTAAGACGCCCCCTTGGATCGCTGCCATCGGAATCGGTGAAAGCGTGCAGCACCGTGTAGGCTCCGTCCGGCGCGATTTTGAATACGACGCCGCAGCCGTATCCGAAGCAGTAGTCCAGATTCCCACCCTGCGCTGCCACGCCATAAAGGTTGCCAGCATCGTCCCTCGTCAGACCATCATCTGCGAGTCCAACCTCCCCATCCTGTTGTCCGGTAAAACGGTGGAGCACCGTTTCTTTTCCATCGGCAGAAACCTTGAACGCGACTCCCTTGCTCTTGAAGCCGCCGTAAAACGTGGTGCCGTAGAAATCGCCGGTCGCGCTGTCCCGAATGATCGCGCCTGGACCGCCCCCACCTTTCGCTCCGTTAAAGCTGTAGAGTGTCTTGTAGGTCCACGCCTCTGCTGCACCAATTCCGACGAGCGGTAGCAGGCAGAGAGCAAGCGCAACGCCTGCGACCCTGTGCGATGCACTGACAACATCTTGAACCGCTTGCATCGACTTTTCTCCCCGCAATCCAGGCACAATCAAACGCGCAAATCCGCGAACTCGCAACAACAAACGGCAATATTCGCGTGAGACTTAGTGTGGCCGAATATTGACAGTATTGGCGAGAAGCACGCTGTCGCCGGATTGCGACGGCATCGCGGTTGCGGGACGCGCGGCTGCCATCGGTCTGGCGAAGTCCGGCAGGCCGTAGCGCCGCTCGGCGAAAAAGATGGCGAAAGCCTCGCGGCTCGCGGATGTGAGCGTGATGGCAAGATCGCGGCAGTCGCGCCCGGTGCAGGATAGGGAAGTATCGCCCGACCAGCCTTTCGGCGCTGCAACGTTTTCGCCGCGAATACGCAACGCCTTCAATTGCGCTTCCCGCGGAATGCGCACCATCATCGCGTCCGTTTGCGCCGAACCGCGCAGTGCCAATGAAACGATGCGGCGGCCACCCTCCTGTTTCTCGCGGCTGACGGTGGCCTCCGGGAGCGGAAAGCGCTGCGCGCCAGCATCGGCCACATAAGCGCTGCCGAACGACAATCCGGAATAGGCTTCGGACTCGAAGCGAAAATGGCCAGCCCTCGAAAGTGAAGCGGGGGGAGGCTCCGTGCCGCTGCCTTTCCATGCCGTGTCGGCGATCCACCGCGCCGGTTGCTTGCCGTTCTGATAGTAGACGAGATTGAGCCGCTGCGGCCACGCCGTGCTATAGGCGGGCAGCAGTCCGGCAATCAAAGCACCAACGACAGCGGCGATCAGCAGTCCGGCCGACGTCCTCGACCACACGCGGCCCGGTAACGGATGCGCCGAGAGTAAGGGTACTAACGTCATCAATCCGAACGCCGCCGGCAGTGTGAACAGCGGATGCAGCTTCAACCCCATCAGCGATTCTCCGCTGGTGAGCAAGCCGAACCAGATCGTCAGCGCCGCGAGCGCGCTGACAAGCAACGCCCCCTGCCCGGCCGTACCGCGCCAACCCGCGCGCAACGATGCCGTCAAGAGCAGCAGCACTGCGGCAACCAGCGCGGGGAAAAGAAAGAAGGGGCTGAGACCCGGCAGGAACACGGCGCTGACCACCGCAAGCGCGGCCATCCACAGCCATGCCGCCGTCGCTGCGCCGTGCACGCCGGCCATGCGCGAAACCGCCAATGTCATTCCCCACACGCCAACCGCCAGCGCAATGCGCATCGCCAGCGGATACGCATACGTGGGATCGGAATAACCGGAAATGGTCTGCGCCACGAACGCCAGCCCGAAGCCGAGCGCGACGCAGCCGACCAGCAGCGCGAGCGGCATGAGTCCGGCGAAAAGCATCCCGCGTCGCCGGACGTCCGCATCACGCGTTTTCCACGACGCGAATGCGATCGCCAGCAAAGTTATGATGGAAAGCGGAAGTGCCCAACTCACCGGCGGTCGCGGAAGCCACAGCCCCAGCACGCTGACATACACGGCGTTTCCACTCTTGAGTTTCATGAAATCGCTATGCTGAAGGCCTCGCACAACGCCGAGGAGATTGTCTCCGTGCATTTGCAACGTGGCGCGGCTCAGATTCGCGCGCCTATCGCGCGGCGAATGGTAGTAGCGGATATCGCCGACAAAGGCGAAGTTCAAGGCCGCCACGCCTTCGCGAAGAAACGGCGTCAGGTCGGTATCGTTGGGCAGGTATTTGTAGATTTCGCTGTACAATGAACTCGTCGCCGTCACCGGAACATGCGTTGCGTAGAGATCGATCAGCGCGGCATCGCCCGCGCTGGTTTGGAAGAGCAGGCTCTGGCCGCTACTGCCGCGCGCCTCCACATTCACCACCGCGCCCACGCGCGCCTTCAGCCGAGGATTGGCGAGAAAGGCTTTGGCGCCTAGCAACCCAGCTTCCTCGCCATCGGTGAACAGCGCCATCACGGGATGGCTGCCCGCAACATGCGCCGCCTTCAGTGCACGGATGGTTTCGAGAATGGTGGCAACGCCGGATTGATCGTCGGAGGCGCCTGGCCCTGCCGGCACGGAATCGTAATGTGCCATCATCACGATCGCCTTGCCCTCGCCCGGCACGACGTCGGCGACGATGTCCGTCACCGTCGCGCAGGCGACGAAGCTGAATCCATGCCAGGCGTTGCAACTGAAGGCCGTGAAGGTGTGCGATGGCACATGCAGCGTTGCGAGTTCGTTCAGGATGCGCGCACGGACCGCTGCGTTTTCCACACTCCCCACCGGGTGCGGACGCTCCGGCCCCAGTACGCGAGCGAGGACCGCGTCCGCGCGATTGGCCGAGAATCGTGCGGGATTTCCAGAGGTCGCATCGGGAGTCAGCCGCGGCGTGTTTCCCCACAGGCACAATGCCCATACCGCCAGCACAATCAGCGCGAGGCCGCACATGCGCAGGACCGCTCGCGTTGTTTCGCTCAAGAATTCCTCCGCCCTGTGCAAAACCGCCATGCGCAAACATGCTCTGGTTCGCGGCGGCAGGCTGCTTTAGCTTCCGCTGCCTTTGCAGCGCTGTCGAGTATCAACAATTCATGCGCCTGAGCGCCCCGCCGTCCGTTCTCTTCTTCGCCAGCGCCGCCCACGGGCTGCATCATGTGCTGCTGGCGCTCTATCTGACCCTGGTGCTCATCATCGGGCAGGAGTGGCATCTGCCCTACAGCGAAATGATCGCGCTGTGGACGCTGGGTGCGATGCTGGTGGGTCTGGGTTCTCCATTCGCGGGCTGGCTCGCGGACAGAATCGGCGAAACCAAAGTGCTGGTGCTGTGCTTTGCCGGGCTCGGCGTTTCCGGAATTCTCTGCGGTCTGGCGCGCAACACCGGCCAGATGGAAGGCGCGCTGGCGCTGCTCGGCCTTTCCGGCTCGATCTACCACCCGGTCGGTTTCTCGTGGGTGGTCAAGCACGCGACCGTGCGCGGCCGCGCCGTGGCGGCGACGGGGATAGCCGGCAGCATCGGCGTGGCATTGGGTCCGGTCACTGCGGCGTCGCTGGCTTCGCTTTGGGGCTGGCGGATGGCGTTCATTTTGCCGGGCACGCTCACGCTGGCGATCGGGGCACTGCTGCTCGTGTTGCATCTAACCGGACGTATCTTGGATCGCGACGGCGATTCCGTACCCTTGCCGGAGGTTCCGGGCGGGCTCGGCCGCACGCGTGTTTTCGTGGTGCTGGCATTCACCATGACCACCACGCTGATGATGAACTCGGCATTTCTTACCGCGCTGCCGAAGCTTGTGCAGGTGAGCGGCCTCGCCGGAACCGCCGGTCTGTTCGGCGTTGGCGTGATCGCAGGTGTAATCCAACTGCTGGGCTCCGGCGCACAGTTCGCCGGCGGTCATTTCGCGGATCGCGGTATTGCCAAGCTCGCCTATCTCGGCGGCTTTGCTCTCCTCGCGCTTGTTTTTCCACTGATCGCGATCGGTCACGGGTGGGGGATCGCAGCGGCCGGAATCGCCTCCGTCTTCCTGTTCGAATCGATGGCACCCGTCGAGACCATGTTTCTGGCGCGCTACACGCCCGCCACACGCCGCGGCACCGTCTTCGGCATTCGCTATGCACTCTCGGGAATCGGCACGCCCGGAGGCGTATGGCTTGTCGCGCATTTTTATAGCCCGAGCGTGCAGTTCCTCTACCTGTTCGTTGCGCTTGCCGTGCTCGCGGGCTTGGCCGGACTGGCCGCGTTTTTCCTGCCGCCGGAGAACGTCAGCCAGGCCGTTCCGGCAGAATAGACTCCGGCTGCTTATTACTGTCACGGTTGTAATAGAAGCTGCGCTATCGTCTCTTGACCGCGACTGTCGGCCTTAGCAAAGTCGGCGGCCTCCCGGCCGGGGGGACAATCACAACAAGGGGGTGTTCATGCGTCGCAATTTCGTAGTTTCGCTCGTCTTTGGTCTTGCGCTTTCCGCTTCAGCTTCGGCGGGCACGGTCACGCAGCTCGCCCATCAGCCGCCGGAAGGCTCCATCATCACCATGCTGATGACCGATGGCACGGTGCTGGCGCAGGGATTCAGCCAAACAGGATGGTGGAAGCTCACACCCGATAACATGGGCAGCTACGTCAACGGCACCTGGACACAAGTGGCGAGCCTTCCCTCCGGCTACGCGCCAGATGCGATGGCAGAATCTGTGTTGCCCGATGGCAAGCTGATAATCGCCGGCGGCGAATACAATTTCGGCAGTTTCGCCTTTACCAACCAGAGCGCGCTTTACGACCCGTTCAAGAACAAATGGACCGACGTCACGCCGGACAAGCATCTGCTGAACTTCATCGGGGACTCAGGATCTAACGTGCTGCCGGACGGCCGCTTCCTCGTTGCCAAGAAATTCAGCAAGGGTATGTACGCCTTCGACTCCAAAACCATGACATGGTCAAAGTTGAAGTCCAAGGGCAAGGACGAGAGCTTCAATTCCGAGGAAGGATTGCAGCTGCTACCGGACGGTTCCTACCTGGTTGTCGAGGTGAAGGGGCATCCCAAGACCCAACGTTATGTCCCGAGCTCCGGTCAGTGGGTCGATGCCGGTAGCACGCCTGTCGATCTGCGCGGGCCACAGAATTGCTGCGGCCACTGCATTCCCTATGGCCCGAAGGACAAGTGCTACGATCCACCCGGCGAAACCGGTGCATCGGCCCTGCTTCCCAATGGCACGGTGTTCTTCAGCGGCTCCATACCCGAAGGAGAGAACACGGCGCACACGGCCATCTACAATATCGCCCAAAACAAGTGGACGAAGGGCCCGGATATTCCGAACGGCGACGAAGCGTTCGATACTGGTGTCAGCGCCCTGCCGAACGGCAATGCCCTGGTGGAAGGCTACAACGGCACGTTCTACGAATTTGACGGAACGAAACTTGTGACCCAGAGCGGCAGCGGCAGCTTCGGCGGCGACTGCATGACGAACCTGCCGTCGGGCGAGATCCTGGTGGGCGGCTTTGAAGTTTATAAGCCGGCCGGCACATACCAGGCGGCGTGGCAGCCGGCGATCACGGATGTGCCTGCGTCGGTAACGCGCGGGCAGACCTATAAGATCACCGGCAAGCAGTTCAACGGCATCTCTCAAGGGTCGTCGTTCGGCGATGAGTTCGACTCGCACAGCAACTACCCGCTCGTGCGCATCACGAACAATTCGAGCCATCACGTGTTCTACGCGCGCACGCACGATCACAGCACCATGGGCGTGGCGACGGGCACGAAGTCGGTTTTCACCAATTTCGACGTGCCGTCGGGCATGGAAACGGGCGCCAGCAAGATTGAAGTGGTGGCGAACGGTATTCCTTCCGCGCCCGTCAACATCACGGTGAACTGACGGAAAGCGGGCGCGCCCCTCGATCGCGCTCGCTTTCCCTTTTCCGCGAAACGCGCGACACTCCGGCCATGTCACCCACTTGGCCGGAGTTGCCGTTTTCAGCCTGGAAAGACACCTGCGCCACCTTGCAATTGTGGACGCAGGTCGCCGGCAAGGTGCGCCTGGCGCTAACGCCGTGGCTCAACCATTCCTGGCATGTGACCTTGCGCGTAACGGCGCGCGGGCTTTCCACACCGCTCATCACCGACGGGATCAGCGATTTCCAGATCGAGTTCGATTTCCTTGACCATGTGCTGTGGGTCCGCACGGCCAATGGCCATGCGCGCCAGCTGATGCTTCGCCCCATGCCGGTTGCGGAGTTCTACGGCGAACTGCTGCACCTGCTGTCGCAGCTCGGCATCGAGGCGCGGATCGACCCGCTGCCGAATGAAATTCCCGGCGCCGTACCGTTCGACCGGGACACCAGGCACCGGTCCTACGACAGGGAATATGCGCAAGCCTTCTGGCGGGTGCTGCTGCGCGCGCATGAGGTGTTCTCGCATTTCCGCACCGCCTTTCTTGGCAAGGCGAGCCCCGTGCATTTCTTCTGGGGCAGTTTCGATCTGGCCGTAACGCGCTTTTCGGGCCGCCCTGCCCCGCTCCATCCCGGCGGCGTTCCGCATCTGCCGGATGCTGTCGTGCGCGAAGCCTATAGCCACGAAGTGTCCAGCGCCGGCTTCTGGCCGGGCGGCGGACCGATCGATTACGCCGCTTTCTATTCGTACGCTTATCCGGTGCCGGACGGCTTTGGCTCCGCGCCGGTGCAACCGGCGCAAGCCTTCTTCAACAAGGAACTGGGCGAATACCTTCTGCCCTACGACGCGGTACGCGGGGCCGCGGATCCAAACCGGACATTGCTTGACTTTCTGCAATCGACCTATGCGGCCGCCGCCGGCCTGGCGCGCTGGGACCGTGCGGCGTTGGAATGCGACCTCGGGCGCCCGGGCGAACCACGAGCTGTGCCGTAGGAGAACGCCTTCTCGCATAGCCGCAAATGTGGCAGACTGGGGCTCGGGCCAGGTCGGGGGATCGGTCGTGAAAAACGCTCTCGCAATACTTGCAGTACTCGGGGCCGCCGGTTCACCGCTGCCGGCACCGACATCCGTCGCCACGACACAGACCCAGGCCGCGGACGACCTATGGCGCTGGCCGTTGGACGATTACGGCCGCGATGCCATTGGCCAGGATTATGCCGAGTACAATGCTTGCCTGAAGAACTGCAGACATCACAGCCATCTGCATCACACCGGCATCGACATCCCTGCCCCGAAGGGAACGCCGGTAAAGGCAGTCGCGGATGGTATCGTCGCCAACCTCATTCCCAACGACACCGGCTGCGCTTCCGATTGCACCGATCACGGCGCCGGCAACACCATCATTCTGCAGCACGGCCGCAAGTACAGCGGCTATCAGCATATGCTTGATTTTGACGATGGGGATTCGCTGATTAAGAAAATCAAACAGAAATGCGCGTTCTACGACCGCTCCGATGAGAATGGCGTGCACGTTTCCGGTTGGGAATGCAGCGAGGCGAACAATATCGCGGTGAAACAGGGCGACGTTATTGGATATGTCGGAGGAACGGGCGCGGGCCGCAAGAACAAGGTGCGTCATCAGCTCCATTTCGAAGCCGCGACCTTCGCTACGCTGTACTCCTACGCCTGCTATGTCGACGCCAGTTGCTGTCCGAAGCACGAATGCTTTGGATATGTCGGCATCCATCCGTTCGAGGTCGACTACAACGATCCGGTCAACGACTTCGAGAACAGCAACGGGCAGGTGAAGGTTCACGTCAAGTTGGGCCCGCAGGGCGAAGGAATCGGTTTGCGCATAGGCCCGACCGACTCTTATGACCTGCAGACGCGCTGGCATGCTACCGACGGCGCCTATTGGGCAATTCGCCAAGCCGTGCCGACAGCGGATTGCGATCAGGGCTGGTACAAGCTCATGAAGGTCCAAACCTTCCCGCCGCCAATCAGTGAATACTTCGACCCGACCGACGCAACACGTCATGGGGCGGGCACGCTGCCGGATGTCTGGGTGTGTATAGGCAATGGCTCGGATCAGTACGTTGTTCCCGTATTGTAGTTGAGCCCGGTCGCCGCGAGCGCCCATTGCCGGAACTCCGATGATGTCCTAAGAACGCGATGCAACCTGCGACTGGTTCGCAATTGTGTGTATGGTGAGCAGCCGTACTGAACGATCCCCACGCTCGGACAGAATCTGCTCAAGCATGAGCCGGTACCTGCGCCTTGCGGCTGTCCATGTCGCGCTTTTCGCGATGATGGCGCACGCGCTCGTGCCCAGCGGCTGGATGCCGAACGGCAACATCGGCTCTGGCGGCGCGGCGATAATCCCGTGTGACGGCATCCATCATCACGGCATGGACATGGGCGGACCGGCAAAGCCGAAGCCCAAGCAGGACAATTCGCACCGTCATGACGTCTGCCCGTTCGCGGCGGCCCCGCATCTTGGGCAACCGGCCAGTCTTCCCGGCCTGATCCCGCGCACGCTAGCGCTTGCTGGCGTCCAGCTATTCACGAACTTGCCGCGCGTGACAGTCAACGCGCGCGTCTCGCCACAATCCGCCCGCGCGCCACCGCAACTCGCCTGAGAAATGTATCCGCGCGGACGTGCCTCAAAGCGGCGCGTCCGTCTCTGCGCACTCTCATTTGCGAGCAAATCATGATCCATATGCCATTGCGCCTGGGCGCTGCGCTGCTACTGGCCGCGGCCCCGAACCTTGCCGCCGCGCACGGTATTCTCGGTGACCGCTTCTTTCCCGCGACCATTACGGTGGACGACCCCTTCGCAGCCGACGAGCTGGCCCTGCCGACGATGACGTTCTTCCGCCACAGCGAGGATGGCGAGCAGGTCTTCGAGAAGGAATACGCGTTCGAGTACTCGAAGACGATCTTTCCCCGCTTCGCGCTGTCGCTGGAAGGCGGCTATGTCGACGCCAAGCCGGTGGGCACGCCGGCCGAGCGCGGCTTCGGCAATCTCACGCTCTCCGCGATCTACCAATTCATTCGCGATCCAGAGAGTGAGTTCACCGCCACCGGCGCCTTCCGTTGGGAGATCGGCGGCTCCGGCAGCAGAGACGTCGCCGGGCGGGCCTCGTCGTACACGCCGACATTGCTGTTCGGCAAAGGCTTCGGCGACCTGCCGGAAAGTGCCGCATGGTTGCGTCCCTTCGCGGTTACCGGCACCATCGGCTACACCATTCCGGGGCATGGCGACGAGCCGAACGCCATCCAGTGGGGCGGCGCCGTGGAATACAGCTTGCGCTATCTGCAGAGCAACGTGCGCGATCAGGGCTTCGGGCCGTTCGTCTCGCAGCTGACGCCGCTGGTCGAATTCAGCTTCTCGTCCCCCGTCAACAAGGACGGCGGCGGCACCACCGGCACCATCAATCCGGGTATCCTGTGGTCGGGCCAGTCCGTACAGCTTGGCGTCGAGGCGATCCTTCCCGTGAACAGCGCCACCGGCCACAACGTTGGCGTGGTCGCGCAGCTGCATTTCTATATCGACGACATCTTCCCCCATTCCCTCGGCACACCGCTTTTTGGAGGCGTGCGATGAGACGGGGCTTCATGGCGACGTTCGTTTGCTTGTTCGTAACCGGCGCAAGCGCGCATGCTTTTCTGCAGCATGCCCAGCCCGGCGCCGACGCAAAGCTCAAAAGCGCACCGAAAGAGTTGGTTCTGAATTTTTCGGAACCCCTGGAACCGGACTTCAGCGGTGTTGATGTCATGGACGCTGCGGGTCACGGGGTTGAGGCCTCGCCTGCCACGGTGAGCGGCCCCGTCATAACCGCCGTTCTGAAGCCGCTGCAGCCCGGGCAATACCGGGTGAAGTGGCATGCCATTTCGAAAGACAGCCACCGCACCGACGGCCAATTCACCTTCACAGTTCAGCCGTGACCGTCGCACTTGCCATCGCGCGCGCCGTTCAGTTCGCCAGCCTGATGGTGATTTTCGGCGGCGGCGCGTACCTGCTGCTGCTTCGACGCAAGCTGCACCTGTCGCCGCGCGCGGCCGCGCCGCGGACCATGTTCGTGATCGCTGCCGTGGCTGCCTTCCTCTCAGCGATCTGCTGGCTGTGTCTGGCCTCGGGGCAGATCAGCGGCGACTGGCGCGCAGCTTTCGATCTTCCGATCGTGGAGCGCGTGGTGCACGGCACGCATTTTGGGTCTGTGTTCGCCGTGCGGATTGTTGGACTCGTGCTGTTGCTGGCGGCTTCGATCGGGATGCGCGCATGCCGAACCGAAACGCTGGTTGTCCTCAGCGCATTTCTGCTCGGTTCGCTGGGACTCACCAGCCATGCTGCCGCCAGTGCGGATATTCCGGCTGGCTATATCCGCGCCGCGAACGACGCCGTGCACCTGCTGGCTGCCGGGTTCTGGATCGGCGGGCTGGTGGTGCTCGCCGCTCTCATTCCGGAGCACCTGGACGCTCCCGCAGAACTTGTGGCGCCGTTGCGGCTGTTCTCACTGTGGGGAACCTATATGGTTGCAGCGCTGGTGCTGACCGGCTTGTTGAACGCGATCTCAATTCTCGGGCTATCGCCGCCGCGGTTGAGCGCGTACCGAAACGTCCTCGGCATGAAGGTCGTGCTTGCCTTTGCGATGATCGGGCTTGCTATCGTCAACCGCTTGCGCATTGCGCCGGTGCTGACGCACGAAGAAGCCGCGCCGCATCGCCTGGGGCAGTCGGTCACCGCCGAACTGGTTCTCGGCATTATGGTCATCGGCGCCGCCGGCCTCTTGGGCCTCCTCCCGCCGGAATAAGCTTCTCTATCCATAGTCGTATTTACAACTATTGGTTGAGGATGTATTCTCCCTTCAAGTTTGGGGGGATACATGCGCAGATTTGCAGTGCTTTTGTTGGCATCGGCGGTAGGGGGCTGCACATCGGTAGGCACCAAGTTCGACGAATCGAAGGTCGACTCCTTCAAGGTCGGCCAGACCAACTGCGCCGAAGCCGTGATGGCGCTGGGGCGTCCCTCGCAGGACATGCGCTCTGCCAACGGCGAACGCACGGTCCTTTATATGTACTCGGACATGCGCATGCGGCCCGAAACGTTCCTTCCTTACATCGGGCCGTTGGTGGGTGGCATGGACAACGACACCAAATCGCTTTCGCTCATCTGCGACCGCAGAGGCGTGCTCAAGGACTACTCGGTTTCCACCGGCGGTATGGACATGAACCAGAACCTGGCGCGGTAGCTCTTGGCAGCACGCCACGAGACGGTTGACATTTTGTTCGTCCGCAATTAAATTACGCTCATCGAATCGGCGCCAATTCGGGCCGCCGAAAGGGCGCAAAATGCGCCCGTTTAGGAGCGCATGATCAGTGAAACGTTGGCCGGCACGAACGCCGGCATGAGTGAAGCAGGCCTTTCGGACACCTCTTCTTCAAATTCAAAACCGCCAAATGGGGCCGACCACACCCCGCGCCAGGGCTGGTGGAAAAAGCGCGGGGTCGAAAAAGCTAGCGGCGAGGCCGTCCTCACCCAGATTGGGGGGGAGGGGGTACTTGCTTCCGCGAAAACGGCCACGCCAGATGTGGTGGCCCACGCCAGCTCGGCCACAAGCTCCTTCTCCATGGGGGGAGGGGGGGGCACCCCCCTTCGTGAAAACGAAGATCAAGATGTAGTGCTACCGACTGAAGGTGGGCCTACCCCTGCCCTGCCCCAGAATGGCTTCGTGGGCCTCGGCCTCTCGGACCAGCTGCTGAAAGCCGTCGAGCAGAGCGGCTACACCACCCCTACCCCCATCCAGGCGCAAGGCATACCGCCGGTTCTCCAACATCGCGACATTATCGGCATCGCCCAGACCGGCACCGGCAAGACGGCCAGCTTTACCCTGCCGATGATCGAGCTGCTCGCCCGTGGCCGGCCTAAGGCCCGCATGCCGCGGTCCCTTATCCTTGAACCGACCCGCGAACTCGCCGCACAGGTGGCGGAGAGCTTCGAGAAGTACGGCAAGTACAACAAGCTGAGCATGGCGCTGCTGATCGGCGGCACCTCGTTCGACGATCAGGAGAAGAAACTCGATCGCGGCGTGGACGTGCTGATTGCCACCCCTGGCCGCCTGCTCGACCATTTCGAGCGCGGCAAGCTGATGCTCAGTCAGGTGCAAATCCTGGTGGTGGACGAAGCCGACCGCATGCTCGACATGGGATTCATTCCGGACGTTGAGCGCATCTGCAAGCTCATTCCCTTCACCCGCCAGACCTTGTTCTATTCGGCCACCATGCCAAGCGAGATCCGCCGGCTGACCGAACAATTCCTGCACAACCCGGTGAAGGTGGAAGTCGCGCGGCCGGCGACAACGGCAGAAAACATCACGCAGGAAACCGTCGAGGTTCCTGCAAACGACTGGGCCAAGCGCGAAGCGCTTCGCCGGCTTATCCGCGACAACGCGGTCGGCAACGCGATCGTCTTCTGCAATCGCAAGCGCGATGTGGATGTGGTGGCGCGCTCGCTTTCGAAGCACGGCTTCAATGCAGCACCGCTCCATGGCGACCTTGATCAATCAGTCCGTACACGGACATTAGAGGGTTTTCGCTCTGGCGCCGTGCAAATTCTGGTGGCGAGCGACGTAGCGGCGCGCGGGCTCGATATTCCGGCCGTCTCGCACATCTTCAACTTCGACGTGCCCTATCATCCGGACGATTATGTGCACCGCATCGGCCGCACCGGCCGCGCTGGACGCTCCGGCCATGCCTACATGCTGGTGACGCCGCGCGATTCAAAATACATGGAGGCGATCGAAAGGCTCATCGGAAAGGCGCTGCCACGCCTTTCGCTGGAAGGGCTGGCGGATGCCGTGCGCGCGCAACCGAAGCGCGAACATTCCTCGCGTGAGCGCGGATCGCATCGCGGCCACGGCCATCGGCGCCCTCCTCCACGGCGGGACGAGAGCAAGCACCAGGCTGCGCCGGTCTCGGCTGCCGCTCCAAAAGCGCAGTCGCCGTCCGAGCACCATGTCCGGCCGGAACACAAACCTCACGCGCATCGCGAGCGTACCGGCCATGCGTCGAAAGCAACGCCCAGAGCGTCTGCCGAGCGAAAGCCGGACGCCTTGCAGCTTCCCGCTTTCCTGTTGCGGCCCGTGCCCGTGCCAAAGGCTGAACCAAAGGCTGAGAAGCCGGTTGCGGCGCGCAAGCGGACGCCGGTCACGGCATGAGGAAGGGGAGCTCGTTTCACAAGCAATCGTGATACGGGCAAGCCAGGTTCCGCAGTAAAGGAGCAGCAGTCGCTCCGGTTCTTTGGCTGCATCTGAAAAAGGGAAGTAGAATGAGACTCGCCGTACTTGCCGTTGCCCTTCTCGCCACAGCGGGCACAGCTGCGCTTTCGGAAGACTCGCCGAAGACAAAATATGGCACCTGGGGCGTGGAGCTATCCGCGCTCGATCGCTCTGTTCGGCCCGGCAACGACTTCTTCATGTACGTCAACGGAACCTGGTACAAATCGGCCGTCATTCCGCCCGATCGCGCCTCTACCGGCGGTTTCCAGGATCTTCGAATCCTCAGCGAGAATCGCGTCAAGGAGATTGCGGCCTCCCTCGACGCCAAGCCACGCGAGCAGCTGTCGGTTGAAGAAGCCAAGCTGCGCGATTTCTACGACGCCTTCACGGATCAGCAGCAGATCGATGCCAAGGGACTCGCACCGGCGAAGAAGGATCTCGACTATATCGCAGGCCTCAAGACGCCACAGGATGTGGCGACTGCAATGGGTTCGCCGATGCTGGCGCTCGATGGTCCGTTCGGTGGCGGCATCGCCTTCAACCCGAAGAACACCAATCAATACGTTATGACGCTTGGCCAGTCCGGCTTGGGCATGCCCGACCGCGACTATTATCTGAAGGGTGACGAGGCGCTGGCGAAGACCCGCGAGGCCTACAAAAAACATCTCGCAGCCGTGTTCACGCTGGCCGGCATGAGCGATCCAGCCAAGCGCGCGGATGGCGTCTACAATCTCGAACACAAGATCGCCGAGGTTTCCTGGGCCAATGCTGACCGCCGCGATGTCGACAAGGTTTTCAATCCGATGACACGGTCGGAACTGAAAGCTTTTGCGCCGGACTTCCCGTGGGATGCATATCTCGACAAAGCCGGCATCACCGCCAACGGCGCGCAAGGCGAGCGTACGCTCATCATCGCGGAGAAGTCGGCTTTCCCGAAGCTGGCGAAGATCTTCGCTGAAACGCCAGTTGAGACCTGGCGCGACTATTTGACGGCGCACTATCTCCATACCTTCGCCGCTTACCTGCCAAAGGCGTTCGACGAGGAGAACTTCGCGTTTTACGGCAAGGTGCTGCAGGGCAACGACCAGCAGCTTCCCCGCGCTACCCGCGCCGCTCATGTGCTGGACGACAACATGGGTGAGGCGCTCGGCAAACTGTATGTCGCGAAATACTTCCCGCCGTCAGCAAAGGCGAAGGCGCTTGAGCTGGTGAACAACCTGTTGCGCGCCTACGATGCCGACATCCGCACGCTGGACTGGATGACGCCGGCAACGCGCGAAAAGGCTCTCGACAAGCTGCATAAGTTCGGCGTCAAGATCGGCTATCCGGATCGCTGGCGGGATTATTCGGCGTTGACGATCAGCCGCGACGATCTTCTCGGCAACGTGCAGCGCTCTCTCGCCTTCGAGTGGAACCGGCAGCTGACACGTATCGACAAGCCGGTGGACAAGACCGAGTGGGGCATGACGCCGCCGACCGTGAACGCCTACGACAATCCGTTCTTCAACGAGATCGTGTTTCCGGCCGCCATTCTGCAGCCGCCCTTCTTCGATCCGGAAGCCGACGACGCCGTGAATTACGGCGGCATCGGAGCGGTGATCGGGCATGAGATCAGCCACGGCTTCGACGATCAGGGCGCGAAATTCGACGCGCAGGGCAATGTCGCGAACTGGTGGTCGGACGCTGACAAAAAAACCTTCGAGGCGAAGACGAAGGCGCTTGGCGATCAGTACAACGCCTATGAGCCGCTGCCCGGCCTGCATATCAACGGCGCCTTCACCATGGGCGAGAATGTTGCAGACAATGCGGGCGTTGCCATCGCCCTCAAGGCCTATCACATCTCGCTTCATGGCAAAAAAGCGCCTGTGATCGATGGCTACACCGGCGATCAGAGATTCTACTTGTCGTTCGGACAAATCTGGCGCTCGAAGATGCGCGAAGGCGCGTTGCGGCAGCAACTGCTTTCGAATGAACACAGCCCGGCGATGTACCGTCCGATCGGCGCGACGCGCAATCAGGATGCGTGGTATGCGGCCTTCAAGGTCAAAGCTGGCGACAAATACTATCTGCCGCCGCAGCAACGAGTCCGGCTCTGGTGATCAGGCGTGCCCGGTTATCAGCCAAAGAATGATGATAATCGGGATGGGAACGCCGATCAGGTAGAGGAGGCAGGAACGCATCGCGCAGGCCTTCTTCGGGGTGTGACGGGATAATGTGAAAAGAGGGAATTAAGTTCCCCTTTGCCGCCCTGGATATCGCAGGCGATAGAAGGCGATGGCGGCTGCCGTCGAAACGTTGAGGCTATCTATCGCTGGCGAGATTGGGATGTAGGCCGCGACGTCGCATCGCTCCCGCACAAGCCGGCGAATACCCGAGCCTTCCGAACCCAGCACGATGGCAATGTCATCTGCCGGCGTCAGCTCTTCCACGCTTTGCTCCCCGTCGCGGGCCAAGGCGACCCGCCAGAAGCCGGCGCGTCCGAGTTCCTCCAGCGTCCTGGCGATATTGACGACGGGAACGTATGGCACCAAGTCCAGGGCGCCTGATGCAGCTTTGGCCAGGCTTCCCGATTGTGGAGGGCTGTGCCTATCCTGGACAATGACCGCTGACACTCCCAAGGCTGCCGCAGAACGAAGGATAGCGCCGACATTCTGGGGATCGGTGAGCTGATCAAGGACCGCGACAAGGCGCCGCTGCCCCGCTTGTCGGTGATCCAAAACCTCCCCAAGTGTCAGTCCGGACAATGGCTCGCAGAGTAGAGCTGCCCCTTGATGGGCGGCTCCCGGTGGCACGAGCCGTGCGATGGCATCAGCTGTGGTGATTTCATGTCGCACTTTGGCAACCAACGACCGATCCAATGCCGCAGCTGCCTGCTCAGTCAGCAGCGCGCGGTGGACCTTCCGGCGGGCGTTTTTCAGCGCGGCCCGCACGGGATGCAGGCCGTACAGCCAAAAAGCTGTCGCAGATCGGCCTGGAGGCAAGCGTCTGTTCATCGGCGACGAGCTATCATGTGGGCCTGCGAATCACATCGGGGAACAACCCAACCGTGTCCGAGTTTCAACCCTGCAATGAGGGCGTTCATATGACAGTCCACAGCCGTGCCATCGAGCGATTCGCGCGTGACGACATTGCCCGTGCCCATATCACCGTGGATCTCGCGCCGACGGTCGCTTACGAGAAGTTCCGGCACGATATCGCTCGCTGGTGGCCCCGGGAATACACCTATGCCGGCGAGAGTCTGGAGGATTTGTTTCTGGAAGGCCGTAAGGGCGGTGTATTCTGGGAGCGTGGGCCGGAGGGCTTTCGTTGTGACCTCGCCCGCGTCTTGCGGTGGGTACCACCGGAGAAAATCATTTTGCGGTGGCACATTTCGCCAAGCCATCGTCCGGAACCAAACCCGGAGCGAGCAAGCGAAGTAGAAATCCGTTTTGTGTCCGACGGCGGTACCGGAACAAGGGTCGAACTCGAGCATCGGGCATTTTCGCGTCACGGCACCGGCGCCGGGGAATATTGCGCCCGCATGGGTTCCGATACCGGATGGCCGTTCATTCTGAAGCAATTCGCAGAACATTGCGGTTGCGCGGAGACCGTCGCCCCGCGAATTCTCCGCCCGGTTGCCTGACTCCGATCGAGGAGTTTTCTGAAGGCCGGCGAGGCAATCGCGCCTGTTGACACTCTGCGCTTACTGCCCGATATCCGCGCGCCTTGGTGTGTTCGGGGGAATGTCCCGAGTGGCAAAGGGGGCGGACTGTAAATCCGCTGGCTTAGCCTTCGTAGGTTCGAGTCCTACTTCCCCCACCATCACGTAAATGCGGGCGGGTGTAGCTCAATGGTAGAGCAACAGCCTTCCAAGCTGATGACGAGGGTTCGATTCCCTTCACCCGCTCCAGAATCTATGCTGGCTCTGACCGGCGGCCCCATCCAAAAGTGATACGATCATCTTCCCAGCGGGCTGAGATCGCAGCCATGGTCGCCACGATCGCGCCAAACAGAAGCGCAAACGCCACCCAGAGGCTGGCATTGCGAGCGACTTTTCGCGCGGCCTCGGCAGCTTTGGCCTGATCGCGTCTGATCTGGGATTGTACGTTCGTCACGCGTCGCGAGGCATCCGCAGAACTCACACCCATATCCTGCGAAACCAGTTGCGCAATTCGGTCTTGGTCGTAAGGGGAAAGCCTTCCGCCATCTATCAAAGCTACCTGCAAAATGCGGCCTACTTCGCCCTTGTCCGCCGCAACGTTGCGCACCTGAGGTTCGATGGCAGAAGTGGCGGCCGAGCTCGAACCCGAACTGTCGTCGACTCCCGATGGGATGGTGATCACATGGGGCGCGGTCGAATCTTCCATCGGTTGAGTTGCTGCGGACGGTGTTCGTTGATCATTCTCGACTCTTCCGGCGCTGGGCGGTACCGGCGTCATCTGCGTCGGTTCGGTGTTGCCGGAAGACGGTGATTCCTCATCAGGAGGTGCTGTAGCGTCAGTAGCGCTGGTATCTGCCTGAGCATAGCGCTGCCAGCCGAGCGTAGCGTGCATTGGAGTCTGGGCAGGGCGAAAAAGCACATCGGTCCAATACGCCGAAACGGTAGGCGAACCCGGCTGATTGAAACCCGATGGAGCCAGCGCGATCCCGCTCGCTAAGGCAGAGGATCCGGCCGCCACCCAACCTGAGACCAGGATCAGCAGCGCAGTCGCTGTCACACAAAGACCCCAGACTGTGAGTCCATGCGCCGCTGCGCGAAATTCCTCTTCTTGGTCGGTTTCTGCCATAGGGCCAATCAGCCGACCCGCAATATGGCCGCCAACCGCGAAACCCATCGCTTGCGCGGCCAGGAAATAAATAGCGCCCAATGTCAGAAAGCCTGTCGCTGTGGTTCCCTTTGCTGGCACCAATGACAGCCCGATGCCCGCGCCCAACATCAGCAAGAAGAAAATGACAGCTGTTCCGATCACCGCGCCCGCGAAAGTCGCGCTCCAGGACACGCGATGGCGAAAGGAATCCTCAACGACAGCCATTCTCTCGACAGTGCTTTCCGCCAAGGCCATTTCGATTCCCCTCTTTTGATGCGAACCTAAAACGTCGCAGTCTCGGCCGTGTTCCGGCTGAATAAAGCAAAACCCCGGCTCGCGCCGGGGTTTCGAGAATTGCGACGGGCTGATCAGACGTTACTGCTGGCGCTGGCGCCAGAGCTATGGGCCTGGGGCGAATCGAGCGTTTTTGTGGACAACGGCGTCCCACCGCCATTGGCACTACTGGCCGTACCCGTATTCGCCGCCGCCATCTTGCGTTCGTAGGCGGGATTGCGCCGGGCATTTTCTTCCGCCAAGGGGCTGTCGGAGTGCCGGCAATTGCCCTCGAAGAAGGCTCCGGCCTCTACCGCAAAGGCCTCGTGCAGGATGTTGCCCTCGACATGGCAGGTTGAGCACAACAGGATTTTACGCGCGCGAATACTGCCTTCCACGCGCCCGCGAACGGTAACTTCATCCGCAAGAACTTCGCCCTGGATCACTGCTTTTTCACCGATCACCAAGCCCGCGCTGTGCACATCACCTTCCACCCTTCCATCAACCTGCATGTCTCCGGTCGACGATAGTGTACCGGTGACGACAAGATCGGCGCTAATGATCGATGGCGCGGATCGCGCGGCTTGCGGACGCTTTTGCGGCTGCTGAATGGGAGGGGACACTGCGGTAGGCGGTGCCATGACCGGCGTCTCGGGGGTGGACTCCTTTGCTTTATTGAACATGACGACCTGCCTCGATGAATCTGCTCGGATCCCTCACCGCGTCGGCCAACCAGACCTCGTAATGAACATGAGGCCCGGTACTTCGCCCAGTGGATCCGAGTTTTCCCACAGGCGTGCCTTTTTCTATCCTACCGCCCACGCGCACCAAAAGCGACGACAAATGTCCGTAACGGGTGTGCAATCCGTAGCCATGGTCAATTTCCACCATATTGCCGTATCCGCCTCGAGGACCGGCGTAAACCACTGTTCCCGGCGCGGTGGCAGTGACCGTCGACCCCCAAGGACCCGCAAAATCCAGCCCGGGGTGGAACCCGACCTGATGGGTGAATGGATCAACGCGCGGACCAAAATCGCTCGTCAGGCCAAAATTTGATCCGTGAACCGGTGTGGTAAGCGGAACGTGCCTCAAGGCCGCCAACAACGTGCCAAGTTCTTTTTGGTGCGCCGTAGCGCTGGCATAGACGTTACTGAATTCCGTGTCGTCCAGACCCGAAAGCGACGTTTCGTTCATCGGAAGTGTCGGCCCTCCGGTCGCAGCGCCGGCTATTCTGCCGGGATTGAGCCCGACCCTGCGCATCACGTTGTCGGCACCACCGATACGCGTGCTGATCTGGACGTCGACCGCCTTGGCAAACTGGAGCTCACTCGAATTCAGTCGCTCTATGCGCCTGATCTGTTCGTTGACACCCCGAAGTTCTGAATTCGTGGCGTCCAACTTGGCAAAGCTTGGTCGGGCCGGCAAGGCACGTCGCAAGAGAGCGTTAGCCGCGCCGGCGACCGTTTCGAATGGCCCTTCCAAAAAGCTAGCCCGAGTGGGATTTGCAACCGTCGGCTGGGGCGCCACCGGCCCTGGCATAATTTGGAGGTCCAAATGCCCTTCAAACGGGCTGGATGAATCGCCTGTATCTGCTCCCCGGGCGAGACCAGTCCCGGGGGCCTGAAACGAAGTCACAGGCATTGTACCGAGGGATGAGATTGAGGCCGGGATCACCAGTTCCTTGCGGCCGAGAAGGCTCGCCAACACCTGCTGTTTGCGTACCACCCCGTCGGCGACAGACTTAAATCTGTCCTCAGCCGCAACCAATGCCCCGTTCAATTCGTCATACGAAAGTTGGAGGTCGGTAATGCGAGCCTCGTAATTGGCCTGCATTTGCTGAAATCTATGGTTTTTTGCGACAATGATGTGGTTCTTGAAGACGACCGTAACAGAGGCAAAGGCAACCCAACTAAGGACCAGAAGTCCCATCCCGGCCAAGACCGCCTGGGATAGCGAACTGAAGGTGAAAAACTGTACACGCCCGTCGCTGCGGATATAGATCTGTCGTTCAGGGAACGCCGCCGCCAGCCAACTGCGCGCGCGCTCGGTGAGCGTTTGAGTCATATGTCCAATGTCCCTTTGTAGTATTTCCGCATGCCCTCCCCGTGGGCGGACTATCCGCTGTATCGGAACGTAAAATCAAGCTTCGTTTCTTTTTATAGCAAAATCAGTGATTTAAGCGCGAGCCAAGTGGGCCCGAGCGGCTTCCAGGACAGCCTCGGCATGGCCCGGAACCTTCACCTTGCGCCAGATTTTGCGGATGAACCCTCGCCCATCTACCAGGAACGTGGCGCGGTCCATACCCATATAGACCCGGCCATAAAGCTTCTTCTCCATCCACACTCCAAACTGTTGAGCCACGACGGTCTCGGGATCAGAGCCCAGCGGAAAGCCAAGCGAAAACTTCCTCACAAATTTCTCGTGAGATTGAACGCTGTCTTTCGATATCCCCAGGATTTTGACCCCCTGCTTGGCGAATTCGTCCAACAGCGCGGAAAAGGCGATGGCTTCCTTGGTGCAGCCCGGCGTGTCATCCCTCGGATAAAAATAAAGAACGTAAGCCTTGCCCTTCAGAGACTTTGACGAAGCCTCGCCTTGGGTTGTCGCGATTGAAAAATCCGGCGCCTTGTCACCCACCGCCAATGCCGTGCTCATGCGAACTCCACCTGGATTTAACCCGGCATTTACCAAAGCTGCTCACAGGTGGTAAGCACAAGGGCGCTGCGATTACTGATCGCGGCCAGGGGGCGCCCAATCCACTCCCCGCCGGGCGCGGGACAGGTGCCGATCCTTGAAAGACTCGAACACCCCTCCGCCGCTTGCCGCCAAACTCCTTGAGCGTCTCCGCAGATTTCGGATCCGGCGGCACCATGTCCATCACGTAAGTCTAGCGACGTTGGCCTTGCTGGCTGTCGGCATCTTCTTCGTAGCGGGTGTCGTGCTGCGGTTTGCGATGGGACCCGTGTCCCTGGGACCTTTTTCCGAGCGTCTGCGTGAATCGCTTCTGCATACGGTCCCCGGACTTGCCGTCCAGTACGAGGACGCGGCGCTTGAATGGTCGCGAGATGAGGGGCGGGTAAATCTTATCATCGTCGGCGCACGGGTGCTGGATGCGCAGCAGCACATCATCGCACAGGCTCCGAAGGCGGAAATCGGCTTGGCTGCTGGTGCGCTGCTGGGCGGCGACGTTCAAATCCGCCGGATCGCTCTCGTCGGCGTGCAACTAACGCTCGTCCGAACAAAAACTGGCGCGCTTCGCCTCGGCATGAACGGTAGCGAGACTGGCGACGACGTTCTCGAACGCATTCGGAAAGCGCTGGAGAATTCCGGACACGGCCCCGCCTCGCTGGATCGATTTGCAGTGCGCAGGGCAAGGCTCGCGTTCCTTGACCAGAATTCAGGGCTTTTCCTCGTTGCACCCTCCGCGCGTGTGGAGGTAAGCAACGTAGCTTCGACGCCAAACTCCGAGTTGAAGGCGGATATCGAAGCAGACGTGGAGATCACCGGCAAGCCCGCCCATCTACTTGCTTCGATGAAACTGCCGCGACAGGGTGGAGATATCACCGGCGACGTCAGCATAACGGGATTGTCGCTGGAGGCACTTTCAAGGAATTCGCCGCATTTTGCATTCTTGCGCCCGTTCGATCTCACAAACGATCTCTCCGCATCCATCGTGCTGGAGCATGGAAATCGTCTGAAGTCGGCGGACTTGGGATTGCGAGCAAAGGGCAAGATCGGTGGGCTCGGTTCACCTCTGGTGATAAAGGATTTCGATGTTGTTGGACGCTACGACGGAAGCACAGGGCATTTTCTAATCGATCAGGCGACACTGCAGGGGAATACCGCAACAGCCCATCTCCAAGGCTCCGGCAATCTGAAATTTGATCAGGCGGGAAGCCTTGCAGCAGCGGCTTTGGATGTCAGCGCCGACCACATCATCGTCGCGACTCCAGAAGCCTTCACTGCTCCGGTGGCGCTCGGTCCGCTGCACCTTCGCGGCAACTACAATTTCAGCGATGCGACATTCACGATCGATCAGGCGCTTCTCAGCGGAAATGTTCTGACCGGCGAACTCCAGGGGCGCCTGCTGCTGGTAGCGAACAAGTCTCCAGGTATCGCTCTCCTGGGCAAGTTCAACCCGCTCTCCGTTCGCAGCCTCGTTCGCTATTGGCCTCTAAAGGCGGGAAGCGGGGCGCGATCCTGGATTGCCAGGAACATGCCGGCCGGCCAAGTGGGACCGGTATCGATCAATGTGAATATTGGGGCCGGCGAACTTGACGGGCCAGCGCTGCCGGAAGCGGCCATTCATCTGACGATCCCGGTGAAGGACGCAAGCGTGAACTATCTGCAAGGCATGAGCCTTGCGACGCAGGCCAACGGCGTTGGCGTTTTGACTGGCGATACCTTTCATATGGACGTCGCTTCCGCGCGCGTTGGATCACTCGCAGTGAAGAAGGCGAGTCTCACAATCCCCCAGCTGCACAAGCAAGGAACTGTCGGCCACATTGCGGTCGGTTTCGAAGGATCGATGCCGGCCCTCCTGAAAATCCTGGACGAAAAGCCCCTGCACTACCCCACGCGCTTCCATATCGATCCGGCGCAAACCGCGGGTACCACTCTCGTCGAAGCTGAGTTTCACATCCCCATGGTGAAAGACGTCGGCATCGATCAGGTACCGATACATGTTAAGGCGGATGTGAAAGGCCTCGCTCTGTCGTTGGGCGAGGAGACGAAGCTCTCCGATGGGAGCGTTGTCTTCGATATCGACAACAAGCATCTGCGTGCCTCGGGTTCAGTGACCTATCGCACCGCTCGATACCTGGTGGATTGGGTTGAAGCGTTCGACGACAAGAATCCCAACACCACGCAAATGAAAGTCAGCGGCACCTTGAACGAGCAGGCGCGGGACGCCCTCAAAATCAGACTGGGCGACTTCATAAGCGGTCCGCTGGGGCTCAGCGCGAATTTGCAAGGCTATCGCGGCGTCATCCGCATGGCGCAGATAAATGTGGATTTGACACCCGCTGCAATTTCCCTGGGTCCGATAAGCTATCGCAAAGAACCGGGTACGGCAGCCAGCGCCCAGGTTTCTGCCAAGCTGGATGACAAGGGCACGATTTCCAGCGCTGACCTGACGATCGGCGGAGCCGGACTTTCGGCTCAAGGCACTTTAAGTTTTGCTCCTGATGGCGCGCTTCGGCGGGCCGACATACCCGCTTTACGCGCCGGCCCAATCAATGATTTCGGCGTGACCTATACGCAGAATTCCGGCAGCGTGGCTGATATCTTCATTCGCGGACGATCTGCCGACGGTACGTCTCTGGGCCGCCGCGACAGCAACACAACGGCAGGAAAAAAGGAGTCGACGGACCGCTATCACATCGTGGCGAAACTCGATCGCATGCAGCTGAAACAGAATACCGTTCTGGCGCCTCTCAATGCGGAGGCGAACATGATCGGGGGCAGCATTCAGAGCCTTTCGCTCACCACCGGCGTGTCCAAATCTGCATCGCTGTCGGCGAATATCACTCCGGCCTCCGATGGAAGGCGTTTGTCTGTGAATGCCAATGATGCCGGCGCGCTGCTGAAGGGTGTTTTAGGGCTCAGCAACGTTTCTGGCGGACGCCTCGCCCTTGTCGCGAGAATGCCGCCCATCGGCTCGAAGGGCAGTCCGGACTTCGCCGGCACGCTCGAAATGCGCGACTTCAAGGTCGAAAACCAGCCATTCTTTGCAAGGCTTTTTTCGGCCGGCTCGCTTGGCGGTCTGCTGGATCTGATGCGCGGTTCCGGGATCGTGATCAACAAACTCGAGCTGCCGTTCACCGCGGCCAACGATGTGTTCAACATCCACGACGCGCGGGCCACCGGTCCGTCCGTCGGACTTTCCGGCGAAGGCTACATCGACCGCCGGGCCAACCAGATCGATCTGCGCGGAGCAGTGGCGCCGATCTATGGGTTGAACAGCATTCTTGGTGCCATTCCACTGGTCGGAAACGTGCTCGTCTCACGCCCGGGCGAGGGAATTGTGGGCGTGACCTACGAGGCCAAGGGCAATCTCGATGAGCCAAAGATCAACGTGAATCCTTTATCCCTACTTACTCCCGGCATCTTGCGCCGCATGTTCGAAGGCAAGGTTCCATCCGCGCCGCGTCAGGCGGAGACCGATCCGCCGAAGCCGCAAACTGCGCCGCACTAGGGCGGTCTGACCAGCACGTGCTTTTTCTTGCCGCTGGAGAGCTTCAGCACGCCTTCCGGCGTCAACGCGCTTTCGTCGACCTGCAGACGCGGATCGCTGACGGCAACATCGTTCAGGCGCAGACCGTTATTCGCGATCAGCTTGCGTGCTTCGGAATTGGACGCTGCGAGCCCGGTTGCGACGGCGAGATTAAGAACGCCATCGGGCAATTTCAGTGCGAAGGTCGGCAGCCCTTCCGCAAACGTGCCTTCTTCGAAGGTGCGGCGCGCGGTCTCGGCGGCTTCTTCCGCAATTGACCGGCCATGCAGCATCGCGGTGGCTTCGTTCGCCAGCACGATCTTCGCGTGATTCAGCTCCGCGCCTTCAAGCCGCTCCAGCCGCGCAATTTCCGCGAGCGGCAGGTCGGTGAACAGACGCAGGAAGCGGCCGACATCGTTGTCCTCCGTGTTGCGCCAGAATTGCCAGTATTCGTATGGACTGCGCTGATCGGCATTGAGCCACACCGCACCTGCGGCCGTCTTGCCCATCTTGGCGCCGGAGGCGGTAGTGATGAGCGGCGTCGTCAACCCGAACAATTGCGCATTCTCAACCCGCCGTCCCAGATCGATGCCACTGACGATGTTGCCCCATTGATCCGATCCCGCCGATTGCAGCCGGCAACCGTAGCGGCGGTAAAGTTCCACAAAATCGTAGGCCTGCATGATCATGTAGTTGAATTCGAGGAACGACATGGGCTGCTCGCGCTCCAGCCGCAGCTTCACGCTGTCCATCGTCAGCATGCGGTTGACGGAGAAATGGCGGCCGATATCGCGCAGAAAGGGAATGTATTCGAGCCGGTCCAGCCATTCGGCGTTGTCGGCCATGATGGCATCGCACGGTCCCTCGCCGAATTTCAGAAGATGCTGGATGCCTTTCACGATGCTTTGCTTGTTGGATTCGATCTGCTGATCGGAGAGCAGCAGCCGCGTCTCGTCCTTGCCGGAGGGATCGCCGATCTTGGTGGTGCCTCCCCCCATCAGCAGAATGGGCCGGTGCCCCGCCTGCTGAAGCCGCCGCAAGGTCATCAACTGCACCAGGCTGCCGACATGCAGGCTCGGCGCCGTGCAGTCGAAGCCGATGTAGGCGGTGACGCGTTCACGCGCGAAGAGCGCGTCCAGCGCTTCCGGATCGGTGCAGTCGTAGAGACAGCCGCGCGCCGTGAACTCGCGCAGGAAATCAGACTTGAATCGGGACGCATCACTCATACGGTAGCTCGGCACATGAGATTGTATCTATGATCCCTGACCGTCATGGCCCGGCAGCCGAGACAGGCGGTCCGGGCCACCCAATTGGGTCGCCCGCATAAAGCGGGCGATGACGAAAAAGCGGGTGGCTGTCTAGCACGCATGAGCGAAACTCTTAAAGTCATTGGCCTGATGAGCGGCACGTCGATCGACGGGATCGACGCGGCGTTGCTGACAACCGATGGCGAAGACGTTGCCGTGGCGGGTCCGGCGCTCGCCCTGCCCTACGACCCGGACACACGCGCGGTGCTGCGCAAGGTGCTGGACGATGCCCAATCGGTCGCGCGCGGCGCGCCCGTGCCGTACTCCATTCGCGAAGCGGAACGCATTTCCACCGAAGCGCACGCGCGCGCCGTGTCGGCGCTGTTGGAGAAGGCCCGCCTTAAGCCTGCCGAGATTACGCTGATCGGCTACCATGCGCAGACTATTCTTCATCGCCCCGAGCAGCATTGGACGTGGCAGGTCGGCGACGGCGCTTTGCTCGCGCGCCTCACCGGCATCGATGTGGTGAACGACTTTCGCAGTGCGGATGTGAAGGCCGGCGGCCAAGGTGCGCCGCTGGTGCCGCTGTATCATGCCGCTCTGGTGAAGAAGACGCGCGCCTTGGAATTGCCCGCTGTTGTGGTGAACATCGGCGGCGTGGCGAATGTTACCTACATTTCGAGCGGCGCGATCCTCGCCTTCGATACCGGGCCCGGCAACGCGCCCATCGACGATTGGGCCCTTCGGCACACCGGCAAGCCCATCGACAAAAACGGCGCCCTCGCGGGAGCGGGCCGAGTGAACGATGTCGCGCTTGGCAAAATGCTGGCGCACCCGTTCTTCGATCGCGCGCCGCCGAAATCGCTCGACCGGCTTGATTTCACCACCGATGCGGTCGCGCAATTGAGCCCCGAGGATGGTGCCGCCACGCTCACCGCCTTCACCGCCGCCGCCATCGCGCGGTCGCGCGAGCACTTTCCCGACCCGGCAGCCACTTGGGTGGTTTGCGGTGGAGGGCGGCACAATCCGAAGCTGATGGCAGAATTGCGGGCGCGGGTGAATGCGCCGGTGCTTTCCGCGGAGGATGCCGGCTGGCGCGGCGATTTCATTGAAGCGGAAGCCTTCGCGTATCTCGCAGTCCGCTCGATCAGAGGATTGCCGCTGAGCCTGCCGACCACCACCGGTGTCCGCCAGCCGATGACCGGCGGCAGGCTCCACAAAGCTCGCGGTTGAACGCTTTCCGGCCCGCCGAGTTCGCACATAACACCGCTCCGGACGGTCAACTTCATGGAACATACGCGTTTGCAGCTGCGGCAGCACGGCGTTGAGCGGTGCGAGTACGGCCTCCACTACGCGGACATAGCTGCCAAGGGCGCGGCGGAATTCGCGAAACTCGGAAGTATGGCAGCCCGACTTCTGAGCATTGCGGTTGCCGCGCGGCGCCCCGCCCTTGAGCTTGATGCGAATTATCCTCCCCCGCTTGCGGGGGAGGTGCCGAGCACCCGTTTGTGTGCGAGGCGGAAGGGGGGCTTGCTCGGCTCCCCCTACCGTCTCGCCGCTGTGCGGCGATCCACCTCCCCCGCAAGCGGGGGAGGATAACGTGCTGTTGTTGCTAGACATTCGGGTTGAGGTTGTTTTGCGATTTTCGGCAGGGGGTGGGCTCCCCTCGTCCGGCAAGGACGGCAGCGCCGGCAGGCGCAGACTGGCCAGAAGAAGGGCCGCCATCGGCTCGAGCTGCGGCGCTCTCTCGAGCCGTCCCAGCAACACCGCCGTTTCCTTTAGCGACCTGGATATCCGGAGAAACGAGTAGACCCAAGCCAGACGGAGCTGATTGTTCCCGGCTGCAACGACCCGGTCCCCGCATGCCTGCATCAATCTGAACTGCGCCCATACCTGCGTCCGCAGGGCAGACAACTGCTTTTCTCGGTTCATACGCCAATATAGAACATTCAGGATACGGAATCAAGTCCTCCAAATGGGCAGAAAAGTCCTTCTCCTGGTCACCGGCCCGTGCGGGGCGTGGTCATCATGCGGTGGGCGTATTCGTGCACGGCTTCGATCACATCGTTCTCGTGCTTGTCGAAGAAGTGGTTGGCGCCTTCGATCTTCTGATAGGTGATCTTGATGCCCTTCTGCGCGGTGAGCCGGTCCACCAGCTTCTGCATGTCCGCTTCCGGCACCACCTGATCCCTGGTACCCGCCAAAATGAGGCCCGAGGTCGGGCACGGGGCGAGGAAGGCGAAATCGTACATGCTGGCCGGCGGAGCGATGGAGATGAAGCCGGTGATTTCCGGCCTGCGCATCAGCAGCTGCATGCCGATCCAGGCGCCGAAGGAAATTCCGCACACCCACACGAAGGAGGGATTGGGATAGAGGGTGTTCATCCAGTCCAGCACGGCCGCGGCATCCGAAAGCTCGCCGGCGCCAGAATCGAAGGTTCCCTGGCTCCGGCCGACGCCGCGAAAGTTGAAGCGCACCGTGGTGCAGCCGAGCTTGTGGAACAAATGAAACAGGTCATAGACCAGCGGATTGTTCATGGTGCCGCCGAACTGCGGGTGCGGATGCAGAACCAGCGCCATGGGGGCGTTGGCGGGCGTTTTTTGCCGCTGATAGCGGACCTCGATGCGGCCAGCCGGTCCGGGGAGGATGATCTCCGGCATCAGACAGCCTCCGCCGTCACAAAATAGCCTTGCGGCACGGTCAACAATAGGGGGCCGATCTGCGTTTTCATCATGCTGAATAATTGACCATTTTACTCGGAATATTATATTGGAAAGCAGCCGGCGCCGGCGGACTTGTTAAACACAAGGGCGGGGCTCGGAAGCAAGGAAAAAGGCACTGACGCCATGGAGTTTCTGCCATGCGGTTGAGTACCAAGGGACGCTACGCGGTGATGGCCATGGCCGATCTCGCGGCCCATGAGGCGGGCGCGCGCGCCGTGTCGCTCTCCGAGATCGCCCGGCGGCAGGAGATTTCGCTCTCCTATCTGGAGCAGCTGTTCGCCAAACTGCGGCGGCAGGGGCTGGTGAAGAGCGTGCGCGGGCCCGGCGGCGGCTATCGTCTCAGCCGGCCAGCGAACGAGATGCGCGTGGCCGACATCATTCTGGCCGTGGACGAGCCCATTCGCGCGACCCGCTGCCTGCCAGGCACCAAAGGCTGCATGACGGCGAGCATCCGCTGCGTAACGCATGATCTTTGGGAAGAACTGGGGCAGCAGATCCACGTGTTTCTGTCATCAATCTCGCTGGCGGATGTGGTGGAGCGGCGCGTGCTCGGCCGCGCGCAACCTTGCCGCCCCGCGAATGAGCGCGAGATCAGGCCCGCGGCATGATTTATCTGGACCACAACGCCACCTCGCCGCTGCGGCCGGAAGCTGCCGCTGCGGTTGCGCGCGCGCTGGAGATTGGCGGCAATCCGTCGTCGGTGCATGCAATGGGGCGGGCCGCGCGTACGGTGATCGAAAATGCGCGCGAGACCGTGGCTGCGTTTGCGGGTGCTGCGCCCGGCGAGGTGATTTTCACCAGTGGCGGCGCCGAGTCCAACGCGCTGGCCTTGCGCGGCGCAGTTCTTTCCGCAACGGAAACCGGCGAACCGGTCACACGACTTTTCGTGCAGGGGACCGCCCATGACAGTGTCCGCGCCGTTGCGGCATCGCTCGCCGAGACGGTGCCCGGATTGCACGTCAGCGAAATTGCGGTCGACGCAAACGGCCGCGTCGATCAGAGGAAGTTTCGCGCCCAGTTGACGAATGGTGGCGGCCGCTCACTGGTCTCACTGATGTCCGTGAACAATGAAACCGGCGTCTTTGAGGACATCGGGTCGCTTGCAAAGCTTATTCGCGACGAAGGAAATGCGCTGATCCACGTCGACGGCGTATCGAGTGGCTATTGTCCGATTGCGTTTCGCGAGTGGGATGCCGACTACCTTTCAATCTCGGCGCACAAGCTTGGCGGGCCGCAGGGCACTGGCGCGCTCATCGTCAAAGACGGCGCGCCGCTGGCGCCGCTGATCGACGGCTTCCAGGAAATGCGTCGCCGCGGCGGCACCGAGAACGTCTCCGGCATCGCCGGCTTCGGCGCTGCTGTTCGCACGTTGCAGGCGAACCGGGAGGAAGAAGTCGCGCGCGTGAAGGCCGTTCGCGACAGCTTTGAAAAGACGGTGGTCAATTTGGGCGCAATCGTTTTCGCCAAAGATGCGGAGCGTGCGCCAAATACAACCTGCTTTGCCATTCCCGGACTGTCCGCCGAAACGGCGCTGATGGCGCTGGATCTGGACGGGATTTGCGTCAGCTCCGGTGCTGCGTGTTCCTCCGGCAAGGTCGGGCGTTCGCATGTGCTGAAGGCAATGGGTGTGCCGGACGATCTCGCCCGCTGCGCATTGCGCGTCAGCTTCGGCTGGAATTCGACACAAGAAGATGCGGATGCCTGCATCGCTTCGCTGGAAAAACTGCTCGCGCGCATCTCCGCGCGGAAGGCGGCGTGATGGCAGCGCTCGAAACCCGCGAACAGGTGGCCGCGCTTGGTGAGAAGTACAAATACGGCTTCGTCACCGACATCGAGATGGAGCGCGCGCCGAAAGGGCTCTCCGAAGACACCGTGCGCTTCATCTCGGCCAAGAAGGGCGAGCCGGAATGGATGCTGGAATGGCGGCTCGGTGCATATCGCCGCTGGCGGCAAATGCGCGAGCCGACATGGGCGCGCGTGCACTACGATCCCATCGATTACGAGAACGCCTATTACTATGCCGCACCAAAGAGTGCGGCGGACGGCCCGAAAAGCCTCGACGAAATCGATCCCAAGCTGATCGAGACGTATAACAAGCTCGGTATTCCGCTGAACGAGCAGATGCTGCTGGCCGGCGTGGCGGTGGATGCCGTGTTCGATTCCGTTTCCGTCGCCACCACCTTCAAGGAGAAGCTGTCCGAAGCCGGCGTCATCTTCTGCCCGATCTCCGAAGCCATCCGCGATTATCCGGAGCTGGTGAAGAAATATCTCGGCAGCGTCGTACCGGTGACGGACAATTTCTTCGCCACGTTGAACTCGGCGGTATTCTCGGACGGCAGCTTTGTGTATGTGCCGAAGGGCGTGCGCTGCCCGATGGAACTCTCCACATATTTCCGCATCAACGCACAGGGCACCGGCCAGTTCGAGCGCACCCTGATCATCGCCGATGAAGGCTCATACGTCAGCTATCTCGAGGGCTGCACCGCGCCCAAGCGCGACGAAAACCAGCTGCACGCCGCCGTGGTGGAGCTGGTGGCGCTGGAAGGCGCCGAGATCAAATACTCCACGGTGCAGAACTGGTATCCCGGCGACGAGGAGGGCAAGGGCGGCATCTACAATTTCGTCACCAAGCGCGGCGATTGCCGGGGCGCACGCTCCAAGATTTCGTGGACGCAGGTTGAAACCGGCTCGGCGATCACCTGGAAATATCCCTCGTGTTTGCTGCGCGGCGATGACTCGGTGGGCGAGTTCTATTCCATCGCCATCGCCAACCATTTCCAGCAGGCCGATACCGGCACCAAGATGCACCATCTGGGGAAGAACACGCGTTCGCGGATCATCTCCAAAGGCATCAGCGCCGGGCAAGCGCAGAACACCTATCGCGGGCTGGTGAGCGTGCATCCGCGCGCTGCCAACGCGCGCAACTACACGCAATGCGATTCGCTGCTGATAGGCGGGAAGTGCGGCGCACACACCGTGCCGTATATCGAGAGCCGGAATAAGTCCGCGCGCATCGAGCACGAGGCCACAACCTCGAAGATCGCCGAGGATCAGCTTTTCTATTGCCTGCAGCGCGGCATTCCGCAGGAGGAAGCGGTGGCGCTGATCGTCAATGGCTTCTGCCGCGAGGTGCTGCAGCAGCTGCCGATGGAATTCGCCGTCGAAGCGCAGAAGCTCGTGGGCATTTCGTTGGAGGGCTCTGTCGGCTAATGCTTGAGATCGAAGGCCTGCACGTTGCCGTGAGCGGCAAGGAAATCCTCAAAGGGCTGTCGCTCTCGATCGCCGCGGGCGAGGTGCACGCCATCATGGGGCCGAACGGCTCCGGCAAATCGACGCTCTCCTATGTGCTGGCGGGCCGCGAAGGCTACGAGATCATAAGCGGCAGCATCCGCTATCGCGGCGAAGATCTGGCGGCGATGGCGCCGGAGGAGCGCGCCGCGAAAGGCGTGTTTCTCGCCATGCAATATCCGGTGGAAATCCCCGGCGTCACCACGATGAACTTCCTGAAAACGGCGCTGAATGCGCAGCGCCGTGCCCGCGGCGAGAAGGACATCGATGCGCTGGGCGTGCTGAGGCTGGTGCGCGAGAAGGCGAAAGCCCTGCACATCTCCGAGGAGATGCTGAAGCGGGCGCTGAATGTCGGCTTTTCCGGCGGCGAGAAAAAGCGTCTGGAGATTCTGCAGATGGCGCTGTTCGAGCCGGCGCTCGCCATTCTCGACGAAACCGACTCCGGGCTCGACATCGACGCGCTGAAAGTGGTGGCCGACGGCGTGAACGGCTTGCGGTCGTCCGAGCGCGCCATGCTGGTGATCACGCATTACCAGCGGCTCTTGAACCACATCGTGCCCGACCGCGTGCATGTGCTGTATGGCGGCCGCATCATCAAAGAGGGCGGCAAGGAACTGGCGCACGAGCTGGAAGCCAAGGGCTACGCCGAAATCATCCGGGAGGCGGCATGAGCGCGCTTCCCAACCGCCGGGTCGAGGACTGGAAATACACCGATCTGCGAAACGCCATTGAGGGCGAAGCTGTCGCGTCCGCACCAGTTGCGCGGTGGAGCGTCACGCTCTCTGGTACCGTGGAGCAAAATGAACTTCCGGAAATCATGGCGCGGGGCACGCATGGCGAGATGGGAACGGTCGCCGCTGCTCATGCCAAATCCGGCATATTCCTTCATGTTGGCAAAGGTGAGCAGGGCACGGTGCATCTGGAACTTTCCAACGCCGGTCACGGCCGTGCGCTGATCGTGGTGGAAGAAGGCGCCTCGCTGACCTTGCGCGAAACCATGTCCGTCGGCGATTTTTCAAATATCGCAATCGAGATCGTGGCCGGGCCAAACGCACAGCTCCACCATATTCGCGAGGCCAATGCAGACGGGGAAAGCGTTCGCGTCTCCGATTATTCCATCCGGATCGCGCAAGGCGCGACCTATCGCGCGCACTTTGCCGATTTCGGCGCAAAGCTGTCGCGCACCGAATTGCATATCGCACTGGAAGGCGAGGGCGCCGAAGTGCATCTGTCCGGTGTCAGCGTACTGGGCGATGGCGGCCACGCCGATGTCACAACCCGCGTGACGCACTCGGCTGGCAACGCGCAGAGCACGCAGCTGTTCAAGCTCATCGCTGGCGGAAAATCGCGCGGCGTGTATCAGGGCAAGGTGAGCGTGGCGGAAGGCGCCAATGGCTCCGATAGCCGGCAGACTGCAAAAGGGTTGCTGCTGGGCGAGCGCGCGGAAATCGATCTCAAGCCGGAGCTGGAAATTCTTGCCGACGATGTGAAATGCGCGCACGGCGCGGCAATTGGCGACCTCGATCCGGAATCGCTGTTCTATTTGCGCTCACGCGGGGTCGCCGAGCCGGAAGCCCGCGCGCTGCTGATGCGCGCCTTCCTGGAAGACGCCGTGGCGGAAATCACAGACGAAGACATCCGCGCGGAGGTGTGGTCGCATGTCGAAGCGGCGCTCGCGGAGCTGACCGCATGACGGCGCAGCTGAAACGCGTGCCAGTCGCGGCATTCGATCCCCTCGCCGCGCGCGCGGATTTCGAAATCCTGTCGCGCACGGTGTACGGCAAGCCGCTCGTCTATCTCGATAGCGCCGCCAGCGCGCAGAAGCCGCGCCAGGTTCTGGACGCCATGCGGGAATTCGCAAGCAGCGACTACGCCAATGTGCATCGCGGGGTGCACTATCTCTCGGCTGTCGCGACCGAGCGCTATGAAGTTGCGCGCGAAAACGTGCGCCGGTTCCTGAACGCCGGGCAAGCCGACGAGATCGTCTTCACCCATGGCGGCACCGAGGCAATCAACCTCGTCGCGCATTCGTATGTCGCGCCGCGCATCCAACCGGGCGATGAGATCGTGCTATCGGTGATGGAGCACCATTCCAACATCGTGCCATGGCACTTCCTGCGCGAGCGCTACGGCGCCGTGCTTCGCTGGATCGATGTGAACGACGACGGTTCTCTGGATGTGGACCGTGTTGATGCCGCCATCGGGCCGAAAACCAAACTCGTCGCCATCGCGCATATGTCCAATGTCTTGGGCACGATCACGCCGCTGAAGGACGTTGTCGCGCGCGCGCATGCCAAAGGCGTGCCCGTGCTGGCGGATGGCTGCCAGGGTGTCGTGCATCTTTCTGTTGACGTGCAAGGCCTCGACGCCGATTTCTACGCCTTCACCGGCCACAAGCTGTACGGACCTACTGGCATCGGCGTGCTTTACGGCAAGCGCGCACTGCTCAAATCCATGCGGCCGTTCAACGGCGGCGGCGAAATGATCCAGGAAGTGTCGCGCGAACGCGTGACCTACGCTCCACCGCCGGCGCGGTTCGAGGCCGGCACGCCGCCCATCATCGAGGCGGTGGGCTTGGCGGCGGCAATCGATTACCTCAGCGGACTGGATCGCAAGGCAGTGGCGGCGCACGAGGATGATCTGCTCAGATATGCGACCGATCAAGTGAAGGAATTGAACTGGGTGCGCATGATCGGCGAGGCGAAGAACAAGGGTGCCATACTGTCGTTCGAAACCGACGACATGCACGCGCATGACGTGGCGACCATTCTGGATCGCGAAGGGGTTGCGGTGCGCGCCGGCCATCATTGCGCGCAACCGTTGATGGAGCGCTTCGGCGTGGCTTCCACGACGAGGGCCTCGTTCGCGCTCTACAACACGCGCGAAGAGGTTGACGTGTTCGTGGCGGCGCTGAAGAAGGCAAGAGCGATATTGGGATGACAAACCGCGCCCTATATTTAACCTTCCCTATGGGCAGCTCGAACGCTCTGGTTCCTCCCCTGCGAAGCGGGGGAGGTGTCGAGCGCGGAATGCGCGAGACGGAGGGGGCATTCGCATGCGCCCCCTCCACCGCCTTCGGCGGTCCCCCTCCCCCGCTAAAGCGGGGGAGGAACCCGCGTTGGGGGAGTTAGCCGATGGATCAGGGTCTGCGAGAGCTGTATCAGGAAGTGATACTCGATCACTCACGCCATCCGCGCCGTTTCGGCGCATTGCAGGAGGCCACGCACACCGGCGAAGGCTACAATCCGTTGTGCGGCGACCGGGTGAAGATCTACCTCGCGCTCGATGCTGAAAATCGCATTCAGGATATCGCCTTCGAAGGCAAAGGTTGTGCTATCAGCCAGGCGTCCGCCTCGATGATGACGGACATGCTGGTCGGCCGCACGGTGGAGCAGGCCGAGCAATTGATGAGCGGCTTCCTTCACTTGGTGAAGGGCGAGGATACAAATGGACTCGCGCCTGAAGACCGCGAGCAGCTGGAGGTCATGGGCGGCATCTCGGAATTTCCCATGCGCGTGAAGTGTGCAACGCTTCCGTGGCACACCATGAAATCGGCGCTGGAGGGCGGCGAAACCGCCAAGACAGAATGAATATGGAGCCGATCACCCCTGCGATGAACGCCGAGGTTTCCGCGGCGAGCGCGGAGACCAAGCTCACGCCTGCGGAACTGGACGACTTCACCGACAAGCTCGTGAAGGCGCTGAAGACCGTTTACGATCCGGAAATCCCGGTGGACATCTACGAGCTCGGCCTTATCTACAAGGTGGATGTGGCCGACAATTACGACACCGCGGTGGACATGACCCTAACCGCACCGGGTTGCCCGGTAGCGGGTGAAATGCCCGAAATGGTGCGCCACGCGCTCGAAGGCATCGACGGCATCGGCAAGGTGACGGTGAACATGACCTTCGATCCGCCCTGGACGCCGGAACGCATGAGCGAAGAAGCGAAACTCGAACTGAACATGTATTGAGATGAGCGACTCTCTGACATCAGCCCCACCCGAACCGCTGCGCGGTTCGACCTCCCCTCAAGGGGGAGGTAAGATAAGGCGCGAGCGGCCGAAGGCTATCAAGCTTTCGCAAGCGGCCGCCTCGCGCATTCGCGACATCATAGCGAGCGCCGATGGCAAAGTTCAGGGCGTGCGCGTGGGTGTCACCAATGGCGGCTGCGCCGGCATGAGCTACACCATGGATTACGCCGACGCTCCGCAGCCTTTCGAGGAAGTGGTGGAAGACCAGGGCGTCAAGGTGTTCATCGATCCCAAGGCGGTTCTGTTCCTGATCGGCACGGAGATGGATTTCGTGCGCGAGAAACTTGGCAGCCGTTTCGTCTTCAACAACCCGAACCAGACGGCCGCCTGCGGCTGCGGCGAGTCGGTTACCCTGAAGCCAGCCGAAGCAGACTAACGTCGAATCCGCTTACCTTGATGAGCGCCAAGCCCTCGAAAGTCACTGCGTATTCGTTGCCAAGTTTGGCTGCCATCCAGAACGCCATCGCCGGGTTCCTAATCAGCTATGGCTTCGAGTCGTTCTGCTGGTTTTTTGTAATCGAGCAAAAGTGGACGCATGCAGCGCCGCGAAATCCTCTTGCCATCATGGGGCTAACTTATCCCCACAATGTGCACCGAACGGTCGTGTATTTTTCGGCCTTTCAGGCTTCTGTGTGCGCGATCATGTTTTTTACGTCGATTCCGCTCTGCTTTGTCGGGGCTGCATTGATGACAAAGAAAAATGTTCAGAGACGTCTTTTTAGAATTTCATGGGATGTGGGAGATCCGGAAGGCGTATACAATTGGGCATTTTTAAGCGGGGCGTTAGCTGCGCCATTTATCATATTGGTTATCGGTCCTTATTTGGTCCGATACCTGAATTCGTGTGGATTTGTCCCAAGTCTCGGATGACTGAACGGTGAGTAATCCGCACCGCTTCGACGATCTGTTTGCTGCGTTCGGTCCGATCACCTTACGCCCTTTCTTCGGCGGCGAAGGCATCTGTTCCGGCGAGATCATGTTCGGCATGATCTTCGGCGAGCGCATCTATTTCAAAACGAATGAAAACACACGCCAGGCTTTTGTCGCGGAAGGCTGCAAGCCATTCACCTTCGAGAAGGGCGGCGAAACCATCGTCACCGGCTGGTACGCCATTCCTGACTGGCTTTACGACGAGCCTGAAGAACTCGTGCATTGGGCGAAGCAGGCGCTCGATGTGGCCGCCGCATCCGACACCGTCGCCAAGAAACAGCGCAGGCGTGTTCGCGAAACAACGCCGCGCCAACCCGCCCGCCGGCGGCGAGGCCGCTAGCTCCGCGTTGCATTTGTTTACGCGAAACGGCCGCTTTTGGCCCAGCCGCGGGGAACGAGGCGGCCGGCCTGCGCGCGCTGTCCTTTCCAGTCCTTGAGCTCTGATGGCTCGAACAAACGGTTGTTTTCGTCCTTCAAGCCTTCCTTCCAGTGGAACGTGGTGACGTCGAGCAGGCCGCCGTCCTTGTAACGCTGCAGGATCACGCCGCGGCCGCGCGCCATCTCCGGCACTTCGGCGAGCGGAAAAATCAGCAGCTTGCGGTTCTCGCCGATCACGGCCACAGACTCGCCGTCCACGAACGCGCAGGCCTGCGCCTTGGCGCGCTCCCCTACATTCAGCACGCGCTTGCCGCCGCGCGTCATCGCCACCGCCTCGTCTTCACTGGTGACAAAGCCGTGTCCGGAGGTGGCAGCCAGCAGCAGCTTGCGTCCGGGCACATGCACGAACATCGCGACCAGATCGGCTTCCGGCGGCAGATCGATGAAGGTGCGGATGGCTTCGCCGTTGCCGCGGCCGCCCGGCAACTTGGCGCATTCGAGGGTGAAAAAGCGGCCGTCGGTCGACAGTATCATCAGTTTGTCAGTGGTTTCCGCATGCAGCCAGAAACGCTCGCGATCGCCTTCGCGATATTTAATGGCGTCGCCGGGTTCCTGATGGCCCTTGAAGCTCCGCAGCCAACCCTTCTCCGAGCACACCACGGTGATCGGTTCGCGCTCGACATAGTTCTCGATGGCCGCGACCTCTTCGGCAATATCCGGCATGATCGAGAATTGCGTGCGGCGCTGGCCGAGCTTGTCGTCCTTGCGCTTGCCGCCGAACTTCTCCTGGATCGCACGCATTTCCGAGATCAGCTTCTCGTCCTTCAGCTTGCCCGACCCGAGCAGCTTCTTCAGCTCCTTCCGCTCCCTGGTCAGCATCTCGTGCTCGTGGCGGATTTCCATTTCTTCCAGCTTGCGCAGCGCGCGCAGCCGCATGTTGAGGATGGCTTCGGCCTGATTCTCGGTGAGCCTGAAGGCCTTCATCAGCTCCGGCTTCGGCTCATCCTTCGTGCGGATGATTTTGATGACCTTGTCGAGGTTGAGATAGACCGCGAGATACCCTTCCAGCACCTCCAGCCGCGCCGCGATTTTCTCCAGCCGGTGGCGCGAACGCCGCTCCAGCACGTCACGGCGATGATTGACGAAGGCGATGAGCACTTCTTTCAGGCTCATCACGCGGGGAATGAGGCCGCTGTCCAGCACGTTCATGTTCAGCGGCACGCGGACTTCGAGATCGCTTTGCCGGAACAGCTGCTCCATCAGCAGCGCCGCATCCACCGTGCGGCTCTTCGGCGCGAGCACGATGCGGATGTCTTCCGCGGATTCGTCCTGCACATCTTCCAACAAGGGCAGTTTCTTCTGGTCGAGCAGTTCCGCCATGCGCTCGATCAGCTTCGATTTCTGCACGCCATAGGGAATCTGATCGACGACGATCTGATAGACCCCTCTCGCGCCTTCCTCCTTCTTCCAGTTCGCGCGCAGGCGGAAGGAACCGCGGCCGGTTCGATAGGCTTCCGCGATGCTGGCCGGACCGTTCACGATCACGCCGCCGGTGGGAAAATCCGGCCCCTTCACATAATTCAGCAAGGTGGCGTCGCGCGTGTTGGGATTCTCGATCAGCGCGATGACTGCGCTGCACAACTCGCCCAGATTGTGCGGAGGGATGGAGGTCGCCATGCCCACCGCGATGCCGCTCGACCCGTTCGCCAGCAGATTGGGAAAGGCGGCCGGCAGAACCACCGGCTCGCGCTCGGCGCCGTCATAGGTGGCGCGAAAATCCGCAGCATCCTCGTCAAGCCCTTCGAGCAGCGCCTGTGCCAACGCCGTCAGCCGCGCTTCGGTGTAGCGCATGGCGGCGGGGTTATCGCCATCGACGTTGCCGAAATTGCCCTGCCCGTCGATCAGCGGATAACGCACGGCGAAATCCTGCGCGAGGCGCACCAGCGCATCGTAGATGGCCTGGTCGCCGTGCGGATGGAATGTGCCCATCACGTCGCCGACGACCTTGGCGGATTTCTTGGGCGCCGAGCCGGGATCGAGCCTTAGCCGCAGCATGCCGTAGAGGATGCGGCGGTGGACCGGCTTCAGCCCGTCCCGGGCATCCGGCAGCGCGCGCTGCGTGATGGTGGACAGCGCGTAGGCGAGATAGCGTTCGGACAGCGCGCTCGCCAGTGGCTCCGGCCTGATGTCATCAACAATATCAGCCATGGCTTCTTCTTACTGTGATTCGCGCTGCGCCAGTTCGGCCAAACGGATTCGCGCGGGCGGCAGTTCCTTGCCATGCGGCTGCAGCACGCGGTCGAGCAGGAAATAGGCGGTGAGATTCAACCCATCGACAATGTCGGCAAGCGATGGTTCGGAGTTCTGCGAGCCGAGCAGGAATGGCGGGAGCTTTGGCAACCGGTCAGCATAGGCCGCACCGCCCTCGCGCGAAACCGCGCGGCCGGAGCGCGGCGAGACGTAAACAAGATCGTCGGTTGTGCCAGTGGCGGCGCAACGCGAGAGATCGAGGCCGAAGCCCAGTTCCTCCAGCAAGCCCGCTTCCCAGCGCACATAGAGCGGCGCCCAGTGGGTAAAGTCCTGACAGGCCATCGCGTCCAGCAGCACTTCCGCCGCGCCGTAAACGCCGACATGCGGTTCGCGCTCCGGCAGCACGGCAGAGGCCATCGCAGCGAAAGCATTGAGGCCGATGAGCGTATCGCGCCGCTCCAGCAGCGCGCCGGCGCGCGCGCGCAACGGCTCCAGATGAAACGAGCCGAGTTGTTCGTTCAATCGTGCCCGCCAGCTGAGGTGCAGCGAATTGCCCGGCTGCAGCATCGCCTTGGCTTTGCGCGACGCGCCGCCATGCACCAATCCCAGATGCCGGCCATGCAGATGCGTCAGCGCTTCGACGATGGCCGCCGTTTCACCATACGGCCGCACCGACAGTACGATCGCCTCGTCCTGCCATTCCATGTGCGCCCTACTATCCTCCCCCGCTCGCGGGGGAGGTGGATCGCCGCGCAGCGGCGAGACGGTAGGGGGAGTGGCATTCCCCCTTCCGCCTCGCTGTGCTTCGCTTGCTCGTCACCTCCCCCGCAAGCGGGGGAGGACAGGATGCTACGCTGGTCATTCGTCCGGGTACTCTAACCCGATGGAGGAGTAATGCTCGCGGGTGCTTGCCCAGTTCTCGCGAACCTTCACGAACAGGAACAGGTGCACGCGGCGGCTGAGCATCTCCTCCAGTTCCTTGCGGGCCGCTTCGCCGATGGATTTGACGGCCCGGCCGCCTTTGCCGAGCACTATCGCTTTCTGGCCGTCCCGCTCGACATAAATCACCTGATCGATTTTCACCGAACCGTCTTTCCGTTCCTCCCATTTCTCGGTTTCCACCATGGTGGCGTACGGCAATTCATCGTGCAGGCGCAGATAAAGTTTCTCGCGGGTGATCTCCGCGGCCAGCAGACGCATGGGAATGTCGGCCGCCTGATCGGCCGGATAGAGCCACGGCCCTTCCGGCATCTTCGCCGCCGTCCATTTCGCGACATCCTCGACGTGATCGCCGGTGAGCGCAGAGATCATGAACACCTGCTCGAACACGCTGGGATCGTTCAGGCGTTCAGCCAGGGGTAGAAGGTCGGCGCGGGGCATGTCATCGACTTTGTTCAGCACCAGCGCAGCGCGGCGCTTGCTGTGCCTCAGACCCGCAATGATCGCCCGCGTATCCTGTGCCGCCAAACCTTCGGCATGAGCGGCCATTGCCGGCGCATCGACCAGCAGCAGGATCGCGTCCGCCTCTCCGGCACCCGCCCAGGCGGCGCTGACCATCGCGCGATCCAAACGCCGCCGTGGCTTGAAGATGCCCGGCGTGTCCACGAAGACAATCTGCGTTTCCCCACGCATAGCCACGCCGCGCACGCGCATGCGCGTGGTCTGCACCTTTGGCGTGACGATGGAGACTTTCGAGCCCACCAGCGCATTCACCAGCGTCGACTTGCCGGCGTTCGGCGCGCCTATCACGGCGGCAAAGCCGCAACGTGTTTGCACATCGCTCATGCCGGCAGCTGACCCAACCGCTTCAACATCGCGCCCGCCGCCGCCTGCTCGGCCTCGCGTTTCGAACTGCCCTCGCCTTTTTCCGGAGGTTCCTTGCCAATGCTTACTTCAACCACAAAGCGCGGCGCGTGATCGGGACCGTCGCGCCGCAGCAGACTATAAACCGGCGCCGACTTCATTGGGCCGCTTTGTGCCCATTCCTGCAGCGCGGTCTTGGCATCGCGCATGTCCTTGTTCAGCGAAGCCGCCATCCCAGCCCAATACCGATCGATAAACGAGCGCGCGGCATCCATGCCACCGTCGAGATACAGCGCCGCGATAACCGCCTCGCAGGCGCCGGCGAGGATGACGGCCTTCTTGCGGCCGCCACTTGCGGATTCCGAGTTGGCAAGGATGAGGTGCTCCGCCAATCCCGCCGCCTCCGCGGCGGCAGCGCAGGCATCCTTGCGCACCAGCGCATTCAGTTTCAGCGCCAACAGCCCCTCGGGATCGTTTGGATACTCAGTGTGCAGCTTCTCCGCGATCACGAGCCCCAGTACCCGATCCCCTAAGAATTCCAGCCGTTCATTGGAGGCCGCTGCATTTGCGCTTGCGTGCGTCAGCGCCCGCTGCAGCAGATCCCTGTCGCGAAAGACATGCCCGAGCCGCGCTTCAAGCGCGCTCAAATCAGTCGATGATCGCGGCGAGCCGCCCGTAGCGGACCGTCCACGGCCACTTCCAGACTTCCCACCAATGCGCGCTGCCATTCGTCGAAAAGAAAATGATTTCGGCCTTGCCGACAAGGTTCTCCATGGGAACGTAGCCCACATCGCCGCGGCTGTCGTTGGAATTGTCGCGGTTGTCCCCCATCATGAAATACTTGCCGGCCGGCACGGTGAACACCGGCGTGTTGTCCGCGGCACCGTTCGTGACACGGTCAAGCACATAGTAGGTCTTTCCGTTGGGCAGGGTCTCCTTGAACCTGGGGACGTGATTCTGCATTCCGAATTCGTCGGTTTCGACATAATCCGGCGCGCGAACTTTCGGGATTTGCTTGCCGTTGATGTAAAGTTGGCCGTCCAGCATCTGGATGCGGTCTCCGGGAAGACCGATCACGCGCTTGATAAAATCCTCACCGTACTCGGCCGATTCCCGGTTCGGCATTTTGAAGACAGCGACGTCCCCACGGGTTGGCTGATGGCCGAGGAGGCGGCCGACCGAGGGAAACATCGAACCATAAGGCAGCGAATAGCGGCTGTAGCCGTAGGCGAATTTCTCGACAAACAGGTAGTCGCCCACCAGGAGGGTGTCCTCCATCGAGCTGGATGGAATGTTGAAGGGCTGGAAGAGGATGGTGCGAATGGCGAGCGCGATCAGCAGCGCATAGACCACCGTCTTGACCGTCTCGAGCCACGACTCGGCTTCCTTTTTCTTCGGAGCAGCCGCGGCCGCGTCCACCCTGGGGGGTGGCGCTGGCGAAATGGATTCCTGAGTGGTTTGCGCTTCGCTCATTTCGGGCCGGTCGGACATTGCGGGGTCACAAGCACTAATGGGGATGGTCAGGTCAAGCTGCAACCCGCAAAGGGCCATTTTCTGCGGATAGGGCTAAGACGGCCTTGGCACGGCCGAGATTATGACGATGGCCTGCGCCAGCGGAAAATCGTCTGTGATCGAGAGATCCACGATGGCATCGAAGCCCGCGGGTGTGATCTCATGAAGTCTTCGTAATGCCCCGCCCGTCAGCTGCACCGTCGGCTTCCCGCCCGGCAGATTAACCACGCCCATGTCGCGCCAGAAGACGCCGCGCCGCAAACCCGTGCCGAGCGCTTTGGCGCAGGCTTCCTTCGCGGCAAAGCGCTTGGCATAGCTGGCGGCACGCTGTGCCCTTTTCTCCGATTTCTCCCGCTCGACGGATGTAAAGATGCGCGCGAGGAACCGCTCGCCGTAAGTCTCGATTGTTTTCTCGATGCGGCGAATGTCGACCAGGTCCGAACCGATGCCGAGGATCATGGTTCGTGGCTCCGCTTCGCTTCGCGCCTCACCATGACGTCATCCTGAGGCGCTCCGCGCTAAACGTGTTTCGTCCATCAAGACCCGCATTTGGCGGACGGACGCATCGAGACCGACAAAGATGGCCTCGCCGACCAGGAAGTGGCCAATGTTGAGTTCGCGAATTTGGGGAATGGCAGCAATGGCCGCAACGGTTTCATATGTGAGGCCGTGGCCCGCATGAATTTCCAGACCGATGGATGCGCCGAAGCGCGCGGCAGATTCAATGCTGCGAAGGTGTTCATCGCGTTGCGCGCCAGTGCTGTCGCAATAGGCGCCGGTGTGCAATTCCACCACCGGTGCGCCAAGCCGCGCGGCGGCTTCCAGCTGTTTTGAATCGGATTCTATAAATAGCGACACGCGGATGCCGGCATCGCCCAGCGCTTTCACGAACGGCGCCAGACGCTCCTGCTGCCCCGCCGCATCGATCCCACCCTCGGTCGTGCGTTCTTCCCGTTTCTCCGGCACGATACAGGCCGCATGAGGCCGGTGCTTCAGCGCAATTTGAAGCATCTCGTCGGTCGCGGCCATCTCCAGATTCAGCGGCAGATCGATCTCGCGCGAAAGCCGCTCAATGTCATCATCGGAAATGTGACGGCGATCCTCGCGCAGATGCGCGGTTATTCCATCGGCGCCGGCCTGTGCGGCAAGCTTGGCGGCGCGCACCGGATCGGGAAAACCGCCGCCCCGCGCATTCCTGATGGTGGCGACATGATCGATATTCACGCCAAGCCGCTGGCGCATCGACTTCAGATTGGGCGGCGAGAGATTCAAGCCGCGATCCTCAGGCAACCGCTTCGGCGGTTTCGCCATGCGGCTCCTGCGGGCCGCGAACGCGTTCGACGGATTCCACGGACGCGTTCACCCGCAGCGCGCCGAGAATGTTTTCCAGATGCGCGAGGTCCCGCACCTGAAGATCGATAAGGAATTCAAAATACAGCGGATTGCGCGCCGCAACCTTCAGATTGAAGATGTTGCCCTCGTTGTTGCCGATGACTGTGGCCACCGCAGCCAGAGAGCCCGGCTCATTTTTGACCCGCACCAGCACCCGCGCAACGTTGGCGCCGGAGTCCGCCGCGTGTGGCCCCCAGCTGACGTCCAGCCAGTCTTCCATCGCGGCTTCGGCTGTTTCCAGCTCCGCGCAGTCGATGGTGTGAATGACAACGCCTTTGGCGGGGACCACCAGCCCGACAATACGGTCGCCGGGGAGCGGGTGGCAGCATTGCCCGAGATCGTACGAAACGCCTTGCGTGAGCCCTTTGATCGAAATGGATCTTCCTTTTTGTCCGGACGCCGGCCTCTGCCTGCCCCGCGCCGGATCGAGCCGCAGCTCCGGATAGGCCGCTTCCAGCACTTCGTTGGCGCGCAACTGACCGCGGCCGACTTCCGCCAGCAGGTCGTCCGGTTTCGGCAACCGGAGTTTTTTTGCCACCTCCCCGACAACCTTATCCGTCAGCGCGCGATGCTCGTCGGTGAAAGTTTTTTCCAGAATCTTCCGCCCGAAGCCGATGTTCTCGTCGCGCTGCGCATGCCGTAGGTATTTGCGGATTTCGAACCGGGCCCGGCCGGTGACGACGAACTGCTCCCACAGCGGTGACGGCGTCTGATCCTTGGTGCGGATGATCTCCACCTGATCGCCGTTGCGCAGCTGCGTGTGCAGCGGCGCATGGGCGCCATTCACCTTGGCGCCCACCGCGGTGTTGCCGACATCGGTATGCACCGCGTAGGCGAAATCGATCGGGGTCGCTCCTTTCGGCAAACTGATCAGATCGCCCATCGGCGTGAAGCAGAAGACCTGATCCTGATACATGTGGAGCCGCGAGTGCTCCAGAAACTCCTCGACCGAGTTGCCATGCTCGAGAAGCTCCACCATCTCGCGAAGCCACTGGTAGGCGGCTTCAGCGGCGTGATCTTTCTCGCGGACGTCCTCGCGGTAGCGCCAATGCGCGGCCACGCCCCGCTCGGCGACATCGTGCATGTCCCCCGTGCGGATCTGCACCTCGACCCGCTGGTGCTCCGGGCCGATCACCGTGGTGTGGATCGAACGGTAGCCGTTCGTCTTTGGCGTGGAGATGAAGTCCTTGAAGCGCTCCGGCACCATGCGCCAGCGGGTGTGCAGCACACCCAGCGCGCGATAGCATTCGTCCGTCGTGCCGACGATGATGCGGAAACCGAAAATGTCGGACAGCTGCTCGAAATTGAGCTGCTTGTCCTTCAGCTTGCGCCAGATCGAATAGGGCCGTTTGGCGCGGCCGTAGACGGTGGCTGAAATGCCGTCTTCATCGAGCTTGTGCTTGAGCTGATCGGCAATGCGGCCGATGCGGTCGCCGGATTGCGCATCCAGCCGCGCGAGCCGGGTGACGATGGAATTGCGCGCTTCCGGATCGAGTTCGGCGAAGGCAAGATCTTCCAGCTCCTCGCGCATGTTCTGCATGCCGATGCGGCCGGCCAGCGGCGCGTAGATGTCCACCGTTTCCTGCGCGATGCGCTCGCGCTTCTCCGGCTTCTCGACGAAGTTCAGCGTGCGCATGTTGTGCAGGCGGTCCGCCAGCTTCACCAGCAGCACGCGGATGTCGTTCGACATCGCCAGCATCAGCTTGCGGAAATTCTCCGCCTGCTTGGTGCGCTCGGAGAACAATTCCAGCTGCGACAGCTTGGTGACGCCATCCACCAGGCCGACGATCTCCTCGCCGAAATTCTCCTTCACGTCGTCGAGGGTGACGTAGGTGTCCTCCACCGTGTCGTGCAGCAGCGCGGTGACGATGGTGGGCACGTCCAGCTTCAGGTCGGTGAGGATGGCGGCCACTTCCAGCGGGTGGCTGAAATAGGGATTGCCCGAGGCCCGGAACTGCTTGCCGTGCGCCTTCATGGCGTAGACGTAGGCCCGGTTGAGCAGGCTTTCGTCGGCACCCGGATCATAGGACTTGACCCGCTCCACCAGCTCGGTCTGCCGCATGAGGCGGGGCCGGGGCCTGAGCGGCGCGAGCAGCCGGCCGAGCGCTTCGCCAGTGCGGGCGAGCGCGGGGCCTACGACGCCGGGCTTTGGCGCCGGTTCCGGAGCGGGAGCGACTGAAGTGGTCATCGGTGCCGTTATAGCGGAATCCCGGATTTTCTGCCCTACCGATTTTGCGCTTCAATATCTAGAGTGATCGGACGTAAAACCACCACATCTTGATCGTCGTTTTCATGGAGACCTTCGACCCCCTCCCCCTAGTGCCTCTATCCAAACGGAATTGTTCGTTTTGTTCGGTGGTAGATGGGCCACCCCCTCCCCCCTCTGCGTTCGCTGCATTCTCGAAAACACCAGATGTTGTACTTTGCGAGCGGCGACGCATTTGAAGTACCCACTCCACGCACTGTCGGCTCCTCCCTTGCGAAGCGGGGGAGGTGTCGCGCGAGCGCAGCGAGCGAGACGGAGGGGGCATTCGCATGCGCGACGCAAAATTGCGATGCGATTTGGGGCACATTCATGCCCGCCAATATAAGGCCGAAAGCGCGGTGGTAGACGAATGGTAATGAAATAAATTTGTCCCGATGATAGCGAACGGATTTCGTGGCATTCGCGGGAGCACTGATCGCGTGGATCGCGAGAGGCGAGGAGCAAGCTGTGCTTATGGATTAACTGTCACCGTATTTTTCACCTATTTCAGGAATGGATAACCTTTGTTTTTGTTTGGCTCGCTAGACCAGATTTTCTGGCTGAACCCATCCGGCAACCCGGACTTCAGCGCTTCGTCCCCCAATCCTGTGATTCCAGAGTCGTTCGGGAGATTACCGGCACCTTGGGAAGGATTGCCAACGCCTTTCTCCAAGTCCCAATAGTTGTCTGAAAGACTGCCGGGCTTGCTGGCATCGAATCCGATGAAGCCCCCCAATATCGTGTCACGCGATCCCGACCGGATGCGCCCGGCGGCGTAGGAACTAACGATTCTGGCTCCAAGGCCGTTCTTGCCGGCGAGTCCTCCGAAGTAAGCCTCGCAGCAGTTCGCCCGCCCGTCCTGAATCTTGGTCAACGAATAAGAATTGTTGACACGCATGAGATTGTAACCAACAAGCCCGCCTACGTAGCCGCCATTTGCCTGTATGACTTTTATGCTGCCCGTCGAATAGGACCGCTTCAGATTATTGCTTACACCGGCGACCCCGCCAAGATAAACATCTTCAGCTCCAGAACTTTCTATCTTTGCTCCACCGTGAGCGCGCTCAATCAGCCCACCATTTGCTCCCGCAATCGCGCCTATTCCACCTCCGGTACCTGCCTTGATTGCTCCCGTGACCCAGCACGAATCGACAAGGCCGTTGTTGTTTCCTACAATTGCTCCCACAATTACACGACCAAAAGAAGGCCCAGTTACATTTGCATTCAACAGACCAAAGTGGCGCACAATGCCTTGAACTGCAACCTGAGCGAAAAGGCCATACAGGTCGCCTTCATAGCCCACGAAACTAACTCGGAACTTTGCGATCGAATTACCAAGTCCTTCGTAAATCCCTTGAAAATCGCTAAGAACAGCCGCTCCACTGTACGTCCCGTCCACGCTCGCATCGTATGGCTTCGCCAATGCGAAATAGCCGGAGGGGTTGGCGGCGACATCGGCAGCGAGGGTCTTGATGTCGTAAACGAGCGTGTACGTATGCCCGTCGATGATCAGGCTGCTGGATGAATCCCACAGCTGCACGCTGCCGCGCTCCGGCACGATGATGAACTCGCCGGATTTATTTTTCGGCTGACCGTTGTCGTTGGTGGTGACGGTGAGGCTGCCCGGCCCCATCACCGTCACCTGCTTGTTCAGGATCACCGAGCGCTGGGCGTCGAAGGTGAGTCTGCTCGTGCCGGTCCATGATAGCGGCTGATCGAGCGAGATGTCCTTCGCCAGCGTGCCCGTCTTCACCGTCACGGCGCCGCCCGCCAGCATCGTTTGCAGCTCGCCGACATTCAGCACCGCCTTCTGCGCCGTCGCCGTGCACACGCCGCTCACGCAGCTCATGTTGCTCGTCGCTTTGTTGTTGATCTGCACGTCCGCCTGCGCCGCCGTGCACGGCGCCGCTATAGATACCGCCGTTGCCGCCAGGAATTTCGCCGCGCGCATGCTCGCCTCCGCATTGCCGCCCCAGGGGGCAGCATACACCCCGGCGGAACCACGCTTCCACTCAGCGTCTAGCGGCGCCGTTTCGAGCCCGAACGGCGCAGCCGCTTTTCGTTGGCGTTGATGAGCGTCCGGTAGCGGCGAACAACCTTCTCCGGCGAGCCTCCACCGGCCAGCGTGAGGGCCGCCTCCATGGAAGCCGTGACTTTTTCAGCCACCATCCGGTGCGCTTCCTGCGCGGCACCCGGTCCGTTCTGCGCCAGCTTCAGCATGCGCAGGCCAATCACCCGCTGCGCCGCCAGATTGGCCTGAAACAGGTCGTTTGAAAATTTCCACCACGCAAACATCGAATCCCTCGCAAGCGTTGGTGCCAGCACTACAGTGCGCGGCTGCGACGCGCAAAGCGTCCAGGCAGATAAAATGGCTGCCGCCTCGCGCTATTCGACCGATCGGGACGTGTGGCGCTGCATCGAAAACCGGTCTCGCTCATTCTTGCTTTATGTGAAACCGCGGGGAGAGGATCAGCGGATGAAAACGATACTGCTCGGCATGGCGCTGGCCCTGGTCACCGCCGCGGCTTCCGCGGATGACAGATACATCGTCCAGCACCGCTTTTCCGGTCCGGACGGGCTCGATCCGCAGGCGGCGCTGACGCTTGGCCCCGACGGCAAGCTCTACGGCACCACACTGCTCGGTGGAACGACCGACCGCGGCACCATTTTCCGTTTCGATCCCGCCAGCGGCAAGCTTACCACCATCCACAATTTCACCGAGGAAGAAGGCTCGCAGCCCATCGACAGGCTGCTGCTCGCCTCCGATGGGTATTTCTATGGCACCACCCGCTATGGCGGCAGCGACGATTTCAACTGCGTCGACGGCTGCGGAACGATCTACCGCATCCGCCCTTCGGGCGATAAGTTCTCCGTGCAGCACTTCATGTCGTTCGGACAGGGCACGACGTTGCAGGGCGGCCTGATCGAAGGCAGTGATGGGCGCCTCTACGGCACGGCCTCGCTCGGCGGACCATTCGCCTGTCACGACTCGCAGGCGCGCTGCGGAACCGCGTACGCTTTTTCTCCGAAGACGAAGAGCCTCACCGTGCTGCACGGCTTCCGTTTCACCGACGGCCGCGGGCCCATCGGGCGGCTGCTGCTGGCAAGCAATGGATTTCTCTATGGCGTGACCACCAGCGGCGCGACCAGCGAGCGCGGCGTCGTCTACCGCCTGAAGCCGGACGGCACGAAGTTCCAGGTACTGGTTGAATTCGCCAACACGAATGCCGGCTGCCAGCCCACTTCGGGCCTGATACAGGCGAGCGACGGCAAGCTTTATGGCGCGGCCATCGATTGCGGCGCGCACGGCGCAGGCACGCTGTATTCGTTGACCCTCGATGGCGCGATCGCGCCGATCTATCATTTCAACGCCGATGGCAGGCTGGGGGATGGCAGTGGCCCCGCCGCCGAGCCTCTGGAAATCGACGGCAAGCTCTATGGCACCGCGAAAAACGGCGGCCTTCCGGCCAACGATCCGAACCGGATCGGCACGTTATTCCGCGTCGGCCTGGACGGCACAGGCTTCGAGTTGCTGCACACCTTCTTCGGGATCACCCACAATGAGGGCTTGCGAAAAGGACAGCATCACGACGGAGCGCAACCCACCACGGGCCTAACATTGGGCCCGGACGGAAATCTTTACGGCACCACTCCCGCCGGTGGGCTTTTGCCCTGGCCGGGCAAGGGCGTGGTGTACAAATATCGCCTGTCCGACTGAGACGGTTCCTAGTCGAGAAACAGCTCCGGGCGCCTGAGCCGCAAAGCTTGCAGCAGCGCGAAGGTCTTCATGTCGGCGAGCGTGCCCGCTTCCATCATGCGCATGAGTTCGCAGAACCGGAGTTCCACCACATCGATGTTCTCGTGCTCGCCAGTGGCTCCGCCGCCTTTGCCGATCTTGTCGCGCTCCGAATACGGCGCGAGAAAAAGATGCATGCGCTCGGTGGAGAGTCCGGGCATCGTCCACAGAAAGGCAACCGGTTCGAGTTCGGTAAGACGCAGTCCCGTTTCCTCCAACGCCTCGCGTCGCGCGGCGGCCGGCGGATCTTCGCCGTCGGTCAGGCCAGCGATGGCTTCGAGCAGAGATTGCTCACCGGCGCAGGCCAGCACCGGCGCGCGAAACTGGCGAACCAGCGCCGCCACTTTGCGTTCCGGATCGTACGGCAGCACGGTGACGGCGGGGCCATGCTCTTCCAGCTCGCGTTTCGCAATCTGGCCGTCCGCCAGCCGCACCTTGAGAACCGAATACCTGGCCCAGCCCTGGTAGACGGTCTTTTTTTCCAGGATTTCCGGGTTCATCGCCTGTTTCCCGCCATGTGCACCGGGCACCTTAGCAAGCCTTTCGCCCGGAAATGGAAACCTTTGGCATCCCGCGCGCTATCTGGAGTAAACCGTTGGGCAGGTCCGCTTGTCCCGCGGGCGCGTAATGCGTCCAACCTCACCCAAGGGAGACCAACCATGTCCCGAATGTCCATCGCAATTGGCGCGCTCGCGCTGACGCTCTCCATGCCAGCCTTCGCGCAGACCGCCACGACACCGCCGGCCGGCGGCGCCATGACGGGCCCCAGCAGCACGTCGTCATCGATGTCTTCCATGACGTGCGATCAGATGATGGCGAAGGAGGAATCCATGGCCGGCAACGCCTCCGGCGCGCGCCTCACCGCGATGCAAAACCACATGAGCATGGCGCGCCAAGCCAAGGCCAAGGGCGACGAGGCCGGCTGCAAGACACATGTCCAGATGGCCATGGACGCGATGAAGTAACGACGATCGCCACGGCATCTTGTCATCCGACCCTCCCCTTGAGGGAGGGTCGAAACTCTGAAGCGAAGCGAAAGAGTTTCGGGGAGAGGGTGTCTAAACGCCGAACTTTACCCCTTCCCGAAATTTGCTTCACTAACGTTCGGCAATTTTCGACCCTCCCTCGAGGGGAGGGTCCGATTATGTAGATCGGCTATTCGCGACGCATTCCTTTCATAAATGCGTCCAGCAACGGGCGCTGGCCGATCAACAACTTGTCGCGCGCTTCGGCATCGCTGAACCAGCCACCGCGATCCACTTCGGGAAATCGCTGCCGCTTGCCCGAACGCGGCGGCCATTCCATCTCGAAATCGTTGCTCGTGAGCTTGGCCGGATCGCAATCGCCTTCCATTGCCCACACCAGCACATGCTTGCCGCCCGGCTGTTTGAACGTGCCGAGCTCGACGAAATCGCCGTCCACCGAAAAGCCGGTTTCCTCAGTGAACTCGCGGCGCGCGGCGGCCAACGGATCTTCGCCATCTTCGATGGCGCCTTTGGGAACGGTCCAGGCGCCCTCGTCCTTTTTTTTCCAGAACGGCCCGCCGGGATGCACCAGGAAGAACTCGAACTCCGCTCCCGTGCGCCGGAACATCAGAATGCCGGCGCTGCGCTTCACGGTGCCTTGGGAAATTGCGCCGCCAGCACATCGGCGCAGGATGTGATCGCAGCGACGAAAGCGTCGGCGAGATTGCCGCTACGCGCCCGGGCGGAGAAATCGCCGACGATGCGCCGCCAGGCGTCTTCGCCGATCTGCGCGTGCACCTCACGCGAGGCGATGATTTCGGCGTAATGCTCCGCAAGCGCGGCGAAGAACAGCACGCCTTCCGCATGATCGCGCGCAGCGAGAATCCCGGCGGCGAATTCGCGATGCGCCATGTTGCGCGCGCGCGTCTGCTTGATCACCGCAGGAACGAGAAGCAGCTTCAGCGGCCGCCAGTCGGAAACAAACGCCGTGATGCCGAATGCTGCCGCTTCAATGAGGAAACCCAAGCGCAAGCCGATCGTCTGCCAGAAGAAGGCGAGCGCGCCGCCGACCGCCATGGCCGCAGCTCCGGCAAAGGCGAGCGGATACATCTCGTAACGGTCACTCACCGGCACGATCATGGTGGCGAAGCGTACGGAGGTGCGCGCCTGCGCCGCGGTGAGCGCAGCCTGCACGCGCGCGCGGTCTTCAGAGGTGAGTTGCATGCCTACCAACTGCCGGACGCGCCCCCTCCGCCGAACGAACCTCCGCCGCCACCAAAGCCGCCGCCACCGCTACCGCCAAATCCACCGCCGCCAAATCCGCCACCGCCCCAGCCACCGCCTCGGCCCATACCGCCCAGCAGGAACAGGGGCCAGAACCCGCGGCCGAAAATAACGAACACCAGAATGAAGGCGATCACCACCCAGGGAATGCCGCCTTTCTCCTGATGCTCGGGCTGCGGCGCCTCCGGCACCTTGCTGAGATCGACCCTGCCGTCGCCGAGCAGGCGCACGATATCGGCCGCGCCCTGCTCTACCCCGGCGTCGTAGTTGCCGGCGCGGAACTGCGGCAGGATGGCGTTCTCGATGATGATGCGGCCGGCCGCGTCGGTAAGTTCGCCTTCGAGGCCGTAACCGACCTCGATGCGCACCTTGTGCTCGTTCGGCGCGACGATAAGGAGCGCGCCGTTGTTCTTTTTCTTCTCGCCCAGCCCCCAGGCGCGGCCGAGCTGGTAGCCGTAGGTGGCGATCTCCTGCCCCTGCAGCGACTTCAGCGTGACCACAACAAGCTGGTCGCCGGTTTTTCGTTCAAGCTCGGCGAGAAGATCCGTCAGCCGTGTTTTGGTATCGCTGGAAAGAATCCCGGCATCGTCCACCACACGACCGCTTAGCGCCGGAAAATTGAGCTGCGCGGCAAACGCCGCACCGGCCCATGCGAGCGCGAGCAGCAGCGCCAATGGCGCCAGCGCTCGCGCCGCAATGGCCGCGAGTCTTCCCATCAGAACGAAACGCGCGGTGCCGTCTGCGCAGGCTCGTTGGCCGAGAACGTCTGCTTCACCTTGGCGTCGGGGTAGAAAATTCCGGCGATCCAGCGCTGCGGAATGGTGCGCAAGGTGGTGTTATAAGTCTGCACCGCGTCGATGTAGTCCTTGCGCGCGACCGTGATGCGGTTCTCCGTGCCTTCCAGCTGGGACTGCAGCGCCAGGAAGTTCTGGTTCGATTTCAGATCCGGATAGCGCTCGCTCACCACCATCAGCCGCCCCAGCGCCTGCGTCAGCTGATTCTGGCTCTGCTCGAATTTCTGGAAGGCCTCCGGATTGGAGGTGACGTCCGGCGGCAGGTTGACGGTGGTGGACGTGGCTTTGGCACGCGCCTCGATCACCTCGCGCAGCACCGTGCGCTCCTGCTGGGCATAGCCTTTCACGGTGTTGACGAGATTGGGCACCAGATCGGCGCGGCGCTGATATTCGTTCTGCACCTGGCTCCAGGCGGCCTTCACCTGCTCGTCCTGCGTCGGCACCTGGTTGATGCCGCAGGCGTAAAGCGCGAGCGTCATGGCAACCGCCGCCAGCACCGCGCCCTGTTTGCCAAACCAAGCAAGCCTTTTCATCTGTCCGTCCCTCCAGAAGCGCGCGGATGCGCGTTCGTGATGCAGTTTCGCGCCATAGATGGGGTATCCAAAGCAAGAGGGCAACGCCTTGAATTTGTAGCACAGACGTGCTACATTGCTGTAAGATAAGGGCCGTCCGTCATGAAAGAACTGTCGCTGCGAGACGCCAATCAACAGTTCTCCAAGATCGTGCGCGACGTCGCGGAGAGCGGCGAGGAAGTGGTTGTTCTCCGGAATGGCAAGGCCACGGTCAAGATCGTGCCGTTCGAGGAGAAGGGGAAGCGGAAGCTTACACCGGCTCAGAATGCAGCGCTGAACGGCTTCCTGGAATTTGCTCGCGCAAGCACCGCGAAGTCGGTCGGACCATGGACTCGCGAAGAGCTTTATGAGCGCTAGATGCGTCACGCTCGATTCCAATGTTCTGGTTTACGCCGTCGACACGCGCGATCCGGCGAAGCACCATGCAGCGATCGCGCTTGTCACCTCGGCCGCGAATGTGCGTTCAAAATTGGGCTTGCAAGCTATTGGCGAATTCTTTGTCGCGTCCACTCGTAAATTGCGGCTTCCGGCAAAGATTGTGCACCCACGTGTCGAAGATCTTCTCACCACATTCGAGACGTTCTCCCATACACGGATAGCGCTCAGTCAAGCAGCGGCGTTGTCGGCATCTGGCCGCTACTTCTTTTGGGATGCAGTCCTTCTCGCCTCAGCTGAGGAAGCGGGATGTACCGTCATGTTGTCGGAAGACATTGCTGACGGTGCGAGACTAGGCAGCATTGTCGTGCGAAATCCGTTTGGCGCGAACGGAATTTCTGACGCCGCCCGACAGGTGTTGGGACTTTAGCCGGCTGCCAAATCCGCAAGGCGCGGGGTTTTGTTAATCTCTGGCGAGCAGCCTCTTGCAGGCCAACGCTTGCAGGAGATTACCCCATGGAGACAAGCGAACTGCTACAGGCTCTCACTGCGCGGGGGCATCTCTTGCTGGCGCGAAATACAGGCGCAGATGACCCCGCCGGACATGGGATTGGTGCTGCTGGCGCTCGAGCGGCTTTTGACGCTCGCCTCTGTGGCCGAAACTGCCGCCGCGGCCCAGCCGGCTGAAACTTTCAAGGCGAAAAACAATCGCTGGTAGGCCAGCGCGACTTGCGAGCGGTGCGCGGTTTTTCGAAAAGCAAGCTGGTGCCGATCTTCGTCATCCGCTGAACATCCGGCCCCCCACGCGCCACTGGGACGCTGAGGGCCGGAGTATCAGCCAGGATGACGCGCTGCCGATCAGCGGTCTGCGTACCACATCGTCGATTTGCTTTTCGCGTGCAGCACGACATTGGCGTCGAGCACGCCCGCGGACGAATACGTGCCGCGCGCCACCAGCGCCTTGCCAACCTGCGGCTGGGCTTTTGCGTGTTCCTTTTCCGCGCGCGTCGCATCCACCGTCAGCATGCTTCCATCGCGCTTCTCGACGGTGAGCTTCACGCCATCGATGGCGCGCACGGTGCCGTAGATTTCATGCTCGCCGGCAGCGAGCTTCACGCGCATGTTCGGCGCTGCAACGCGCGGCAAGGCAGCCGCCTCGCCACTTCCGAGACCGAATATTGAAAGCGTCTTGTAGCCGGCCACGAACACGCGGCCGTTCGCCACCATCGGCATGACGGTGTTGTTGTTCTCCGGGAACGGCCACGTACCGGCATCGCCCTTGAACAGGACGTTGCCGTTCGTTGCATTGAAGGCATAGAGCTTGAACGTGCCGGGATCGAAATCCACCGGCTTGCCAGTCGCCCAGATCACCGCGTTCCTGTGGTTGTCGGATGAGACGACAGTGAAGACGCCGGGATCCTGATCGTTCTCTATAGTCGCGGCGCTTTCGACTTCTTTCTGCAGCTTCGGCGCGGGACCGCCTTTCACCTTCCAGACCCGGATGACGTTGTCGCCGCTCGTCACCACGCGGCCGACGCCATCGGCGCCCTCAAAATAGGATTCCGCGCACCAGCACGCACCGCCATGCACGATGTCGTAGGCCTTGGCATTGCCGCTCGCCTGATTGTCGAGATCATCCGCATTCAGCAGATACATCTTGCCGGCCTTGCCTAGCGCCACGGCGAGATTGGTGGGCTGGCCCTTCTGCGCCGGCAGCAACATCACGCCGCCGGAGCCGAAATCCTCGTCCACCTTGTCCAGATCGCTCGCGCCCAGCTCCGGCCCCCGCGGCGTAAACAGACCTGTCACCTCGGAGAGATCGTCGGAGACCTGAACCACGCTTTCGGCGATGTTGCGCGTGCGGTTGAACGTGCCGCCGCTGAAATCGGAATTGCCGGTGACGAAATAGACATGGCCGTCGAGCGAAGCCGCCGGCCCCGCGCCAGACATCCACACCGCCGTCAGGAAGAAATTGTTGGGCGAACGCGCGCGTGAGTTCAGCAATTCGTTGCCCGTGGACGGCTTGAGGTCGTCGACGCTGAAGCCCAGCATCCACCCCCGCGAGCGGTCCGAGGCGGCGTCACAGAAGCTGCCGAAACCCGCATAGACGGTATCGCCCGAAGCAAGCAGCGCCGGCCGCTGGCGGCTCACGGTCGGGTCGAAGCGATAGGTCGATCCGTCGGAGAGCTTTGCCGACCCCGTAATGGTCACCGGCTTAATGTCGTCGTCGAGAGAGACCATATCCACTTTGTGAATCTGATAGGTCGGCTTGAAGTTCGGGTAGGTGTACGTGATCAGGTACATTCTGCCGGTGAAGGGCACGAAAGCGGGTGTGGAGGTGATGCCGAGATTGGGTCCGTTGTTCGTGCACTGGTTCGGAAGGGCCGTATAGGGAACCGACGGTCCGAAATTGTGCTGCCGCAGAATCTCGCCGCTCTTGGCGTCGATGGCATACAGCGTGTTGCTCTCGGTGGCCACATAGACCACGTCGTGCACGCCCTTGCCCTTGATGGGCTGGTTGCTCATGTACAGCGGCTGGGCGTGCACCAGATCGTCCAGCTCGACCGATTTCAGCAGTTTGAACTGGCCGCTGCGCACCGCCTTCGGCGTCAGCTCATGTTCCCGGAAGTTCCAGCCCGTGCGCAGATTGTCGTAGTGATACGTGCCGACCCGCACGCCGTTCGAGGCAGGCGTATGCTTCGGGGCGGAGGCTGCGGCCGGCATGACAAGGCAAGCGGCCGTTGCAAGAAGCGCCGCACGTGTACGCAAATTCAGACTGCTCATGGTGGAACTTCCTTCGCTGGATACTATGCAAGTTGAATGACCAACGGGCCGGAACGCGACCTGTTCCAGCGTTTTCGCCGAAAGCGCAGCGACGTTTTTCAACGGCCGGTTATTCCGGAACAGAGGTTTATATTTCGCGGGGCGCGGGATCTGGGCTGCGGCACGATCTCAGGCGTTTCAGGCGTCAACCGACGCTCGCAGGGAGCTGCTGCCGGTGCGGCTGCGGCTTCCACATCCGCAGATGTGATCAAGAGGCGAGCACAGCGCTCACCCGCACATCATTTGGTGAGAGAAGGGGGCCGGTCCCGCGCATGGCACAGGACCGGCGCCGTTCGAAACCGCTACGGCCCGGTGTAGTTTCCGGTGCTGCAGCCGTGCAGACTGTTGAGATAAACCTGCGTGACTTCCCAGCTGCCGGCGGTGCCGGTGAGCGTGCCGCTGCCGGAGCATTTGTCGCCTATCTCATAACCGGTCGCATCGTTCCAGGCCTGCGGATAGTCGGGGTTGACGAGCGGCGTGGGCACGTTGTCGGTCACCGCTTCCGCAAACTCGTGCGAGGCCGCGAAGGTGAGGAAACCGTAGCCGGAATTGCACTCCGGCTCCACGCTGTAGAAAATGTTGTGCTTCTTGTCGCGCTTCTTGTCGTTGGTGGCGAAATGGTATGCGCCGAAAACGACGCACGACGCCTGCCCATCGATCTCGATGGTGATATCGGCCGGGAAATAGGTCATGTAGAGCGTGTTCGCGTCGTTCGGAGGCAGAACGCCTTGCGCGATCTGGTACTCCAGTTCTTTCTGCACGTCCGAGTCCTGGAGAACCTTGCGCTTGTTCTTGGGCGTCAGCACGACCTGGCCGATATAGGTCCCGCGATGGATCGTCTGCTGCGTTCCCTTATGACCGTTGATGGCGGTGACACCTTTGGTGCTGTATTCAGCCATCTGATCCACGTAATCGCTAGCGACAAGCGCCGCCGTGAATAACGGGATGTCGTCCTGCGTGTGCTGCGGCACGTCCTTGTTCCACATGACGGTCACGACTTTCGCATGCGAGAATACCGGACCGCCGTAATAATTCATGTCGATGTCTGGCGGCGGCGGCCGCTTGGCCAGCGAGTCAAAGGAGGTCGCTCGGAAGAGGTGATAGTTTTTCGGAGCTCCGGCACTGGCCGGCATCGCCAGCGTGAGCGCCGCGGCGGCGACTGCAAACAAGCATTTGGAAGACGACATTTGATAACCCCCTTGGTTGCAACATCCCGTCGCAGCAACAAAACCGCGAGGTGTCAGCCAACGAGCAACGCAATCGCCTTCGAAAGGTTCCTGCGTAACCTTTGGACTGACTTACCGGCTGTCGACCCAGAGTTTGGCCGTGGCAAAAGCGGTGGCGCGATCGTTCGGCCGCTCGGAAAAATGATAAGTGGACCCGAGCAGCCCGCCCTCTTTCGCATACATGCGGTGGGAACCGGCGTCCCAATGGATGTGCCAGCCCCTGTAATAGCCGAGTTCGATCCAAGCCATGCTATTCCCCCTCCGACGGAATCGCTAACACAACCGGTAGTTGCGATCAATATTTCTATGCTTGCGGATTCTCGACATCCGAGCGGTGAAACTGCCATTCTGACGGGACACCATGACTTATTCCGTCAAGGAGATTTTCTACACGCTGCAAGGCGAAGGCCGGCACGCCGGCCGGCCGGCCGTGTTCTGCCGCTTCGCGGGCTGCAATTTGTGGAACGGTCGCGTGCAGGATCGCGCGAGCGCCATCTGCAATTTCTGCGACACGGATTTTGTCGGCACGGATGGCGATGGCGGAGGACGTTTTGCCGATGCCAGCGCACTGGCGGACGCAATCGAACGCATCTGGGGCAAAAAGCGTGAGACGCGCTTCGTCGTCCTGACCGGGGGCGAGCCGCTGCTTCAAGTGGACGAACCGCTGATTGGCGAGTTGCACGCGCGCGGGTTCGAAATTGCCGTGGAAACGAATGGCACCTTGCCCGCCCCGGCCGGACTCGATTGGATAACCGTCAGCCCGAAAGGCACCGCGCCTGTTGCGCAGACGACCGGCAACGAACTGAAGCTGGTATATCCCCAAGCCGGGCTCGATCCCGCGCGGTTCGAGACGCTGGCCTTCGATCATTTCCTGTTGCAGCCGATGGATGGTCCGGCGCGCGAGGCCAACACCGCCGCGGCCATTGCCTATTGCCTGGCGCACCCGCGCTGGCGGCTATCGGTGCAGACTCACAAATTCACGGGCATCCGCTGAATGTCGGCTTCCACGTCCCAAGGCGGCGAGAACAATTCTGCCGTCGTGCTGTTCTCCGGCGGGCAGGATTCGACGACCTGCCTCGCCTGGGCGTTGCAGCGTTTCGATTCTGTCGAGACGGTCGGGTTCGATTATCGCCAGCGCCATCGCATCGAACTGGAAGCACGGCCGCGCATTCTGGAGCGTCTGCGCGGTGAGTTTCCGCAATGGAGCGAAGAGCTGGGCGAGGATCATGTGATCGATCTTGGCGTTCTCGGAGCGCTGAGCGAGACCGCGCTCACGCGCGATGTCGCGATTGCCATGAGCGGCACCGGCCTGCCGAACACGTTCGTGCCCGGCCGCAACCTGGTGTTCCTCACTTTCGCCGCGGCTTTGGCGTACCGGCGCGGCGCAAGACATCTCGTGGCCGGCGTCTGCGAGACCGATTACTCGGGCTATCCCGACTGCCGCGACGCTACCATCAAGGCGATGCAGCAGGCACTCGATCTCGGCATGGATGCGGATTTCGTCATCCACACGCCGCTGATGCGGATCGACAAGGCCGGAACCTGGGGGCTAGCCCGCCAAATCGGTGGTGACGCATTCGTCGAGCTGATCCGCGAAGAAACGCATACCTGCTACGAAGGCGCACGCGGCACGCGTCACGACTGGGGCTATGGCTGCGGCTCTTGCCCCGCCTGCCAGCTGCGCGCCAAAGGCTATGCGTTATTCGACACCGCTTTTCAACCAGACCACAACGTCTAACCGACCCTCCCCTCGAGGGAGGGTCATATGCACTACTCGACATAACGAATCTTTTGGCCTATTTTCCGAGGCAAGTAGCAATAATATTGCTGCTTCCCGAAGGAGAATAGCATGGGCGGATTGGACTGGACTGGTATCGGCATCGCCGTCATTTTTGGGTTCCTTGCATTCGCGGTCAAAGACATGCCTCCCGCGATAGCTTGGGGCGGAGTGGCCTTTGGGATCGTATTGCTGGTGTGGAAGCACCTACCAGCTTCGGCCAAGTATGGTGGGCCATTGTTACTTGCCGCTGGCGCTTTCATTCTGTGTGTTGCGGCTGGCGCTTGGGCACTTTCTGTGCGCACGCCCATCAAGCAATCTATTGTGTTGCGAAGAACGCTAAAGCCGCCTCTTCAGTCTCACCCAACCTATCCGGCCGATCCGCTACCAAAGGGAAGTGGCGGCGAGGGCGGCAAGGCTACCGTGATCGGCAAGAGAAGTCAGGCATTCGGCGGCCCCGGTGGCCGAGGCGGCCCATACGGCCACGGTGGAAAGGGGGGTGATGCGATTGTTCATGGTGATGATTCCGTCGCACAGGGTGGCGAAGGCGGTGAGGCCGGACAAGCTGGGGGTAAAGGGGGCAGAGGGGGCCGTAGCCCTGCCGAACTGCGCGACCTGCCCAACGTCCAGTTGCCCGATGGAAGTCATCTTTGGGATTACGGACGCGGCGGCACTGGCGCAGATGCAAAACAAAACCAGCCTCAAAGCCCGTCTGGCGACTGCGGAAGTGTCACCTCGAAAGATCAAAAGGGAGGAGTTACCGGGTGTAATTTTGGCACTGTGAATCAAGGCGTGGAGCCGCCGCATGACGAATAAATTTGCCGCAGGAATTTCAGCCGCATTGCTCGCGCTCTCGTCTTGCACAACGCCGCAGCCCGTGACCGTTTCCTCGCAAGGGCAGTCTGGTGGTGTGAACGCAAACAATATCGGCACCGTGAATCAATCGGTCTTACCAAAGATAAAAAGTCCTTTCCTTCCCTACCTTCAGGATCAATGGGCAGATGGTGCGGCGCTCTACCGAGTACTCAAGAATTCCTCGCTCACAGACGAGCAAATAGATCAGCAGGTCCATTTGACGATGGTGTGGGTTAACAGCACGGCTAGTTGGATACAGCAGCACATGACACGTGCTGCCGCAGAAAAGTTCGTGCTGGTCCGTGGGACTTCGATGTCATGGATATTGACCGGTGCGCACAAACCTGGGGAGGCGGAAAAGTGGAGCAATACGCTTAACGCCTTAGAAAATTGGCTCGACAATCTCGATGCCCTCATGCGCTCCGATGAAATGTACCCGCAATGAACTCAGCAACCCTTGATGGCTTCCGCAAAAATGTCCGGGTTCAAGCGGTTGTTATACCGCCACTCGAATTCCGCAACGTACAGGGGCAGATATTTGCGGCTCACCTTGTGGAAGGTTCCCATGATGCCGCGCTTCACAAGGCTCCAAAAGCCTTCAATCGTGTTCGTGTGGATTGCGCCGACAACATAGTTCTTTGCTTGGTGGCGCACGGCATGGTGCGGGTAATCGGGCGACAAGCGGCGATATGCACTGTGTTCGTCAGTGGAGAGAAGCGAGCACTTGTCAGAAACCATGTTGCGGACGAACCGCTCAAAGGTTTCGGTTTTTGTGTTCTCGATCACGCGGGCGACCACGTTGCCTTTGCGCTGTGCCGCGCCGATCACGATGAACTTGTGCGAACCCTCGCCGCCAACGCCGCCGCTTTTCTTGTTCCAGTGGCGGTTCTTATCGTGCCCGCCGATGTAGGTTTCATCCACTTCAACCATGCCGATAAGCTGGCGAAAGTTCTTATCGATAAGTGCGGCGCGAATGCGGTGGGTCATGTAGAGCGCCGTGCGGTAAGAGCCGAACCCCATTTCACGGTAAATCTGGTGGGAGGAAACACCCTTCTTGCTCACCAGCATCCGGTGAATGACGCGAAACCAGTCCCGCAGCGGCTTATTGGTATTCTCGAAAATCGTGCCAACGGTGACGGAAAACCGGTAGCCCGTAGAGCCTCCAGGAGCGCACGCCGTGCACTGCCAATGGAAGGCGCGGGACAGTTCGTAGACCTCGACATTGCCGCAGCGCGGGCACGCTACGCCCGAAGGCCAGCGGTTGCGGACAAGATACGCCTTACAGGCGTCATCGTGCGGAAAGGCCGCTTCCCACTGCGGAATGGTCATCTGGTGAATGCGCTTGGACGTGCCCATGCGG
>JAFAWQ010000001.1 GCA_019241645.1 Alphaproteobacteria bacterium
GAAAGCCGCGAAGAGATCATGCAGGTGATGGACGATCTGCGCGCCGCGCGCGTGGATTTTCTCACCATCGGCCAATATTTGCAGCCGACGAAGAAGCACGCGAGGCTGGAGCGCTTCTGGTCGCCCGAGGAATTTGCCGGCCTCGAAGCGATCGCCCGCGCCAAGGGATTTTTGATGGTGTCGGCGTCGCCGCTGACGCGCTCCTCCTACCACGCCGATTCCGACTTCGCGCAGCTGCAAGCGGCACGGGCAGCAGCGGGTTAGCGCATTATTCATCCTCCCCCGCCTGCGGGGGAGGTGCCGAATGCGAGCGGGGCGAGCATGAGGCGGAGGGGGGACATTCCCCCTACCGTCTCGCATTTCGCTTCGCTCATGCGATCCACCTCCCCCGTGAACGGGGGAGGATAAGTGTGCTACAAGCTGCGAAGTGGGGGAGAACACGATGAAATCGATTAAACTCATAAGCCTTACAACAGCCCTGCTACTGTCAAGCGCGGCGGCGCAAGCCGATGTCGTGATCTCCGACAAACACACGAAAAACATCACTTGCAGCGTCGGCGCTTGCGTTCCGGATGGTCCAAAAGCTGTGCTGAACGTCAATGACCTCGTCGCGCTTCTCTCAACGTCGGACACTACAGTCTTTACCGGCAATGGAGCTGTATCGATCAGCGTAGAGGCGCCTCTTAGCTGGACCAGCAGCCACAAGCTGACGCTGAACGCCTATAGTTCGGTGTACTTCAAAGCACCGGTGACGGCTGAGGGCACGGCCGCAGTCAATATCGTTACAAACACGCAAGGCCTAGGTGGCGAAGTTTATTTTCGCCCGGGCGGGTCGTTGTCCTTCTGGGATACAAATAGTCAACTAACCATCAATGGGACTGCCTATACACTGTTTGCCGACTTGGCGGTTTTTGCGGATGATGTTGCAGCCAATCCCGCGGGCAACTTTGCTCTTGCAAAGGATTTCGACGCGTTTGCCGACGGCATTTTCCCGCACAGCGTCGTGACCACAGCATTTCAGGGATCGCTCGAAGGTCTGGGTCACACCGTCGATCGCTTGTCGATCAACGACAGCAACCCGGACGATCAATTGGTGGGCCTGTTCTCGCGGCTGGAGGTCGCCAGCCGGGTTGCCAATCTGCATCTGACCAACGCATCGATAACGAGCAACTACGCGTCGATCGGGGGTATTGCCGGGGTCGGCCTCGGCACCATCGACCATGTCTGGGTCGGCGGCAGCATGAAGGCAGGGTGGTACGCTGCTGGCATCGTTGGTCAGAACGACGGTTCAATCAACAGGGCCTACTCGGCGGTTACGCTTTCCGGTGTCGTCTGCGGTGGCATTACCGGGTTCAATGATGGTGGTGTGATTTCGCTCTCAACGGCATCCGGAAGCACTATTCAGTGCGAAGCGGCTGGCGGCTTTGTTGGCATCAATCAAGGCAACATCTCGCTGTCATCGGCGTCGGCAGCAGTTTCATCGAATTTCGATCGCGCACAGATTGGCGGGCTTGTCGGCGAGAACGCCGGAAGAATAGACCAGTCCTTCGCGACCGGCTCTGTGACGCAAGTCAAGTCACAAAACAGACGACGGTATGGAAGCGTCAGCCCCGCGGATCTGAGCGCCCGTGTGGGTGGCCTTGCTGGCTTTTCGGGCGGGTCCATCACCAATAGCTATTCGACGGGCCCGATCAGCGTATTGCAATCTAGAAGGAATGCCGCCGGTGGGCTGGTTGGCCTATATTATTCGGGCTCGATCGGTGCAGCGTATTCGACGGGGCTGGTCAACGCCACGTCACGTAGTTATCTCGGCGGCAGTATCGGCTATGACGAACGTGCGACACGCGATAAGTCGTCAGTGTATTGGGACCTCGATACAAGCGGTGTCCCGGATATCAGCAAGGGCGCTGGTAACATTGCCTTTGATCCGGGATTAAAGGGCGCGACCGACCAGCATTTGAAGAGCGGCTTACCCAAAGGCTTCGATCCAAAAATCTGGGGCAGCGATCCGAACATCAACAACGGCTATCCCTATCTGCTCGCCAATCCGCCGCCCAAGTGAGCCCCTTGACACGATCCCCATATCTATAAGGCGGACAGGGAGCGTGACATGTCGCAAGCTGCAGAAAAACCAATAACCACTGCCAAATCGCGCGGGATTGCGCGCGTTGTCTCCGGCATGCCGACGCAGGACGGCGCCGGCGTGAAGCTCACGCGCCTGATCGGCACGCCGCAGCTGGGCAACGTCGATCCGTTCCTGATGCTGGACGCCTTCGGCACCGACAATCCGAAAGACTACATCGCCGGTTTTCCGGAGCATCCGCATCGCGGCTTCGAAACCATGACCTACATGATCCAAGGCACGATGCAGCACCGCGACAATCACGGCGGCGAGGGCCTCATCACGGACGGCGGCGTGCAATGGATGACGGCGGGGCGCGGCGTGGCGCATTCCGAAATGCCGGCGCAGACGGGCGGCCGCATGTTTGGCTTCCAGCTGTGGATCAACCTGCCGGCGAAGGAGAAGATGCGCGCGCCGTGGTATGCGGACATTCCGGCAAGCGCCATTCCGTCGTTCGGCGTGGAGGGCGCGGCCGTGAAGCTGATCGCCGGCGAATGGAACGGCCGCAAGGGTCCGGCACCAGAGCGCGTGACCGCGCCGTTCATCGCCGATGTTACTCTTGCCGCCAACGCAAGCACGCAGGTTCCGCTGCCGGAAGGCCACGCGGGCTTCGTCTATGTCTTCGAAGGCGCGCAGACGGTTGGCGGTACTATCGTCAACGCCGGCAACATCGGCGTCTTGTCGGATGGCGGCCCGTTTTCGGTGAACGCCAACACGCATGGCGCTCGCCTTCTGGTGGTCGCTGGCAAGCCGCTGCGCGAGCCCATCGCGAAATACGGTCCGTTCGTGATGAACACCGCCGACGAAATCCGCCAGGCGATCCACGATTATCAAAGCGGAAAATTCTAAATGGCGGCACTCGCGATTTCATCGATACCAATCGCGAGCGTGTATAGTGGGCGAATGCCGCAGCATTCCGAATCGCGCGTGGTACCTTACGATCCGGACGTGATGTTCGCCGTCGTGGCGGATGTCGAACGCTATCCGGAATTTTTGCCCTGGGTGCTCAGCCTGCGCGTGCTGTCGCGGGCGCTCGATGCCGGCAAGGAGATCGTGATCGCCGAGATGCTGGTGGGGTTCGCGGCGCTGCGCGAGCGCTACACCAGCCGCATCGTGATGGATCCGGCGGCGCGGCGCATCGATGTGCGGCAGGTGCACGGCGTGTTCCGCGAGCTGGAGAATTGCTGGCGCTTCAAGCCGGAAGGGCAGGGCTGCCGCATCGATTTTTTCGTGCGCTTCGAATTCCGCAGCCGGCTGCTCGGCATGGTGGCTGGCACCGCCATGTCGCTTGCCGTGTCGAGCATGACGCACGCGTTTGAGGAACGGGCACGCAAGCTCGCGCTAAAACAGGCGCTGCAAAAGCTTTAGCGCCGCTTCGACGGATTTGAGGCGGATATTGCTCCGGCAGATGTCGCCGAAGCGATGTTCCTCGTGCAGCAGCGCGCCGCCTTTGCGCGCCGCGGCGATGTTCACGAGGCCGACGGGCTTCTCGGCCGTGCCGCCATCCGGTCCGGCAATGCCGGTCACCGCGACGGCGAGGTCCGCGAGGGAATGCGCCAGCGCGCCTTCCGCCATCGCTCGCGCCACCGCTTCGGACACCGCGCCGTGTTCCTCAATCAGCGCGGCCGGAACGCCGATCAGCTCAGTCTTTGCGGCATTGGAATAGGTGACGAAGCCTCGTTCAAACACATCGGAGGAACCGGCAATGTCGGTGAGCAGTCCGGCAATCAATCCGCCGGTGCAGCTTTCGGCCGTGGCGATGCGCAATCGCTTCTCGCGCGCTTCGTCCAGCAACGCGCGCGCAAGGATCAACAGTTGCTCCGGGAACATCGCCTCAGATTAGGTTCAGGTGCGCGAGCACGGCAAGGATGGCGCCCGTCATCAGCGCCGCGACAATATCGTCCGCCATGATGCCGATGCCGCCGTGCAGCCGCTCGACATGGCGAATTGGCCAAGGCTTCCAGATGTCGAAAACGCGGAACAGCAGGAAGGCCAGCGCATAGGCGAGGGGCGCGATCGGCGCGAAGGCGCAGGCGATCCATTGTCCCGCCAGCTCGTCGATAACACATTCGCAAGGGTCGTTGGATTTGGATTGCGTGGCGTACACCTCGGAAGCCCAGGCGCCAATCGCGAACGCCACAATCCCGAACGCCAGCACGGCAAAGCGCCCGCCCGACCACGCAATCAGCCATGCGAGGAGCAGCGCGACGGCGCTTGCGACGGTGCCTGGCGCCGTGCGCACATAGCCAACGCCGAACAATGTCGCGATGGCGCGGGCCATGTTCACGTCGGAAGCCGGATGGTTGCCGTCGCCTGCGCCGCAAGGCCTTCACTACGGCCTGTGAAGCCGAGGCCTTCGGTTGTCGTCGCTTTCACGCTGACCCGTCCGATATCCAGTTCCAGAATCTCCGCGACACTGGCGCGCATCGCTCCGCGATGCGGCCCGATCTTCGGTGCTTCGCAGATGATCGTGATATCGCAATGGAGAATGGTGCCGCCACGTTGCTTCACCAGTTCGGCGGCATGGGCGAGGAATAGCCGCGACGCGGCGTGTTTCCACTTCGGATCCGATGGCGGAAAATGCTGGCCGATATCGCCCGCTGCAACTGCGCCTAGAATTGCATCCGTCAATGCGTGTAATCCCGCGTCCGCGTCCGAATGCCCCTCGAGCCCGCATGCGTGCGGAATACGTATGCCGCACAGCCAAACGTGATCGCCCGCCGTGAAGCGGTGCACGTCGAACCCACCGCCGGTGCGGATATCTGCCTTGCCGCCAACAAGCCTTTCCGCAAAGGCAAGATCGGATTCCGTGGTCACCTTGATATTCGCCTCCTCACCGGCAACCGCGATGATCTTCATCCCGGCACGTTCGGCCAACGCGATATCGTCTGTCGCGCCGCCGCCAGCGAAACGAGCATGTGCTTCACGGATACCTGCATACAGGAAGCCTTGCGGCGTCTGCACGCGACAAACCCAGTCGCGCGGTATGGCGTCGCCCACCAGACCGCCATTCATCTGCCGCAGAGAATCGGAGACCGGCAACAACGGAACGACGGCCTCGGCACCTTGTTTCAGCACCGCGGCGACGGAGGCGATGATATCGCTGGAGACAAGCGGCCGCGCGGCATCATGGATCAGTACAAATTCAGGAGCGTGCGGGGAAAGTGCGTCGAGGCCACGCCGTACCGATTCCTGCCGGGTCTCTCCGCCCGGCACTGGCGGCAGTGCGTCGAGGCCGCGCATTGCCGAAGCATAGTGCACCTCCTGGCCCGCGCCGATGACCACCTGCAATGCACAACAGTCTTTTGCGGCGAGGAATGCGTTGACCGCCCGGCGAATGATCGGGAGGCGCCCAAGCGTTTCATATTGCTTCGGAACCGAGCCTCCAAAACGGCTGCCGCTGCCTCCTGCCACGATCAGGGCGGCAAAACTCCCCATCACCATCTCCTCTGTGGACCGCACGGATGCGGTTTTGGCGGCATCAACGCGGCTTTCTTGCCACAGGTGCGGTGAGGCCGCTACAGTAAAGGCCGACAAGGTCGACTGGCCAACGCGACAGCATTCTATGGCAACATCAACTACTCTGGACGTGACACCGGCGCCATTGGGACTTTGGCGCCTGCTATCGCGGCCGACACTGTACGCGAGCGGCCTGGCCGTTATTGCCGCCGCCTCCGGCCTCATCACCTACGCGGCTGTCACGGGCCTCGTACCGTACAGGCCCAGCCATGCCGGCTTGTATGCACTGATTGCCCTTAACGTTCTTCTTGTCGCCACCCTGGGATTGCTCATTGCCTGGCGGCTGACCCGGCTGTGGGCGGCCCGCCGCTCCGCCGGCACGCAGCTGCAAATGCGGCTGGTGGGGCAATTCGCGGTTATTGCCGTCGTGCCGGCCATACTGATCGCCGCTTTCGGAGGCGTTATTGTCAATCAAGGCGTCGAGGGGTGGTTCTCACCTCGGGTGAAAGGGGCCCTCGGAAATGCTGTCAACGTGGCGCAGCGCTACGTGCAAGAGCACGAACGCTCGATCGTGGCCGACGCCTACGAAATCGCAAGCAGCATCCAGTACGATCCCGAACTGTTCGATGCGAACCGGCACGTTCGTCCGGATGTGCTGTTCGCGAAGCTGGCCACCGTCACACGCGACCGGAGCCTGCAGGCCTCCTATATCCTGAACTCAAAGGCGCAAATTCTCGGCAGCACCAAGCAACGGTTTCTGCCTGATCTGAAGCCTCCTTCACCGGCAGAGATTGCCCAGGCCAGTCGCGGCACGGTGGTGATCGACGCCAATTCCCGGATCGGCAACTCCAAAATCGGCGTGGTGCGGGCCCTCATTCGCCTTCAGGCACTGAACGATGCGTACCTGCTCGTGGTGCGTACTGTCGATCCCAAGGTGCTGGCCTATTACCAGAACACGGTCAGCGCGGTGTCGGAGTACAAGCGTCTGGAACGCGACCGGTCGCAGATCCAGCTGCTGTTTGCGGCCATCTATGGCGTGGTCTCCCTGTTGACTCTGCTCGGCGCAATCTGGCTCGGCATCTGGGCGGCCAACCGGCTAGGCCGTCCGATCGCGAAGCTCATCGGCGCCGCGGAAGAAGTATCAACCGGAAATCTTCGCGCGCGCGTGGCCGTTGAGCGAAACGACGACGAAATGGCGCTTCTCGGCCGCACCTTCAACCGGATGACGTCACAGCTGGAAGCACAGCGAAGCGAATTGGTCGATGCGAACCGCCAGATCGATGCCCGCCGCCGCTTTACCGAAGCCGTGCTGGCAGGTGTCAGCGCCGGCGTCATCGGACTCGACGGAGAAGGGCGGGTCACCATCGTCAACCGGGCCGCCGCGCGCCTGCTTGATGCCGCGCCGGAGGAGATGGAAGGGCAGCATTACGCGGAAGCGGTACCGGAGCTTGCCGGACTAATCCGGCGTGCTGTTCAAGAACCGGTGGGCCGGGCAAGCGGCGAAGCCACCGTCAAGCGGGCCGGCAAGAATCGAACACTGAGCGTGCAGGCAGGACGCGAGGCGGGCGAGGCCGGCTACATCGTAACCTTCGACGACATCACCGATCTCGTTTCGGCGCAGCGCACGGCCGCCTGGGCCGACGTGGCGCGGCGGATCGCGCACGAGATCAAGAATCCGCTTACACCGATCCAGCTTTCCGCGGAGCGTCTCAAGCGAAAGTACTTGCGCGAAGTGGAAACCGACCCGGAGATCTTCCAGCAATGCACCGATACGATCATCCGGCAGGTGGGCGATATCGGCCGGATGGTTGATGAGTTTTCTTCCTTTGCGCGGATGCCGGCGCCTCAAATACGGCGCGAGAACGCGCACGAACTCCTGCAGCAAGCGATTTTCCCCCAGCGCGTTGCCAATCCCTCCATCGCCTTCTCAGTGAATGCTCCGCGGGCGGCCCTCCATGTGGAGTGCGACGGGCGGCTCATCATTCAGGCGCTTACCAATGTACTGAAGAATGGCGCTGAGGCGATCGAAGCGCGGCTCGCCAAAGGTGATGATACACCCGGCACGATCGCTACGAGCCTGGAGATCGATGGGGACCGTCTTGTCATTTGCGTCATCGATAACGGCATTGGACTACCCGCCGACCAGCGACATCGCCTGACGGAACCGTACGTCACCACGCGGGTAAAAGGCACCGGACTCGGTCTCGCTATCGTGCGAAAGGTTTTCGAAGATCATGGTGGGGATCTTTCGCTGACGGATGCCGGTGAAGAATCGCGTGGCGCGGAAGTGCGCATGACGTTGCCGCTTCGCGCCAAGAGTTCACGGACGTTGGAAAAGGACAATTTTGAGAATGAGCAAGACCGGCTCGCTAATCCCGCCTGACATTCTGATTGTCGACGACGAGGCAGATATTCGTGACCTCGTCGCTGGCATATTGAAAGACGAGGGCTACGAACCCCGGCTGGCGGGAGACTCCGAGTCGGCGCTCAACGCGGTGCGTACCCGCCGGCCGCAGCTTGTCATTCTGGACATCTGGCTGCAGGGCAGCCGCATGGACGGCATTCAGGTGCTCGATTCCCTGAAGCGCGACCATCCCAACCTTGCCGTGGTGATGATCAGCGGCCACGGCACGATCGAAACCGCGGTCGCCTCGATCAGGAAAGGAGCTTACGATTTCATAGAAAAGCCTTTCAAGGCCGACCGCCTGATTCACGTGGTGGAGCGGGCGCTGGAAGCGGCACGGCTGAAGCGCGAAGTGCAGGAACTCAAGCTGCGGGCAGGGGACGATACCGAACTGGTGGGAGGTTCGAGTGTTGTCTCGCAGCTGCGTCAGCAGATCGACAAGATTGCGCCGACCAACAGTCGTGTCCTGGTCAGCGGTCCGGCCGGGTCCGGCAAAGAGGTGGCCGCACGGCTGATTCATTCACGCTCGCGCCGTGCGGCAAACGCCTTCGTCGCGTTGAATTGCGCAACCATGGCGCCGGATCGCATCGAGCTCGAGCTCTTCGGTGAAGAGAGCAATGAGGGGCCGCGAAAGATCGGCGTGTTTGAGCTTGCGCACAACGGCACGCTCTATCTTGACGAAGTGGCCGATATGCCGTTGGAGACACAGGCCAAGATCCTGCGCGTTCTGGTGGATCAGACCTTCACCCGGCTTGGCGGCACCACGCGCGTGCAGGTGGATGCAAGGGTGATTTCATCGACCACGCACGACCTCCGTAACGAGATCGCCGCGGGACGCTTCCGCGAGGATTTGTACCACCGCCTCAACGTCGTTCCGGTGCGCGTGCCGGCGTTGGCCGAGCGGCGGGACGATATCCCGATGCTGGTTGGCCATTTCATGAAACGCTTGTCGGCAGCCTCGGGGCTCTCAATGCGCGAGATCGGCGACGATGCGATGGCGGTTCTTCAGGCGCATAGCTGGCCGGGCAACGTGCGCCAATTGCGCAATCTGGTGGAACGGCTCCTGATTCTCGCTACCGAGGATGCCATACGGGCGATCTCGGCCGAGATGCTGCCGCCAGACCTCGGCGGCGACGGACCGTGGAGCAATGGCGGTCGCGAGATGGTGATTTCGCTGCCGCTGCGCGAAGCCCGCGAGATCTTCGAGCGCGAATATCTGCTGGCGCAGATCAACCGCTTCGGCGGAAATATCTCGCGCACGGCGACCTTCATCGGCATGGAGCGCTCCGCCCTGCACCGCAAGCTCAAGTCGCTTGGCGTCGGTCCGAACGGCACCAAGGAGCAGGCATTCAACGCATGAGCGAACCACAGCACGGCTGGCCAGCCCGCGAACCCGTTGGCCGCATCGCCTACGTCAATGGCCGCTACATCCCGCACAGCATCGCTGCGGTTCATATCGAGGATCGCGGATTGCAGTTCGCGGATGCCATTTATGAAGTGGTGGGCGTAACTGCCGGGACATTTCTCGATGAGGAAGAGCATCTTGCCCGGCTTGCCCGCTCCGTTGACGAAATCGGCATGCCGATGCCGGCAAGCCCCGCCGTGCTGAAAGTGATCACCCGCGAAATGGCTCGCCGCAATCGATTGCGCGATGGTCTTATCTATTTCCAGATCACCCGCGGCGCGGTGCGCCGGGATCATGCCGCACCCGACAGGCCGCCGCGTCCGACCCTGATCGTCACCGCCCGAAGCCTTGATCCCACTACCATCGAACGGCGGCGGCAAACGGGCGTGCGCGTAATCAGCCACCCGGACGAACGATGGGCGCGGTGCGATATCAAATCCACAGCTTTGTTGCCGAACATCTTGGCCAAAACGGCGGCGCGCAAGGCTGGCGCTTTCGAAGCGTGGTTGGTGGACAAAGACGGCTTCGTCACCGAAGGCTCTTCGACCTCGGCGTGGATCGTGACCCAGGAGGGCAGGGTCATCACCCGTGATCTGACCAATGCCATCCTGCCCGGGGTGACGCGCGCGATCATTTTGAAGGCGGCGGCCGAGGGGCAAATCCCTGTCGTGGAACGTAAATTCACGCTCGCCGAGGCCTTCGCCGCCAAGGAAGCCTTCATCACCGCGGCAACCTTGGGGGCCACAGCCGTGATCGCGATCGATGGCCGCCAAATCGGCGATGGCAGGCCCGGCGCACTCACCCGCCGCGTCCAGGAGCTGTACCGCCACGCGGCGGCGGCCCGCGGGAAACCATAAGGATAGTTTGCCCTGGAATTTCGCCTTTGCGGCAAATCACCCTATGCTCTCGATTCGCTTCGCAACGGGGCGAACAGAAGCGCAAGCGGGCGCCAATATGACTGAAAAACACCAGAACCTGCAGGACACTTTTCTGAATGCCGTGCGTAAGAGCAAGGCGGCCGTGACGATCTTTCTGGTCAACGGCGTGAAGCTCCAGGGTCACATCACGTGGTTCGACAATTTCTGCGTGCTTCTCCGCCGGGACGGCCAGGCCCAACTGGTATACAAGCACGCGATCTCGACCGTGATGCCGCTGGGGCCGATCCCCCTGCAGGATCAGGAGACAGTGGCGGCGGCGCCGGTTTTGGAACACGCCTGAGTCCGTCGCCACGGAAACCGCGCGGCGGAAACACGCCTCGCCGCACCGCCTTTGTCGTCCACATCGAACGGAAAGCGCGCGCCCGCGGCGAACTGCGCGACGCGCCAGCGCGGCTTGCCGAAGCGGTGGGACTGACGCAGGCGATCGGCCTTCAAGTCATTGGCGAATACATCGTGCCGCTCTCGCGGCCGGTGCCGGCGACCTTGATGGGCTCCGGCAAGGTTGAAGAAATTGGCGCAGGCACGCGCGGGCTCGAGCCTGAAGTCATCATCGTCAACGCGCAGCTGTCGCCGGTGCAGCAGCGCAATCTGGAGCGGGCGTGGAAGACCAAGGTGCTGGACCGCACCGCGCTCATTCTGGAAATCTTCGGCGAGCGGGCGCAGACGCGGGAAGGGCGGTTGCAGGTGGAGCTGGCGCACCTCACCTACCAGCGCTCGCGGCTGGTGCGCAGCTGGACGCACCTTGAGCGGCAACGCGGGGGCTTCGGCTTTCTCGGCGGCCCCGGCGAAACGCAGATCGAAACCGACCGGCGCCTCATCGGCGAGCGCATGGCGAAAATCCGCCGCGAACTGGAAGAGGTGAAGCGCACGCGCGGATTGCATCGCAGCGCGCGCAAGCGGGTGCCGTACCCGATCGTCGCGCTGGTGGGCTACACCAACGCCGGCAAGTCGACGCTGTTCAACACGCTGACGAAATCCAAAGTGATGGCGAAGGATCTGCTGTTCGCCACGCTCGATCCGACCATGCGCGCGCTGAAGTTGCCCGATGGCCGTAACGTCATTCTCTCCGACACGGTCGGTTTCATCGCCGACCTGCCGCACGAGTTGATCGCCGCCTTCCGCGCCACGCTCGAAGAAGTGCTGGAAGCAGATGTCATCCTGCACATCCGCGATGCCGCGCATGAGGAGACGGAAGCGCAGAAGGCTGACGTGATGACGGTGCTGGCCGAGCTTGGCATCGATGCTGATGGCGGGCGGCCGATCCTGGAAGTGTTGAACAAGATCGATCTTCTGGACACGGACGAACGCGAGTCGCTGCTGGCGCGCGGCAAGCGCGGCGGGACCGTTGCGATTTCGGCGCTCACCGGAGAGGGACTTCCGGAACTGCTGGAACGCATCGGGCAGGCGCTGAGCGCGAGCGAAACTCTGTACCGCTTGCGGCTCGATCCGGCGGACGGGGCAGGGCTTGCCTGGGCTTACAAGCACGGGCGGGTGACGGCGCGGCGTGATCGTGCCGACGGGCTTTGGCTCACCGTGTCGGTCGATCCCGCCGACATCGACCGTTTCCTGACGCGCTTCGGCGACGACATTCGCCTCGAACCGGCTGTCCGCCGCGCGGGGTGAACCGCGCCGGACGCGCACATAGCAGCGCTCCGGCCGTACAATCTTGTAGGTGACCTGTGGACGAGGCCGGGGCAGCGCCGAGCGAAGGGGCGCCAGCGCGGCCTTCACCATCCGCACATAGAGCCCGATCGCGCGATGGAATTCGCAAAACGCAGCTGTATGGGCACCCGATTTCCGCGCATTTTGGTTTCCCATCGGCGCCCCACCTTTGGGTTTAGATCGATTTATCCTCCCCCGCTTGCGGGGGAGGTGCCGAGCGCACGTTGCTGCGCGAGGCGGAAGGGGGACTTGCGCCATTCCCCCTACCGTCTCGCCGCTGTGCGGCGATCCACCTCCCCCGCAAGCGGGGGAGGATAACATCTTGATCTCGCTATAAAATCTGTCGAAGGTTGTTTTGCGGAAATTGAGGGAGGGGGGCTCCCCCTCCTTCGGCAACGTCGGCAGATTTGGCAGCCGCAGGTTCGCCAACAGGATGGCCGTGAGTGAATCGATTCTCGATAACTGCTCCAGCAAGCCGAGCACAAAGGCCGTCGCAATAAAGGCGTTGTGCAGCCGGAGATACTCGCTGACGTAAGCCGAGCGCAGCCGCCAGTGGCCGGCCGCCAAGGCCCGCTTCAGGCATTCATCCAGCAATCCCACCTGCGCCCGTACCTGTTCCGGCAGGCCGGACAAATCCTGCTTGCGCATTCCAACAAAGTAGAACAAAGTAAGTACAATTTCAACTCCTCAACTCCTGGGAAGATGGAATTTGCCCGGCTATGAGATCGACGAGGACGGCCTGCCGCGTTCCGTTGTAGGCGAGTGGGCTCTGGAGAAGCACGAGCGGTTGCGCAAGTACGTTGACATCACGCGCGCGATACGCCGGAAATTTATCGTCCCTGACAGTTCGCGAAAGTATGTCGGGGGAGCAGCATACATCGACCTATTTGCAGGGCCTGGACGCGCCCGAATTCGCGAGTCGACGCGCGTTATTGATGGCAGCCCGGTCGTTGCGGCAAGGGCCGCCGCCACAAGTAAGGGTCCATTTGGAGAGATGCATCTTGCGGATGCCGATCAGCAACTCTGCGAAGCTTCCGTCAAGCGCGTGCGAAATGCGGGGGGCGTTGTTACAGGCTATGCAGCTTCAGCAGAGGTAGCTGCGAAAACGGTCGTCGCGAAGCTAAATTCGGATGGGCTGCACTTCGCATTCCTTGACCCCTACAATTTGGAAGGCCTCACATTTGCAACTATCAAACAGCTCTCGATGCTTCACCGCGTTGATATCCTTTTGCATTTGAGCGTCGCAGATTTGCAGCGAAATCTGGACCGATATTCGGCGGCGCTGCATTCTCCGCTCGACGAAGTGGCGCCCGGATGGCGAACGGCGGTTAATCTGAAGCAATCCGCCAACTCGCTTCGGGTGGCTTACGTTTCGTACTGGCAAGACAAGATGAAGGAGCTTGGCTTCACACACCGCGGTGTGGAGTTGGTTACAGGAAGTAGAAATCAGCGGCTCTATTGGCTCGTGTTTTTAAGCCGGAGTGAATTCGCAAACGATCTGTGGGATAAGATCAGGCACATCTCCGGGCAGGGGCAGCTAGGGTTATGAGTAGTGGCTGGGATTAGCGACATCGAGTGGACGGACGCGACATGGAATCCGGTTTCCGGATGTACGATCTTGTCGCCCGGCTGCACGCATTGCTACGCCATGCGCATGGCGGCACGGCTCCAGGCGATGGACCATGCCGCCTATAAAGACGTTACGCGCAAGGTGAACGGGAAGGCGGTCTGGACCGGAACATTGCACCTGAACGAGCGGGCCCTAACGATTCCGTTGCGCTGGCGCGCGCCACGAAAAATCTTCGTCAACTCCATGTCCGATCTGTTTCAGGACGGCATACCCAGCGAATTCATCGGAAGAATCTGGGACGTCATGGCGCAGACGCCACGGCACATCTTCCAGATTCTGACCAAGCGGCCAGAAAACATGCTTCGGATCATTACCGAAAACCGACTCGCTCGATTGCCGAATGTTTGGCTCGGCACGTCGGTAGAGAGCCGGAAATATGTCGCCCGGATTCAAGATCTCCGACGTGTTCCGGCGCAGGTCCGATTTATTTCGTACGAACCGCTGCTCAGCTCCATAGGCTGCGTCGATATGACCGGCATTCACTGGGCGATCGTGGGCGGAGAATCCGGTCCCCGGGCACGCGCCATGAAGGAAGTGTGGGTGGACGACATTCGCACGCAATGCGAGGATCAGGGGATCGCCTTCTTCTTCAAGCAATGGGGTGGCACAAACAAGAAGGCCGCCGGCCGCAAGTATCTCGGCCGCACCTGGGACGAGTATCCCGATTTCGCAGCGGCATGATGTTTTGTCGCCTACGCATGGGTGTCGTTTCGCCTTTCGTAGTCCAGGGGAATATTCCGCGGTGGAGTCCGTCCCACTAGGCGAGGGGGCTCGTCTGAGCCGGGAGGATTTCCATGCCGTTTGTTCACGCCGCATCGCGCGCCGCCCTGTTGGCGGCCGCCGCCAGTTTCGCCGTGTCCACGACCGCCGCGCAGGCCGGTCCCAAGTTTCAGGTCCTCTACAGTTTCAGCGGCAAGAAAGACGGCCGGAACCCCCATGGCCCTCTGATGCTCGACAAACAGGGCAATCTGTACGGCACCACAGTGCAGGGGGGCAAAAGCGGCTACGGCGTTGTGTTCCGTCTGGCGCCTGACCGAAAACAGTCGGTTCTCTACTCTTTCACCCGTGGCGAAGACGGCGGCTATGCCTATGGCGGGCTTGTCCAGGACAAGGCGGACAATCTCTTCGGCGTGACACTGCTGGGCGGACCGCAGGACGAAGGCCTCGTCTACAAGCTCGCTTCGGACGGCAAGCAAACGGTACTGCACTCCTTTTCCGGCATACCGGATGGATCCACGCCGGAAAGCGGCTTGGTGTTGGACAAAGCCGGCAATCTCTACGGCACGACCCCGTTCGGCGGATACGGTCCGGGCACGATCTTCAAGCTGAAACCGGACGGGACGGAAACGATCCTGCACAATTTCGCCGACGGCTATAACGACGGCGCGTACCCGTATGGCGGCGTCACGATCGACAAGAAGGGCAACCTCTACGGAACCACCAATGACGGCGGCTCCGGCGGGCAGCAACAAGGGCCAGGCATCATTTACAAGCTCGCGGCGAATGGAAAATTCAGCGTGCTTTATCACTTCGGTGCAGGCGCCGATGGCGGCTATCCGGCAGCAGCCCCAGCAATCGATGCGAGCGGCAATCTCTACGGCACCACGATTGCCGGCGGCGATTTCGGGGAAGGTGTTCTCTACAAGCTCACGCCGGACGGGACGTACACTGTGCTGCATTCCTTCGGTGGAAGCGGCGATGGCGAATATGGCATCGGCCGTCCGGTGATGGATGGCGACGGCAGCCTTTACGGCGTCACCAAGGAAGGCGGTGGGGCCTGCGGCTGCGGGATCGTGTTCAAACTGGCACCCGACGGCAGCTACAGCGTGCTGCATAGTTTCGCCGGCAAGGATGGCCGGGAACCAGGCGACGGGCTGATGATTGACAAACAGGGCAACCTGTTCGGCACCACCTATGAAGGCGGCAAGAGCGACGCCGGCACGGTATTCAAGATCGGAAAGTAACTGCGCCGTTCAATGCGCGCGGTGCGCCGCTGGCGATCCGGCTTGCTTCATGGCAACCTTCCTGACGTTCGGGAAGGGAAGGTTGCCATGTCCAGCAAAGCGATTGCCTGTGCGGTTCTGATTGCGGCGCTGCCGGCAGGCGCGCTGGCCAAGCCGAAAGAGACCGTGCTCCATAGCTTCGGCGGCGAAGGCGACGGGCAGCATCCGCATTCGGGACTGATTGTCGACAAGAAGGGCACGTTCTACGGCACCACGCAGCATGGCGGGCCGACAGGGCTTGGCATCGTCTTCAGCCTCACGGCCGCAGGAAAATACAAGGTGCTGTACAATTTCCAGGGCGCGTCGAAGGGCGCGTTTCCGTTGGCCGGCGTCATTCTGAGTCACAAAGGCGACCTCTACGGCACAACCCAGGGCGCTGAAATCAGCAGCGATTTCGGCACCGTCTACCGCATATCCACCAAGGGCAAGAATGA
>JAFAWQ010000019.1 GCA_019241645.1 Alphaproteobacteria bacterium
TCGGGCCCGAGGAAATCACCCGCGATATTCCGAATGTCGGCGAGGAAAATCTCAAAAACCTCGACGAGGCCGGCATTGTTTATATCGGCGCCGAAGTGGTGGCCGGCGACATTCTGGTCGGCAAGGTGACGCCGAAAGGCGAAACACCGATGACGCCGGAAGAGAAGCTTCTGCGCGCCATCTTCGGCGAGAAGGCGGCGGACGTGCGAGACACATCGCTTCGCGTGCCGCCCGGTGTCACGGGCACCATCGTGGAAGTGCGGGTGTTCAACCGGCATGGCGTGGACAAAGACCAGCGCGCAATGTCGATCGAGAAGGCGGAGGAAGAGCGTCTAGCCGAAGACCGCGATGACGAACTCGCCATTCTCGAGCGCAACATCTTTGCCCGCCTGTCCGAGCTTCTGCTTCACAAGACGGTGGCAAACGGGCCGAAGGGGCTCGCCGCCGATTCAAAGGTGACGCAGAACGTGCTGGACACGATCCCCCGTCATCAATGGTGGCAGATCGGCCTGCGCAACGAAAAGGCACAGGGCGAGATCGAGGCGCTGAAGAAGCAGTACGACGAATCCAAGCAGCGGCTGGACAAGCGTTTTGCGGACAAGGTGGAAAAGCTTCGCCGCGGCGACGAGCTCGCCCCGGGCGTGATGAAGATGGTCAAGGTGTTCGTCGCGGTGAAGCGTAAGCTCCAGCCGGGCGACAAGATGGCCGGACGTCACGGCAACAAGGGCGTGATCAGCCGGATTCTGCCGATCGAGGACATGCCGCATCTGGACGACGGCACGCCGGTGGATGTCGTGCTCAACCCGCTGGGCGTGCCCTCGCGCATGAATGTCGGCCAGATTCTGGAGACACATCTTGGCTGGGCTTCCGCGGGGCTTGGCCGGCAGATCGGCGAGGTGCTCGACAAGGTGAAGCGCGACGGCAACAAGGCCGATGGCGCGCTGCGCAAGAAGCTGAAGCAGGTCTACGGCAACGACACTCGACTCGGCGAGTTGGATGACGGCGGCCTTATTGAGCTCGGTGAAAACCTGCGCGAAGGCGTGCCGGTTGCGACGCCCGTGTTCGATGGCGCCAAGGAAGCCGACATCGTCGAGATGCTCCAACAGGCCGGCCTGAATGAGACCGGACAGGTGACTCTATACGACGGCCGGACCGGCGAGGCTTTCAAGCGCGCCGTCACAGTCGGTTATATCTACATGCTGAAGCTGCACCACCTCGTGGACGACAAGATTCACGCGCGCTCGATCGGTCCGTACAGCCTCGTCACCCAGCAGCCGCTCGGCGGCAAGGCGCAGTTCGGCGGACAGCGTTTCGGTGAAATGGAAGTGTGGGCTCTCGAGGCCTACGGCGCGGCCTACACGCTTCAGGAAATCCTGACCGTGAAGTCCGACGACGTGGCCGGCCGTACCAAGGTTTACGAGGCGATCGTGCGCGGCGAGGACACGTTCGAGGCCGGTATTCCGGAATCGTTCAACGTGCTCGTCAAGGAAATGCGCTCGCTCGGCCTTAATGTGGAGCTCGTCAATGGCTGATTTCGAATTCAGAACACCCCGCAGGGACTCAAGAATGAATCAAGACCTGATCAACGTCTTCCAGGCTGGAAAGGAGATTCCGACGTTCGACCGGATTCGAATTTCGCTCGCCAGCCCCGACCAGATTCTTCGCTGGTCGCATGGCGAGATCAAGAAGCCGGAGACGATCAACTACCGCACCTTCAAGCCCGAGCGCGACGGGCTCTTCTGCGCGCGCATTTTCGGTCCGGTGAAGGACTACGAATGCCTGTGCGGCAAGTACAAGCGCATGAAGTACAAGGGCATCGTCTGCGAAAAGTGCGGCGTCGAGGTGACGGTGCAGAAAGTGCGCCGCGACCGCATGGGCCACATCGAACTGGCCTCGCCGGTGGCGCATATCTGGTTCCTGAAGTCGCTCCCGTCGCGCATTGGCCTGATGCTCGACATGACGCTCAAGGATCTCGAGCGCGTCCTCTATTTCGAGAACTATATCGTCACGGAGCCGGGACTTACGCCGCTCAAGGACCGCCAGCTCCTGTCCGAGGACGAGTACTACAAGGCGCAGGACGAGTACGGCAATGACGCGTTTACGGCAGCCATCGGCGCGGAGGCGATCCGCCGGCTGCTGGAAGCGATCGATCTGGAGCAGCTGCGCGATCATCTCCGCAAGGAGATTTCCGAAACCAGCGGCGTCGGCGAGAAGCCGAAGAAGCTGGTCAGGCGGCTGAAGCTTGTGGAAGCCTTCATGGAATCCGGCAACCGGCCAGAATGGATGATTCTGACCCAGGTTCCGGTGATCCCGCCAGAGTTGCGCCCCCTCGTTCCGCTGGATGGCGGCCGCTTCGCCACATCAGACCTCAACGATCTCTATCGCCGCGTCATCAACCGCAACAACCGGCTGAAGCGGCTGATCGATCTGAAGGCGCCGGACATCATCGTGCGCAACGAAAAGCGCATGCTGCAGGAATCCGTCGACGCGCTGTTCGACAATGGCCGCCGCGGACGGGTTATTACCGGCGCCAACAAGCGGCCGCTGAAGTCGCTTGCCGACATGCTGAAAGGCAAGCAGGGCCGCTTCCGCCAAAACCTGCTCGGCAAGCGTGTGGACTATTCCGGCCGCTCGGTGATCGTCGTTGGCCCGGAGCTGAAACTGCACCAGTGCGGTCTGCCGAAAAAGATGGCGCTCGAATTGTTCAAGCCGTTCATCTATTCGCGGCTGGAGGCGAAGGGTTTCAGCCAGACGGTCAAGCAGTCAAAGAAGCTGGTCGAGAAGGAGAAGCCGGAAGTCTGGGATATCCTCGAAGAGGTGATCCGCGAGCATCCGGTGCTGCTGAACCGCGCGCCGACCCTGCATCGTCTTGGCATCCAGGCGTTCGAGCCCGTGCTGATCGAGGGCAAGGCAATTCAGCTGCACCCGCTCGTATGCACGGCCTTCAACGCGGACTTCGACGGCGATCAGATGGCGGTACACGTGCCGTTGTCACTGGAAGCGCAGCTTGAAGCGCGCGTGCTGATGATGTCGACGAACAACATCCTCAGCCCCGCGAACGGCAAGCCGATCATCGTACCGACGCAGGATATTGTGCTCGGCCTCTACTACCTCTCGCAGGAGCGCGACAATGAGCCCGGCGATGGCATGAAGTTCAACGACATCGGCGAGATCGAGCATGCGTTGTTCTCCGGTGCCGTAACGCTGCATGCCAAGATCGAAGCGCGCTATCACACGGTCGACGCGGACGGAAAGCCGATCCTGCGGCGGGTCAAGACAACCCCTGGCCGTATGCTTATTGCCGAGCATCTGCCGCGCAATCCGAAGATCCCCTTCGAACTGGTCAACCGCCTGCTGCGCAAGCAGGAGATCAGCCACATCATCGATGAGGTCTATCGGCACTGCGGTCAGAAGGAGACGGTGTTGTTCGCCGATGCGGTGATGGGCTTGGGCTTCCGCGAGGCCTGCAAGGCCGGCATCTCGTTCGGCAAGGATGACATGGTTGTGCCGGCGACCAAGACGAAGCTGATCGACGAGACGCGACATCGCGTTCGTGAGTACGAGCAGCAGTATCTGGATGGTCTCACGACGGACAAGGAGAAGTACAATCTCGTGGTGGATACCTGGTCGAAATGCACCGACCAGGTCGCAGCCGAAATGATGAAGGAAATCTCCGAACCGAAGGTCGATCCGAAGTCAAAGCGCATCCAGGAGATGAATTCCATCTACATGATGAGTCACTCCGGCGCGCGCGGCTCGCCACAGCAGATGAAGCAGCTGGCCGGGATGCGTGGCCTCATGGCGCGTCCCGACGGCTCCATCATCGAAACGCCGATCCTTTCCAACTTCAAGGAAGGCTTGACGGTGCTCGAGTATTTCAACTCGACGCACGGCGCCCGAAAGGGCTTGGCGGACACCGCGCTCAAGACGGCGAACTCGGGTTATCTGACCCGCCGCCTCGTGGACGTCGCCAACGACTGCATCATCACCACTGAAGATTGCGGCACAAAGCGGGGCGTCACCGTGCAGGCTGAAATCGACGGCGGCCAGGTGGTGTCATCCTTGGCCGAGCGTATTTTGGGCCGGACCGCGGCGGAGGATGTGAAGCATCCGGACACCGGCGAAGTGTTGGTCCGCCGCGGCAAGGAGATCGGCGAGGATACGGCCGAGCGAATCGACAGTGCGCACATCCAGAAGGTGCGCGTACGCTCGGTGCTGGCCTGCGAATTGACCGACGGCGTGTGCGGGAAGTGCTATGGCCGCGATCTGGCTCGCGGCACCCCGGTGAATATCGGCGAAGCAGTGGGTGTCATAGCTGCACAGTCGATCGGTGAGCCGGGTACGCAGCTAACCATGCGCACCTTCCACATCGGCGGCGCGGCACAGGTTGCCGGCCAATCCAAGGTCGAAGCCTCGTACGACGGCAAGATCAAGGTTCTGAACCGCAATGTGGTGAAGAACTCCGATGGCGAACTCGTCGCCATGGGCCGTAACATGCAGATGGTGATTGTCGACTCCAAAGGTCTGGAGCGCGCAAGCTACCGCATTACCTATGGCGCGAAGCTGAGGGTGGACGAAGGAACAACCGTGAAGCGTGGTGACCGCTTGGCGGAATGGAACCCCAACGCGCTGCCCGTCCTCACGGACGTCGACGGTATCGTGAAGTACGAGGATCTTGTCTCCGGTATTTCGATCAAAGAAGTGGCGGACGAAAAGACCGGCGTTACCAATCGCGTCGTCATCGACACCCGCGGCACGGGTTCGAAAAACCAGGATCTGCGTCCCACCATTGTGATCGTCGACAAGAGGGGAAAGCCGATCACGTTCCATGGCGGCGAAGCCCGGTATGGCCTTTCCGTCGACGCCATCCTCTCGGTCGAGGACGGGGCGGAGGTGAAGGCGGGCGACGTTGTGGCGCGCATTCCCACGGAAGGCGCAAAGACACGCGACATCACGGGCGGCTTGCCTCGCGTCGCGGAACTCTTCGAGGCGCGCAAGCCCAAGGAGTCAGCCGTGCTTGCGGAAATCGACGGCTTCGTCGAGTTCGGCAAGGACTACAAGAACAAGCGTCGCGTCATCATCCGGCCGAAAAACGAGAAGCTGGAGCCTGTCGAGTTCCTCATCCCCAAGGGCAAGCACATCAGCGTGCGCGAGGGAGACTACGTGGAAAAGGGCGACTATATCGTCGAAGGAAATCCTTCGCCGCACGATATTCTGCGTATCAAGGGCGTGGAGGAGCTTGCGGTCTATCTCGTGAAGGAGATCCAGGACGTCTATCGGCTTCAGGGCGTGAAGATCAACGACAAGCACATTGAGGTCATCGTCCGTCAGATGATGCAGAAGATGGAGATCACCGACGGCGGCGACACCACGCTTCTGGCGAATGAGCAGGTCGATCTTCTAGAATACCAGGAGGCGAACAGAAAAGCACACGACCAGGGCCTCAAGCCCGCCGAAGGCCGCCCGGTTCTGCTCGGCATTACGAAGGCGAGCCTGCAGACCCGCTCGGTGTTCTCCGCGGCCTCCTTCCAGGAGACCACGCGGGTGCTCACCGAGGCTGCCGTGCAGGGCAAGGTGGATATGCTGGAAGGCCTCAAGGAGAACGTGATTGTTGGCCGTCTCATTCCGGCCGGGACCGGCGGGGCGATCGCGCGGCTTCGCCATGTTGCAGCGGAGCGGGACAAGGCGATTCAGGAAGAGCTGGCGAAAGAGCAGCCGCCCCAGCTCGAAGCCCCACAAGTGGCCGCAGAGTAGGCATTTGTGACGAACGAAAGGGCCGCCCCCCTGGGCGGCCCTTTTTCATATGTTGGCGCGCGCGAACGGTCCCGAAGCAGGCCGAAATATCCAACGGGTGAAATGAGAGGCGCAGAGGGGTACGACGTCCTATATTCTTCGCATGAAAACGCCTGAACCTTTCTCCTGGGATCGCGCCGAAGCGCGCGCCGGCAAATTCGATGGAAAATTCCTCATCGGCGTGCTGACGACGGGCATCTATTGCCTGCCGTCCTGCACCGCCCGGCAGCCAAAGCCGGACAATGTCCGGATCGTGCGCACCGAAGAAGAAGCCCAGGCGTTGGGCCTGCGTGCCTGCAAGCGTTGCCGCCCAGACCTCTTCTATCGGGGCGAAGATGAAGATATTTCGCTGTTCGAAGGACTGGCGACCCGCGTGTGTGCCGCGCCGCCGGATTTTCCGGACGCTCGGGCATTAGCCAAGGCGGCGGGAGTGAGTCTCACCAAGCTCGCTGACCTGTTCCGCGAGCACGCGCACCTTACGCCTGTTGCCTGGCTTCGTCGTGAACGCGTGCGGGCCGCTTCATGCCAGTTGCTCGGAACTGCCGACCGCGTGTTGGAAGTGGGGTATGCGTCCGGCTTCGAGAGCGAGTCGGTGTTTCACCGCCAGTTTCTCGCACTGACGCGAATGACCCCGGGAGCCTTTCGCGCCATGAACGGCGCATCTGTTTTTCTCCTGCAGTTGCCGTCGGGATATCGCGCCCAGGAGATACTGGCTTATCACGCGCGCGACCCTCAGAGCCCGTGCGAGCGGGTCGAAGGAAATCGCATCTTCAAGGCTCTCGGAACGCCTCAAGGACCGGCGGTTCTGGAGCTTTCCCTTGAAGGCGAAGGCGCGTGGGCAAGAGTGCATGGCGTCGAAAAGATGAGCCGCGAAACGGCCGCGTTTTTGCACGCATCGGCGCTGCGCATGTTGGGATTGAACAACGAGGTGGTCGCGTTCGAGACGCGCATGACCAAGGACCAGCGGTTTGGCTCTGTTGTTGCCAGGCGCCGAGGCCTGCGCGTGCCATCCATCCCGACCGGATTCGATGGTTTGTGTTGGGCAATTATCGGACAACAGGTGAATGTGAAGTTCGCGGCAGCTCTGCGGCGTGAGATTCTGAATTTGGCCGGGGATAAAATCGGCGACATGCGCACGCACCCGATTCCGGATAGGGTTGCGGAAATTGGCGCGGCCCGGCTTGCCAAATTGCGCTATTCACGCGCCAAGGCCGAATACCTGGTGGGAGCGGCAAGCACGGTGGCACAGGGGCGGCTCGATATCGAAGCACTGCCGGAGACATCCGCAGTCGCGGCGGAGAAAAAGCTCATGTCGTTGCGAGGCATCGGCAGATGGACGGCGCGCTATACGATGCTGCGCGGTGGATTCGCCGATGCAGCGCCGGTGGGCGACAGTGCGCTCGCCACCGTGTTGCAGCGGATCCATGGGCTCGCTGAACGTCCGGACGCCGAGCACGCGGAGTCGTTGATGCAGGAATTCGCCCCACATCGCAGCCTCGCAACCTGTCATTTGTGGGCCAGCTACAAGGATGCAGCATGAAGATGGAAAAACGGTACTGGGCACCGATCACGTCCAGCTTCGGAAATTTCGCGGCATGGGTGGATGAGGAGGGGAAATTGCTCCGCTTTCACCTGCGCGCCAGAGGTGCTGAGCGGGTTGACCCGCAGGCGGAACGCAACGAGGCAAAACTGGGCGCGGTGCAGGCGCAGGTCGCGGAATACGACAAGGGCAAGCGGCGCGAGTTCGAATTCGAGCTGCTGCCCGAAGGTCCGGAGTTTCATCGGCAGGTTTGGCAGGCGCTTTTAAGAATTCCTTACGGCGAAACCACCAGCTATGGCGCGATCGCCCGCAAGGTGGGGCAGCCCACGGCAGCAAGAGCAGTTGGCGTCGCCAATGGAGCCAATCCCATTGCCCTTGTTGTGCCATGCCACCGGGTCATCGGCAGTAATGGCAGTCTAACCGGCTATGGCGGAGGATTGCCGCTCAAGCGCGCCCTGCTTGAGCATGAAGCGCGCGTGGTTGGCCGCCCTTTCGACCTTTTCGTCTGAGTGCCGCCTCGTGAAGCGGCCGAGGGGAACGGTTATCCGGCCTCGAGAATAGGAGGGGTCTTGGTCTGGCCCGGCTCCGATGGGCGTCCGTTGGGCATTCGAACGCGACCGGAGAAACGGTGGACGACGAACGGGATGGGCAGCAGCAAACCAACCGCCCAATGCAAAAGGGCGACGGTGGAGATGGTTGCGTCGTCGGCGAGATAATACAGCAGAAAGCCGCTTGCGATCAGCCACATGAGAACGAGGAGCATGATGCTCCCGGACAGCCGGTTCCGGCCTGTCTGCCACCCGCCAACAATGTGGACACCCCAAAGCAGGCCGGCCAGCCAGACGCTTACGAACGCGAATAAGCCGTGAAGCACCAGCGACCAGTGCTCGAGCGGGTGCGGGGTCGGGCCGAACGGACCGCTTTGCTGGAAGAAGTAATGCAAGCATAGCCAGGCGCCGCCCGATGCCCATATCCCCAAGCCGACGCCGTAGACTTCAAAGCGCCTCCGGCGGGAAAGGTTCACGCGGTCGCGAATCTGGATTACATCCATGCGCATCAAACAGGTCTTCCGATTTCGCGCCAACCATGGGTCAAGTTATGGACAATGGCTCGCGCGCCAAAACGTGCCAAGAGAGCGTGCGTGCGGGCGCCCTTCGCCATCACCGCTTTTGTAAGCGCGTCGGCATGGATGCAGCGCGGCGCGATCACGGAAACAAATTGATCCAGCGTTGGCGTGGCGTTTCGGGGCGCGACATGCGGCATGCCCGTAGCGGTTCCGCAGCGTCTTGCTGCCATCGTGCCGGATGAGCTAGCCAGGCTTCCGTTCGATAATTCTACGACCGGAATCGAAAGGCCGTTGAATTCCGGGGCGAGTCGCACGCGCTCTATGTCCGGTCCTGCTACGCGAAGGTCGCCGCCCGCATTGACGCAGACCTGGGTTGCCCCCGTCTCGAGAAGAAAGTCGACGGCGCAATCGACCGCGTAGCCCTTCGCGATGCCGCCTAGATCGATCCAGAGCGGCTTGCGGAACCGCACCTGGGATTTGTCGAGCAACACAATGTCGGTCCATGGTGCATCGCCGTCGGTCGCAGGCAAGTCCGATCGCCGCGGCAGCACATCCCGTTCAACGAGTTCTGCTGCTACCGCGACGTCAAACGCCCCCGCTGTAATTGAAGACAGTGTCAACGCTTGCGCAAGCACGGCATGAGTGCGGGCATTGATCTCGATAGGATTGGCATGAGCATCGCGATTGAGCCGCGAGACGTCGCTGTCATCCTCGTGAAAGCTCATGAGATGATGAATTGTGCCGATCTCGGCAAAGGCTGAGTCGATCGCCCGGTGCGCAGCATCGGGCGATAGCCCCGCAACTCGAATGCGCACAATCGTCCCCAGCAGCGGCTTTGCGCGTTCAATGACCGGCAAGGGCGACAGCATAGGTGGCCAGCAATCGCTTGACGCCATCGGTAATGTGCTTGGACGAGAGGGTGGCGCCTGAAATATTTTTGATGTCTTGTCCAAGTTCGAGCGTGGCCCCGTGCGTCTTGCCCACGAACTGCGCACGCCACGCCGGATTGCGAATCTTGCCACCGTATGACTCGCGATATTCGAGGATCTCCACTCCCTTCACTCGTCCGTCTGCGTCCAGGGCCAGTGCAAAGGGGATAAATTCATGCTTGCCCATAACCTCATCGGCGATGAACCAGCCGCCGGTTGATGTGCGCCAGGCCCGCACCTTGCTGTCGCGGACGTCAACACCACTATCGTGTTCGATGGCCGAAACTTGAGTTTCGGAGAGGGTGACGAACGTCTGCGTGAATACGGCACCCGGAAACATCAATTTTTGCGCTTGCTCGATCGACAGGTAGATCTCGGCGTGCGCAGGCTGGATCAAGGACAGCGCGGAGTACGGATAAAGAATAAATCGCGCCCGCATGTTCTATCCCTGAATATGATGGCCAACATCTTAAGGCCAAGGAACCGTTCACGTCGCCTGTGTCGCAGCGACCGACATATGCATTTCTCTGGTACCTACAGGCTATGTGGCGGAAGCCGTCAATAGACCCATTCGGCACCCCACGCGCAGCAACTAAATTTCGATCCCGAAGCGCAGACGCAAGCTCAGGCGAGGCTCCTCGTGAGCGTAGCCATCCACCGTTTCGTTGAGTTGGCCGTTGAGATTGCCTGCAGTTGGCAACTGGGCCTGCGCCGCAGCGGTGAGCCACCAATTCTGGTGCGTGTAGTGCAGGACGGGTCCAAGGAAGAAAGAATCCGCGGCAGCTTCAGACTCCCCCGAGAAGATGTGGCCGTCGAATTCGCGCTTGAATTGAAACTCTGCGCCGGCAAACCAGTTCGGCGCAACGCGATAGGACAGGCCAAGGAGCAATTTGACCTCCGTATTGTGCCCCCATTCGCCGTTTGCTTTCCGCCATTCATATTCTAGGACGCCGTTGCCGGCGAGCACCAGCCGATCGTCAAGAAAGTTCTTCTGTACCAACGCCTTAAATTCGATTTCACGGTTGTCTGCGCCGATGAGCGGCTCGACATAGAGAGCCAAGCCCACTGGATGAGTATAGGGGTCCGCCAGGCGATAGATCAGCTCCCCCGAAACGCCGGTAAAATGCGTGTCGTCCTTAAAGCCGGTATCGGCGGCGGGAGTATTTGGTGTGTTCTTAATCCAGTCGTAGTTAAGGTAGAGCGAACCCTGGAAGTTATCGGTGAAGCCGTATTCGAATTCGGTGCGTCCTTCCAAACGGTTATAGGTTTCAAACGGCCGGCCATTTTCCCATGTCAGCCACTGTTCGATTTCCTTTGCTCCCGATGGAAGCACATCCGTGGTGTAGACACTGGCGAAGGGAGTTTCGTCCGCGTTCGCCGCGCTTGAAACTACGGCAGCAAACAGAAAGGCTATTACCGGATATGCTGATCGCATTACGACGTTCCAAAAATTGAGAATGACTTGCATCTAGAAGGACAGACGACTCACGTCAATGCGAATGATTCGCAATTAAGTGTCGCAGCCGCCGAAGGCATGGTCTTCGGCTCGGTGGGGTAGGGCTCCCTTTCGGACACGCCGAATCCGGAAATTATCGTGGGTCCTGGCGCTTGACCGTCCCGAACCGCACTTCTATATAGCCGCACTCCGCAGGCAGGCTGTCCGCAGGTCTTTGGGCTGGAAACGCTGCCGGGAACCAGTTTTGGCGAGTTTGGCGTGCGTGACCTGGGACTTACCATCCTCGGTCCTCCGCGAGCTGGGGCAGCCTCCGAAAGGTGGCCTGCCTCGAATTCGTTGTTGTGTGGCCGCACGAGCGGCATGGGAACGGGAAGACGAATGCCAACGATTAATCAGTTGATCCGTAAGCCACGGGGCGAGAAACCGAAGCGGAACAAGGTTCCGGCGCTGCAGGGCAGCCCGCAGAAGCGAGGCGTGTGTACGCGCGTTTACACCACCACGCCGAAGAAGCCGAATTCCGCGTTGCGGAAAGTCGCCAAAGTACGACTGACGAACAGCTACGAGGTGGTGAGCTATATTCCGGGGGAAGGGCACAATCTCCAGGAGCACTCGGTTGTGTTGATCCGCGGCGGCCGCGTGAAGGACCTGCCGGGCGTCCGCTACCACATCATCCGCGGTGTGCTCGACACGCAGGGCGTGAAAGATCGCAAACAACGCCGCTCTCTGTATGGCGCCAAGCGTCCGAAATGATTTGATCGAGCGAGAAGAGGAAGCACGATATGGCCCGCCGCCGCCGCGCAGAGAGACGCGAGATCAACCCCGACGCCAAGTATGGCGACCTTGTGCTCGCCAAGTTCATGAACAGCCTGATGTATGACGGCAAGAAATCCGCTGCCGAGGGTATCGTCTATGGCGCGTTCGATACCATTCAACAGAAGACCAAGCAGGAGCCGCTCGTCGTGTTTCACGAAGCTCTGCGCAATGTCAGTCCGGCGCTTGAAGTCCGCTCACGCCGTGTCGGCGGCGCGACGTATCAGGTCCCCGTTGAGGTGCGGCAGGATCGCAGCCGCGCGCTTGCCATTCGCTGGATCATCAACGCCGCCCGCTCGCGCAATGAACCGACGATGACTGGCCGGCTTTCTGGCGAGTTGCTCGATGCCGCCAACAATCGTGGCAGCGCGGTTAAGAAGCGTGAAGACACGCACAAGATGGCGGACGCGAATCGCGCGTTTTCGCACTATCGCTGGTAACGGAAGCAGAATATGCCGCAAGCGGCTCAACATGCATCGCTGGTTCAACGGCTTGGCAGCAAGCTGTCCCCGTGTGCTGTCTGGAGTACTGGCAAGCGGCGTCTTCCCAATGCTGTTCGCGATATTGCCGCGGACGCAGGATTTTTGCCGCTCTTCGAACTTTGTAAGCCGTTCAGCATGACCTCGATTGAACGAATGCATGCGCTTTACAAGGCGGCCGAATATGTGGTGTCGCGAAACATTCCTGGCGATGTGGTCGAATGTGGTGTGTGGCGCGGCGGCAGCTCGATGTTGGCAGCGCTTGCGCTGCAGAAGTTCGGCGATATCGGACGCAAAGTGTATATGTTCGACACCTTCGAAGGCATGACGCCGCCTTCCGAGAACGACAAGCGCTACGATGGTGTCGCTGCCGCCGCGATTTGGGATCACGTGCGTGCTTGCGCATCGTTAGACGATGTGCGGACCAATATTGCGCGGACGAATTTGCCGGCGGACCGGTTTGTTTTGGTGAAGGGCCCGGTGGAACACACAATCCCCTCGGCGCGCCCGAATGCGATTTCGCTGCTGCGGCTCGATACCGATTGGTACGAGTCCACCAAACACGAGCTCGATCACCTGTATCCGCAGTTGAGCGAAGGTGGTGTGCTGATTATCGATGATTACGGGCACTGGGAGGGGGCACGCCGGGCAGTCGATGAGTATTTCGCTCAAATTCCTGATGCGCCCCTGCTCACGCGCATCGATTATACCGGTCGCATGGCGGTGAAGCCGTGCCATCCGGCGAATAGGTTGAAGGTGTAACCGTGCCCCGTACCACGCCGCTTGATCGTTATAGAAATATCGGCATTGCCGCGCATATCGATGCCGGCAAGACGACGACGACCGAGCGCATTCTCTATTACACCGGCAAGAGCCACAAAATCGGCGAAGTGCACGACGGCGCCGCGACCATGGATTTTATGGAGCAGGAGCAGGAGCGCGGCATTACCATCACCTCGGCCGCGACAACTTGTTTCTGGAACGATCATCGGATCAACATCATCGACACCCCTGGCCACGTCGATTTCACCATCGAGGTCGAGCGCTCGATGCGCGTGCTGGACGGCGCGGTAGCCGTGTTCGACGCTGTCGCCGGCGTGGAGCCCCAGTCGGAAACTGTTTGGCGCCAGGCGGACAAATACCGCGTTCCGCGCATCTGCTTCGTCAATAAGATGGACCGCATGGGCGCCAACTTCATGCGCTGCGTCGACATGATGATCGATCGGTTGGGCACGAAGCCGCTGGTACTGCAGCTGCCGATTGGATCGGAAGCCGATTTCAAGGGCATTGTCGATCTCGTCTCGATGAAGGCGCTGGTGTGGCACGAGGAACAGCTTGGTGCGCGTTTCGACGAGGTCGAGATTCCGGCGGAGCTCCGCGATCTGGCCGGCGAGTACCACACCAAGCTCGTGGAAATGGCCGTCGAGCAGGATGAGCAACTTCTCGAAGCCTATCTGGACGGCAAGCAGCCCAGCGTTGAGGAACTGAAACGCTGCATCCGCAAGGGCGCGACCACATTCAGCTTTGTGCCTGTGCATTGCGGGTCGGCATTCAAGAACAAGGGCGTCCAGCCGCTGCTCGATGCTGTGATCGATTACCTCCCATCGCCGCTTGATATCCCGGCGGTGAAAGGCACGGACCTCAAGGGGAACGAAGTCGAGCGGCCTGCGGACGACAAGGCGCCGTTTGCGGGTCTTGCGTTCAAGATCATGGATGACCCGTTTGTGGGCTCCATAACCTTCGTGCGCATCTATTCCGGCACGCTGGTGTCAGGCACGGGCGTCTTGAATTCGGTCAAGGACAAGACCGAGCGCGTCGGACGCATGCTGCTCATGCATGCGAACAGCCGGGAAGATATCAAGGAAGCCTATGCCGGCGATATCGTGGCGCTTGCGAGCCTCAAGATTTCCACCACCGGCGAAACACTCTGCGATCCCAACCATCCGGTGATTCTGGAGCGCATGGAATTCCCGGATCCGGTGATCGAAGTCGCGGTGGAGCCCAAGACGAAGGCCGATCAGGAGAAGATGGGCGTCGCGCTCAATCGCTTGGCGCAGGAAGACCCGTCCTTCCGGGTGTCCACGGACACCGAATCTGGCCAGACGATCCTGAAGGGGATGGGCGAACTCCATCTCGAGATTAAGATCGATATCCTCCGGCGTACTTATAAGGTCGATGCCAATGTCGGCGCTCCGCAGGTTGCTTATCGCGAAACGCTGTCGAAACCTGTCTCCATCAAATACACCCATAAGAAACAGACCGGCGGCTCAGGCCAGTTTGCCGAGGTGTCGATCGATTTCGAACCTTTGCCGCCGGGTTCCGGTTTCGTGTTCGAGAACGACGTGGTAGGCGGCTCCATTCCGAAGGAATTCATCCCCTCTGTGGAGAAGGGCATCAAAAATCAGAAGGAAAGCGGGTTGATTGCCGGCTTTCCGGTGATCGATTTCAAGGCGACTTTGACGGATGGGAAGTACCACGAGGTGGACTCGAACGCCTTGACCTTCGATATCGCGGCGCGTGCCGCGTTCCGCGAGTTGGCGGAAAAGCGCGCTGCCAAGCTGCTCGAACCAATTATGAAGGTCGAGGTGGTGACGCCGGAAGATTACTTCGGCAGCGTTATCGGCGATCTGAATTCCCGCCGCGGTCAGGTGCAAGGCACCGACACGCGCGGCAATGCGCAGATCGTCACGGCGATGGTGCCGCTAGCGAACATGTTCGGCTACATCAACACCTTGCGTTCGATGTCGCAGGGCCGGGCGCAATACACCATGCAATTCGACCATTACGAGCAGGTCCCGCAAGCGATCGCGGACGAGATCGTGAAGAAGTACAGCTAATCATCAGCCTACGGAGACATTGAAATGGCCAAGGCAAAATTCGAGCGCAACAAGCCGCACTGCAATATCGGCACCATCGGTCACGTCGATCATGGCAAAACATCGCTCACCGCGGCGATCACCAAGGTGCTCGCCGAAAGCGGCAAAGCCCAATTCACGGCCTACGACCAGATCGACAAGGCTCCGGAAGAGAAGGCGCGTGGCATCACCATCTCCACCGCCCACGTGGAGTATGAGACCGACAACCGCCACTACGCGCACGTCGACTGCCCGGGCCACGCCGACTACGTGAAGAACATGATCACCGGCGCCGCGCAGATGGACGGGGCCATTTTGGTGGTTTCCGCCGCAGACGGTCCGATGCCGCAGACCCGCGAGCATATCCTGCTCGCCCGCCAGGTCGGCGTTCCGGCCCTCGTCGTCTACATGAACAAGGTCGACATGGTGGACGATCCCGAGCTTCTCGATCTCGTCGAGCTGGAGGTCCGCGAGCTGCTTTCGTCCTATGACTTCCCTGGCGACAAGATCCCGATCGTCAGAGGCTCGGCCCTCATGGCGCTCGAAGACAAGGAAGAGAAGATCGGCCGCGACTCGATCTTCGAATTGATGAAAGCGGTAGACGAAAACATTCCGCAGCCGGAGCGCCCGGTCGATCAGCCGTTCATGATGGCCATCGAAGACGTGTTTTCGATCTCGGGTCGCGGTACGGTCGTTACCGGCCGTATCGATCGCGGCATTGTAAAAGTGGGTGAGACGGTGGAAATCGTCGGCATTCGTCCCACCGTTTCCACAACGGTTACAGGCGTGGAGATGTTCCGCAAACTGCTCGACCAAGGCCAGGCCGGCGACAATGTGGGCTGCCTGCTGCGCGGTATCGATCGCGAAGGCGTGGAGCGTGGCCAGGTGCTCGCGAAGCCCGGCTCGATCACGCCGCACACCAACTTCGCCGCTGAAGTGTACGTGCTGACGAAGGAAGAGGGCGGCCGCCATACGCCGTTCTTCACCAACTATCGTCCGCAGTTTTACTTCCGCACGACGGACGTGACCGGCATTGTGAAGTTGCCCGAAGGCACGGAGATGGTGATGCCGGGGGACAACGTGTCGATCGAAGTGGAACTGATCGTGCCAATCGCGATGGAAGAGAAGCTGCGCTTCGCCATTCGCGAAGGCGGCCGTACGGTTGGTTCTGGCGTCGTTGCCAAGATCATCAAATAGGCGACACGCAAGCGAAGCTGCCGTCGAAGCGGGATTGAAGGATTAAGAAATGCAAAGTCAGAACATCCGGATCAGGCTGAAAGCCTTCGATCACCGCATTCTCGACAACTCGACGCGCGAGATCGTGAACACGGCGAAGCGCACCGGCGCGCAGGTACGGGGCCCCATCCCGCTGCCCACCGGCATCGAGCGCTTCACGGTCAACCGCTCTCCGCATGTCGACAAGAAAAGTCGCGAGCAATTCGAAATCCGGACGCACAAGCGTCTGCTCGACATCATCGATCCCACACCGCAAACCGTCGATGCTTTGATGAAGCTCGATCTTGCGGCGGGCGTTGATGTCGAGATCAAGCTTTAGGGAGTAGCAGCGCGATGCGCACAGGCGTCATCACGCAGAAAGTCGGCATGACGCGCCTCTTTCTGGAGGACGGAAGGCACGTGCCTGTCACGGTCCTGAAGCTCGACGGTTGTCAGGTCACCGGTACACGCACGGATGAGCGGGACGGCTACACGGCTATCCAGCTCGGAATCGGTTCGATAAAGACCAAGCGGCTGACCAAGGCCGATCGCGGCCGCTTTGCCAAGGTGGAAGTCGAGCCCAAGCGCAAGCTGGTGGAATTCCGTGTTCCGGCAGATGGCATGCTTGAAGTCGGCGACGTGATCCAGGCGGACCACTTCGTGCCCGGTCAGCGCGTGGACGTGACCGGCATAACCATCGGCCGCGGCTTTACGGGAGCGATGAAGCGCTGGAACTTCCGCGGACTCGAAGCAAGCCACGGCGTGTCCATCTCCCATCGTTCGCTTGGCGGCACGGGTGGACGACAGGATCCCGGCAAGACCTTCAAGAACAAGAAAATGCACGGCCATTACGGCACGGACCGGGTGACGACACAGAATCTCGAGGTGGCCAAAGTCGATGTCGAGCGTGGCCTGATCATGGTCAAGGGCGCCGTGCCCGGTTCCAAGGGTGGCTGGATCATGGTGCGAGACGCGGTGAAGCGGCCGCCGAAGGACGCGAAGTCGCCCGGCTCTGTGAAGAAGGCGGGAAGCGTAACCACCGCCGGTGCGACAGCGGAAGCGCCTTCGGAAGCGCAGGTAGAGGGCTGAAGCGATGAAAGCGAAAGTTCTCAACCTCGACAACAAGCAGGCCGGCGAAATCGAGCTGGCGGACTCCATCTATGGTCTGGAGCCCCGCATCGACCTCATCCAGCGCGTCGTCGAATGGCAACGGGCGAGGCGCCGTGCTGGCACGCACAAGGTGCTGACCCGCGGTGAGATCAATCGGACGAAGCATCGGGTCGGAAAGCAGAAGGGCGGCGGAACCGCCCGCCACGGCGCGCGCTCGGCGCCGCTTTTTGTCGGCGGAGCCAAGGCCATGGGTCCGGTCAATCATAGCCACGAGTTCGATCTGCCGAAGAAGGTCCGCGCGCTCGGTCTCAAGCATGCCCTCTCGGCCAAGGCGAAGGGTGGCGGAATCTTGGTGATCGATGAGGCCAAAGCATCGGCAATCAAAACCAAGGACCTGGCGCAGCGCTTCGGCAAGCTTGGCGTCGAGAAGGCGCTCATCGTTGACGGCGAATTCGACGACAATTTCACCCTCAGCGTCCGCAACATCAATCATGTGTCGTTGCTGCCGGCCAAGGGGCTGAACGTCTACGACATCATGCGTAGCGACAAGCTGGTGCTGACCAAGGCAGCCGTGCAAGCCATTGAGGAGCGGCTGTCATGAGCCATTATGACGTCATTCTCTCGCCGGTCATCACAGAAAAGGCGACCAAGCTTACGGAGACCAACCAGGTTGTGTTCCGCGTGTCGCTGGATGCGACCAAGCCGAAAATCGCCAAAGCGGTCGAGGATCTGTTCAAGGTCAAGGTGACAGGCGTGAACACCGTCCGGGTGAAAGGCAAGAACAAGGCCTTCCGCGGCAAGCCTTACAAGCGCAGCGACTATAAGAAAGCGATCGTGACCTTGGCCGAAGGTCAGCAGATCGACATCACGACGGGACTATAGAAATGGCGCTCAAGCAATACCGCCCGATGACGAACGCCCAACGCCAGCTGGTGCTGATTGATCGCACCGGCCTGCACAAGGGTGGCCCGGTGAAGGCGCTCACCGAGGGTCAGCATCGTCATGGCGGCCGCAACAACACGGGCCGCGTGACCGTGCGCTGGCAGGGCGGCGGTCACAAGCAGCGTTATCGCATCGTGGATTTCAAGCGCCGGAAGTTCGATGTCCCCGCCACGGTGGAAAGGCTGGAGTACGATCCCAATCGCACGTCATTCATTGCGCTGATCAAATATAAGGACGGCGAACTGGCCTACATTCTCGCACCCCAGCGTCTCGCCGCGGGCGACACGGTGATTTCCGGGGACAAGGTCGACGTGAAGCCTGGGAATGCGATGCCGCTTGGCGCCATGCCGGTTGGCACAATTGTCCACAATATCGAATTGAAGCCCGGAAAAGGTGGGCAGATCGCACGTTCGGCCGGCACCTACGCGCAGTATCTCGGGCGCGATCAGGGCTATGCCACGTTGCGCCTGCATTCAAGCGAAGTGCGCCGTGTGTCGCTCACTTGCATGGCAACTGTCGGAGCAGTCTCGAATCCTGATCATATGAACGAGGTTCTGTCGAAGGCTGGCCGGAATGTATGGAAGGGAAAACGCCCTCACGTTCGCGGCACGGCGATGAATCCCGTTGACCATCCGCACGGTGGTGGCGAAGGCCGCACAAAAGGTGGCCGTCATCCGGTCACGCCGTGGGGCAAGCCGACCAAGGGCGCCAAAACACGCAAGAACAAGCAGACGACGAAATACATCGTGCGCTCGCGGCACGGAAAGTTGATGCAAGGGTAGGACATGACTCGTTCGGTTTGGAAAGGTCCGTTTGTCGATGGCTATCTGCTGAAGAAGGCAGAAGCCACGCGCGGAAGCGGCCGCAAGGAAGTGATCAAGACCTGGTCGCGACGATCGACCATTCTCCCGCAGTTCGTGGGCCTCACTTTTGGTGTCTACAACGGCAAGAAGCACATTCCCGTGCTGGTCACCGAAGACATGGTCGGCCACAAGCTCGGCGAATTCTCTCCGACGCGCACCTTCTACGGCCATTCCGGCGACAAGAAAGCGAAGAGAGCGGACTGATGGGCAAGGAAGCACGCGCGCGCGTTCTCGCCGATAACCAGGCGAAGGCCATCGGAACGCAGATCCGCATCTCGCCGCGCAAACTCAACCTCGTGGCGCAATCGATTCGCGGATTGCGGGCCGAAGCGGCTTTGAACGAGCTCACCTTTTCGCGAAAGCGGATTTCTGGCGCCGTCAAGAAGGTTCTGCAGTCGGCGATCGCCAACGCCGAGAACAACCATGATCTCGACGTCGACGATCTGGTCGTAAAGGAAGCGAGCGTCGGCAAGAACATGGTGCTCAAGCGCTTCCATGCCCGCGCCCGCGGCCGCGGCGCCCGCATCGAGAAGCCGTTCGCGCAGGTCACCATCGTTGTCGAGGAAAGGCGCGAAAAGGAACCGCCGAAGAAGGCAGCCCCGAAAGGCAAATCCGGCGGCAAGAGCAAGCGCGCCGCGGCGCCAAAAACCGAGAGCAAAAAGCCGGCTGATAAAAAGGCTCCGGCTAAAAAGAAATCCGCAGGCCAAAAGGCCGCGAAGGAGAATGCCTGATGGGTCAGAAGGTCAATCCGGTCGGCCTGCGTCTGGGCGTCAACCGCACATGGGATTCCCGGTGGTATGCCGGAAAGAAGGATTACGGCCGGCTCCTGCAAGAAGACATCCGGATTCGCAATCAGCTTACGGAGCGTCTCAAGCAGGCCGGCGTGAGCCGCGTGGTGATCGAACGGCCGCACAAGAAGTGCCGCATCACGATTCATTCCGCGCGACCAGGCGTGGTGATCGGAAAGAAGGGTGCCGATATCGAGAAGCTGAAGAACGAGGTTCAGAAGCTTACGAAAGACGAAGTGCATCTCAACATCGTCGAGATTCGCAAGCCGGAAATCGATGCCAAGCTGGTAGCGGAAAACATCGCGCAACAGCTGGAGCGCCGGGTAGCGTTCCGTCGGGTGATGAAACGTGCCGTGCAATCGGCAATGCGGCTTGGGGCACAGGGCATCCGCATCAATTGCGGCGGTAGACTGGGCGGCGCGGAAATCGCGCGCACCGAATGGTACCGCGAGGGCCGCGTGCCGCTGCACACGCTGCGGGCCGATGTCGACTATGGCATCGCCACCGCCAAGACGACCTACGGGACCTGCGGCGTGAAGGTCTGGATATTTAAGGGCGAGATCATGGAGCACGATCCCATGGCTGTCGAAAAGCGCCAGGCCGAACTTGCGGCCGGCCATCAGCAACAGCGTCCGCAACCAGCGGCCGCGGCGCAATAACGGGCGACGATCATGCTTCAACCCAAACGAACCAAGTTCCGAAAGCAGCACAAAGGCCGGATTCACGGCGCTGCGAAAGGCGGCACGACGCTTAATTTCGGCGAATACGGGCTGAAGACGCTCGAGCCAGAACGCATCACCGCGCGCGAAATCGAGGCCGCCCGCCGCGCCATCACGCGTCATATGAAGCGCGCCGGCCGCGTTTGGATTCGCGTATTTCCCGACGTGCCCGTCTCGAAGAAGCCGGCGGAAGTGCGCATGGGCTCGGGCAAGGGCGCTCCGGAATTCTGGGTCGCCAAGGTCAAACCCGGGCGCATCCTGTTCGAGATCGACGGCGTCGATCTGGACACGGCACGCGAGTCGATGCGGCTCGGCGCGGCGAAGTTGTCGGTCGCGACCAAATTCGTCGCGCGGGCGCACAGTTAGGAAGTGGACCATGGCGAAAGCGAAATCAAAGGGCACGGTCGAGGATTTCCGCGCGAGCTCCACGGACCAGCTGGGCGATCAGCTCTCCAAGCTGAAGAAAGAGCAGTTCAACCTGCGCTTTCAGCGGGCCAACGGTCAGCTCGAAAAAACCAATCGGGTCCGCGATGTGCGTAAGCAGATCGCGCGCATTATGACGGTAATGAACGAACAGCGCCGGAAGGCCGGCTGAGAAGGACGGAAGTATGCCAAAGCGCGTGCTGCAAGGTGTCGTGGTCAGCGACAAGAACGCCAAGACGGTGGTGGTCAACGTGGAGCGGCGCTTCATCCATCCCGTGCTGGGCAAGACTGTGCGCCGTTCGAAAAAATACCATGCCCATGACGAGAAGGGCGAATCCAAGGCGGGTGATGTGGTGCGTATCCGCGAGTGCAGGCCGATTTCCAAGCTGAAGACTTGGGAAGTCGTCGAGCGCGTGGGCAAGTAAGGCGGAAGGCATCGGGAGCTAGACAATGATTCAGATGACGACGGAATTGGACGTCGCCGATAACTCCGGTGCCCGGCGCGTGATGTGCATCAAGGTGATCGGCGGATCGCGGCGGCGCTATGCCGATGTAGGCGATACGATCGTGGTCAGCGTCAAGGAAGCAATTCCGCGGGGCCGTGTGAAGAAGGGCGAAGTGTTGAAAGCGGTTGTCGTGCGCACCGCGCATGGCGTTCGTCGTCCGGACGGCAGCCTGATCCGCTTCGACAGCAACGCCGCGGTGCTAGTAAACAACCAGAACGAGCCTATAGGCACGCGCATTTTTGGACCGGTGACCCGCGAGCTCCGTTCGAAAAATCACATGAAGATCATTTCTCTGGCGCCGGAGGTGCTTTGATGGCTGAGAAGATCAAGGGCATCGGCGCGCGCATTAAAAAGGGCGACCGGGTGATCGTGATCACCGGCCGCGACAAGGGGCGCAAGGGCGAAATCCTGAAGATGATGCCCAAGGAAGAGCGTGCGCTGGTCTCTGGCGTGAACATGGTGAAGCGCCATCAACGGCAAACAGCGCGTGTGCAGGGCGGTATCGTCAACAAGGAGGCGCCTGTGCACATCTCCAATCTGGCGCATGTCGATCCGAAAACCGGCGGACCGACGCGGATCGGATTCAAAGTATTGGGAGATGGGCGGAAGGTACGTTTTGCCCGCAAGTCCGGTGATGTGATCGATGTCTGACAAGGGACAGAAGGGCAAGGGGCCGGCGAAAGGGTCAGGGCCGAAGGGCGATCCGCGGGAGGCTGCGAAGGCCGAAAAGAAGGCCGCCAAGCGAGAAAACAAATCCGCCGGCACGCAGGTGGCCGTGGGCGAAACCGCGCATGATCCGAATTACGTTCCGCGCTTCAAACAGCGCTACAACGACGTGATCCGGGCCGAATTGATGAAGCAGTTCGGCTACACCAACATCATGCAGGTGCCGCGGATCAACAAGGTGGTCCTTAACATTGGGGCCGGCGAGGCCGCTTCGGACAGCAAGAAGATTCAGCAGGCACAGAATGATCTCACGGCCATTGCTGGCCAAAAGGCGGTCGTGACGCGAGCGAAGAAGGCCATCGCAACGTTCAAGATTCGCAAGGATCTTCCGATCGGCGTGAAGGTGACGTTGCGCAAGGACCGGATGTACGAATTTCTGGACCGCCTTATCACAACGGCTATGCCTCGCATTCGCGATTTCCGTGGGCTGAACGGCAAGAGCTTCGATGGCCGCGGAAACTATGCTCTTGGTCTCAAAGAGCACATGGTTTTCGTCGAAATCGATTACGACAAGACGGAAACCGTGTGGGGCATGGATATCATAATCAATACGTCTGCGAAGACCGACGAGGAAGCCAAGGCGCTGCTCAAGGGCTTCCAGTTTCCTTTCATGAATTAGGACGAGAGCGAATGGCGAAGACGAGTCAGATCAACCGGAATGCGAAGCGCGAGCGGATGGTGGCGCAGTATGCGGCCAGGCGTAAGGCATTGAAGGCGCAAACCGAAAATATGTCGCTGCCGCCGGAGGAGCGCTTTGCTGCTCACCTGAAGCTGGCAAAGCTGCCGCGTAATTCGTCCAAGACGCGAATCCACCATCGCTGTGAGATGACGGGCCGCTCCAAGGGCTACTATCGCAAGACAAAACTGTCGCGCATCACGCTGCGCGAGCTGGGCAACTGGGGGCAAATCCCCGGCATGACCAAGGCCAGCTGGTAAGGGGCGAGGATATGGCGATCACGGATCCAATCGGCGATCTTCTGGCGCGCATCCGCAACGGCCAGCTGCGCGGCACGGCAAAGATCAAAAGTCCGGCCTCGAAGCTTCGCGCGCGCGTCCTCGACGTGCTGCAGGCGGAAGGCTACATCCGCGGCTATGCGGAAATGGAATTCAAGGGCGGGCAGAAAGAGCTTGAGATCGAGCTCAAATATCACGACGGCCGGCCGGTTATCCGGGAGCTGCGGCGTGTTTCCACGCCCGGCCGCCGTGTCTATGCCGGGGCCAAGGAGATGAAGCCGCATCGCCAGGGCCTTGGACTTTCGATCGTTTCAACTCCACAGGGCGTCATGACGGATGTCAGCGCGCGGGAGAAGAATGTGGGTGGCGAAATTCTTTGCCGGATCTTTTAGGCGAGGAGAGCAGAACAATGTCTCGTATCGGCAATAAGCCGGTTCCCCTGCCGAAGGGCGTCACGGCGACCATCGAAAACAGGATGGTCCGTGTGAAAGGTCCCAAGGGCGAGCTTTCGCTCCGGCTGGTGAACGAAGTGAATGCCGCCATGGGCGAGGACGGCATCACCATTGCGCCAGTCGAAGGTGCGGAACGCGGCCGCCAGATGTGGGGTTTATCGCGAACCTTGGTGAACAATCTCGTCGTCGGCGTCACCCAGGGTTTCACCCAGCGTATGGAAATCAACGGCGTCGGCTATCGCGCGGCAGTCCAGGGCAAGAATCTGAACCTGCAGCTCGGCTTTAGCCACGACGTGAGCTATCCCATTCCCGCCGGTATCAGCATTGTTGCGGAGAAGCCGACGGCACTGACGATCTCCGGTATGGACAAGCAGCTGGTCGGGCAGGTGGCGGCGGAAATCCGCAGCTATCGCCCGCCGGAACCCTATAAGGGCAAGGGCGTGAAATATGCGGGGGAGCACATCCGCCGCAAGGAAGGCAAGAAGAAGTAAGCCATGAGCAGCAAACTATTCGATCGCCGCAAGGGCCGCGCGCGCTATCGCATCGCGCAGACGGCGGAGCGTCCCCGGCTTTCGGTGTTCCGTTCCGGCCGCCATATCTATGCCCAGGTGATCGATGATCGCGCAGGCGCCACTCTGGCGGCCGCATCGAGCAACGAAAAGGAAGGCAAGCCCGACAAGACGTGGAACCTGGATGCCGCGAAATCGGTCGGTCAGAAAATTGCCGAACGCTCAATTGCCAAAGGCGTGAAGCAGGTCGTGTTCGATCGCGGCGGGTATATCTATCATGGGCGCGTGAAGGCGCTTGCGGATGCGGCGCGCGAAGGCGGCCTCGAGTTTTGATGAAGGATAAGTTGAATGGCGCGTGAAGAAGGCAGACGTCGGGAGCGCGGCGACCGCGAAGAGCGCGAGAGCGAGTTCATCGACAAGCTGGTGCATATCAACCGCGTTGCCAAGGTTGTGAAGGGCGGCCGCCGTTTTGGCTTCGCAGCACTGGTTGTTGTCGGCGACCAGCGCGGTCGCGTCGGCTTTGGCCATGGAAAGGCGCGTGAAGTGCCGGAAGCTATCCGCAAGGCGACCGATGAAGCCAAGAAGGCGTTGATCCGCGTTCCGTTAAAAGACGGACGGACCCTGCATCACGAGGGCCGCGGCCATCATGGGGCGGGAAAAGTGCTGGTCCGCCCCGCGCCCGCCGGTACGGGAATTATTGCTGGCGGTCCAATGCGCGCGGTGTTCGAGGCGTTGGGTGTTGGCGACGTGGTTGCAAAGTCGCTTGGCACGTCCAATCCGTACAACATGGTCCGCGCCACTTTTGATGCGTTGAAATGGCAGCAAAGTCCGCGCATGGTCGCGCAGCGGCGCGGACGGAGCGTCAGCGACATCATTGCGCGCCGCGAAGGCAGCAAAGGCGAGCAGGCAAGCACGTCCTAGAGGAACGGTATCGATGGCCAAGACAGGCAACAAAACAGTGACTGTGCGCCAGATTCGCAGCGCCAACCGCAAACCTGAAGTGCAGGCGGCGACCCTGCGCGGTCTTGGTCTTGGCAAGATTCGCCGGGAGCGGACGCTGGAAGATACTCCGGCGGTGCGCGGCATGATCCGCGCTGCCGGGCACCTCGTAGAGGTGGTGGAAGAGAGCACGTGACATGAAGTTGAACGAACTCAGAAACAATCCCGGAGCACACAAACGCAAGCTGAAGGTCGGCCGAGGCTCATCGTCCGGCCTTGGTAAGACTTCTGGCCGCGGCGTGAAGGGCGCTAAGGCCCGCACGGGTACAAAGGTGTACGGCTTCGAAGGCGGCCAGATGCCGCTGCACATGCGTATGCCCAAGCGCGGCTTCAACAACATTTTCGCCCGCGATTTCGCGGAAGTGAACCTTGGCCGCCTCCAAAAGGCGATCGACGGCAAGAAGCTGGACGTTGGCCAGAAGATCACGGAAGAGAGTCTGCAAAAAGCGGGGCTAGCCAGGCGCAGCCGCGATGGCGTTCGCCTGCTTGGCTCGGGCACATTCGCGGCGAAAATCGATATTGAAGTCGCGGGCGCCAGCGCGAGCGCCCGGCAGGCCGTTGAAAAGGCCGGTGGCTCGATCACGACCACCTTCCAGAAACAGGTTCGGATGAACAAGAAGGGCGAGCCCGGCAAGCGCGTGCAGCGCCGACAGAATTCTGTTGAAAAGCGCGCGAGCCGTACAGGGTCCGCCGAGTCCGGCGCGACAGCCTAATGCTTCGCAAATCCGCGACGGCTTCCCATATCAGATAGGACGCGGGGATCAGGAGTAAGGAATGGCCTCGGCAGCCGAGCAGCTAGCGGCAAACTTCAACTTCAGCAATTTTGGCAAGGCTACCGAGCTTCGCCAACGCATCCTGTTCACCGTCGTCGTGCTCATCATCGCGCGCCTCGGTACTTACATTCCCATGCCCGGTATCGATCCTTCGCAATTGGCGCGAGAGTTGAGCCAGCAAAAGGGCGGACTGCTGGACGTTTTCAATGTTCTGGCGGGCGGGGCGGTGCAGCGCATGGCGATCTTCGCGCTGGGGATCATGCCCTACATTTCCGCCTCCATCATCATGCAGCTGATGACGACGGTTTTTCCCGAGTTGGAAGCTCTCAAGAAGGAGGGCGAGGCTGGCCGCAAGACCCTAAATCAATACACCCGTTATGCGACTGTGGGGCTGGCTGCGCTGCAGGCTTACGGCATCGCGATCGGACTCGAGCATTGGGGCAACGTGGTGATCGACCCCGGCTGGTTTTTCCGCATCTCCACGGTTATTACGCTGACCGGCGGCACGATTCTCCTGATGTGGCTTGGAGAACAGATCACCGCGCGCGGCGTCGGCAACGGCATCTCGTTGATCATCTTTATCGGTATCGTGGCCCGCTTCCCAAGCTACATCGCGCAGGCCTTCGAAGCCGGGCGGACCGGCGCCATACCGCCGCTGGTTTTGATTCTCGCGATTATCGGTATTGTCGGGCTGATCACATTCATCGTCTTCATGGAACGGGCGCAGCGCCGGCTGCTGGTACAATATCCCAAACGCCAGGTGGGCCAGCGCATGTTCGGCGGTGAATCGTCCCATTTGCCCCTCAAGATCAACGTATCGGGTGTGATTCCACCGATCTTTGCGTCGTCTATCCTTCTGATGCCGACGACGGTCGCCAACTTCAATTCTCAAAGCATTCCGGATTGGCTTGCGACGCTGGTCGCGTTTGTCAGCCACGGTTCGCCGCTCTATCTGGCACTTTACGCCGCCATGATCATTTTCTTCGCATTTTTCTACACCTCGATCATCTTCAATCCGGAGGAAACGGCGGAAAACCTTAAGAAATATGGGGGCTTTATTCCCGGCATTCGCCCGGGCAAGAAAACCGCGGAGTACATCGATTATGTCCTCACGCGCATCACGGCAGTGGGAGGCCTTTATCTTGCGGTTGTTTGCCTGATTCCGGAATACATTATCTATCGATACAATCTGCCTTTCGCCCTCGGCGGGACCTCGATCCTTATCGTGGTGAGCGTGATGATGGACACGGTGGCCCAAATCCAGAGTCATCTGATTGCGCAGCAATATGAAGGACTGATCAAGCGGTCGCGCCTGCGCGGGGCGCGCCGTTGAACCTCGTCCTTTTCGGTCCTCCCGGTGCTGGCAAGGGCACGCAGGCAAAGCTGCTTATGCAGGCTCGCGCGCTGCCGCAGCTTTCCACCGGAGACATGCTGCGGGCCGCGATTTCCTCTGGTTCGCCCCTTGGTTTGCAATGCAGGGGAATCATGGATCGCGGTGATCTGGTCTCTGATGAAATCGTCATCAGAATCATCGCCGAGCGTCTGGATGAGCCGGATTGCGCTACCGGGGCCATCTTCGACGGCTTCCCCCGCACTATTGGGCAGGCTGAAGCTCTCGATCGCCTGCTTCAGAGCCGCGGTCGCAAGATCCATGTGGCTATCGAGCTGAAGATCAATGATGAAATGCTTCTTCAGCGGGCTGAAAGCCGCATTCGGGAGATGATCGCCTCCGGTCAGGTGCCGCGCCCCGACGACACGCCAGAGACGCTGCGAAATCGGCTTGAAGTATATTATCGGAAGACCGCCCCGTTGATTGCCTATTACCGGAATCAGGACAAGCTTCGGACCGTCGACGGCATGGGAGCCATTCCGGAGGTGGCCAGGGAAATAGCCGCCGTGCTCGATAGCACCGCTTGAACTCGACGCTCAGGCGACCGATTCTTCGCTTGGCGACAGATTCGCTCAGGTGATGCGCAAAGGATTTTCGCTTTTCTGCTGGAACATCCATAGCTGCGTCGGCCGGGACGGCAGGTGCGATCCCGACCGGGTCCGCCATGCTTTGGGCTCGGTCGATTTCGATGTATTTTGCCTGCAGGAGGTTGGCTGGCAGCTTCACCGTGGCACGCGCAACTTCGATCAGTTCAAGCATCTGGCCGATGAAATCAAAGGCCATCAGTATCAAAGCCTCACGAAGACGCGCGGCGCGCATTTCGGCAACCTCATCATTTCACGCTATCCGCTTGCCGCGACGCAGACGGTCAAACTCGGACGCCGCTGGGGCGTGCCTCGCTGCCTTCAGATGGCGGATGCCGTGTTGGAACGGAAACGTATCACCGTGATGAACACGCATCTCGGTCTGGATCCGCTGGAGCGGCTCAAGCAAATGAAGCGGATTGCGGAGTTCGTCCGCGCCGATCCGAATCAGCCGCGGGTTTTGTGCGGGGACTTCAATACGCTCCGAAACGGCGTGGCGATTAAGGATCTGGGAAGTTTGTTCGAATACCGCTCGTCGTCACGCACATTTCCAGCGCGTCGGCCGGCATTGCAACTGGATCGGATATTCGCGACAGGTCTTGGCAACTGCGTGGAAGAAGGCATTCTGCGCGACAGCCGATTCCGCGAAGCCTCCGATCACTTGCCGGTGTTTGCAAGCTTTCGGACTGTCTAGGAGGACTGCTGCTGGGACCGGGTTGTGCGTCTGGCCAGGCGTTGGACGCCCGCAGTCACCAGCACGAAAAACAGGGGCACGAAGAAGATTGCCAGAACAGTGGCCGTCAGCATCCCACCCAGAACGCCCGTGCCGATATCGTTCTGGCCAGCGGCGCCGGCGCCCGTCGCAACGGCAAGCGGCGATACGCCCGCGATGAAGGCCAGGGATGTCATCAGGATGGGACGGATGCGCAGGCGCGCGCCTTCCATGGCTGCTTGAACCGCATTCTCTCCGCGGCGCACGGCAAATTCGGCGAACTCGACGATCAGGATGGCGTTCTTGGCAGAGAGCCCGATGGTGGTCAGCAATCCCACCTGGAAGAAGACGTCGTTGGACAGGCCGCGCAGATACGCCGCCGCGAGTGCACCGACTACGCCAAGCGGAATCACAAGCAGGACTGAAAACGGGATGGACCAGCTCTCGTACAGGGCGGCAAGGCAAAGAAACACCACGAGAATGGAAAGGGCGTAAAGGGCAGGGGCTTCGGAACCGGAGAGCAGTTCCTGGTAAGACAGGCCCGTCCATTCATACCCTACACCGGACGGCAGCTGTCTTATGAGCTTTGCGACTTCGTTCATTGCCGCGCCGGAGCTCTGACCTGGCGCAGCCGAGCCCTGAATTTCGACGGCAGGAAAGCCGTTGTAGCGCTGCAACGTTGATGGTCCCGTGATCCACGTGGTGTTGGCGAAGGCGGAGAACGGCACCATGCCATTCGACGAGTTTCGTACGAACCAGTTGCCGAGGTCTTCTGGCAGCATGCGGTAAGGCGCATCGCCTTCCATGTAGACGCGCTTCACCCGGCCGCGATCGATGAAGTCGTTGACGAAAACGCCGGCCCATGCAGCGCTGAGAGTGTTGTACGTGTCATCGAGATTGAGTCCGAGCGCGGTTGCCTTGGTGCGGTCGATCTCCACATGCAGTTGCGGCGTGTCCGGAAGCGAGTTGGGGCGGACGGCAGTAAGCAAAGGATTGCGCGCTGCCAACCCCAGGAGCTGGTTCTGTGCCGCAATCAACCCATCATGGCCTAAATTGCCATGATCCTCGAGTTCCACGTCAAAGCCCGCTGACTGACCAAGCCCCGGAACCGACGGGGGCGCCAGCGCAAAAACCTGGGCATCGCGGATTTGCGCGAAGGCGCCAAAGGCGCGTTGTACGATTTCTGTGGCGCGGTTTTGCGATCCCGGCCGTTTGCTCCAATCTTTCAGCAGTATGAAGGCCAAGCCGACATTCTGACCCGATCCCGCGAAGCTGAAACCGCTGACTGTGAAGATGCCGTCGACGGTCGCCTTTTCGTCATCGAGGAAATGGTTTTCGATCTGCTTGCCGACTGCCACGGTGCGTGACTGCTGCGCGCCGGCCGGAAGCGTGTATTGCGCCAGCACATATCCTTGATCTTCCGTCGGAAGAAATCCGGTGGGCAAAATGTAGAATAGGAGGCCCAGCACGCCCACGATGACCGCATACACGCCAAGGGGGAGTAAGGGTCGCGCGATGACCCTCTGCACAATTCCGCGGTAGCGCTCCACGCCGCGTCCGAAGGTCCGGTTGAACCAACGACCAAACCGGCCTCCAGGGCTTTCTCCCTCCTTCGGAGGAGGCTTCAGGATGTTGGCACACAGGGTGGGCGTCAGAATAAGCGCCACGAGAATGGAAAGCACCATTGCCGAAACAATGGTGATGGAAAACTGGCGATAGATCACGCCTGTCGAACCGCCAAAGAACGCCATCGGCAAGAAGACTGCAGAAAGCACCAGCGCGATGCCGATCAACGCGCCCGTGATCTCGTCCATCGATTTTCGCGTCGCCTCGCGGGGATCCAGTCCCTCCTGCGCCATGATGCGGTCGACGTTTTCCACCACCACGATGGCATCGTCCACCAGGAGGCCGATGGCGAGCACCAGCGCGAACATGGTCAGCACGTTGATCGAGTAGCCAGCCGCCGCGAGCACGCCGAAAGTGCCAAGCAACACCACGGGGATGGTAATTGCCGGGATCAGTGTGGCGCGCCAGTTCTGCAGAAACACGAACATCACGATGACCACCAGTATGATGGCCTCGATCAGGGTGACGATCACACTACGAATCGAAATGCGCACAAAAGTGGTGATGTCGACGGGATACGACACCTCAACGCCGGGCGGCAGGTTGGAGGAGAGTTGGGCCACTTTCGCCTTGACCGCGTCAGCGGTAGTCAGCGCATTGGCGCCCGGCGCGAGCTGAATTGCCATTCCGGCGGCAGGGCGGCGGTTGAAGCGGCTGACCACACTGTAATCTTCGGCGCCGAGTTCCACGCGTGCGACGTCGCCGATGCGCACAGTAGCGCCGCTTGTGTCGGTTCGGAGAATGATGTCCCGGAACTGTTGAGGCGTGCGTAGCCGAGATTGCGCGGTGACCGTGGCATCTAGCTGTTGCCCTGGCACAGACGGTTGAGCGCCGACTTCACCAGCGGCGACCTGTGTATTCTGTGCGAGAATGGCATTGCGGACGTCGGCCGCAGTAAGGCCATAATTTCGCAATTTGAGCGGATCGAGCCAGATACGCATGGCATATTCGGAGCCGAACACGCGCACCTGTCCGACACCCGGAACGCGCGCCAGCGGATCCTGAAGGGAGCTGGCGATGAAATCGGAAATGTCGACGTTGGTGTAATGCCCCCCTGTCGTATCGTAGAGACCGACGACCATGAGAAAGTTGGTTTGCGATTTGGTTACTCGCACGCCGAGTTGCGTCACTTCTTCGGGCAGCAGCGGCAAGGCCTGCTGCACCTGATTTTGAACCTGCACCTGCGCAATGTCGGGATTCGTGCCGGGGGCAAAAGTCGCCGAGATACTGACGCTTCCCGAGGAGTCGCTGCTTGATGAGAAATACAACAAATTGTCTATGCCGGTAAGCTGCTGCTCTATGACCTGTGTAACGGAGTTTTCCAGTGTCGCGGCGGATGCGCCAGGATAGGACGCGCCGATGTTGACCGAGGGCGGCGCAATATTGGGGTATTGTTCAACCGGCAGCGTGGTGATCGACAGCGCGCCGGCCAGCATGATCACGATTGCGATCACCCATGCGAATACCGGACGGTCGATGAAGAAACGGGACATTGGCGTTAGGGTGCCGATTGCGGCGTTGCGGCAGCCAGCTTGGCTGGAACGGGACGCACCGGAATATTGGGTCGCAGGCTTTGCGTACCTTCAACGACCAGCCTGTCGCCATCCTTCAGCCCCGCCGCAACGAGCCAGTCCGGTCCAACCGCCCGGGAAACCTTGAGGTCTTTGAGTTCAACGATGTTATTCTTGCCGACCACCCAGGCGGTTGGCTGCCCCCTTGTATCGCGCACGACACCCTGCTGCGGAGCGAGAATGGCATTTGGCACGACGCCTTCCCCAATTACGGCGCGCACATACATGCCCGGCAGCAGGATGTGATGCGGATTGGGAAAAATCGCGCGCAGCGTAACCGATCCGGTGTTGGTATCCACCGTGACATCGGCAAATTGCAGCTTGCCCTCAAGCGGATACTTCGTGCCATCCTCGAGCCAGAGCGATACGCCGGACAGGGCGGGCTGATCCTTGTCGAGCACGCCTTTCGCCACCGCCTGCCGCAGCGCCAGCAGTTGGGTGCTGGATTGCGGGATGTTCACGTAGATCGGGTCCAGCGTCTGGATTGTGGTCAAAGCGGTGGTCTGTCCTGCCGTGGCGAGCGCACCTTCCGTTACATTGGAGATGCCGATTCGCCCACTGATCGGTGCGGTGATGCGCGTATAGCCAAGATTGATCCGGGCAGATTGGACGCTGGCCGCTGCCTGTTTATAGGCCGCAAGCGCGTCATCGTAATTCTGTGGTGCAATTGCCTTTGCGCCAACCAGCTGGCGATACCGCTCGGCTTTGGCTTTGTTCGTAAGAACCACAGCCGCCGCACTGTTGTAAGCCGCCCGATAGGGTGCCGGATCGATCTGATAAAGCGGTTGCCCCGCCTTGACTTCGCTGCCCTCGGTGAACAGGCGTTTCAAGATGATGCCGCTGACCTGCGGGCGGACCTCGGAGATGCGATAGGGTGCCGTGCGGCCGGGCAGTTCCGCGGTCAAGGTGGCCTGGCCGGCATGGATGGTCACAATGCCCACCTCCGGCGGCGGCATCTGCGGAGGAGCACTGTTCCGGCCGCACCCGGATGACAAGACGACAATGGCCGAACAAAGGGTAGCCAGCGATACTCGTGAGACGCACATCGGACGGTTCAAGGCGTCAATCCCGGACAAGGGTGGATTGCGGGAGATAGGTAGGGGCGAAATCGAAATAAGACAACCTTACGGCGTTGAAATCGTGGAGTGACCGTTAAAGCGCATGCTGCGCCGATGCGTCTGACGGACGTTGCATGTGTGTCAGGCGTCGTGCCTCCGCTTTGCAATCGAACGGCAGACCAGGTTCCTCGCAGAAATCCGGCCAGTTACCTGAAGCGCGCCAATAATCGAACACCCCCACTCTGCCATAAGCGCTTTCGCTTCCGGTTGTCGCCGCAGGCCCGGTGATGCTGACGCAAGTGACGGGCAAGGGCACATATGCGGGCGACTTCGATACCAAGTATTACGACAAGGACGGAAACTTGACGAAAGAAGTCACAGGGATCACGTCGGGCGTAAAATTCGCTCAGTAGCTTCAAGCGATTTGATGTCGTGGCTCCCGATCCTGGGCGCACGGCGTCAAGTCAAACGCATTGAAAGCCGGATGATCCATGTGGACGGCATCGGTCAGCCCATCCCCGCTTGCGCCAGTAGCTGACGAGGTTTGACCTGCGAATAATCTCTGAGAACTGCGCCGTTTTCCACAACGGCGCGTAACGCGGCAGCCAAATCGAGTCGAAGGGCGCCAGATCCTCAAAATTCAGGTCTAGATCGTGGCTGACAGCATCAAGCACGCGAAGTGGCTCCGCGGTATGCGCGTAGACGAAACCGAGATCGGTTTGGAGGAGCGGCAATTTGGTGGGCAGCGCATGGCCCAGCGACAGTGCTCTCAACAGGCCTGCCGCATCCTCTACAGACTTTCGCGAGACGCGCTTCACATTCGGAGACATGGCGAGAAGAGCGTCTGCCGCCTCTGCATAGCGGCCACCTGCCGCGTAACCCCGCGCCAGATAAATACTACGGAAATAGCTCGTTGGCCCGCCTGGCGGCGTGGCAGAAAGCATCGCGAGTGCGGCTTTGTCCTCGCCGCTCATCTGCAGCATTGCGGCCGTCATGATGCTGTAGATCGGAACGAACGGTTCGATCTCATGAAGCTTGCGGCGGGATTTCAGCGCATCTTTGATGCGCCCCACAGCGACGAGGAGCAGCCCGTATTGATGGAGGGCGTCGGCGTCGTCCGGGTTCAAGGCAAGCGCGCGACGGAAATTGTCCTCCGACGAGATCCAGTTCATCCGGTATGCGTCGACCAGGGCCAGGGCATCGTAGCCCTCGGAGTGACGGGAATCGAGGCGCAAGGCCTTCCGCGCTTCCGCCTCGGTCTTGTCTATAGCGGCGCCTTCTTGTGCACGGCCTTCTTCCAGTGATGAAAACTGGTACTCATTCAGCACATATGTGTGGATCAAACTGTAGTTGAGCGCCAGGAGCGAATGCGCGGGGGCATAATTCGGATCGCGCCTGACCACTGCTTCGAGAAGCGAGATCGCTTCCGGCACCTTGCGGCTACGGTAAAGCGCGCGTGCCCGGAGATATTGCTCGTAGGTGGCAAAATCGGCAGTCCGGTCGGCAACCAGCTGCTTGCCGCGTTCGAGGCCAAGAGGAACACGCAGCGCGGCGGCGATCGAAGAGGCGATTTGCTCCTCAATCGCAAAAATGTCCGTAAGCTTTGTATCGTAATTCTTCGACCACAGTTGGAGTCCGTCGGCGCCACGAATGAGTTGGGCAGAGACCCGAACATTGTCACCATCCTTTCGGATTGAGCCTTCGATGACGTGGCTGGCGCCAAGCAGACGTGCAATCTGGCGCACATCACGATTCTGGTTTTTGAACTGAAAGGCAGACCTTCGGGCGATGACCCGCAGACCGGACACGTTGGAAAGGGTTCCGTTCACTTCTTCGGTCATTCCGTCCGAGAAGAACTCCTCTGCGGTATCGCCAGACATGTTCGCGAAGGGCAAGACGGCAAGCGTGACGACTGGAGAAGTCGTGTGGAGGGCCTGCTGGCTTGGTACCGGGGGCAGGTTTGAGATGAACAGGAATCGGAAAGAAACCAGCGCGACGGTCAGCAGTAGGATGGCTGCGAGTCCAGCCGTTGCCACCATCGGGCGGGTGCGAAGCCGCCGCCACCGTTCGTCAGAAGCAGAGTCGCTGACCCGTTCCGGCGGGCGGCGAGGCGTGTTGTCCTCCGCAGAAGATGAATCGGAGATCTGGGTCAGCCGATATCCCACCCGAGGGATGGTTTCGATCTCGAAGGCCTGATCGCCGCCGCAGTCGGCAAGCTGGCGTACCTTCGCGATGCAATGCGTGATCGAATCATCACCCACAATCACGCTGTCCCAGCAGGTTTCGACCAGTTCCTCGCGCGAAACGACTCCGCCTTTCGCCCGGGCCAGAGCCACAAGCACCTGCATGACTCTCGGCTGGACGGCCCTCTCCTGATCCCCGCAAACGACACGGCGGATCGAGGGCCGCACCATCAGGGGGCCAATCGCAAAGTCGCGCTCTCGGGCCAGATCGACCGAAATAAGCACCGGGGAGATGTCCGGCGGCTTGTTCATCAGCGTCTTTTCCGGCTGTTCAACGAATGCTCGGCGTCCGGACAATCGGCGATCCTGTCATCGCGACGTGTTCTCGCGCCCAATCCCCACGCGGGCTGACAGCATCCGCGCGAGACGGGAAAGGCAAAGCTCACCCAGGAAACCATGAAGCCCCGTGCCAGGCGACACACCTCGAACGGGACATTCTAGGCGCTGGCTGTCGGGAGGGGAAATCCACCCGAGGGATGGGGCTCTGCTGTGCTCGCGAGAGGCTGCGTTCGCGAGAGGGGCGGCGATGGTCGTTTCCCCTAATCAAAAGGAGCACTGGTGATGTATCGTTCGATTCTATTTTCCACAGCAGCCTTGGCTTTGGTCGCCGGGACTATCTCAGCCCATGCCGCTTGCGGGGTGCCGAGGGGCGCACAATTTACTCAGATCAAGCTTCCGCCACTTAAGGCACCGAGCCGGCCGAGCCCCGCCACAATTGTTGGCACCTGGCAGACCGCGCTCAGCATCAATGATGAAGTGATTCTACGTACTCTCATACAATGGCACGATGATGGGACGGAGTCCGACAATGCCGATTTGCCACCGACCCTCGGCAATACCTGCGAGGGCAGTTGGGTCAGCACCGGACCACGGAAAGTGCATCGTTACCACCTCGGCTGGACCTTCGATGCCAACAGCAATCCAAGCGGCATGTTCGTGCTAACCGAGGACAACAAGGTCGCCAAGAACGGGAACACATATTCCGGAACGTTCGATCAGAAATTTTACGACAATGACGGCAACCTAGTGAACGAGATCGAGGGAACGGTTGCCGCGACGCGCGTGACCGCCGACTAGGATTCGTCTTCGCCCTCACCAGGCGAAGCCGAAGGGATCGCCGGAATCGCTACCGCGCTGCCGGCGATCCTGCTTGCCGGTCGTGTCCGATGTTTACACTGCCTATCGCAAATCGGCGGGCACCTGATAGGCTTTATACCGGGGGCGGGATACGGCCTCTGCCCGGGGCGCCCATTCTCGATACTCGAAACTGGGAGGAGCACTCATGAAATTTTCATTGACAATGGCGACGACGTCCGCAGCGCTTGCGCTGAGCCAATTTTCGGCGCATGCAGCATGCGTCGACCCGCTGCAAAGGCGCAATGACGCGGCTACGATGCCACACATCGTTCTGCCGCAAATTTCAGCGCTGCAACTTGGCGGAAGCGATGCGAGCGACAGCGTGGTGGGGACGTGGCTCGTCAGCTACACTGTTGAAGGCGAAGATGGCGGGCAAGCCTTCACCCAATGGCATAGCGATGGCACGGAATGGGAGTCCATCAACCACCCTGTCTTAGGTGGCAACCTCTGCATGGGCTCGTGGAAGCAACTCGACGCCAAACATGTCTACCGCTACCACGTTGGTTGGCTGTACACGGACGGAAATGTGTCCGGGTATTTCGTGGAGACCGAGACGGACAAGATTACCGGGAAGAGAACCTATGCCGGCCATAACGAAATAACGTTCTACGACATGAAGGGCAGCGCACAGTCGCACGTCAAAGGGACGGCCAGCGCGACCCGGATCACGCCGTAGCGAAGGGGCGAAGGAGACCAGCACTGTCGCGGTCAAGTATCGGAATACCTACGGCGTGATTTGAAACATGGTGCCGGTATTGTTCGAGGAACCGTACTGGGTTCCGCCGTAGAGTGTTCCGGACTTGTCGAGCAGAGGCAGGCCGGGACTGTTTCCGTCCTTGTTGTCAAAGCTGTGCAGGATATCTTCGATCCAGGGCCCGTGCGGGGCTGTGGGTGGAGTGAGGCGGAAGACAACGCCCCAGCCATGCTTGCCGAATTCACCACCCTCCACGGTGGTTCCGTAGAGGACGCCGTTCTTTCCGGAGGTCAGGCCGTTGTAAGGCAGATGGCCGTCAATCCCTGCGAAGCTGTGGATCACAATCTGCTTCCAGCCGGTGTGGCTATTCTGGGGCGGACGCATTTCGAAGACCGTGCCCATGTCCGAGTCGCCACCATAGGCTGTTGTTCCAAACAGCCTGCCATTCTTCAGTACGAGATCTCCATTCGGGCCGGATCCGTCGAAACCGTTGAAGTCGTGCAGAATCTCCTTCGTCCAAAGTCCGTCACCCGACTCCGGTGGCACCAACTTGTAGACGATGCCTTTGTTGGCCCCACCACCCGCCCGCGTGGTGCCGTACAGTTCGGTCGAATTTCCAGCTAGCCCTCCCGTCGGTCCGGCCCCGTCCGCGCCGCCGCCAAACGTATAGAGCGTGCTGGCTGTCCACAGATCCCCGGTGCCCGGGCTGAGCCGAAAAACTGAAAGCGAGGTCGTGCCATAGAGATTGCCCGTCTCATCGATCAGAAGATTTCCGTTGGGAAAGCCATCGCCCACGGGAAAGCTGTAGATCACCTTGTACGCCCAATCCTGTTGTCCTTCGGCTGGCGGGATCAGCCGGAACACCGTGCCGTAATTGTCGGCCCCCCCGACAACCGTTGTGCCGTAAAGCGCGCCCGATTTGCCTTTCACCAAGCCGCCGACGGGGCCATTGCCGTCGTCGCCTCCGGCAAAGGTGTGCAAAATAATGTGGGTCCATTTGGTTTTGCCCTCGGCGGGAGGCGCTAGCTTGAACACCACGCCACTATTATCCGGCCCCGAAAAATGAGCCGTGCCGTACAGGGCGCCCTCTTTGTCCTGAACGGGCCGGCCATACGGATTTCGTCCAATTTCGGCGCTGAACTTGAAAATTTGCGTGTAAGTGCTGCTTTGTGCGGCCGGCGCGAATACCGCTATCATGGCTGATGCGAAAATGGCTGATCGAAAAAGCATGAAATTCCCTATCCCGCTGCGAGGCCACTGTCTCGCATAGAAGGGCGCAGAGCAAATCCTGCGGCCGAATGGCCTTGAAAATCCAATATTTTTGCCCATTTCAGCCGTTGACTGGACGTGGCCGATTTCTATAATTCGCGCCCTTGCGGCGACTCCACCCTTTATCATTTTTGGCGGTTTTCAGCCTTGTTGGTGGCTGGGTGAAGCGTTTCGTGGCCGCAAAGACATTAACGAATTCAGCCGCTTAGCCCAAGGGCAGACCGGCAAAGGAGCGAGACACGTGGCGCGCATTGCTGGCGTCAATATCCCGACGCAGAAGCGGGTCGAGATTGGCCTGCGTTACATCCATGGCATTGGCGAGGCCAAGGCGAAGGAGATTTGCGACAAGATCGGTATCGCGGAGAGCCGCCGCGTGGGCGATTTGACCGATTCCGAGGTCATCCAGATCCGCGAAATCATCGACCGCGATTATCTCGTGGAAGGCGATCTGCGTCGCGAGGTGGCGATGAACATCAAGCGACTGATGGATTTGGGGTGCTATCGCGGCTTGCGGCACCGCCGTGGCCTGCCGGTGCGGGGCCAACGGACGCATACCAATGCGCGCACGCGCAAGGGCCCCGCGAAGGCGATTGCGGGCAAGAAGAAGGTGACGAAATAAATGGCCGCCGAGAAAAAAGGCGGGCGACCCCGCAAGAAGGAAAAGAAGAACGTGGTGCAGGGCGTGGCGCACGTTGCCGCGACGTTTAACAACACGATCATCACGATCACGGATACGGCCGGGAACGCCATTTCGTGGTCCAGTGCTGGCATGATGGGCTTCAAGGGCTCGCGCAAATCGACACCATATGCGGCGCAAGTCGCAGCCGAGGATGCCGCAAAAAAGGCGGTCGAGCACGGCATGCGCACGCTGGACGTGGAGGTCAGCGGGCCGGGATCGGGCCGCGAGTCTGCATTGCGGGCCCTGCAAGCTGTGGGACTGACCGTCACCTCCATCCGTGATGTGACCCCAATCCCGCACAATGGCTGCCGCCCGCCAAAGAGGCGCCGCGTCTAATTTCGGTCCGCCGAGAGGGACCGACAGAGTTCGCGTTACTAGTATTCGGACCTAGCAACCCGTCGAACGAAAAGGGCGTGATCCGACGCGTCCGGGAAACGATGAGGAACTGATGATCTTTCAGAAGAACTGGCAGGAATTGATCAAACCACAGAAGTTGCGGGTGGATGGGGGCCACGATGCCGGCCGCTCCGCCACACTGGTTGCTGAACCGCTGGAGCGCGGCTTCGGCCTTACACTTGGCAATGCGCTTCGGCGTGTGCTGCTTTCATCGCTGCAGGGGGCTGCAATCACTTCGATTCACATCGAAGGCGTGTTGCACGAGTTCTCCTCAATCCAGGGCGTGCGCGAGGACGTGACCGACATTGTGCTTAACGTGAAGCAAATCGCGTTGCGCATGCATGCCGAGGGGCCGAAGCGCCTGACGCTCCGTGCAACAGGTCCAGGCGAGGTAAGAGCGGGACAGATCACCCAGATCGCAGACGTGGAAATCCTCAATCCCGATCTCGTCATCTGTACGCTCGACGAGAAGGTCGATTTCCGGATGGAGCTGACCGTTGCCAACGGCAAGGGCTATGTGCCGGCGGACCGCAACCGTCCGGAAGACGCGCCGATCGGCCTTATCCCGGTGGACTCGTTGTTCTCCCCGGTGAAGAAGGTCTCGTATCGGGTTGAAAATACCCGGTCCGGCGAAAGCCTCGATTATGACAAGCTGACTATGAACGTGGAGACGAACGGCGCGGTCACGCCGGACAATGCCGTGGCGTACGCCGCGCGCATCCTGCAGGACCAGCTCCAGGTCTTCATCAATTTTGAGGAACCGCGCGAGCGGGTACTCGAGGAATCGAAGCCCGATCTAGCCTTTAACCCTGTGCTGCTAAAGAAGGTGGACGAGCTGGAGCTGTCGGTGCGTTCCGCCAACTGCCTGAAGAACGACAATATCGTCTATATCGGTGATCTCATCCAGAAGAGCGAAGGCGAAATGCTGCGTACGCCGAATTTCGGTCGCAAGTCGCTGAACGAGATCAAGGCGGTGTTGGCTGAAATGGGCCTGCATCTCGGCATGGAAGTGCCGGGGTGGCCGCCGGAGAACATCGAGGATCTGGCGAAGCGCTACGAGGATCAGTATTAAGCCGCGCAAGCGGAAGGGGTTTATACCATGCGCCATCGCAATGCCGGCCGGAAGCTGGGCGTCACCACGCAGCATCGCCATGCTATGTTTGCCAACATGGCAGCGGCGCTGATCAAGCACGAGCAGATCAAGACGACGCTGCCCAAGGCGAAGGAACTTCGCCCCGTGGTTGAGAAGCTGGTTACGCTCTCACGCAAGAATGATCTGGCCTCGCGGCGGCTGGCGCTGTCTCGCCTCCGTGACGAAACGCAGGTGAAAAAACTCTTCGAGGTGATCGGCCCGCGTTACGCCGACCGTCCCGGCGGTTATACTCGTGTACTGAAGGCCGGCTTCCGCCACGGCGACAATGCCGCCATGGCGTTCATCGAGTTCGTGGATCGTGACCCGGACGCCAAGGGGCAGGATTCCGGTCCCGTGATGGTGGGTGAGGATGACGCCGAGGAGTAGTTGGCGCGCGTGCGGGTGTGAAATTTGGAGGGCGGTTCGCGAGGGCCGCCCTTCTGCGTTCAGAGGTGACAAGATGTTCAATCGCAGTATGGTGCTCGCGGGTATGATCGGCGGTTTTGTATCGCTTGCCGGATACCAGATTGCCTCCAACACTTTGCAGTCCAGCCAGGCACAGCCTAACAATACGCAACCGGCCAGTAGAAGTATGCCGGCGCCGAGCCCAAGCGTGAAAGCTTTGCCGCAAGGCGCGACATCGGTGCCGCGCGATATGGCGCAGGTGCAGCTGACGTTCGCGCCGGTGGTTCACCGCGTGACGCCTTCGGTAGTAAACGTTTACGCGCGATCGGTTGTCCGGCAGCAGGTAAATCCGCTGTTTGCCGATCCGCTGTTTCAGCAGTTCTTCGGTGTTTCGCCGGAATTCCGCCAGCGCGTTCAGCAATCGTTGGGCTCCGGCGTGATTGTGCGCGGCGATGGTGTGGTGCTGACGAACCGGCACGTTGTAGAGGGGGGGCAGGACATCGTGGTGGCGCTGTCTGACAAGCGGGAGTTCAAGGCGCGTGTATTGCTTTCGGACGCGCGAACGGACCTCGCCGTATTGCGCATCGACGCGCATGGCGAAAAGCTGCCGAGCATCGCCTTTGGCGATAGCGATCGGGTACAGGTGGGCGATCTGGTGCTCGCCATCGGCAATCCTTTCGGCGTGGGCCAGACCGTGACGATGGGCATTGTCTCGGCGCTGGCGCGCACGCAGGTTTCTGCGTCGGACTACCAGTTCTTCATTCAGACGGATGCGGCTATCAATCCCGGCAATTCCGGCGGCGCACTTGTTACGACCGACGGTAAGCTTGCGGGAATTAACACAGCGATTTTCTCCCGAACCGGCGAGTATGCGGGCATCGGCTTCGCTATTCCTGCCAATTTGGCGCGGCGCGTGGTTGAAGGCGCCCTTGGCGGCGGATTAAAGTTGCCGTGGATTGGCGCGTCCGGACAACCGGTGACAAGCGATGTGGCAAAAACCGTGGGGCTGTCGCGGCCGGGCGGGGTGATCCTGAAGAGCGTGTATCCCGGCGGCCCCGCGGCCAATGCCGGCCTGCATACAGGCGATGTTGTTCTGGGCGTCGATGGGACAAGCGTGGACGACATGCAGGGCCTCAACTACCGCATCGCCACGCGCCGGCCGGGAGACATGGTAAAGCTCCAGGTTCACGCCGGTAATGGCGCACGCGACGTTGAACTGAAGGTTGCCGTGCCACCCGAAAACCCGTCACGGCAGGTGACGACAATCGGGGGACGCAATCCGCTGACCGGCGCCAAGGTGGAGAATCTTTCGCCGGCAGTGAATACGGAGCTGCAGCTCGATTTGATGGTTCGCGGGGTTGTCGTGCTGTCGCCGGGGGAGTCCATCGCGGCGCGCCAGGGGTTCCGATCGGGCGACATCATTCGCACCGTAAACGGCGCCGAAATCAACTCGGTTGACGAGCTGAACCGGGCGCTCGGCAACGCCGGTGGCGAGTGGGATATGGTGGTGGATCGTGGCAGTCAGCGCATCCGCGTGCGCCTAGCCGGCTAGCGCCGTATCGCAAACCGGCTCCTTGCTGCATACTGCGGCGTCGTGCAGGCAACGGAGCGAAACAATGTCGAAGGTTCTCTGCGTTCTCTATGACGATCCCGTGGATGGGTATCCGAAAAGCTATCCGCGCAACGATCTGCCCAAACTGAAGAATTATCCGAATGGGCAGACCATGCCCACGCCTTCGGCCATCGACTTCGAGCCAGGTGTGCTGCTCGGATGCGTATCGGGCGAACTCGGCCTGCGCAAGTTCTTGGAAGATCGCGGCCATAGCCTTGTTGTTACGTCTGACAAGGATGGCGCCAACTCTGCCTTCGATCGCGAGCTTGCCGACGCGGAAATTGTTATCTCGCAGCCGTTCTGGCCCGCCTATCTAACAGAGGAACGCATCGCCAAGGCGCCGAACCTGAAGCTCGCGATAACCGCCGGTATCGGCTCCGATCACGTCGATCTGCAGGCTGCGATGGAGGGTAACATCACCGTCGCCGAGGTCACGTTCTGCAACAGCATCAGCGTTTCGGAGCATGTGCTGATGATGATCCTGTCGCTCGTCCGCAACTACATTCCATCGTACCAGCAGGTGGTCGCTGGCGGGTGGAACATTGCGGACTGCGTCACGCGCTCCTACGATCTCGAAGGCATGCAGGTGGGAACGGTCGCAGCTGGCCGCATCGGGCTTGCGGTGCTGCGCCGGCTCAAGCCCTTCGATGTCGGTCTGCATTACACCGATCGTCACCGTCTGCCAGTCGAGACCGAGCGCGAGTTGAACCTGACCTACCATCCGAGCGTCGAGGACATGGTCAGGGTTTGTGATGTCGTGACGATCAATTGTCCTCTGCACCCGCAAACGGAGAATCTTTTCGACGAAGCGATGATCGGGCGGATGAAGCGCGGCGCTTTTCTCGTAAACACCGCCCGCGGCAAGATCTGTAATCGCGATGCCGTCGCCCGTGCGCTGGAAAGCGGGCAGCTGGCCGGCTACGCGGGCGACGTCTGGTTCCCACAGCCCGCGCCGAAGGATCATCCGTGGCGCAGCATGTCCCATCACGGCATGACGCCGCATATCTCCGGTAGCTCCTTGTCCGCCCAGACACGCTACGCGGCTGGTACGCGCGAGATTCTGGAGTGTTGGTTCGATGGCCGTCCAATCAGGGACGAATACCTGATCGTAGCCGGCGGCAGGCTTGCCGGGGCCGGCGCTCACTCCTATAGCCCGGGTGATGCCACCAAAGGGTCAGACGAGGCCGCACGCTTCCGCGGCTAGGAGCAAATGTCCGATTTGTTCGAAGCCGGAGGACTGGCGAAGGACGCGCCGCGGCCGTTGGCGGATCGCCTGCGGCCCACGACTCTTGCCGAGGTGGTCGGGCAGGACCATCTGATCGGGCCGGATGGTCCGATCGGCCGGATGGTGGCGGACAACCGCCCGCATTCCATCATTCTGTGGGGACCCCCGGGCACCGGCAAGACCACCATCGCCAGGCTCCTCTCGACTGCTTTCCAGCTGCACTTCGTGCAGCTGTCGGCGGTGTTCTCCGGCGTTGCCGATCTTAAGAAAACGTTCGAAGCCGCGCGAGCCCGCCGCAAAACAGGGCAGGGCACGCTTCTGTTTATCGACGAAATCCACCGCTTCAACCGCAGCCAGCAGGATTCTTTTCTGCCAGTCGTGGAAGATGGCACCGTCATTCTGGTCGGGGCGACAACGGAGAACCCCTCCTTCGAATTGAATGGTGCCTTGCTCAGCCGCGCGCAGGTGCTGGTGCTGCGCCGGCTCGACGATGCTGCGCTCGAAACCTTGCTGCGCCGCGCGGAAGACTTCTACGAGCGGAAATTTCCGCTCACGGACGATGCGCGCCAGAGCTTGCGCGCCATGGCCGATGGCGATGGCCGCTATCTGCTAAATCTGGCGGAAGAAGTCGCAGCGCTGAAGGCCACAAAACCGCTGGATTCTGCCGCCCTTGTCGCCGCCGTGCAGAAGCGCGCGCCGCTCTATGATAAGTCACGGGAAGAGCACTACAACCTCATCTCCGCGCTGCACAAATCCATCCGCGGCAGCGATCCGGATGCCGCGCTCTACTGGCTGGCGCGAATGCTGGCGAGCGGCGAGCAGCCGCTCTACATCGCGCGGCGGCTGGTGCGCGCAAGCGTGGAGGACGTCGGCCTCGCCGATCCGCAGGCCGTGGTGCAGGCGCTGACGGCGAAGGATGTTTACGATTTCCTGGGGTCGCCGGAAGGGGAAATCGCGCTTGTGCAGTGCGTGTTGTATCTCGCCACCGCGCCGAAATCGAACGCGGTTTATGTGGCGCAGGGTGCTGCCAAACGGGCGGCTGAAGAACATGGTTCGCTCATGCCGCCTGCGCATATCCTCAATGCGCCGACCAAGTTGATGAAAAATCTCGGCTACGGCAAAGGCTACGAATACGATCACGCCACGGACGATGCCTTTTCTGGCCAGAACTATTTTCCGGACGGCATGGAGCGGCAGCAGCTTTATCAACCCAAAGATACCGGCTTCGAACGCGAGATTTCCAAACGCCTGGAATACTGGTCAAAGCTGCGCCCGAAACGATCAGGGGAGTAGCAGCGAGGAATCTGCTATAGCCACGGCCGAACAATCACGGTTTCTCCGATGCAACTTATGATCTTGCTGGCCGTGGCGCTCGGAGGCGCGATCGGTTCGCTGGCGCGCTATTTCGTTGCTTCCGTCGTTCAGCAGTCAACGGCCCAATTCCCTTGGGGAATATTCGTCGTAAACGTTTCCGGCGGCTTCCTGATGGGCGTCATCGTGGAATTGTCAGCACTGAAGCTCAACGTTTCGCCGGAGATGCGTGCGTTCCTCACGGTGGGCATTCTCGGCGGCTACACGACGTTTTCGACCTTTTCGCTGGACAGCGCGCTACTCATTCAGCGCGGTGCATATGCGACTGTCGCGGCCTATGTGATCGGCTCTACGGTCCTTTCGATCCTCGCGCTCTTCGCCGGACTCTGGATCATGCGTACTCTCTGATGGCAGAAAACGTCATCGTCGAAGCTGACGACAACGGCATCCGGTTGGATCGCTGGTTCAAGCGGCACTATCCAGCCTTGAGTCATTGCGCGCTGGAGAAATTGCTGCGCACCGGACAGGTACGGGTGGACGGCAAACAGGCGAAGGCGAGCGACCGGTTGACCACAGGGCAGATTTTGCGCCTGCCTCCTCAGATGCAGGGCGCTAAAGCCCCTGAAGGGCGACTATCCACAGAACGATCCACAGTTCACAGACAGTTAACAGACCGAGAGAAGAACGAAGCGAAAGAGCTTGTTATTAATCAGGATTCTTCGGTTCTCGTGCTGAATAAGCCGTCAGGGTTGGCGACGCAGGGGGGCAGCGGAATCACCAGGCATGTCGATGGCTTGCTTGAGCATTTGAAGTTCGGGAAAAAGCAAAAGCCTCGGCTGGTTCATCGTCTGGATCGGGATACGTCCGGGGTGCTGGTAGTAGCACGTACCGCACCCGCCGCGGCCGCGCTCTCCGAATCGCTGCGCCGTCGCGATGCGCAAAAAATCTATTGGGCTCTGACCCGTGGCGTGCCGGAGAAACATGCCGGGACGATCAAGCTCCCGCTCGCGAAAGAAGGCCGGCGCGGCAAGGAGAAGATGGTTGGTGTGGAGCACGATGCTGAGGACGCCAAATATGCCATCACCGACTATGTGGTGATCGACCACGCTGGAAGCGAATACGCGTGGGTAGCCGCCAAGCCCGTGACCGGCCGTACGCATCAGATCCGCGTTCATCTCGCGAACCTCGGCACCCCCATCGTGGGCGACTTCAAATATGGCGGCGCCGCCGCTCAGCCTTCGCGCGGCATCGAGAAGAGGCTGCATCTGCATGCGCGCTCCATCGACATCGCCCATCCCGATGGCGGGCGCCTGCGTGTCACGGCGCCGGTTCCTCCGCATATACAGAAGGCGTGGAAGCTCTTAGGATTTCAGGAAAGCGATGCCCGCGATCCATTTCCGTCCAAACGCAAATGATTCAATCTACTGCTCTACGACTCTCAGCCGTTCGTGCGTTTCTTGGACGTGTCCATCCAGAAATGCGGCTTATCAAGATCTCAATGAAGGAAAATGAGATTATTGTTACGGTGGTGTTGAACTGTAAGCCGAGCGAACGCGTGCGTGACGATATTTCCGAAGCGACAACCGAAATTGTTGTGGACTTTCCATGGGGCACTATGATTGCAGAACAGCTCGAAATCAGCACCGCTCCGCTTCCCAACGAGAATATTTTGGAGTGTGGCTGGATTTTTCAGCGCGCAGAATATCAATGAAGCAGCCACCGAAACCATCCTTCATTAAGAATTGGCGCGAGATTGAGGCGCTAGCAGCGCCGCCGAACGCCGGCGAGGATTTCGGCTTTGCGTCCGAACTCTCGACAGCCGCGGGTATCAATCACTTCCGGGTTGCCCATTTGCGCATTCCGCCGGGCCGGCGCGCCTATCCGCCGCTGGCCATGGACGATCTGGAAATCTTCGCTTTTGTGCTGGAAGGCACGCCCGATTTATGGGCGGATGGGTATCTGCATCGCTTGAAAGAGGGGCACGGCGTCACGCTGAAGGCGCGCACCGGGCTGGTGCATTCGCTCATCAACAACTCGCAAAACGATGCGCGCGTGTTCGTGATGACAGAGGCTTTCCGCCGCAATTCGCGTGCGGTGCATCCGGTCGATCCCATCCAAAAAGAATATCTCGTCAAATCCGGCATGCTGTGGGACGACGCCCCGCTGCATATGCTGGGTCCGAACAACGGCAAACCTGGATCGCCGGCGGGCCGCCGGCGTTACCCGCCGGAGTCCGTGGTGCATTGGCGGGACATTTTGAACAAGAAACCGATCCGCTATCCCAACAGTGATGAAGATCAGACTCTGGATGCGCGCTTTGACAATCAGGGGCAATTCTCCCGGATTGCCATGCGTGTGCAACTTTTGAAACCCGGACGGCGAACGTCTTGGCCACACGCCGAGCGCGATGAAAGCGAATTTGTCTATGTCATCTCCGGCCGGCTCGATGCGTGGAACGATGGCTGGATCACGGCGGTGACGGAAGGCGATTCTGTCGGCTGGAAGAACGGCACCGGCATCACCCATGCGATTATCAACAACAGCAATGAGGATGCCGTGTTTGTGGTGGGCGGCGAGCGCTCGCGCTTTATCAATCAGTATTGGTATCCGTTCCATCCGAAATACAACAAGGAAATCGGCGCGGCGTATTGGGCCGATCATCCGGTGCCGAATCTGGGGCCGCATGACGGCCTGCCGGACGCACTACGGGAAAAACTGCCGTCGCGATTGCGGCGCTCACCGGTCACTGCCAATGAAGCCGCACGAAATCTCGGTAAGGTCAGGTGAGCAGGCCGCTCCGGGCCACGCGACCGGTGCATTCCGCCAAAGAATCAGATTTCCTCCAGCTGAAATGGCGGGACGCTTGCTAGGCAGACATGGCGGCTGCTTACGCCGGATTGTTTTGGCGCTTGTAGCCGTCGCAGCTGCGCCGGTTGTTCTGTTGTTGATATTCCGCTTTCTGCCGGTGCCAGTGACGCCGCAGATCGTCATCGCCTTTTTCTCGGGTGAACCCGCCCACTATGAATGGCGCGATCTTTCACGCATATCGCCTTATCTGGCGAAGGCCGTGATTGCGGCTGAGGACGCAAAATTCTGCCGCCATCATGGCTTCGACTGGCAATCGATCGACCAGGCCGTAAAGGCGCACGCACGCCATCCCAAGAAACGCCTGCGCGGCGCCAGTACATTGTCGCAGCAGGCGGCCCGAAGTCTATTTCTGGTTCCCTGGCGTAGCTGGGTCCGGAAAGGGCTGGAAGCCTACATCACCGTACTGATGGAAGGCATGTGGCCGAAGCGGCGGATTCTTGCTACCTATCTCAATCTCGTGGATTGGGGGCACGGCTATTTCGGCGCGGAGGCTGCGGCGCAGGGATATTTCCACAAACCAGCATCAACACTTACCGCGCGACAGGCATCGCGGCTGGCTGCCATTCTCCCCAACCCGGAAGGCTGGCGGGCCTTGCATCCCGGGCCCTATGTTGCCCGGCGCTCGGGGGAATTGATGGGCCGGATGCGCGTGGTTGATCGTGATCGTCTGGATGCCTGCATTCGACGCTAGACCGCAGGCCAACTTTCGCTAGATTTATCAGGCTCATGCGACGTTTGATTCACCTTCTCCTTTCGCCGCCGTCCCGCTTTGCACGCCTGCTGATCGGCGAGAAGCGCCTGGCCGTCGATCCGGTTGTACCGGACGATCCGGCCGCGCAGCTGCCGGTGTTTATCGACATGGACGGCACGCGCGCAGTCGGGTTGTGGGCCATCGTCGATCATCTGGAAGGCGGGTATCCGGAGCATCCGATGACGCCCGAAGACCCCGCCGCGCGGGCCGAGTCCTTGCGGCTGGTCGATTGGGCGCTGGGGCCCCTGCATGAAAACACGACCCGCAAGATCGTTTACGAGAAAGCTTCGCAGCGATTCACCGGCGCGCCGGCGAAACGGGCACCGGATATGGAGGCCATCCGCGCCGGGCGGGAAGGGGTGAAACTCGCGCTGAAGGAGATCGGCG
>JAFAWQ010000015.1 GCA_019241645.1 Alphaproteobacteria bacterium
AGAGATCGGATCGCAGCCGCATATGGCGCGGGATTGTCCATCAGCTCTAGCATGTCGAGAATGGTCGCATTGCGGCCCATGGTGTCGCGGATCGAAAGCATGAGACGCGCGACATACTTGAAGAATACGCCCTGCTTGGCGGTGAGATCGGCTCCCAGAAGGCCGGAAAAAAGATAATCGAAAGTTTGAATGACGCCGGCGATGACCTGCTCCCTGGTGAGCTGGTCGTAGGTGCCGAGCCGGGAGCGGTTGACGTCGAAGACGTTAAGGGCAGGAGGGTGTTCGATGTCCTTGGGTGTGATGAGCACGAAGCGATCGGCCAGCGGGCCACCGAATAGCCGCAGCCGCGCCAGCTCCCGGATCAAATCGCCCTGGCTGTCGATGATGACAAGCGCGGGCGGCGTCTCTGCCTGGAGGTCGCTCAGGATCAGGTTCTTCAGCAGTGTTGTCTTTCCCGCGCCGGTGCCGCCAACCAAGTGCATATGGTTGTAGCGGTCGGCGTAGGTGAACTTGAGAGGCACCGGTGTTTTGAAGAGGGCGTGGAAGGGCGTGCCGGAAAGGTACTGGTCGTTCATCTCCTCGAGCGGCAGCGTGCTTTCCATAGCGTGCTTGGCGGGCTTCTTGGTCTCGGCATACGGCACGATGCCTGAGGCGTCGCACAGATTGACATAAAGCCGCTCGGTAAGGGCGCGCAGGATCAGGCGGTCGTAATACTCATCGTTGAGCAAGGTCTGGTAGAGCTGCGTGATCATCGTTCCGGGATCGGGCAGGGCATTGATCAGCGGGATGGTGAAGGGGGAGGGGTCTTCCGTTTGGGGAAGCGCTTCGGCGATACCACAGAAGATTCGCACCAGGCACTCATGTAGCAGCTGGGCGATCTGCTCGTGGTTGTCGAGAAAATACTGCTTGTGCCGCAGAAAATTCCGGTAATCGGCGAATTCCTTCAGCGTCATGCGCTCCGGACGGCCTTCCGGAAACTCGAACATGTAGGTCTCGCCGCGTATGATCTCGTCCAGCGCCTGCGCAAGCGGCGCCACCAGCGCGTCCGGCGCGTAAGGCTCAAAGAAACGGTAGACCCGTGCGCCAATCTCGCGCGGCGTGTGCGGATTTGGCCGCGCCCGCAATTGCGAGACAAGCGCTCGCGTCTCTTCCATTTCGCGAGCGCCCTCGTTTCCGAACAAACGGCGAAGAAGCGGGGTGGAGACGGAGGGTTTCCAGTCCCAGTCCATCTAAAGAATTCGGATGAGGATGATGAGCAGAAGCACGCCACCGCAGATGCAGAACCACATTCGCTGTTGGTCCGTGAGGCGTTGCCACCAGTCCTTCATTCCCTCGAGTGGGTCGGGCGTAACGGTGTAGGAAGACGCGGCCTCTGGATGGAATGGTGCAAGAGAGGGCATCGCCGTTGGCGTAACGGGCTCCATCATCGGCGGGGGTGCGATCGGCGACGGAAGCGACAAGGGTTGTGAGAGGGCGACCGGTTCCTCCTGATCGAAACCGATTACCACCTCTCGGCCGTCAAAGGTTGCGGCAAGCCGCAGGTAGTTCTTCAGATTCTCGCAGGCTGACATCAGCGCTTCTTCCGCAGAGAGCAACTCATCGAGGTCCTTGCATTCGATGTGCTGGCCGCTCTGCAGGCCGTTGATGGTGATGTTGAGGTTCAAGGCCGCGAGCGCCACCGAGGCGAGGCTCTTGAAATAGCTGCCCTGCCGGCCGGCTTCGTTTGCCTTCTCCAGATGCTTGCGGGATGCTTGGCTGTTGTAGATGACCTGTCCGCCCAGCCGGTACCGGCTGACATTGGCCTGTTCCTCTGCCGTGAGGAAGGCGCGGGCGTCAAGGCAAAAGATTACCTTGCCGGAAATACTTGCGTTGCGCTGTGAACGCTGGATCTTTAGCTGCATTATGCCCCCATCCACAGAATAGAACCGCTGTAACCTTGGTGAAGTCAAGTCTAGGGACAAAACAGAACTGGCACAGGGGGCGAACGACGGACATGCCCCCGGCGGCGATCTTTCCTCTTTCCAAAAAAAAGTTCGCCAGAAGATAGAGGCACATGCGGCACCGTTGCCGAACGGCGCTGCGCACCTGCGCACGTTTTCCTGCTCGGGCGAGGCCGTTACGACGGCGCGATGGAAGCGCTTCGCCGCCCCCGAATGCATCGCGTTGGCACTTGCAAGTCCATCGCCCTCACTGCGCGCGATCTGGAAGTTTTTCGCTGCCTTGTCCGCTACCGCTACCTGCGCTCGACCTATCTGCACGCATTTGCCGGCGGTGCTTCCGAGAAGCGCTTCATAGAGCGGCTTTGCGATCTGTTTCATGGCGGCCTTGTGGATCGCGCCGCGCAGCAATGGCGCTTTGCAAATGCGCGCTGTAGGCCACTCGTCTACGAAGCCGCTGCAAAGGCGCGGAAGCTCCTTGAAGTGTCGGCGGGCGGCGATCCCGCGAAGCGCACCTTCCTGGCCTCTGCCATCCATGCCCAGTTCGAGCATTCGCTGATGATCTGCCAGTGCCTTGCTTCCATCGAACTGGCGGCACAAGCACAGTCCGATCTACGCTTCATTGCCTGGCCGGAAATCCTCAGCCGGGCGCCGGAAGCGACGCGGACTTCGGCCTATCCGTTCCGGTTGGAAGGAGCAGGCGGCGCGATTATTCCCGACGCTGTCTTTGGACTCGAATACCGAGCGGAAGGCAAAAGCGCTTACCGCTTCTTCGCGCTGGAGATTGACCGCGGAACAATGCCCCTCAACCGCAGCAACAATTCGCTAACGTCTTACCTAGCGAAACTGTCGGCCTACCGGGACATCCTCGCCGGCGATATTCCGAAGAGCCGATGGGGCGTGCCCAATTTGTTTGTGCTCACCGTTACATTCAGCGGGGAACGTCTATCCAACATGCTGCAGTGCGCATCTGAACGCGGCGGCAGTCCCCGCTTTCTGTTTAAGAGCCTGAGTGAAGCGGCGCTTGTAAAGCCGGCGTCCGATCTTCTGAATGCGCCGTGGCAGCGCGCCGGCCTGGGGCCGCTCACCATCGCTGAGTGAATGAAGAAGCTGGGCACAGACTGGGAGATTTCCGCAGAAACCGGTCAGTGTGCTTCCGCGACGTCCGAAACGGGCTTTCCCCGCGAGCGGAGCATGTCCGTGCTGTCGCGCAATCTGTCGAGGTAATCCGCCCACCACGCCATCATGCGGATACGTTCGTCCCAATGCTCGCCGCGCGCGTAAGCGCGGCGCACGTCGTTGGATTCGAGATGTCCGAGCTGGCGCTCGATCGCGTCGGCATTCCACAGTCCGGATTCGTTGAGAAGCGTGGAGGCGGTGGCGCGGAAGCCGTGCGCCGTCGCTTCGTTCTGCGCATAACCCATCCGGCGAAGAGCGGCATTCAGCGTGTTGTCGGAGATTGGCCGGTTTGACGTGCGCGCGGAAGGGAAGAGAAGCACGCCGGGGCGAGCAAGCGACCGCAATTCGTTCAGCGATGCGAGGGCCTGGGGCGCCAATGGCACGCGCTGGGGACGACGCATCTTGGTGCGGAGCGCGGGGATGTTCCAGACCTTCCCGTCCCAGTCGAATTCGCTCCATTCCGCCAGCCGCAACTCTCCTGGCCGGGGAAACAGCAGAGCCATCAATTTGAGGGCGAGCCGCGTGCTTGCGTGGCCGTCGAAAGCATCGATCGCGCGTAGGAGCCCGGCAAAGGATTTTGCGTCCGTCAGAGCAGCACGGGGCGTGACGGTCGGAGTCGTCAGCGCATCGCGCAACAACACCGTGGGATCGCTGTCGGCACGCGCGGTTGCGACCGCATAACGGAAGACTCCACCGATCACCGAACGGAGTCGCCGCGCCGTCTCGTACCGGCCGCGGCCCTCGACCCGGCGCAGTACCGCCAGAATTTCGATGGGGCGGATGGCCCTCATCGACAGCGGTCCGAGAATTGGACGTGCAAAGTCCAGCAGCCACTCGTTCTTCTCAAGCGTCGTTTTGCTGCGGCCTTCGCGACGAAGCTTGTCCACGTATTCCTTGGCAATTGCTGCGAAGCTGTCATCGGAGAAGCGCTTTTCCAGGCGGGCAATGGTCTGGACGTGGCAGGGATCGCGTCCTTCTTTCAGCACCAATCGCGCCTTGTCGCGCTCCATACGAGCCTGGGGCAGCGAGACTTCCGGAAAGCGGCCAAGAGCGAGAAGCTTTTGCTTGCCGGCGAAACGGTAAGCATAGCGCCACAGCTTCGATCCGTTCGGAAAAATCCACAGCTGAAGCCCGTTCATGTCCGAGTGCTTTTTCAGCCGTTCGCTGGGCCTGGTCTTGCGGCATGCAAGGTCGGTCAGAGGCATTGGCATCCCATAGCTTCAAGGTTGACTGGCGATAACATCTTCCTTGGAATTTAACAAGAACACATACCAACAAACCTTGTTTGATCGTACCAACATCATACCAACATTTTTCGTGCGCAAGGGGGATCCGCTATGTTCCGCTATGTTCAGAAGATTGTAGCAATATCAGAAGTTTAGACGGAAATTTATAGTGGATGGAAAAGAGGGGAAAGTGGCGCTGGTGCCCAGGGGCGGAATCGAACCACCGACACGCGGATTTTCAGTCCGCTGCTCTACCGACTGAGCTACCTGGGCGCACCATCGTGAAGGGCAGGCTTGTAGAAAAGGCGCCCCGCCTTGTCCAGCGAGCCCGCGCCCCGGGTTCCTTTTATACGGCGGCGAAGGCCCTCAGCCGGGATCGTCGCCATTCTCATTGGCG
>JAFAWQ010000018.1 GCA_019241645.1 Alphaproteobacteria bacterium
AGCGCGCGCCACCTGAGCACACCATTGCTCCTTGGAGAATTCTTCCGCGGCAAAGCTAGCGCGATGCGGCTTGCACAGCTTGAGCGCAACGGCCTCACCTCCGCGACGCACGCGGTAGACACGATTGTTCGAGCCCTGGCCCACAAACACGGGGTCGCCGATGCCGCCGATTGCTCGCGCAATCCGCGCAGCAAGGGCCGTCTCTTCCTCGTTGCTGGGTGTTGGCGCCGTCACGCCCGCATTTTCGCGACGCGCGCGGCGAATGCCAGCAATTCCTTGATCCAGCCAATCAGGTGATAGAGCGAACTGGCCGGCGCGGGTTCGTTGACGAAGCTGCCGTCTGGCAGCATCCGGTCGCGCCACTGGCCGGCAAGCGGCGTATCCAGGTAACGCTTGATCGTCGCTCCGGCGTCGAGCGCATCCTTGAGATAGCGCTCCTGTTGCGCCGAATCCCATTGCGCCAGCATGAGGGCGGCGCGTGCCCGTTCGGTTTGTGGCCACAGGCGCGCGGAAACCGTTGCCGGATTGGCATCCATGCGGTCCAGCGCCACGCCGCGGACCGGATCGACACCGCGCGCGCCGGCGGCGTAGAGGGCCTCGATCGTGTGCACCAGGCCTTCGTCTCGCGTCTGGCCAAGCAGCCAGGCCCATTCAAACTGGTGGCCGGGTTCTATGGTGTTTACCGGAAGTGGCGACCAGTTCGCGTCGAAATATTCGGGCAGGGCGCTATCCAGCGGACGGATCAGTTTCCGCGTCGCTAGGCCGGCGATTTCCGCGACCGTGTCTGGCCAGACCGGATCGTTGCTTGCGCGGCACCACGCAAGGCTCGCCTCGAGCATATGCATGTTGGGATTTGAAAGATGGGCCGGCTCGGCGTCTTCGAGAAAGCCGCCGTTCCTGTCGTGCCGTTCGCGCAGCAGCAGCGTGCGCACATCGCGGGCCATCTCTTCCGGATCGAACAATGCGACTCCGGTTTTCAACAGCTGTGACAGGGCAAGCAGGACAAAGGCCTGGTCGTAGGTTTTGACCGCCGGATCGATGACCTCGCCCTTGTCGGAGACGAGCGTGCAGAACAAGCCGGAACTGGCCCGATAGCGACCCACCAGATAGTCGAAGGCGTGCCGCGCCATTTCCTGCCATGGGCCCTGCCAGCCGAGTTCGCCGGCGAGTGCGTAGACATAGCTTTGCCGCGCCTGGACGCGCGCCCGCCGCGCTTCACCCGATGGAGAACCGTCGAGGTTCAGGGATTCGTAGATACCGCCGTCCGGATCGCGGCCACGTTCGCTCCAGAGCGGAAGCGCGGCGTCGAACAGCCAGCGTTGCATCTCGCCGGCAAGGGCGCACAGAGCCTGCTCTGCGTCACGCGTCATCTGTCTTCAGCACGTCTTCCACCACGCTGCGCAGGGCGCTGAGGCCCAGGGCCGCGATATGGCCGCCTTCGAATTCCACCAGCGATACGCCGCTTTGAACGTTCACCAAAGCGCGCGGAAACGGCAGGAACGGATCGAGCTTGCCGGCGTGAAATTCGATCGGTGCCTGGAGATTGTTCCAGTCGAGACGCCATGGCTGCCGGAGGAGGACCGTATCGCGCGCCACGCCATCGGTGCCCGGCCGTGTTCCTTCCTTGATCGCGGCGGTCCAGATATCCGGGATCTCTTCGAGCAGCACTTTGCTGTCGATCTCGGGCATGTCGGATCGTCTCGCACGCGACAGCGGATCGGCGGCTGCACGGGGTGCGGTCCTGCGGAAGATGCTGGGACGGATCATCAGCCAGATGAGGAAGCGCAGGCTGAACGGAAGTAGCGGACCCGCCTTGCTGCCGAGATCCGGCGGCGCATTGAGGGGATAGACCTTGATGGTACGCGGCGAAAGCGCCGCCTGGCAGGCGAAGGCTGCTCCGCCCGAAACGCCCGACACCGCATAACGCTGGATGCCGAGATGGTCGGCGAGGTTCTCAACGTCCGCCTGGAACGAACGGAAGTCTCGCTTGGGATCGTGGCTCGAACCGCCACAGCCAGGCCGGTCGACACCGATGATGCGCAAGGGCAGGTCTTCCGCAACGCGCGCGACGGCTGCCGCCTCGAAGCGCGAGGAGCTTGTGCCGTGATAGTGAATCAGCACGCGTTCGCCGCTGCCCCACGACGCGTAGGCGAGGGTTCTG
>JAFAWQ010000016.1 GCA_019241645.1 Alphaproteobacteria bacterium
GCCGATGATGCCGACCGGCATGCCTTCGATATGCCCGAAACCGGTGACCAAGGTGGTGCCGTAGGTCTTCTTGAATTCGTCGAGCTCGGAAGCGTCCACCAGCCGCGCGATGACCTCGCGCACGTCGTATTGTATTGAAAGGGATTGCGGCACGATGCCGTTCAGCTCCGCGGTGTCGTACGCCGGCGCGCGAGGGCTCAGCAGCGGAATGTCCGGCTGCTTCCGGTAGTTGAGGTTCGAAACAATGCGCCGCGCGATGGCGAGCGCATGGGTGTCGTCATTGGCGTAATGATCGGCGACGCCGGAGATTTTAGCGTGCACATCGGCACCGCCCAGTTCCTCTGCCGTCACCACTTCGCCGGTGGCCGCCTTCACCAGCGGCGGTCCGCCGAGGAAGATGGTGCCCTGCCCTTTGACGATGATGGTCTCGTCGCTCATCGCCGGCACGTAAGCGCCGCCCGCGGTGCACGAACCCATGACGCTGGCGATCTGCGGGATGCCGGCGGCCGAAAGCGTCGCCTGGTTGAAGAAGATGCGACCGAAATGCTCGCGGTCCGGGAAGATCTCCGCCTGGTTCGGCAGATTGGCGCCGCCGGAATCCACCAGATAGATGCAGGGCAGCCGGTTTTGCGCTGCGATCTCCTGCGCGCGCAGATGCTTCTTCACGGTGATGGGATAATAGGTGCCGCCCTTGATGGTGGCATCGTTGCAGACGACCACGCATTCCCGCCCCTGTACGCGGCCGATACCGGTGATGATTCCGGCGGCGTGAATGTCGCCGTCATACATGGCATTGGCGGCGAGCGGCGACAGCTCCAGGAACGGCGAGCCCGGATCGATCAGCCGCTCCACCCGCTCGCGCGGCAGCAGCTTGCCGCGCTCGGTGTGGCGCTTGCGGCTTTTCTCGTCGCCACCCAGCGCGGCCTGTGCCATCTTCTCCTTCAGCTCGGCGACGAGCTTCCCCATCGCCTCCGCATTGGCCTTGAAGGCGGGCGAATTGGGCGAAACGGCGGATTTGATCTTGCTCATGCGATTCCCGGAAACAAACGCCCGACGCTAGCATGTTTCAATGCCGGTGCCGCGAGCGTAAAAAGGCAGCATCACACGGGAGGATGCCATGAATATCAGAGCTTTGCTTTGTAGCGCAGCAGCCAGCGTAGTGCTCGGCGCGGCAGGACCGATGACAAACCCGTCGCAGCCAGCCCCTACGGCCGCGCCGATGGCGGACATGCAGGTCGTGAACGGCTTGGCGGCAGTGAAGTGGGGACCCGCGCACCCGGCTTTACCACCCGGCGCGCAGACGGCTCTCATGGCTGGCGATCCGGCCGGCACCGGCTTCGTTTCCATCCGCGCCAAGATGCCGGCCGGCTACAAGGTGCCTCCGCATTTCCATCCTACGGATGAGCATGTGACGGTGCTCTCGGGCACCATGGCCTTCGGCATGGGTGACATGATCGATGCCAAGTCGGCGAAGACGGTCAACCGCGGCGGTTATTTTGCGGCGCCGGCAAACATGCATCACTACGCCATGGCGAAGACCGCGGCGGTGATCCAGATCGACTTCATGGGGCCGTTCGGCATTACCTACGTGAATCCCGGTGACGATCCGCGCCACCCGGAGAAATAGGCCCTGCCGTTAGTGCGCTGCCGCCTTGCGTGCGCGGGCCGCAATTGCGTCACAGAGCGATCGCTGCCGGACTGCGCAACTCCCCTCGGTACTGTGGATGATGGTTTGTACCTGCGCGGCCGTCAGCGATGAGTCGATGTGACGCAGGACGAAGGTGCGGAATTTCGGATGCCGCCGCGCCATCTTTGCCAGATCGGGAACGCTGGACCATTGCGCGGTGAGCAATTCACCGACCCGGACACTGAAGGCTTTGGCGACGGCGCCATCGTCGCAGATGCCGAACCGCTGGTGAATGGCGTAAAGCGCCTGCCAGGTCTTCGCATCGCGCGTGGCATTCTCCGCTGCCGCCGCACTCTCCGGATAGCACTCGGCAAAAGCGCTCTTCGCGATGATGCAAAGCAGTGCAGCAATCGCGAGCCAGCGCATGTTTCAGACTTCAATGCGCGGGGCCGGTATCGGAGGTGAAGCTTTGGAGCAGTTCGGTGAAACTTACGCTCTCCGCACTTTCCTCCGCGCTAAAATTCGTGATCTCGATGCCGCCGTCGCCAAGGAACGAGATTTCGTGAATCCCTTCTTCCGTCCGCACGAGCACGATCACCGCTTCCGCGTCCGAGCTCAGAATGTAACCAGCCCCAAGCGAATCGAGACGCCCGAGAAATGCCAGCATTTGCTGCAACGGGTTCACCTACAGCAACTCCACAGCCATCGCGGTCGCTTCGCCGCCGCCGATGCAGAGCGAGGCGACACCCCGCTTCTTGCCGCGCTTCTTCAGGGCATTGAGAAGAGTCACCAGCAACCGTGCACCCGAAGCGCCGATGGGGTGTCCCAGCGCGCAGGCGCCACCGTTCACGTTGACCTTGTCGTGCGGCAGGCCCAGCTCCTTCATCGCGATCATGGCGACGTTGGCGAAGGCCTCGTTGATCTCAAACAGATCGACGTCTTCCTTCTTCCAGCCCGCCTTTTGCAGCACCTTCTCGATGGCCCCGACCGGCGCAGCCGTGAACCATTTCGGCTCGCGCGCATGGCTGGCCTGTGCCACGATGCGCGCCACCGGCTTCAAGCCCTTTTCTTTCGCAACGTCCGCGCGCGCGAGAACCAGCGCCGCGGCGCCATCGGAAATCGAGGAGGAGTTCGCCGCCGTAACGGTTCCCTCCTTCGCGAATGCCGGCCTCAGCGTCGGTATTTTCGCCGGATCGGACTTTTTCGGCTGCTCGTCTTCCTTGACCTCGACATCACCCTTCTTGGTGGCGAGCGTCACAGACACGATCTCATCGGTAAACGAACCGTCGCCCTGCGCGCGCTTGGCGCGATTGAGAGACTCGGTGGCATAGGCATCCTGATCGGCGCGGCTGAATTGATAGTGCTTGGCGGCATCCTCCGCGTAGACGCCCATGGCCTTGTGCTCGTAGGCGTCCTCCAGCCCGTCGAGAAACATATGGTCGAACATCTGCTGATGGCCGATGCGATAACCGCTTCGCGCCTTGGCCAGCAGATATGGCGCGTTGGTCATGCTCTCCATGCCGCCGGCCACGACGATATCGGCCTCTCCGGTGTTGATCTCATCGGCCGCCAGCATCACCGCCTTCATGCCCGAGCCGCAAACCTTGTTGACGGTGGTGGCGGGAACGCTATCCGGTAGGCCGGCATAGCGGCCGGCCTGGCGCGCCGGAGCCTGGCCGAGACCGGCCGGCAACACACAGCCCATGATCGTTTCCTGAACGTCGCCGGGTTGCACGCCCGCCCGATCGATCGCCGCCTTGATCGCGATAGCGCCAAGATCTGTGGCGGATTTCCCCGATAACTCGCCCTGGAAGCCGCCCATCGGCGTGCGCGCGGCGGAAAGAATGACGATGTCACTGGCCATTTCGGGACCTCGATTGGGGGGCTGTTCAGCCCCCCATATCGGAACTTCCGGGCCGAAGGTCAAACCGTCTCTTCGAACAGCTCCCGGCCGATGAGCCAGCGGCGGATTTCGCTGGTACCGGCGCCGATTTCATAGAGCTTGGCGTCGCGCAGCAGTCGGCCGGTGGGGAACTCGTTGATATAACCGTTGCCGCCGAGGCACTGGATCGCTTCCAGGGCCATCCACACCCCCTTCTCGGCGGCAAACAGGATGGCGCCGGCGGCATCCTTGCGGGTCGTTTCCCCCCGGTCGCAAGCCTGCGCCACGGCATAAACGTAGGCGCGTGCCGCCGACAGGGTCACATACATGTCGGCGATCTTGCCCTGCATCAGCTGGAACGAGCCGATGGGCTGGCCGAACTGCTTGCGGTCATGCAGGTACGGCATCACCGCATCCATGCAGGCCTGCATGATGCCGATGGAGCCGGCCGCCAGCACCGCGCGCTCGTAATCGAGTCCGCTCATCAGCACCCGCGCGCCGTTGCCCTCGCCGCCCAGCACGTTTTCTTCCGGCACTTCGCAATCCTCGAACACCAGTTCGCTGGTGTCGCTGCCGCGCATGCCGAGCTTGTCGAGCTTCTGCGCGGTGCGGAATCCCTTCATGCCTTTCTCGATGATGAAGGCGGTGATACCGCGCTGGCCCGCAACGGGGTCGGTCTTGCCATAAACCACCAACGTCTCCGCCTGTGGACCGTTGGTGATCCACATCTTGGTGCCGTTCAGCACATAGTGGTCACCCTGCTTCTTGGCGCGCAACCGCATGGAGACGACATCGGAGCCGGCATTCGGCTCGCTCATCGCCAGCGCGCCCACATACTCGCCGGAAATCAGTTTCGGCAGATAACGGCGCTTCTGATCCTCGCTGCCGTTGCGGCGGATCTGGTTGACGCAGAGATTGGAGTGCGCGCCATAGGAAAGGCCGATGGATGCCGATCCTCGGCTGATCTCCTCCATGGCCACGCAATGCGCGAGATAGCCCAGCCCGCTTCCGCCCCACTCCTCCTCCACCGTTATTCCCAGCAAACCTAGCTCGCCCAGCTGCGGCCAGAGTTGGCGCGGGAAGGTATTGCTCTTGTCGATTTCGTCCGCCATCGGCGCGATGTGGTCGGAGGTGAAGCTGCGCACCGTGTCGCGCAGCAGGTCGATGTCGTCGCCCAGCGCGAAATCCAGGGTGGGATAGGTGTTGGGGATCATCTTAAATCCAGCTGATTGGCCAAACGAGGTTCTATAGCAGGTTGCAGCCTCTCGCTATGTCTCCGGCAATGACAATTCCCTTCACACGGCTTAGGCTCAGGCATCCATTGTGGCGCCGGAAGGCGGCGCCCGTAGGCATGGCGAGGATCACTGTGGCAGAGACGTTCGATACGCCGGCGCGGGCTACAGCGGAGCCCACGGCAATGACACCGGCAAAGCGGTCATTGCTGGGTCAATTTGCAACCCGCTATGCGAATATCGAAACGCCATTCGAAGTCGTCATGCCCGATGGGGGTCTGCAGCATTTCGGGCGGGGCGCCCCGACCTTCCGGGTTGTGCTGAAGAACCAGCGGGCGCTGCGGGCAATTTCCAGCATCGACGAGGGTCGCATCGCGGATGCGTATCTTTCGGGAGACCTCGACATCGAAGGCGATATGCTGAAGCCCTTCGAGTTGCGCGCTTCCATGAAGGATTTCCATCTCTTGACGGAGGCCTGGCGTTTTATACAGCCACTGGTCTTCGGCCAGGTGCATACCAACAGGCAGGCAATTACCGCGCATTACGATATCGACTCCGAGTTCTTCCTCGCCTTTCTGGATCCAAAAACCCCCGCCTATACCCAAGGTGTCTATGAGAGCGCCGATGAATCCTTGGAAGCCGCCACGACGCGCAAATTCGCTTACTGCTTCGAAAAATCGAAGCTGAAACCCGGCGATCACATCCTGGAAATCGGACCTGGCTGGGGCGCGTGGTTTGAATATGCCTCATCGCGCGGCGTCAAATGCACGGGGATATCGATCTCCAAGGAGTCGATCAGATATCTGAGGAAGCGAGCGACAGAGCTTGGCTACGATTGGGAGCTGGTGGAATCCGACCTTTTCGAATACAGACCTGCAGTCCGTTACGACGCTATCGTCATCATGGGGGTGATTGAGCACCTGCCCAATTATTTGAGGGTGCTCGAAAAGCTCACCACCCTGTTGAAACCGGGCGGACGCATATTCCTGGACGGCAGCGCCTGCACGAAGAAGTATGAGCTTTCCTCCTTCATGGTGAAATACATTTATCCCGGCAACCACTCGTTCCTGGTGCTGGACGATTTCCTGAACAAGCTGGCCAAGACACCGTTGCAGCTGGAGGAAGTTTTCAGCGATCGCCTCAGCTACTTTTACACCTTCCAGCAATGGGCAAGGAATTTCGATGTGAACAAGGAGTTGGTGACCGGCAAATTCGGAGACTTCAACTTCCGCCGGTTCCGGCTCTATCTGTGGGGCGCGGCATATGAGTTTCTGAGCCGGAGCCTGGATTGCTATCGCATGATCCTGGAATACCCGGCAGACATCAGGAAACCATAGTTGAAACCATGGGCGATGCCGGCTCCGCTCCAATGCCGCAGCGCGAATGTGGCGGCTGCACGCTCTGCTGCAAGGTGATGGGCGTCAACGCGCTCAACAAAGCGCCGGGCACCTGGTGCGCCCATTGCGATATCGGCGCGGGCTGCAAGATCTACGAAACACGGCCGGACGGGTGCCGCAATTTCCAGTGCGGCTTCCTCACCATGCCCGAGCTGGACGAACGCTTTCGCCCAAGTGGGTGCCATTTCGTCGTGAACGCTACCGCACAGAGGTTTGAGATTCACGTCGACCAGCAACGGCCGGACGCCTGGCGTAAGCAGCCCTACTATTCCTGGATCAAGCAGATGTCGCGTCGCGCGCAGGCGCGCAAGACCGTGGCGATGGTCTTCGTGGGACGGCGTTGCTGGGCCATCTATCCCGATCGCGATGACGATCTCGGCATTGCCAGCCCCAGAGATCAGGCAGCCGTAAAGCTGGTCGATACGGTCGGCGGCCGCCGGTTCGAGATGTTCCGCATACCGGGCGGTGCCGACACTTCAGCCACAGAGTAATCCGGGAAATGGTGCGGTCGAGAAGACTCGAACTTCCACGGGTTGCCCCACTAGCACCTCAAGCTAGCGCGTCTACCGTTCCGCCACGACCGCAACGCGGCGGGCTGTAGCAGAGGCCACCCGGCTTGTGAAGCAGCCGCGACGGCCATCGCCATTGACCTCCACACGTCCGGGGGCCAAGTGACCTGCAATGACTGTCGCACCGGTACTCGCCTCCTGCCCGAACGCTTCTGTGTTGCCGGAGTGGCGGATCGAGCCCGGATTAACCGACTATCCGCGTGCCGTCGGTTTCATGGAAGAGCGGGTGGCACGAATTGCAACTGGAGAAGCGCCGGAGCTGATCTGGCTCGTCGAACACCCGCCAATCTATACGGCCGGAACGAGCGCCGATCCGACCGACCTTCTGGACGCCCGGTTTCCGGTGTTCAAGACCGGCCGCGGCGGTCAGTTCACGTATCACGGGCCGGGCCAGCGGGTGGCTTATCCGATGCTCGATCTCAAGCGCCGAAAGCCCGATATACGCGGCTATGTCCGCGACCTCGAAGAATGGCTGATCCGCACGCTCGCGCATTTTGGCGTCAGGGGTGAGCGGCGGACCGACCGCGTCGGCATTTGGGTGGCACAAGAGGACGGCAGCGAAGACAAGATCGCCGCCATCGGCGTGCGCATCCGGCACTGGGTGACGTATCACGGCATCGCGCTCAACGTGGCTCCTGACCTGTCCCATTTTTCCGGCATCGTTCCCTGCGGCGTGCGCCAACATGGTGTCACGAGCCTGGCTGACCTTGGCGTAAGCGCTTCCCTGGCTGACGTAGATGTTGCTTTGAAGACAACTTTCGAAACGGTCTTCGGGCCGCTGAAAAGCTGATCTGCGGCGCGCTGAAACGAGCGCACAGCCGCGCCAAAAGCGCCCTGTTATTAACCTGTGATAATCGTAGCAGCATCCATTTAGCGATGACGTTCGAGCGCATCACATATTCCGCGCCCTGCAGAGTATTTATTTGGCGTCTGCCGTCTGGATTTGACGGCACTCAGCAGATTAGTGAGCGTTCAAGCAGCGGGCGCTTGGTCGGGTTCTTCGAAAAAGAAGAGTGACCCCAGTGATGAACCGAAGAAAAGGAGTTAGTGATGCTTACACGTTTGATTATGGCGGCCACCGCGCTGATGATTGGCTTTGGCGCGACGGGACTGGCGCAAGCTGGTGACGACCACAAGCATTGTCATCATGAGCACCATCACAAGCATTGCCACAAATAGGCATACGGATGGCGGCGGCTTCTATCGGGGTCGCCGCCAGCGTTTTCGCCTACGGTGTCCCTTCTGCATTCCCCGCCGGCACCCAGTTCCTCCTGCCATTGTTGTCCAGAAGCGATTCTACCCGTGCTGACGGCGTCTCTCGTTCTGCAACAGCTCTAGGATGCGCCCCCCGCTGGCGGCGAATGACGCCATGCGAATTTTGCGTGTTGTCATATAGGCTTGGGCTGCCGAAATGCCGAGAGCAGTGCGGGGAGGGTGACACTTGCGCTTAGTAATTGGTGCGGCGAGCTTGGTAACAGCGACTTGGTTGGCAGTCGCCGCGCACGCCGAGCAATCGAACGTGCAGACCTACCCGGCATCCTTCTTCGCCCGGTCCCAACCGAACACCGCATACGACATGATCGTCCGGTTGCCGGGATTCGTTTTCAACAACGGCAACACGGCTCGAGGTTTCGGCGGCACCGCTGGCAATGTTCTGGTCAACGGACAACGCCCCACTTCCAAGACGGACGATCTTCAGTCGATTTTGCTCCGTACGCCTGCATCGGATGTGGATCATATCGAGCTGATACGAGGCGGCGCCCCCGGCATCGACATGCAGGGCCAGACGGTAATTGCCAACATCATCCGGAAGACCGCGGACTCGACCCAGATCGTGGCGGATGTCGAGGACAACATTTTCCTCGATGGCCACACTGTTCCCAGGGCGAGCCTGGAATACACGCAGCACTCCGGGAACAGTACCTACGAGGCGTCGATTACCCGGTTTGGAGATTTCGACGATTCAGTCGGTAGGGGGGCGCATAGCGTAACGGAAGTGGGTGGCGGTACCACGATTCAACCTGCGCATGACAAGGGCCAGGGGTTTGGACTCGGCCTGACGGGCGCTGCCACAGTGCCGTTGTTCGGCGGCGAATTCAAAGCCAATGTCGCGCTGCAAGACACGCCGTTCCATTCTTCGCTCTTCTACGAACCGCCGGGCAGGCCGCAAGCTATCCGCGACAACAGCGGGAACAGGAACGGTGAACTCGGCCTTCACTGGAAGGGCATGCTTGGCGGATTGGAGGCCGAAGCGCTCCTCCTGCAAAGGCTCAGCCGGCTCTCAGACGTGAACACGCTCGATGTGCCTGATGATCATGAGCGTTTCTCTTCGACGAGCGATACGGGCGAATCGATCGCCCGCGAGACGCTGCGCTACCGCCCGACGGACGCGTTGACCTTCGAAGTTGGCGGAGAAGCTGCATTCAATTTTCTGAACGGCACAAGCTCGTTCGTCCAGGATTACGAAAACATTCCCCTGCCGACGCCCAATCCCCATGTCTCTGAGCATCGCAACGAAATTTTTGCACAAGAGACCTGGAAGATCGCGCCGGACTGGCTCCTGGAGGCAGGTGCCCGGTTCGAGTTTTCGACCATTACTGAGACAGGCGATGTCGATTTGTCACGCTCCTTCTTCTACCCGAAGCCCCGGCTGTTGCTGACCTGGACGCCTGACGAGGATAACGAGGTTCACTTGCGCTACGAGAAGGTTGTCGGTCAGCTCGAGTTCGACAATTTCATCGCCAGCAGCAATCTTGCTGGCACCGGCGTCACCGCCGGCAATGCAGAACTTCGTCCCGACCAGCACTCCCAATATGAAATCTCGTATGAGCGGCATTTTCTCGGAGATGGCGCAGCTGTTATCACATTCATGCATGAGCAGATCGACGATGTGGTCGACTTCGTGCCGGTCAAGGATGCTGACGGCAATGTCTTCGACGCGCCCGGCAACATCGGGAGCGGCACCAACGACAAACTCGATCTGACCCTGACCCTTCCGCTTGACTGGCTGGGCCTGAAGAACGGCGTGCTCAAGTCGATCAACAGCCTGCAATGGAGCCGTGTTCCAGATCCGGTCACGGGACAGGAACGCGTCATTTCGGGTGATCGTCCGCAGGACGTCGAGTTGAGAATTCGGCAGGATATCGAGAGTCTTAATTCCACATGGAGTGTCGCCTATTACAACGGCTGGGACGAGTGGTACTACCGCGTCAGCCAGGTGCGTCATCGCCGCATCATGCCTCCTTATCTATCCGCATATTGGGAGTGGAAACCCGAGCCGACGTTAAGCTTGCATTTCGAAATCGATAATTTCGGCCGCTTCGTCTATGACGACCAGTTCTTCAATTACACCGGATCGCGGGCGGACAGCGGCCTTTCGGACATCGAGGAAATCCGGATCAAGTCGCAGCCTCGCCTGTATATCCAAATCAGAAAGACATTCGGATAAAAGGCAGAAGCCACTCAAGGCGGTCACGCCGTAACGCGGGATTGCCGCCTGCCCTATAAGGGTCACACGTTCCTGCGATACGAACCTAAGCGAACTCCATGATCACATCGTCGAGCGCCAGACTGTCGCCCTTCCTGGCGTTGATTTTCTTGACGGTGGCATCGCGCCCGGCCGTCAGCACGTTTTCCATTTTCATTGCCTCCACCACGGCGAGCGGCTCACCTGCCTTCACCTCCTGACCTTCCTTCACATTCACCGACACGACGAGGCCAGGCATCGGGCAAAGCAGTGTCTTCGAGGTATCCTTCGCGGCTTTTTTCGGCATGAGCGCGGCGAGCTCCGCCGCCTCCCTACTGCGTAGCGTCACAATGACGTTGGCACCGCCATGTCGCAGTCGGTAGCAACCGCTGAGGCGCGCGACCTGGAACACATGGCTCTGCCCATTTTCCAGGAGCCGCAGCAGCGCTTCGCCGGGCGCCCAGGCGACCTCGGCTTCGTAGGCATTCCCGTCGATCACGGCGTTCAGCGCGCCGTCGGTCAATGCGGCGTCGGCAATCTCGAAATACGTGTCGCCAATTGCAGCGCTGTAGTCGCCGTTCGGTTGATGCGTGCCGTTCAAGGTGCCGGAGATATCCCCGGCGCGCCGGGTGCGCGCAAGCTTGATGGCGAGCGCCGCCGCGACAAAGCGGCGAGCCATTCCGGCATCCAGAGGCCTTCCGTGAAATCCATCGGGGTATTCCTCTGCAATGAAAGCGGTGGAAAGCCTGCCTTCGCGGAAGCGCTCGCTGTGCATGATGGCGCTCAGAAAATCGATGTTGTGGTTGATGCCCTCGATGTGGAATTCGTCCAGCGCCTCGCCCATCGCTTCGATGGCCAGCGCGCGCGTTCCCGCATGCGTGCAGAGCTTGGCGATCATCGGATCGTAGAAGACGGAAATCTCTCCCCCTTCGTAGACGCCGGTATCGTTGCGGACCATGGCGCCGTCGTACTCACCCTCCGGCGGCGGCTGGTAGCGGATAAGGCGGCCGGTTGACGGCAGGAAGCCGCGGTAAGGATCTTCCGCGTAAATACGCGCTTCCACTGCCCAGCCATTCAGCGTCACGTTGGACTGCTTGATGTGCAGTTTTTCGCCCGCCGCCGAACGGATCATCAGCTCGACGAGATCGAGTCCCGTGATCAGTTCCGTCACCGGATGCTCGACCTGCAGCCGCGTGTTCATCTCGAGAAAGTAGAAATTGCGATCCTTGTCGACGATGAACTCGACCGTGCCGGCGCTGTCGTAGCCCACAGCCTTTGCCAGCGCGACCGCCTGCTCCCCCATGGCGCGGCGCGTATCTTCATCGAGAAATGGCGATGGCGCTTCTTCGATGACCTTCTGGTGGCGCCGCTGGATGGAGCATTCGCGCTCGCCCAAATAGATGACATTGCCGTGCTTGTCGCCCAGCACTTGGATTTCGATATGGCGCGGTTCGGTGACGAACTTCTCGATGAACAGCCGGTCGTCACCGAAGCTGGCGCGGGCTTCGTTCTGCGAGGATTGAATCGCCTGCGCCAGTTCGCTCTCTTTGTGCACGATGCGAAGGCCCTTGCCGCCGCCGCCGGCGGAGGCCTTCACCATCACCGGATAGCCGATCTCCTTGGCGATCTTCCTGGCGTGCGCTTCGTCGCGGATTTCGCCGACGTAGCCAGGCACTGTGCTGACCTTGGCCGCGAGCGCGAGCTTCTTGGACTCGATCTTGTCGCCCATCGCGGCGATGGCCTTGTTGTTCGGACCAATGAAGGTCACGCCGGCTTCCTTAAGTGCCTCGGCAAACGCCCCGCGCTCCGAGAGAAAGCCGTAGCCTGGATGCACGGCCTGCGCGCCGGTGTCCTTGCACGCCTGCACGATGCGCTCGACCTGCAAGTAGGATTGCGCCGACGGTGGCGGACCGATGCGCACCGCCTCGTCGGCCATCTCCACATGCAGCGCGTCCTGATCGGCGTCCGAGTACACCGCGACGGTGGCGATGCCCATTTTGCGGCAGGTCTTGATGACGCGGCAGGCAATCTCGCCGCGATTGGCGATGAGGATTTTGGAGAACACTATTTCCCCGCCATGCTCTTGTCGCGCACAGCGCGGAATTCGTTATCCGCGTACCAGTTCGGCCAATCCTTACTGTTCACGATGCGATTGCCGACCGCGTACAACACCTGAAGGTCCGAAATCGGTCCGCTCAAATCCCAGTCCGCCCGCCATTCATCCGTCGGCTGATGATAGCGATTGGCGCGATAATCGTCCCGCAGCGACTGCCCCGCCGCCTTGCCACCCTCCAGCAAATCATAGCCGCCGCCGGGATACAGCATCGGCACACCGACCTTCGCCAGATTCAAATGATCGGAGCGGTAGAAAGCGCCTTTCTCGGGCTCTGGATCCGGAGAGATACGCCGGCTCTGGTTAGCGAGCTCGAAAGCGAGGATGTGTTCAAGCTCAGACGCGCCATTGCCGACCACCACCATGTCGTGCGCCTTGCCTTCCGGCAGATTGGCATCGAGATTGATCCCCCCCACGATGTGGTTCAGCGGCCAGATCGGATGCTGCGCGAAGTAGAGTGAGCCGAGCAGTCCCTGCTCTTCCATCGTCCAGGCGATGAAGGCGACAGAGCGTGTTGGCGCGGGCTTCGTTTTCGCGAATTTCTCTGCGATCTCCAGGATGCTGGAGCTCCCCATCCCGTTGTCGACCGCGCCGTTATAGATCTTGTCCGGGCCCGCCACGTCCGGCTTCACGCCGAGATGATCCCAATGCGCCGTGTACAGAAAAACCTCATTGGGCCGCGAGCGTCCCCGAACCACACCCACGACGTTGCGTGTCATCATCTTCGAGATGGTGGAGTGCAGATGTGCGGTCAGCGTTTCGCCCGTCATCGGCACGGCCTTGAACCCCGGCTTGTTGGCTGCCGCTTTCAACTGACCGTAGTCGAGACCCGCGCGGCTGAAGAGGTCGCGCGCCGTGTCGAGCGTGATCCAACCCTGGATGGGCACCATGCCGGCGTTTCCGTCCGGCGCATCGAGCCAGGATTTGTTGCCGGAATTCGAATTGCGCACCACCTGCCAGCCGTAAGCCGCAGGAATCGTTTCGTGCACGATGATCGCCGCAGCCGCGCCCTGCCGCGCCGCCTCCTCGTATTTGTACATCCAGCGGCCGTAATAGGTTTCGGCCTTGCCCTTGAAGAATTTCGCGTCGGGTGTGGTTTCTTCATTGCCGGGATCGTTGACGAGAATGACAACGGTCTTTCCCTTCACATCCACGCCGGCGTAGTCGTTCCAGTTGTACTCCGGCGCGACCACGCCGTAGCCCACGAACACAAGCGGAGAATTCGTCACGCTGACATCCGCCGATTTGAATTCCGGGGTCCAGAATACTTGCTCGTCGGCAAACTTCGGCGCGAGCACGCCGGCCTTTGCGGTGTTGAATACCAGCGACGATTTCGCCGGATCGAGCGCAATGTTTACCGCCGGCACCGGCTGGAACCAGCTGCCGTGGTTTCCCGGCTTGAGGCCGATGCGCTTCATCTCGTCGGCGATCCACTGCGCCGCCGCCTCCCCTTCCGGTGTCCCGGGCCCGCGGCCCTGAAAGGCATTGTCCGCCAAGGCCTTGTCCCGGGCGGAGAGATCGGCGGCGGCGAGGTCCGGCGACGTTGCCGGGTGGCCAGGATATGGGGCGCCGGCTGCCGTCAGCAGCAGCCCCATCACGGCACAAGATATAGTGGTGCGGCGCCTATGAATTGTTTTTGGGGTATCCCGATGTTGCGATGACATTGCTCTGTTGACCCGTGACCTTCTCGTGGCGCCTCTTCGAACGGGCTACAATAAGGCCGGAATCCCCGTGGAGAAGGGATTTATTTTCGCGGGGCGGCTTCAGGGACTTAGAGGAGGGATGCGGTGAACGGAGGTTGGAGTTCGGCACTCATGCTTGCCTGTGGTTTCATCACGGCCGGCGCACAGGGAGGGGAAACAACGATGGAATTCTACAACTCACCCGACGCGAAGAAGGCCGGGCTGCCCTTCAGCCAAGCCGTGCGCGTGGGCGACGTGCTCTACCTCTCCGGCGCGCTCGGAAACGTGCCCGGGAAGCTGGAGCTGGTGCCCGGCGGCCTCGAAGCCGAAACTCGGCAGACAATGGTGAACATTGGCGCGGTGCTGAAGGCGAACGAACTCACTTTCGACGACGTGTTCAAATGCACGGTGATGCTGGCCGACATGAAAGAATGGGCTGCCTTCAACAAGGTGTACGTCACTTATTTCAAACCCGACCACCTGCCCGCTCGCTCCGCCTTCGGCGCTGCCGGTTTGGCTCTGGGCGCCCGCGTCGAACTCGAATGCTGGGCGCATGCGGGGAAGTAAGCGGACTATCACCTCCCCCTTGTGGGGAGGTCGGACCGCGAAGCGGTCCGGGTGGGGGGCCGATGTTCGAGAATGCGGATAACGTGATCTGCAACCGCTTCAATGTCTTCCAGCACGTCACGATTCGCCAGCCGCAAAACCAGATAGCGTTGGCTCTCAAGCATACGATCTCGAATTGCGTCGCGCCGCGCATTCTCTGGCAGGCAATGCTGGTCGCCATCGAGTTCGATCACAACCCGCCGGTTATGCTCCACGAAGTCCAGAATGTACGAGCGAAATGGCGCCTGCCGACGAAAATGGTAACCCAGAACACGCAACGCTCGGAGCCGCCACCACAGCTTCGCCTCGGCGTTCGTTGCATCGCGCCGAAGCTGCCGGGCACGTTCAATGGCAAATGGCTGTAGTCGTGTCCGCATGCGCCCCCCACCCTTATGTGATTGGCTTTCGCCAATCACATCTTCCCTCCCCACAAGGGGGAGGGAAATCAACATACGTCCCCTTCCGTCTGGCATCGCGACGCTATCGCGTCGCTCGCCATCCACCTTCCCCCACAAGAGGGAAGGAGAAGTGGGACAACGGAGCTGCCATCCAGGGACTAACGCGGCTTATGGCATTGATCAATCAGGTTCGGGTTCGTATTTACGTCAATGACTTCTCTAGCACTAACCGGATGTAGTCACCTTTCGAGAAACGGATCGAAGTTCACGATTTTATGAGAAAGCAGCAACATTTTTTCCAACCTCAACCAAACAACTTCGCGCTCCAACAGGTCGGGTATGGAACTAACGACTGATTTTCAGAAGCTAGATGCCGGCTGGATGGTTGTGGAATAAGGCTGAAGCCTCACAGCGGTATGTTGTCGTGCTTTTTCCAGATGTGCGGCACCTGCTTGTTGCGGAGCATGCGAAGGGAACGCGCGATGCGCCAGCGGGTGGAATGCGGCCGGATCACATCGTCGATGTAACCGCGTGACGCGGCGACGAACGGATTCAAAAAACGGTCCTCATATTCCCTGGTGCGTTCTGCGATGGCATCGGCATTGCCACGCTCGTTGCGGAAAATGATCTCCACCGCACCCTTCGCCCCCATCACCGCGATCTGCGCACTCGGCCAGGCATAGTTCACATCCGCGCGCATGTGCTTGGACGCCATCACGTCATAGGCGCCGCCATAGGCCTTGCGCGTGATCACCGTCACCTTCGGGCACGTCGCTTCGGTGAAAGCGAACAGCAGCTTGGCGCCGTGTTTGATGATGCCGCCATGCTCCTGCGCCACACCTGGCAGGAACCCCGGCACGTCCACAAACGTCACGATGGGAATGTTGAAGCAATCGCAGAAGCGCACGAAGCGCGCCGCCTTGCGGCTGGCGTCGCTGTCGAGCACGCCGGCCAGCACCATGGGCTGGTTGGCGACAAAGCCAACTGTCGATCCCTCGAGGCGGCCGAAACCAGTGATCATGTTGCGCGCGAACGCTTCGCCGATCTCAAAGAAATCGCTTTCGTCGGCGACCTTCAGGATCAGCTCTTTCATGTCGTAGGGCTTGTTGGGATTTTCCGGCACCAAGGTGTCGAGACTCATTTCCGCCCGCTGCGGATCGTCGGTGGTCGGCCAGTGCGGCGGCTTCTCGCGGTTGTTAAGCGGCAGGAAATCGTAGAGGCGACGAATCTCTTCGATGGCGACCACATCGTTGTCATAGGCGCCGTCGGCCACAGCCGATTTCGCCGTGTGCACGCGCGCGCCGCCCAGATCTTCCGGTGTCACATCCTCCTGTGTCACCGTCTTCACGACTTCAGGGCCGGTGATGAACATGTAGCTGGTGTCGCGCACCATGAAGATGAAGTCGGTCATCGCCGGCGAATACACATCGCCGCCCGCGCACGGCCCCATGATGACGCTGACCTGCGGCACCACGCCGGACGCCAGCACGTTGCGCTTGAACACCTCGCCGTAACCCGCGAGGCTCGCCACACCTTCCTGGATGCGCGCGCCGCCGGCATCGAGTAGCCCGATCACCGGCGCGCCATTCTGCATCGCCATGTCCTGGATCTTGCAGATTTTCTGCGCGTGGGTTTCGGAGAGAGAGCCGCCGAACACGGTGAAGTCCTTCGCGTACACATAGACCATGCGGCCGTTGATCGTGCCCCAGCCGGTTACCACGCCATCGCCGGGAATAATGTTCTTGTCGGCGCCAAAATCGGTGTTGCGGTGCTGCACGAACATGTCGAACTCCTCGAAGGAGTTTTGATCGAGCAGCAGATTGAGCCGCTCGCGGGCGGTCAGCTTGCCTCGCTTGTGCTGGGCTTCGATGCGGGCTTCTCCACCCCCCGCTCTCGCCCGTTCCCGGCGCGCTTCCAGTTCCTGAAGGATGTGCTTCATCTCACCGCCCGCTCGTGTTCCGTGGCCGGACAGTGTGAGGCCATAACTCCGCGGTCAAGCCTCCAGCAGGCGCAGAAACCGCGCGGCGGCGGCAAGCTCGAAGTGCAAACGGAGGCGGCGCTGTTCGGCTTCCATATCCCTGCCCCATTTCTCGGCCTGGAAGACTTCGTCCAATGTTGCTGCCGCGAATGCCTCCTCAGCCTTCACTCTTTCTGCGGCCAGCGCCAGGGCGAGAATCAGCGAGCCGGTTATCGTAGTAGCGGCGTGCAGCGCCGCGAGTTTGAATTCGCCGTAGCGCGCGATGGCCTGTTCCAGCGCAACTATCGATTTGAGCGGCTGCTCCACGTGCCGAATGCCGGAGCCGATGTTCAGGCGTGCTCCATAGCTTTCCGCCGCCCAGTCGAGTAACGGGTCCCAAACTTGCGCCTGTCGCGCCGTCAGTTCCGGCAGGCCTTCCGCGCGATAACAGAGGAGATCGTGCCTCGCATAGTTCAGCAGCTGCTCTGTTACCGCTTCCCTTTCCGGCACGACCACATCGATGGCGGCGAAAGCCAAGCGGGTGAGCGGCATGGTCTGCGGATTGATGTCCTCGTCCTGGCTGTCCCATTCCCCGGCGATCGATTCAACGAGCGCGAGATGGGGCAGCAAGAGCAATGCTCGTTTCGGAGTCTTCACTGCCTTACCGTCAAGCAGAACCGCGTAGCAGCCATCCGGCGACCCGGACGCGATTGCTTGTTTGTAGAATCGCTTCACTACGCGAACTCGAACGGCCAGCCGCTTTTTCGCCAGGGATCAAGCCTCAGGGCTTTCGTGAGCGCGGGAGAGGCCCGGGTGGGACAATTGACCACTTCGCAAACGCGGCAGGCGACGCCGGTGGGCTCTGCGCTTCCTGGATTTCCAAGATCGAGACGATCGCCGTAAACCACCGAGGAAGCATGGCTGACATCGCAGCCGATGCACAAAGCTACCCGCCGTCCGGTGAAGGGACGGCGCGTACGCACGTTCTCCACCGTACATGATATCGTGAGGAACCGCGTGCCATCCGGCTGAGCAATGTGCTGCGTCAAGATTTCGCCGGGGGCCGCGAAGGCATCGAACACACGCCAGCGCGGGCAGATGCCGCCGTAACGCGAGAACGGAAAGCCTCCTGCGGACAGCCGCTTGAGCACATTGCCGGCATGATCGATACGGAGGAAAAAGAAGGGCACCCCGCGCCGCTCGCTGCGCTGCAAGGTGGTGATGCGGTGCGCGACCTGCTCGACGCTGGCGCCGAAGCGCGCGGCCAGAACGTCCAGATCGTAGCGCACCGAGGTTGCCGCTTCGATGAAGCGCCCGTACGGCATCATGAGCGCCCCCGCGAAATAGTTGGCGAGCGCGATGCGTAGCAATTGCGCCGCTTCCGGTGTGGCAGGCGCGGCTTCCGCAACCAGTCGTTCCACATCGTCGCCCAAGGTGAGCAGCGCAATTTGTGCCGCCGTTTGAAACACGCGCGCGGTTGGCGGCAGCATCTCGGAAAGAAAGAGCCGCCGGTTGTGGCGGTCATAGCGCCGCTGCTCGTCCGGCATTGCATGGATCGGCAGAATGGTGACGCGGATTTGATGTGTGTCGCGCAAATGCGCGCGCAGCGCGGCGAGCAGGTCATCGCCGGCATTCAGCGACGCATGGAACGACTCAGCGGCGAGATCCAGCGCGGCGATATAATTGTTTCGCGCGTGGAAATAGCCGCGCACGTCTTCCACCGGATAGCGGGCGTCGTGCGGGACAGCGTCCGCTCCTTCCGACTCGCCTTCTGCAGCGGCGGGCCACGATAGCGTCTTGCGATAGGCGCTATAGAGAGACGAGAACGCAGAAACGATATCCGGATAGCCATTGACCAGATCACCGAGCACCGTCGCGGCCGGCATTTTCCCCAGCGCCGGGTCGGCAAATATCTCGGTGAGTTCGGCTACCCGTTCGGCCTCCCGGTCACCGTGCAGCTCGCGCAGGTCGAGGTCGTAGATGGCGGCAAGTTTCAGAACGAGCTGCGTGGTGAGGGGGCGCTGATTGCGCTCGACGAGGTTCAGATAGCTGGGCGAGATGCCGAGGTCACGGGCCATCGCACTTTGGCTTAGACCCAGCGAGATCCGCAGATGCCGTAGGCGCGGGCCAGCGAAGACCTTCCGCTCGCCCGCATCCCGCCGCTGTGCTTCTGTCACGATAGCTATGACAACTCTCCACACAACACTGTCACAATTATGACAATTCAACTCTTTTGTGGAGATGTCAACATTGATCGTTGGGAGTCTTCTGTAAAGACTGTGACAGATGGAGATTTCGCAGGTGCAGCAAGAATCCAATATCGCCTTTCGCGGGGTTGCACTCGGCAAAGCGGACGTCCTTACGGCCGAGGCGTTGGACTTTCTTGCCTTATTGCATCGGCGCTTCGATGACAGTCGCCGGAAGCTGCTGGCTGCACGTACCGCACGGCAGGCCCGGCTTGATGCCGGTGCCGAGGAGTTGGGCTTTCTGGCCGAAACACAGAGCATCAGGGATGGCGACTGGAAAATCGCCCCGCCCCCGGCCGACCTCCTAGACCGGCGCGTCGAAATCACCGGCCCGGTCAACGCCAAGACGGTCATCAATGCGCTGAACTCGGGCGCGAATTGTTTCATGGCGGATTTCGAGGATGCCAACGCACCGACCTGGGCAAACAATATCGACGGCCAGGCCAATCTGATTCGGGCTGTGCGGCGTACGCTGTCCTACGAGGACGCGGCGAGCGGCAAGCGCTACCTTCTCAATCCGAAACTCGCGGTACTGTTTGTCCGTCCGCGCGGCTGGCACCTCGACGAAGCACATATCGAAATTGACGGCGCGCCCATTTCCGCGTCGCTGTTCGATTTCGGGCTCTATGCCTACCACAACGCGCAAGAGCTGCTTGCGCGCGGCACGGGTCCATACTTCTACCTGCCCAAGATCGAGAGCCATCGGGAAGCAGCTCTGTGGCGCGATGTGTTCGTATTCACGGAACGCTCGCTCGACCTTCCGCGCGGCACCATCCGCGCCACGGTTCTTATCGAGACGCTGCCGGCCGCTTTCGAGATGGACGAAATTCTCCACGAGCTGAAGGACCATATCGTCGGGCTCAATTGCGGCCGCTGGGATTACATTTTCTCGATGATCAAGACCCTGCGCACGCGCCGCGATTTCATCCTGCCGGATCGCGCGCAAGTGACGATGGCGTCACCCGCCCTCGCCGCCTACAGCAGGCTGCTGATCAAGACCTGCCATAGCCGCGGCGCGCACGCCATGGGGGGCATGGCGGCGCAGATCCCGATCCGCGACGATTCCGGGGCGAACGCGGTGGCGCTGAAGAGGGTAAAAACAGACAAGGAGCGCGAAGCCCGCGAGGGCCATGACGGCACCTGGGTGGCCCATCCGGGCCTCATTCCCATCGCGAAGGCAGCGTTCGACGTGTTAATGCCGAAGGCGAACCAAGTCGACCGGCAGCGTGACCATGTGAACGTCACGGCTGCGGATCTGCTGGCAGCGCCGCAAGGCACGATCACCGAGGAAGGCCTTCGCACCAATATCCGCGTGGGGATTCAGTACATCGCGGCGTGGCTCGCCGGAAACGGCTGCGTGCCGCTCTACAATTTGATGGAAGACGCGGCCACAGCCGAAATCTCGCGGACGCAAATCTGGCAATGGCGCAAACATGGCGTAAGGCTCGACGGCGGTCGTGTCGTCGACGGCGCGCTGTTAAAAACAATTATCGCGGAAGAAATCGACGCCCTGCTCGCGGCGCGGAGCGCCTCACCCACATTGAACGACGCGCGTGGACTCTTCGAGGAACTCTGCCTCGCCGACGAGTTCGCGCCCTTCCTCACCCAGCCCGCCTACCGCCGTCTGCTCGAAACCGAGCACACCATTCCAACCACTGGAGAGTAACGTGACCAGCACTGCCGATCTTGTTCCTTCCGCCCCGCGTGGCCGCTTCGACGGCATCGAGCGTCCGTTCACCCCCAGGGATGTGGAGCGGCTGCGCGGGTCGGTGCGTATTCAGCACACGCTTGCCGAACGTGGCGCCAACAAGCTCTGGCACCTGCTGCACTCGGGAGAATACGTGCCTGCGCTTGGTGCGTTGTCCGGCAACCAGGCGATGCAGATGGTGCGGGCAGGCCTGAAGGCCATTTACCTGTCCGGCTGGCAAGTTGCGGCGGATTCGAACACCGCCGGAGCCATGTATCCGGACCAGAGTCTGTATCCCGCGAACTCCGGGCCGGAGCTGGCGCGCCGCATCAACAGGACGCTGCAGCGCGCCGACCAGATCGAGCACAGCGAAGGCAAGAAGACTGTGGATGACTGGTTCGTGCCGATCGTGGCCGATGCCGAAGCTGGCTTCGGTGGGCCGCTCAACACCTTCGAGATCATGAAGGCCTATATCGAGGCTGGCGCCGCCGGCGTGCATTTCGAGGATCAACTCGCATCCGAAAAGAAGTGCGGCCACATGGGCGGCAAGGTGCTGATCCCCACGGCCGCACATATCCGCAACCTCTGCGCCGCGCGGCTGGCCGCCGATGTCATGGGCGTGCCGACATTGATCGTGGCGCGCACAGACGCGGAAGCGGCGAAGCTCATCACGTCGGATATCGACGAGCGCGACCACCCTTTCATTCAGAAGCGCGAGCGCACGCCGGAGGGCTTCTACCACGTGCGCAACGGCGTGGACGCCTGCATTGCCCGTGGCCTTTCTTACGCTCCGTACGCCGATCTGCTGTGGTGGGAAACATCCAAGCCAGACCTAGCGGAAGCACGGAAATTCGCCGAGGCCGTGCACGCGAGATATCCAGGGAAGCTGCTGGCCTACAACTGCTCGCCGTCCTTCAACTGGGAGGCCAATCTCTCGAAGGACACCATTGCGAAGTTCCAGCGCGAGCTGGCGGCGATGGGCTACAAATTCCAGTTCGTCACCCTGGCCGGCTTCCACGCCCTCAACCACGGCATGTTCGAGCTGGCACGTCACTACCGCGATTGCGGGATGGCGGCCTATTCCGTGCTGCAGCAGGCGGAGTTCGCCAGCGAGAAGCATGGCTACAGCGCTACGCGTCATCAGCGCGAAGTCGGTACCGGTTATTTCGATGCCGTGTCGCTCGCCATTGGCGGAGGCACCAGTTCAACCACGGCGATGCATGGCTCGACCGAAGCCGATCAGTTTGGCATCGCCGCAGCGTAAGGAGAGGAACCTATGACCGAAGTCATTGCGAACACGCATACCGGGAACTGTATCCCCGTCACGACCGGCGAAGGGTTCTCGCTCGAAGGCGTGAAGCTAAGCAAGGCGCTGCGCGAGGCATTGCGCAGTGTCGAGGCAAGCATCGAGGAGTTGAACACCGCCCTTAAGCAGGCCGTGGAAGCGGGCGCCACTATCGAGCTGCGACGCCGTGGCCGCGTCCATTCCGGTGACGGCTGCTGGGCAGATCAGATGGCTCCGCTGGTGGTGGCGAGGCCCTGAGATCGAAAACATCGGAGCGGTGCCGGCTCGTCTGGCGCCGTTCCTGAATGCCCGATAGCGTGTTGGCGATGCTGCACGCCATAGGGCAATGCTGACAGGAAAAATCCAATCGCTTACCGCTGATATTTCGGCGGGATCTACATCGTGCGAGGAAATCGTCGGAGCGGCGCTGGCGCGCGCAATGGATCCGCACGGTGAAGGCGCTGCAACCTTCCGAAGTCTGCGAAAAGATCAGGCTGTGCAGCAGGCACGCGCGTACGACTTACTCCGAAACACCCGGGCCGCTGCATCTTCCCTCGCCGGATTGCCGGTTTCGATCAAAGACAACATCGATTTCGCCGGTGAAGTGACAGGCGGGGGCTGCAAATTGCTGGAAGGTGCGCCGCCGGCCACGGCCCATGCCGCAGTGGTCGAACGGCTACACGCCGCCGGCGCGGTCATTGTCGGGCGCACCAATATGACGGAGCTCGCCTTCTCCGGCATCGGCTATAACCGGTTCTACGGCACGCCGGCCAATCCGTTCGAGCGCGCGCGTCGGCTCATTCCCGGTGGCTCTTCATCTGGCGCGGCGATTTCGGTCACCGATGGCATGGCAGTGGCGGCGCTTGGCACCGATACGGGAGGCTCGGTGCGCATTCCCGCGGCGCTGACGGGGTTAACCGGTTTCAAACCCACACAGCGGCGGGTACCGCTGCAAGGCGTGCTACCGCTATCCACCCTGCTCGATTGCGTTGGGCCGCTGGCGCGCAGCGTGGCCGACTGCGCGCTGCTGGACAACATTCTGGCCGATGACGATGAATCACTCATCCCGTTTGGTGGCAGGCTCCGCTTTTGCTCGGCGGACGATTTCATGCTGGAGGAGGCTGATCCCGAGACTATCGACACTTATACCCGCGCGAAAAGGACACTGCTTGATGCAGGCGCGAGCATCGAACCGTTGCCAGCCGGAATCTTCGCGGAGCTGACAGGCTATTATGCACGGGGCAGCTTCGCGAACGCGGAAGCGTGGGAGCGGTTCGGTGCCCTGATCGAAAGCCGCCCCTACGACATCGATCCCAAGATCGGCGAGCGGATCGCGCGTGGACGGACGATTTCAGCATCAGACTGGATCGCCAATCTGCGGGCCCGCGCATCGATGATCGAACGTTTCGAACGAATGATGTTTGCCTTCGATGCGCTGATCGCGCCGACGGTGCCGATCCTGCCGCCACCGATCGCCGACATGGAGGACGACGAGATGTACCGTCACGCCAACACGCTCATCCTTCGCAATCCCGCCGTGGCGAATTTGTTGGATGCGCCATCGCTAACCATCCCATGCCACGAAGCGGGGCAAGCGCCCGTCGGCCTGATGCTGATCGCGCCGGCTATGTCGGACAGACGTCTGCTGAATATCGGCGCGGCTCTGGAAGCGCTGTTGCAAGCTTAGGCCGTCAAAAACGGCGTGGCTTGGACTTGCGCTGAAGTACCGTCTGCTTTTCGCGCATGCCCTGCGCTTCGCGGAAGGCTTGAGCCATGCCGGAGAGGTATTGCGGCGGCGCAGCTTGCGTCTTCACGCCATACCAGGCGGCCGCCTTCCACGTGAAATATGGATCGATCAGATGCGGCCGGCCCAGAGCCACAAGGTCCGCGCGGCGGCAGGCAATGATGGTGTTGATCTGCGCCGGCTCGGTGATGGCTCCGACGGCCATCGTCTTGATGCGCGCTACGTTGCGGATCGTTTCGGCGAACTGCGCCTGGTACATGCGGCCATACACGGGCTTCTGCTCCGGCACCGTCTGCCCGGAAGACGTGCTGATCAAATCGCAGCCGGCAGCTTCGAACCCTCGCGCGATGGCGAGCACGTCGTCTTCGGTGATGCCGCCAGGCACCCAGTCATTTGCCGAGATGCGCACCGACATCGGTTTATCTTCGGGCCACACCGCACGCATTGCCGCGAACACCTCCAGCGGATAGCGCAATCGATTCTGAACAGGGCCGCCATATTCGTCCGTGCGCTTGTTGGTGAGTGGCGATAAGAAACTCGCCAACAGATAGCCGTGCGCGCAATGCAGTTCGAGCAGATCAAATCCGGCGCGGTTGGCACGCTGGGTGGCCTGCACGAAGTCCACCTTGATACGATCCATGGCGGCGCTATCCATCTCCGCGGGCGTCGGGCTGATGCCTGCCAGATAAGGAACTGGCGAGGCGGAATAGACCGGCCAGTTCTCGTCCGACTCTTGCAACGGATGGTCCGGCATTTCCCACCCCAACTGCGTCGAGCCCTTGCGGCCAGCATGCCCCAATTGCATGGCGATCTTCGTGTCCGAAAATGTATGCGCGAAATCGACGATACGTTTCAATTCACGCTCCTGCTCATCGTTCCACAGTCCCGTGCAGCCCGGGGAAATGCGCGCATCAGCGGACGGACATGTCATCTCCACATACATCAGCCCCGCCCCGCCCATAGCGCGGGAGGCGTAGTGCGTGAAATGCCAATCGTTCGGCACACCGTCACAGGCGGAATACTGCGCCATCGGCGAAACCACCACCCGGTTGTTCAAGGTAAGGCCGCGAAGGCGCAACGGCGTGAACATCGGCGTCGGACGGGTCTCGCGGCAATCGAAACCGCTTTCTTCGTAGTAAGTCCGATACCACTCGTCCTCGAAAGCGCGAACAAAGGCCTCGTCGCGCAGCAGCAGATTGTCCCACGTAATGCTTTTCGCCCGCGACATCACGACCATGGCGAACTGCATCGGCTTCATGTCGCCCGAGCGTTCCATGTGCTCGAACCAGGCAAGGCTGACATCGGCATTGTGCTGGGTGATCTGCACTTCGGTGCGTCGCGCGGAGTCGTACGCTTGGAACGCCTGCTCGACGGACTGTTCGCCATGCGTTACCAGCGCAGCGGAAAGCGCGATAGCCGACTCCATGGCGAGTTTGGTGCCCGAGCCTATCGAGAAATGAGCCGTGGCTTTGGCGTCACCCAGTAACACGACATTGTCGTGCCACCAGCGCTCGCAGAAAATGCGCGGGAAGTTGCGCCACAGCGAGCGGTTGGTAATGAGAGGGTGGCCCTCCAGCTCATCCGCGAAGATGCGTTCGGCCAGCCGCGCACTCTTTTCTTCATCCAGCCGATCGAAGCCGAATGCGGTCCACGCCTCCGGGCTCATTTCGATTACCCACGTCGAATGGCCCGGTTCATACTGATAGGTATGCGCAACAATCAGACCGTGCTCGGTCTGTTTGAAGAAGAAGGTAAATCCATCCAGCGGCCGCGTGGAGCCCAGCCAGACGAACTTGTTGGACTGGGTCCGCACTTCTGGCTGGAAATGCTCCTTGAAGGCCTCCCGCACGCGGCTGTTGATGCCGTCGGCGCCCACAATCACATCGCAATCGGCAAAGCGCGAGAGGTCGTGAACGGGCGACTGAAAATGCAAGCCAACGCCGAGTTCACCGCAACGTTCCTGTAAAATCTTCAGCAGCGTCAACCGTGAGCAGCCGGCAAAACCATTGCCGCAGCAACGAATCTCACTTCCCTTGTAGCGGATGATGATATCGTCCCAATACGCAAATGCCTTGGTGAAGGCCGCGTACGACTCTGCATCGCGGCTCAAGAACTCTTCCAGCGTCTCGTCGGAGAACACCACGCCGAAGCCGAAGGTGTCATCGGCGCGGTTCTGCTCATAGACATCGATCTGCCAGTCAGGCCGCGCCCTTTTTGTGAGCACCGCGAGATAAAGCCCGCCTGGACCGCCGCCGACTATAGCAATTTTGAATGGTTTATTCTTCATTCAATGCGGGACGACGGCCGTGGCTTCGATCTCCAGCCTCGCCTCCGGCTCCACGAAGCCGTTCACGATGATCACTGCCATTGCAGGGAAACTTTTGCCCATCAGCTCTTTCCAGATCACGCCTAACTCAGCGCGGGACGAGACATAGTCTTCCCGGCTGCTGACGAAGATGGTCATGCGCGCGATGTGTTCCGGACCGGCCGCCGCTTCCTTTAGTATGGTCAGCGTGTTCTGGAGGGCCTGCCTGAACTGGCCCGAGAAATCTCGGTCACCGAATTTCTCCTCATCGTCCCATCCGATCTGGCCGCCAACGAAAACAATCCGCCCTTCCGCCTCGATGCCGTTGGCGTATCCTTTCGGTCGTGGCCAATGCGCGGGCTGCAGCGTCCGCATATCAATCCCCTTCGAAGATCGGCGGCTGCTTGGCGACGAAGGCGAGATAAGCGCGCTCGAAGTCCTTCGTCTGCATGCAGATCGCCTGCGCTTGTGCCTCGGCTTCCAGCGCCATATCCAGGCTCATGCTCCATTCCTGATTGAGCTGGTTCTTCGTGATCCCATTCGCGAATGCCGGGCCGGCAGCCAGCTTTTCCGCCCAGGCCTGCGCCTCATTTTCCAGATCTTCGTCAGGGACGATCCGGTTGAAGAATCCCCAGCGTTCCCCCTCCTCCGCGCTCATGCTGCGGCCGTAAAAAAGAAGTTCGGAGGCGCGGCCATGGCCAATAATGCGCGGCAGGATGGCACAAGCTCCCATGTCGCAACCGGCAAGGCCCACACGGTTGAAGAGGAACGCCGTCTTCGCATCTGGCGCAGCCAGCCGGATGTCGCTGGCCATCGCAATGATGGCGCCTGCGCCGGCGCACACGCCCTGCACCGCCGCGATGATGGGTTGGGGGCACCCGCGCATGGCCTTCACCAGATCGCCGGTCATGCGGGTGAAAGCGAGCAGGCCAGTCATCTGCATTTCGACCAGCGGCCCGATGATCTCGTGCACATCGCCACCGGAGCAGAAATTCCCACCCGCACCCCGGATGACGATAGCTTTCACTTTTGTCTGGTAGACGAGCGCGCGGAAGGTATCGCGCAGCTCGGCATAGGACTCGAAGGTCAAAGGATTTTTTCGCTCCGGCCGGTTGAGCGTGATCGTGGCGATGCCGTCGGCATAGGCCCAGAGGAAATGCTCGGGCTCGAAAGCGGCGGGAATCAGGGCGCTGATCATTGGCGTGGACTCATGACATAGACTAACGTCGCCGCGAAGGAGACCGCAACGTGGACAAACACGCCTTCGTCACCGGTGGGGGGAGCGGCATCGGGCTGGCAATCGCCAAGGCATTGGCTGGGGCCGGGTGGCGCGTCACCATCGCCGGCCGTGGCGAAGCGCGGCTACGCGAGGCCGCCGCCACCGTTTCCGGCGCGCAGATTCGGCCGTTCGATGTAACGGATAAGAGTGCGGTGAACTCTGCTGTCGACGCGGCGGCAGAGCTCTCCGGACCTGTCGTGCTGCTGGTGAACAACGCCGGAAGCGTGATTTCCGCACCATTCGAAAAAACCGATCCTGCCGCTTGGCGCGCGATGCTGGATGTGCATCTGCTGGGTGCCGTTCACTGCACTCAGGCGGTGTTACCTGGTATGAGGGCAAGGGGTTGGGGCCGCATCGTGAATATCGCCAGCACGGCCGGCCTGATCGGCTATCGTAACTTCAGCGCCTACGTGGCGGCCAAGCACGCGCTGGTGGGACTGACCAAGACATTGGCGCTTGAAGTAGCCAAATCCGGCATCACCGTGAATGCTGTTTGCCCGGGCTACGTTGATACCGACATCATCTCCTCCGCCGTCAGGCGGATCAGCGAAAAAACGCAACGTGCGCCTGCAGAGGCGTTGGCGACATTCACCGCCGTCAATCCGCAGGGGCGGCTGGTGAGACCGGAAGAGGTCGCCGGCGCGGTGGTGTGGCTCGCATCGGACGAAGCGGCGGCTGTCAACGGAATCGCGCTGCCGATCGACGGCGGCGAAGTGGCGTGAAGCTGGCATGACCTTTCATCCGCCTGCATTCCCCGACGATTTCAACATGGCCGACTATTACGTGTTTTCGAACATCGAAGCCGGACGCGGTGAGAAAACGGCAATCTATTTCGAGGGACGCGAAATCAGCTATCGCGAACTGTCAGACAACGTAATGCAGGTTGCCCGCAATCTCATGGCCGATGGCTTGTTACCGGAGCAGCGCGTGCTTGTGTGCATGCAGGACCGGCCGGAATTCGCCTATGCCTGGTTTGGCGCCCTGAAGGCCGGCGCCGTCGTCACGCAGATCAATCCGCTGCTACCTGTGACGGATTACGAATATTACCTTGGCTACGTGAAGCCACAGTTCACCTTCGTCGATGAGCAGAGCCTGCCGAGCCTCAGCAAAGCATTGGCAAATTCACGCCACTCTAACTGCGGCGACAATGTCATTGTTGTTGGAACGGATTCACCTGCCTACAGGCGATTCGATGATTGGAAGGCGCGCAAGACCGATGCCGTGCCTTGGCCAACAAAGAAAGACGATCCGGCCGTCTGGCTATTTACGAGCGGCACGACCGGGAAAAGCAAAGGCGCCGTCCATTGCCACTTCCATTTCCCCTTTAGCACCGAAGTATATGCAAAGAATTTCATCGGGATTGGAGAGACCGACGTAACCATTTCGGGCGCGCGCCTTTTCTTCGGGTATGCGACCGGCACGAATCTGATGTTCCCGTTCGCGGTGGGTGCGTCGACAGTGTTGTTTCGCGAGCAGCCCACCCCGGACGTTCTGTTCAAGAAAATTGAACAGCACCGTGCCACGGTTTTCACCAGCGTACCGACGCTCATCAACAAGATGATGCAGGCGCCACATGAAACGCGCAGCCAGGTTTCCAGTCTGCGTTTCATGTGGAGTGCCGGAGAGCCGCTGCCGAACGAACTGCACATCCGCTGGGACGCCGCGTTCGGCGTGCCCATCATCGACGGCATCGGCAGCGCGGAGAGCTTCCACATCTACATCAGCAACAGGCCCGGCGATATCCGCCCCGGAAGCCTTGGCAAACTCGTGCCGGGATACGAAGCGAAGCTGATGGACGACGAAGGGCGCGAAGTCGCGCAAGGTAACGTCGGCACGCTGTGGCTGAAAGGCGACTCCGCCGCGCTCCACTATCATGCCGCGTATGACAAATCGAAAGAACATCTGCGGGGCGGCTGGATCGTGAGCGGCGACAAGTTCCGGCAGGATGCCGAGGGCTACTGGTACTATGAAGGTCGCGGCGATGACCTGCTCAAAAGCGGCGGCATCTATGTCAGTCCGCACGAGGTGGAGAACTGCCTGATCCAGCACGATGCCGTGCGCGAGTGTTGCGTGCTTGGCCGCAAGGACGATCATGGACTGGAAAAACCGCTGGCGCTGGTTGTGCTGAAAGAAGGGTTCCGTGCCTCGAATGAACTTGAAGCGGAGCTGATAGCTTTCGCGAAGGCGCGGCTAGCGCGCTACAAAGCGCCCCACTGGATCCGGTTCGAAGACAATCTCCTCCCCCGCAACGACCGTGACAAGATCGATCGCAAGCGCCTCCGGAAAGACTGCGCGTCAGGCTAGTGGCGTATTCGTTTCGCTTGCCACCAGTGGATGCGGGTCAGCCGCTACCAGGCGCTCAATTTCCGGCTGGCGATCAGGAAATCCCGTGCGGATTGCCTGGACAGCAGCAGCGCGAATGGAGGGATCACGGTTTTGACGTGCGACGTCGAACAGCACGCCCGCGCAGTCCTCGTTCGCAAAGTGCCCAACCGCTTCAAGGAAGCTTACCCGCCGCCCGACCTCGTTGTCGTTCATGGGGACAAGAGCGCTTGTTTCCAGATCGAAATAATACTGCGGCGTTTCGACGATGTCCTTTTCCTCGATCAGGAGGTTCAGCGACATGGATGCTTCCACAGGAGGAATTTGGACATGAATGTCATGGTGCGGCCGATAGATCATGACCTTCCCGGTGGTGAGCTTCGTGTCCTCCAGAAACGTCATTTCCACATGTTCCCCGGCCCGGCCCTCGATTGACCGGCAATCGTATTCGTAAATGCGCGTCCGATATCCCGGACCGGCAACGCCGGCGGTCAAAAGGCTGAAATTGTGATCGTGCGCGCGCCCGTAAGAATAGATCCGCGCTTCCTGCTCGACCTTTCGAGAGGTGCCGACGGAGGGCAGCCAGAGGTTCAGCCGCAAGGAAAATGGCGGTGCCCTGTGAATGATAAACGACTGGGGCGCGAAGCTTCCGAGATTGCGCTCTTCCGCAATGCGCTTCAGCTCCGCCACCAGCGCATCTCGAATGAATTCGCGGTTCGCCGCGAGGCTCTGGAACTTTTCGGCCACGCATTGCATCGCATCGACGCCATTGTTGCCTTTGTATGCCTTCCTCATCGCCTCAATGACATCTTCGACGGCGATCGGGCCATTGTCGTCCCTGGCTTCGAATGAATAGGCCATATCAGTGACCGGCCTTTTGCGAAGGCACCACGGCGCTCTTTTCGATCGCACGCCGTATCGCTGGGTGGGGATCCTCTTTCAACCGCTCGATCGCTTCCCGGACAAGGTCGGGGGAAAGTTGGCTGATCATTTTCACCGTTTCCCATCGCACGTGGAATTGGGGCGAACTCAGGCCTGTTTCGATGAAATCGCGGCCCACGGGCGCACCAAGCGCCGTGAGCATCTGCATTGCGGTCGTCATCTGACTTGAAAAACGGTCGAGTACCGTTACGCCTTTGGGCGCCAGCGTTTCTCGATCGAAAGCCCATTCATAATCGCCAACGGATTCGGAGTGCAGGCGAAGCACAAAGGCCATTTCACCGTCGGCTTTCCAGTCCAGCACATCCGTATTCCCGTTGCGCTCCAGCGCCTCGCCAGGCTGCAACTGGATCACATCGAGGAGTTCGAGTCGGGCGTTCGGGTCATAGACGTCGTTCTGAAGCGGACGGTCCGGCTTGTAGCGATGAATGGTGGCCGGGACGCGGCCGACATTTCTTGCCATATAATGCTGTGGGTGAAGGTACAGCCCGCTGGGCGGACGGTCGATCATGGCCAATGAAACCGCATATCCCTTGGTCACATTGATCGTCAGAGAATTGCGGTCTCGGAAGACCAAGAATTCCTTGTCGTCCAGAATTTCTTGGAGGCGGTAATGGCTCCACCCGTTGAGGAAGGCGCTGTCCATTTCCGAAAATATGGCGCGAGCGGACCAGAACTTCTCTCCCGCGCCGGGAACGAGCAACCGATCAAGATCACGGATTATCCGGACAAACTTGTCCGTATCGGCGGACATTCCATACGCCCCGCACGTAACGCGCAGACCGAACCGCTTGGCGGAATCGGCAACATAGCACACAGAAGTGAGGGGATAATTCGACCCCCACTCCCGCGCACATCAATCCGGACAGCCCCTCCCACTTGGCGGAAATATCCAGCCAAGGTCGAAACTGCCCTCCGCTCACAAAATGAGCAGCTTATTCGTCCAGCGTCGGCACGAGGCTGGTAACGTCGCCAGCGCTTTCAGGACGGATGAATGGACGAATGGGGCCGTAGAGGCTGCCGCAGGGCATGCCGCTGATGGGGTCGTACCCGCCGATTGCCGACAGTTCCACGTCCAGGTCCGCGATTACGCTTTTCTCGGTTTTCATTGGTCTTCCTCGCGCGATTTGAGTCCCCAAATGCAGACGCGGCCACCTTCGCGCGGACAGCCTTGTCCAGCGTCCGGCCCCTTCGACCGGATCGCGCAATATAGTTAGCGATTCCTTAAGAGATGTCAACAACTTCTCACTATCTCGCTAAGGTATTGAAAATAATGAAAGTCTATCGGGGGTTCCGGTTCTTTGTCGGCCGCATTGCTTGCCGCCAACCAAATTCCTTCAATTTTACGGGCCGTAAAGCTCGACAGATCAGAATAGCCGGGGCCCGGGACGTCATTGCTGCGGCGCGCTGGCGGGCAAGCGCACCAGGATCAGGCATTGGACACGAAGCCTGCGATGAGTACCGCACCAACGAAAACGGGTCGGCCGCCTATCCGACACCCGCCCGGCATTGTCGGGTTTCTGCGGCGCCGAGTCATTTTTCCTGGTCTCCGGCTTGCGTGCTTCGCCTTTGTGACACTTTCGGCCCTTTGTCCTGAGATGCATGCGGCCCAGATCGGCCGGAGCGACTGGGCGGAGTTCGACCGCAAGATCGCCGCCGCCCAAAAACTCATGCTCGCAAACCCAAACGATGCGATGCGAGCCGCACAAAACGCAGCTGCCCTGGCCAACCGGTACAAACAATCTCCGCATTACCGTCGTGCTGCTGCAACCGCACTCTGGCTGGAAGCAGAAGCCTTGATGCGAACGAGCCGGCTCCCCGAAGCTCGCATCGCCGTCAACCAGGCGGAGCAGTTTGCAGCGGACGACAAAACGGTCACCAAATTCGATGGCGACCTCGCGTTGACGCACGCTCGAATTGCCGAATCGAGCGGCGACTTCGCGGACGCGCTCAGGAGTTATCAGCGAGCGCATGCGATTTTCTTGCGGATCGGAGTACCCCGCAGCCAGGCACTCGCGCTGCTGGGCCTTGGCGACCTGTATGGAAAGGCTCGGGATTTCAACCGTGAAATCCGTTACTATGGCGAGGCGGTCAGAACCTATTCCGGTGACCGGACCATCGCGTTCGCAGCCGCCAATAACCTTGGCTTTGCCTATCAGCAGATGGGCCACTACGATCAGTCGATCCCGTTTTTTGACAAGGCTCTCAGCACTGCCGTATTGCTTAAAAGTCCGCTGCTCCAGGCAAACATCCTCGACAATCTTGCCGTCAGCTATGCGAGACTTCAGAGACTTCCAGAGGCGGAGCACGCCGCACGCCGTTCCCTGAGCTTGATGAGTAAGAAGGGCGAGGCCGAAGAAACCCGATCCGCATGGGGCGCCCAAGCGGAGATTGCGTACCGGCGTGGGGATTTCGATGCCGCGGTCGCCAATTTGCAGCAGGCCTTTCGCGACCTCGACGTGAAGAAGACCACGCCGATATTCCGCGACATTCACGAGATTGCGTACAAGGTGTATCGCAAAATCGGCAATCTGCCCTTGGCGATTGCTCATCTCGCGGCCCTGAAGCGGCTCGACGATCAGGGCCGGTCGCTTGCCGCGTCAGCCAATCTCGCTTTGCTTGCCGCGCAATTCGATTTCGCAACCCAGGATCTTGAAATCGAGCACCTCAAATCCGCCAAACTCGAGCGCGACATCAAGCTACGAAAATCCCAAGCCGAAACTGGAGCCGTGGTTTTCGCCAGCGTGATTGTCGCAGCCATCCTTCTATTTGGCTGGATCGCCTGGCGCCACACGATCCTCAGCCAGCACCGTAACACCATCGAGCAGAAAAATACGCAACTCGTCAAAACCCTGGCTGAAAGAGACAGTGAAATCCAAAGGCGCACAGCCGTTGAGACGCATCTGCGCGATGCCGTGCAGGTCGCCGAGCAGGCGAACCGCGCCAAGAGCCATTTTCTCGCAAACATGAGTCACGAGCTGCGCACACCGCTTAACGCCATTATCGGATTTTCTGAGCTCATGCTTGTCCGCAGCATGAAATCAGATGACGTGCGCGACTACGCCGGCGACATTTTGGAAGCGGGACGCCACCTGCTGGCCGTATTGAATAATATTCTCGACCTGGCACGTATCGAATCCGGCAAGGTCGATCTTGAAGGCAGTATCGTCAGGTTGGGGGATGTCGTGCACTATGCCCTATCGGTGCTGGGGGGCCTGAATGCGCGGACCGGAAAAGCGTTCAGCGTTTCGGGAGAAATGGATCTTCTTGTCCATGTTGACGAGGTGAGACTCCGGCAAGTGATCATTAACCTCCTCTCGAACGCGGTGAAGTTCACGAAGGAAGGCGACTCCATCGACATTCGCATCGATCGCGTCGAGGGGGGCGTCGACATAGCGGTTGAGGATAGTGGTCAAGGTATTCCGGCCGACAAGCTCTCGAGCATCATGGAGCCATTTGTTCAGGCCGACAGCTCTTACGCGCGCTCGCACGGCGGAAGCGGTCTCGGTCTGGCGATCGTTAAGTCACTCGTTGAATTGCATGGCGGCAGCTTTGCGATCAACAGCGAGCATGGCAAGGGAACCATCGCGCGGCTGCACCTCCCCGAAGAGCGCTTGGTAGAGCCCGGCAGCGCAAACATTCCGAAGCGAGTCGAAGCCTACCGGAGCATTCGGCCTCTGCCGGCCGCATGATGGTGATCGGTTCAGGAACGAGCGGCGACCGCATCTGTCTTGGCTGCCGCGGGACTGCTCACCGCCAAGATAACGGCACCGGTCAGCGCAGCAAGCACCGAACCGATCAGTACGCCGATTTTTGCGACGTCAGCGATCGGACCATGGGGAAACGCCTGGTCTGCCAATAGCAGAGATACGGTATCTCCAATTCCACAAAGACACGCCGCGCCCAAAAAATAGCGCGGACTAATTCCTTCCGGCGCAATTGCAATGCCGGATTTGACGGCCACCCATGAGGCTATCGAAATGCCGAGCGGCTTCCCGATCACAAGGCCGAGTACGACACCCGCAATGACATTGGCCGCCCCCGCCGCCGACAGATTGACGTTGAAACCGATGCCGGCCGCCGAAAACGCAAAGAGCGGCAGGACAAGATAGGCCGTCCATGGCGACACAGCTCTCTCGATCCGGTCCGCGGGAGAGAGCAGCCTGTCGCTGGCCGCGGAGAGATTCCGGCTTGCCCAATCCCAGACGGCTTCCTCTTCAAGGCGGAGCCGCTGTGAGCCCGCTTTTGCTGCTCCGTTTTGCTCCGCTTCGAGCGTCGCAAGCGCAGTCGCAGCCTGGGCCAGCAGAGGACCGACGGCCGGCGTTGGTCGGGTTGGAAGAAATGCGGCCAATATGACTCCCGCAAGCGCACCGTGAACCCCCGTCGAGTGAAGGCATATCCAAAGCACGGCTGTGGTGACGACATATGGCCAGACCCCATAAACACGCCATCGATGCAGCACATACAAGATCGCAATCGTTCCAAGACCAGCCATGATCCACACCAGGTTGAACCCGTGTGGGTAGAAGATCGCCAGCGTCAGGACCGATAGAATATCGTCAACCACCGCGAAAGCCGCGACAAACACGCGGAGGCTCGCCGGAATACGGGAGCCGAAAAGCGCGAGGACCCCAAGCGCGAACGCGATATCCGTTGCGGTGGGTACGGACCACCCTGATGCGGTAGGGCCGGAGTTGAAAAAAAGATAGATCCCTGTCGGCGCGACCATGCCCCCAAGGGCGGAAATAACGGGCAGCGCCGCGGCGCGCGGTTTGGTGAGGGACCCGCTTGTCAATTCCCGACGGATCTCGAGCCCTACGAGCAAAAAGAAAATGGCCAGCAGACCTTCCGAACACCAGGCCGCGACCGGCATCGAAAGCAGGTTCCCCGGCGCACCGATCCCTAACGGCAGATTGACAAACATGCGGTACAGAGGCGCCAGCGGCGTGTTCGCACATACAAGCGCGAAAACTGCCGCCACCAGCAAGGCAAGCCCACCCGACGCGGGAAGGCTTGCGAACGCTCGAGCTGAACGCTGAACCCGCGCAGCGATCGGCTGCTCGATCGCTTCCAGCATGGAATAAAAATCCCAGGCGCCATCATAGCGCAGGCGATCGATGAAGATGGTTGGCGTCCCGGTCACGCCATTGTGCCGCCCGCGCCGCTTGTCCGATTCGACCCGCGTCCGAACTTCGTCGCTGTCCAAATCGCATTGAAAGGCATCCAAGTCGATGCCAAGCGACCGGACATGCCCCAGCACGTCCTCTTGGCTCGGCGGCGGATTGTCGAAGAGCCAGTCGTGCATTTGCCAAAAGCAGCCTTGCCGGGCTGCCGCTTCCGTCACGCGTGAAATGAACGTCGCGCCGGGATGCGCCTTCTCGTTGGGAAAATGACGAAACACATACACGAACCTGTCGCCCAGAAGTTCGCGCAACTGGAGGACAACCGGACGCAGCCGCCTGCAGAAGGGGCAGAGGTAGTCGCCATACAAAACGAAAGTAATGGCATTCTCCGCGGCTAGGTTGCCGCGGATATGATCCCGCCCTTCCTCAACCGGGTGCCCCAACCATAGGCGGTCCAATTGTGGCTCGTCTGGCACCTGCAATGTCTCCCTGATCCAGATAGGGTACCCGTATATCGCCCGTTCGCGGTACCCTCTTGCCGGTGGAAATTTTCGGTCGATCCCCGTCCTGCCATCAAACGCTGACAGAACGAGCGATCTAATTGACCAGAGTAAGAGCGAGCGGACGCTCATCGCTGCGGCCGCGATCGTCGACCACTCGCACGCGATATCCCCCCGCCGCCGGCGCTCGCCAGTAAAGCGTCTCGCCGGGTGCGGTACGGCCCGCATAGGCCTTATCCACAAACCAGTAGAGCGCATGCGTATCGGCATCGGCAACCGCATTCAGGGCAACGGGTTGTGGACCACCCTGCACAAGCCGCATCGCGTAGGCGCTGGCACGGGAAGGCGAGGTAATCTGCGGCCCGGCCCCCTGCCAAACCTCAGTATTGCCGCAGGTCGGATTCTGGGGAGGCTTGCGGCGCGGGATTCCCGCCTGCGTGAACACATCGGCAAGATTCGAAGGCCAGAACTCAAAGATCTCTTCATGCACGCGCTTTCCTGCGTAAGGCGGACATACGGCCAAGCCCGTGTCGTCGGCGATCATGACAGGACGATGCACCGTGCTCATGCGGATCGGCGATTTGCCCGGAATGAACCAGGTGTAGCCCGTTTGCGGGCACCAGCGGTTTGGAAGGTCGCCGCTTGCGAGACAGATTTCCACACGTTTCACGCCCGGCGGCGGACGCAAGTCAGGTTCGGGAAGAGCCGGGTTTTCCTCTCGCACCGCATCGACGATCTGGAAAAACAGCGGCGCGGCGGCGTCCACGCCCACGAAAGCAGAATTGCCCGAGCCATCGAAGTTTCCCACCCACACGACCAGGACATATGGCCCGAATATTCCAGCGGTCCAAGCATCTCGAAAAGCCCACGAGGTTCCCGTCTTCCAATAGACCGGCAGATGCACCGGCTGCGCGCCCGTTGTCTCGTCCGGGCGTACATGTTCTCCAAGCGCGTTCAGCACCATGAAACTCGCTTCCGCGCTGAGGAGTTTGGTTCCCGCCGTTTGCTGTTCCGAAATGCGGAAGCGCAACGGCTTCAGCACACCATGATTTGCCAGCATCGCATAGAGCGCCGCAATCTCCTGCATGCTGATCTCGCCCCCGCCAAGCACGAGCGCAAGGCCATAATGTTCCTCGCTTGCCAGATGGCCGACACCCGCGCCTTGCAGGAACTGGTAGAAACTTGGCGAGTGCAACTGCGCCGCCACCCACACCGCCGGAATGTTGCGGCTGCGGTTCAATGCATCCGTTGCCGTGATGGGGCCAAGAAATCGTCCATCGAAGTTTTCCGGCGTGTAAGGCCCGAACGCTGTTGGCACATCACGCAGCACAGTCTCTGGATGCAACACACCCTGATCGAACCCCAGCCCGTAGATGAACGGCTTCAACGTCGAGCCCGGCGAGCGGCGGGCCATTGTTCCGTTCACCTGCCCTGCCAACTCCTTGTCGAAATAATCGGCGGAGCCGATCAGCGCCTTTACGGCCATGTCACGCGTATCCACGAGCACTGCGGAGGCATTGCGAATGCCGCTGTCGCTGTTGCGGGTAATATAACGGCCGATTTGCCGTTCGAGCAGGCGCTGAATATCGAGATCCAGAGTCGTATCGAGGCGGGAATCGGTATGTTCGCCTGCGAACCGCTGCATTCTGACAATCTGCTCCACCGCGTGCGGCGCTTCGAAGGGGAGCGCAGACGCTGGATGCATGGTCAGCGGCAAAGCGAGCAGCGATTTCATAGTCGCATCATCCTCGGGATGCAAAGGCAGCCAACGTGCGTACAGGCGGTTGCGCGAGGCAGTGAGGCGGCGGTTTATCCGTTCACTGATCGCCGATGAACCGCGCCGCACGAAGCGCCCGGGATTCTGGGGGATGACGGCGAGTGCAAGCGCCTCGGGCAAACTCAATCGGAGCGCCGGCTTGTCAAAATAAATGAGGCTGGCGGCGCCTACGCCTTCGACATTTCCGCCGTACGGGGCATCGTTCAGATACGCTTCCAGAATTTGCCGCTTCGAATAGAACAACTCGAGCTGGACGGCGCGGACGATCTGCTTGAGTTTGCCTGCAGGCGTGCGGGTGTTCAGGGACCACAGAAGGCGCGCGAGCTGCATGGTAATCGTGGAGCCGCCCTGACGGTTACCGTGCCGCACATACGTCGCCCATACGCCGCGTGCGAGAGCATAAGGACTGAACCCCGGATGCCACCAGAACCAGCCATCCTCGTGCAGCAAAACAGCCTGCACAAGCTGCGGCGCCATCTTGTTCAGCGGCAGCCACAGGCGATACCGGTCATCACTTGCAAGGACAAGACGGAGCAGACGACCCCGATCATCATACACAGCGACAGAAGTCGGCCTCCAGTCCTTCAGCAGCGGATGCGGCCACAATCGAATTCCGATCAGAACCGCGAAAAGCAGCAGCAAGCCCGCGAACCAGTTCTGTGCCCGCGCAAGTCCGTGCGCCCCGATGCGGAGAATGCGATGTAGCGCGGACGGAATACGCGTCACGGTCGCTGTCCTAATGCACACGCACCACGGTCAGCGCCTGCCCGCCCGGCGCGCGCGCCTGGACGCGCCGGTCATACATCGACTCCGCGTATGCCGGAGGCACCATGAACTTGCCCGACGCGCTTGCCTTGATGCGATAGACGAATTCCCTCACATCGGACGTGGCAGAGCCATAGATCAGCACGCGGTCCTCGCGAATATCCGTGTACACCGGGTTCCAGGTCGAGCCGGGGGCCCGAAGCGAAGCGCCGTTCCCGCCCGGTCGTTGCAACACCGGATCGAAGCCGCCGGGCAGCAGATCGACGATGACCACGTCGTTTACGCCCTTTTGACCCGTCGCACGAATTTTCACGTGCACATCGATCTCCTGTCCTGGCGTGACACTGCCCAAGGCAGCATTTTTCGTATCCGTATAATCGCGTACAATCTCCAATCCGCTCTTGATCGTGGTTGTGGGCGTGTCGCGGTCGTAACCAGCCTGATCGAGTACCGCCCACGCGGGTTGGTCGCTTGCGTCCGTGAACCGCAGCCCCGTCGCCAAAGAACTCCAGCTGCCTGCCTGCAACAGATTATTCTGTGGGCTGGAAACCAGTTTCGCGGCCGCGCCGTTTCGAACTTCCTCAATGCGCAATTTGTCGAGCGCCGCCGTACTCGTCCGCGCGTACGTGTCGAGGGCCAAAAGTGTCATGGAGGCCGAAAGTGTGTTGAACTCGTGGCGCTGCAGCGGCCCGGCGACGTTCTCCAGCACGCGGGGTGACAACATTTTCGCGCGTTGCGGAAAATGCTTCCCCAAGAGATACAAAACGGTCGTATCGCGGATTAGCGGATCTTCGTAGTATCTGAACCAGTAGGGCTCTCTATCCACATTTCGCTCAAGCGTGCGCTGGAGCGGATCAATCAATGCGCTCGCTTGCCGGTCCTGTTTCAGCAGTTGGTACGAAGCCGCAAGCCAGGCAGCGGACAGATCATTCCGCCACGCCTTTGGGTAAGCGTCCTGCAGCCGCTTTTGTACGCCGGCGAGTTGGTTGGTGGTTATGTTGCCCTGCCGCGTCAGCAGATACACGGCATAGGCGCGCTGCCGCACCTCTTCCAGCGTGGCGAGGGTTTCGTCGGCGGCGAGCTGCTGCAGATAACGATCGCCGTCGTCGATCATCTGGTTTGGAACGGATGCTCCGCGATCTCTCGCTTCAAGCAGGAAGTGCACTGCATACGCCGAAATAAACGGATCTGGCTCCGGCGTCGCGCTCCACACACCAAAGCCGCCACGGGCGTTCTGCCGCGAGCGCAGGACGTCGATCTGTGCCGCCAGCGCGTCCCAGCCTTTTGGGCGTCCACTGCCAAGTCCCGGCTCAAGCGCGCGCGCAAACGCTGGTATCGAACTCCACTTATCCGCAACCAGTCGCGGCATCGCGGCGCTGATGATCTGCTCGCTGCAGTAGTTGTCGTAGTTCACCAGCCAGCTTGTCAGGCCCTGTGCCAGCACCAGCGGCACGGTCGAGAAGGTGGCCTCTCGGCGGCTGTAGGGCGCGTAGAGATTTCGCAGTCCGGCTATAACCTTCATGCCACCAGGGGACACGCGCGCGATGTCGATCTGGGTGCGGTACGCCGAGGCTGGCCGCACGGAAATATCGATCCGCTGCGAAGCCGATTTGTTTCCATAGCTCGCCACGAAAGACAGCGCGCCGGAACCCAACGCTTGCGTGGCGCGCACGCGAAACGTCACTACGCCCTCGTGCATGGCGGCGAGGGTGATCTTTTGCGCGTTTCCACCCACTACCTGCAACTGCGGGCCGGTCCTCAGCTGCACCGTCACTGGCACCTGTTGGTTGCCCGTCCCGCTCAAATTGTTCGAGACGCCGACGCCGACATCAGCCTCATCCCCCGGCGCCAGCGTTGTCGGCGCGTCCGGCGAAAGCACGAAGTCGCCGCGCACAGTGGTCCCGCCTTCTGCCGTGCCGATCAGCTGTGCCGACACCGCGACCGCCATCACATGCAGCTTGCCGTGGAAATAATCCGGCACAGTATACCGGAAGTCCCGCGTGCCATCGACGTCGACGATACCCGACCAATAGACGACGGGCGCGTCGCGGCGACGCTTGAATGGATTGAGTTGCCGACCGAGGGCGTCGCCGTTATCGCCGCCGGGCGCGGCCAATGCCATCAGCTTTTTGAAGTCGGGCAGGATCAGGTCGAGGATCTGCCCTGTCTGTACCTGCAACATGCGCTTGCGGAAGAAAAACGCGAGCGGATCGCCCAATTTGTAGTGGGCAACCTGCAGGATTCCTTCGTCGACAGCGAACAGCACTGCCTTGGTCGGACGGCCTGCCGTCAGACGAAACGTGGCGGCCTCGCCGGGCTTTACCAATTCCGGCGCTTCGATGTGGAGCGGATTGCGCCGCGCATCCACGTTTACGGAAAACGGGGCCACGCCATAGCTGAGCGGACTCATGAAGATTTCGTCCGAGGAAGGGTCGCGGATGTATTGGACATTCACGTAGCCGCTTCCCTCGAAGCCGGCGGGTACGGTGATGTGCTGCACGGAGTTCGTCGTGGCCGCGTTGAACCAAGCATGCGCGTACACTTTGTCGCGTTCGATGGTGATGAGGCCGCTGCCGGCATAGGGTGCACGAAGGGAAATTTCTATCGGCTCGCCAGGCGCGTAATCCTCCTTGTTGAGCTTGATCTGCAGCTCCGCATTACGCTCCAGCGAACGCGAGAGATTGGCTTGGCCGGTCACGGAGTACTCGATCCGGTTCACCGCCTGCTCTCCCCACCTAATGACCAGCGCGTAGTCGCCGGGCTTCTCCGTCGGCAGCGCGTAGTCCATGCCGCCTGCCGGAATGGTTAGGGCCGTGGCGCTGATCGGTATTTCCTTGAGGCGGGACTCATATTTGTAGACGCCGGACTCCTGTTTCGTCAGCACCGACACATACCGGCGTTCGATCAGCTGAGCCCGCAAATTCGACAGCGGAATAGACGCGGCATGCGGATCGATGGCGATGAGATGCACACCGCGGGCACTGCCGCGCTTGATGTAGGAAAGGTCGTCGGTGGATTTATAGCCCACCAGCCAGGCGTTGCGCGAGACCAGCGTGTCCGCTGTAGCGGCCACGTTCCGGCCGCCCTCCGCTTCGTAGACTTTGGTAAGAAACGCAAGGCGGTAGGTCGCGTCGGCATACTTCTTCAGGTCGAGATCGAATTCGGCGTGGCCCTTGTCGTTGGTGCGGCTGTCCTGAAGCTTCGTGGTGTAGCCCTCTTTCGCGTGACGCACATCGTAGAACTGGTAGTCCGGCCATTTGCGGAAAGCGGGAAAACTCGGGTTGAGGGTCAGCGTGGCTTCCACGCGGCGGTTCGCAGCCGGCGTGCCGAAAAGATTCCGCGCGTCGACAAGGCCCTTGAGCCCGTCGGGCCTTACCCAGCCCTCGGCGATATGCGCCGACAGGCTCGCGTCCACCTTCATGCTGTCCGGCAGGAACTCCTTGACGGAAACCGTGGTGGACCCGATCGAGCGTTCCTCGGTGTCCTTGCCCACAATATAGAGATTGACCGCCCAGGTGCCCGTTGGCGCGGCTTCCGTAGTCGTGTAGTCGATCGCCGTAAAGCCGGTAGCATCGACCGACACCGGCATCTTCTTCACAGTGAGGCCGCGCGCATCAACAATTTCCGCCTGCAGCGGCACGCCGGCAGGACTTTGCGCCCAGTTCGCCGTGCGCACCACGATTCCGATGTGCATCAAATCGCCGGGCCGGTAGATGCCGCGGTCCGAGAACAGGTAAGCGGACAACTCGCCCTCGGTTTCCGGATTGACCTCGCCGCCGGTGTCGAAACGCGAGTAATCGAGCCTGCGATCCCGACCATCGATTGGCAGAAACGACAGGTCGTCTCCCTTCCGCACAATGTACATGACCGGACGTTTTTCGTGTTCCAGCCCTTTGAGTGTTGGGAAGTGCGCGGCCCCGCCAGCGGTGCTGGTCTCGCTGTAGAGCGTCTCGCCATTCACCGCGACGACGGACACGGCCGCTCCCTCCACGGGTTGGCCGGTGCGGATAGACTGCACGAAAAGATCCCGGCTGCCATCAAGCGCGCGCTTGGCGATCATGCCGAGATCGGTGATGACGATCAGCCGGGTGTCCGATGGGGCATCCGCCTCGCTTGACGACTCTTCTTCAGATTCCTCTCCGTCCTCTGTCTCCGTGGGGTTCTCCGCATTGGGATTGTAGGCGGAAAGATGCAGCAGGAAGACGCCGCGCCGTCCCTCCTTCAAGTACTGGCCGAGATCAACGCCCTCGTAATGCGCTTCACCCGGTGCCACAGGTGGGAATGATCGCGCATCCCGGAACCGCTCCACGATATGGTCTTCGCTGAATCCTGAAAATTCAGGATGACTGAAGCTGCCATCGTTAAGACTTACCAGATGCTGCAGCTGTTCGGGCAACACTCGCCCTATCTCCAGTTGCATTCCGCGCAGATTGCGTGCGACGACTGAGATGCGGCGATCGCCGCTCATCGAAAGCAGAGAACCATCAGCCATGAAGCGCAGAAGCTTCGGATAGTCCGGCACGGTAAAGGCGCGGACATCCGCCTTACCCAAAATATATCCGCCGAACGATTTGATCCCGGGCGCAAAGCGCACATATACCCGCTGTCCAGGTTCGGCGTGATACTTGAAGCTCTGCAGTTCGGCGTACTCCTGTTCCGTCGGCACGGGAAAAAGCTTCAGCGCCTGCGAATGCCGCAGGACGTCCTCACTCACCTCGCCGGTGTCCCATTCGTAGGGTGGCGCATCCGCCGCCTGCTTCACACCGGACTTGCGCTTCGGCAGCACCCAAGCTTTGGCGGAGGCAACCAACTCGCTACTTCGCACGGCGTCGGTAAGATTGGTGACAAGCACCTGTTCGGGTTCATATTTATCGTTGTCCACCAACGTTGGTTTCACGTCGGTCAGTTTTAGGCTGTAGAGTCCCGGTACGCGCACGGAAACGTGCACGGGCGAAGCTGTGCCGTCGCCACCGCGCACGGTGCGCACGCCGGCGGCCAGGGTGAGCGTCACGGTATCGTCGTCCCGCGGCAGCTCGAGCGGCTGGGAATGAACCCACGCCTGAAGCTTTGCTGCGTCGTAAGCGAGCGTGAATTTCAGCGCTGTCGCGTATTTGCCGTCGCGGCCGCGGAGCGCCAGTGAAACGCGCTTTTCCAACTGCGCCGGATCGACAGGATAGTTGAAGGCAAGCGGCATGATGGTTTTCTTGGCGGTCGGCCGCTGAGGGTCCTGATAGAACTCCCCCTTCCCCGCCGTGACGGCGAATACCGGGACTAAGAAATCAAGATGATCGTCCGCGAGCAGAACATGAGGCGCGAAGGCTTGCTGTACGTCGAACCGCACGGAAACCTTCGCACCTACAGGCCAGTCCGCGGCCGGCATGAACCGCAAGGTGCGATCATCTACCCACGTCCACGTACCCTTCAGCACGGGGTCCATGGCGATGCCGCGAATGGCGGTCTTGCCGACCCGCTCGATAGGCGCCGCGGAGCCTGAGAATTTCACCTCGACGGGATGGACGACAACGGTCGGCGTGCCGTCCAGCTTTTCGTAATCCGTGACAGCCGGTCCGTGCGCCGCGAAGGTGATGCGCGGCGGTTCCGGAGGATGCGGCCGGTGCAGGTACCACTGCCATCCAGCCCAACTTGCAACCGCGAGCGCCACTACGGCTACGGCGCCGACGCCATATTCTTTCGGACGCTGGCGCAATTCTGCGGCCGTGACGCCAACCCAAGGTGGCCGCGACCACGACCAGGAGCCGAACACCGGCCGCGACACGGCGCCCAGTGCAGCAAAAAACCTCCCCGCCAAGCGCGCGCCCTGCGCCGGCAGTGCCATCAGAAATCGCATCAGGTCCAAATTCACCCCTTCGAACAGGACAAGAGGTTCGTCCTATTCCGCCCACCGAACCGCCCCCAACGCAGCGGCAACCCAACCTGGCCTCATTCACGCGCAATCCGGCCGTCTCGTCCAGAGGCTTTCCCAATTATCCAAACTTCAACCGGGAGTTTGCGGCGGTCAGTGGGAGTGTTCGAAGGCGGCGGCTGGAATTGCCTCACGCAGACGCCGAGCAAATGCGGCGAGGCAGACCTCGGACTTCGACAATGGTCCGCTCTCGTAACTTGAGGACATCATCCCTGCCTGCACACGTGCGATCAGGGCCGTATCCTCGGCATTCACCTGCCGGTTGATGCGCCAGTTGAGGTAGCGTGCCGCGCGTACCTCGCGCCGCGTGTCTGGGCGAACATAAGCGATTTCCCGGATCAGGGTTTCCGTCGGCGAAACCGGCAGGAACTGCATGAAGTCGACCTGGTCGGGATAGATATCGAAAGCTAGGTTCGGCCACAGCCGATAATAGCTCCACAACCGCCGGCGATCTTCGCTCAAATGCTCGAAGACCGGCAGCAATTTTTGGTAGCTACTTTCCGTCCAATTGTTGGATGTGCGCTCCGTGATGCGGCCTTCCATCTTGTCGACCCAAGGCTGCGCCTCCAATCGATAGCTGCCGGCAAAGATTCGCGTCAGGCCCGGATGCGCCACAGGAATGTGCAGCCCGTCGCCGTAATTGTCCGCCACGTTTTTCCAGTTCACCGGGCGCGGACGCAAGGTCACGCGTCCCTTCGGAACCAGCTGTTCGAAACCGTGCGGTGCGATTTCTTCGTCGTATGGCGCCATCATGTCGGCCACAGAAGGCAGGCCTGCCTCCATGCGCACGAAAATGAAGCCGCGCCAGATTTCCTGCTCGAGGGGAACAAGGCCGTAGCGGGCCTTCTCCAACGCTTCAAACCCCTGCCAGGGAGGCACAGACCTTAAAGAGCCATCAAGATCGTAGCTCCAGGCATGGTACGGGCAGACAAGACGGTGACCGCAATTGCCGCTGTCGCCGTCGGCTAGCCGCGATGCCCGATGACGACAGACATTGTGGAAACTCCGCGCGACACCGTCGCTGCCGCGAACCGTGACAAAGCGTTCTCCGAGGATGTCGAGAGTATGATAATCGCCCCGGTGCGGAATGTCGCTGACGTGGCAAACGAGCTGCCAACTGCGCGCGAAAACGTACTGACGCTCGGCTTCGAAGAAGCCGGCGTCGCTATAGAGCCACGCCGGCAGGCTATGCTCGGTGACTGCGGTCAGGTTTCTCTCGCTCACCGCCGCAGCCTATAAGAACCAAGAGACTTTGGGGAGAGCCTGATAAGCCGGTTAAATTGCTAGACAAATTCCATCTGCCCCGATAGCTCTGACGGTCATGAGCAATCCTGTGGTCAGCACCCGCGACATTCTGGCCGGCAACGTGCCGCAGGATGCACCCGTCACCGTCAAAGGATGGGTGCGCACGCGCCGGGATTCGAAGGCAGGTATTTCGTTCATACAGCTGTCGGACGGTTCATCGCTTCACCCCGTACAGTTGGTCGCCCCTAACACATTGCCGAATTTTGCCGACGCGATCCTGCGGCTCACCACAGGCTGTGCCGTAGAGGCGACAGGGATGATTGTTCCGTCGCCGGCAAAAGGCCAGCCGTTCGAGATGCAGGCAATGGCCATCGATGTCATCGGTTGGGTTGAACATCCGGACAGCTATCCGATTCAACCCAAGCCACACTCGCTGGAGTTCTTGCGCGATGTTGCGCATCTGAGGCCCCGAACGAATATCATAGCGGCCGCTACGCGCGTGCGGCACACTCTGGCGCAAGCGATCCATCGCTTTTTCGATGAGAACGGTTTCTACTGGATCAACACGCCAATCATCACCTCGTCGGATGCCGAAGGCGCGGGCGCCATGTTCCGCGTATCGACGCTCGACCTCGCGAATCTGCCGCGCACCGCTGAAGGCGGAATCGACTTCAGCAAGGATTTCTTCGCACGCGAAGCCTTCCTGACCGTTTCCGGACAGCTGAACGTGGAAGCCTACTGCCTCGCGCTTTCCAAAGTGTACACTTTTGGACCGACCTTCCGCGCCGAGAATTCCAACACGAGCCGGCATCTCGCCGAATTCTGGATGATCGAACCGGAAATCGCTTTCGCCGATCTCTCCGACAATGCGAGCCTGGCCGAACGATTGCTGAAGAACGCGTTCAAGACGCTGTTGCGCGAACGCGCCGACGACATAGCCTTTTTCGACGAGCGTGTTGAGAAAGGACTCGCCGCCAAACTGGAGGGAATCATAAACTCAGAATTCGTGCGGATGGATTATGGCGAGGCCATCAGGGTTCTTGAGCGGGCGAATGAGAAATTTGAGTTTCCTGTCAAATGGGGCGTCGATCTACAGTCCGAACACGAGCGATATCTGACGGAGAAACACGTCAAGAAGCCCGTGATCCTGATGAACTATCCGAAGGAAATTAAGGCCTTCTACATGCGGGCGAACGACGACGGCAAAACCGTCGCGGCGATGGATGTTCTTGTACCCGGCATCGGCGAGATCATTGGCGGGAGTCAGCGCGAGGAACGCCTCGGGGTTCTGGACGCTCGCATGACGGAATGCGGCATCGACAAGGAGCACTACGCCTGGTACCGCGATCTTCGGCGTTACGGCACGGTGCCGCACGCTGGCTTCGGTCTCGGTTTTGAGCGCACCATCGCTTATGTCACAGGTCTCGCCAATGTGCGCGACGCGATCCCGTTTCCGAGAACACCGGGCAACGCCCGGTATTGAGTTTCGAGTTCTGGATATAGGCGGCATTCAACTGCCTCTACGATGCAACCCGTCACCGCCGGTTTCCGAACACATTTTTAATACCATTGGCGTCAGCTGCAGCAGACAATTCCACCATTGGGCAGCACCTGGAGTTTTTTTATTAGCAAGCAATGGTATCAAAGGACTGTTGACAACCCAGGCCTCGCGATTGGCATTCGATATCGCGGCCTGCGCTGCATTTTCGTGACTCGCTCCGTCAAAGTAGCGGCAAAGCCCTGCATCGAGTACATCTCGCGAAGATTTTCTCTGGCGCGCTCTGCCCGGACGCGGGCTTCCGAAGGGTGCTCGAAGACGAAGCGCAAATGTGCGGCGGCCGAGCCGACATCCGGCTCGGCCCATCGCGACTCCGCGGTTTCCCAATAAGCGCCGCCGACATTCACGGGCACCAGCTCGTACGCGACTGGAAAACTATTCGTCTCGCTGCAGAAATCTGTGTTTCCGGAATAATCTGTCGCGATAACGGGAGTACCAGCCTCCATAGCGTCCGCCAGGATGTATCCAAAACCCTCCGAGCGGTGCAGCGAAATCACGCCTGACGATGTGGATATCAACTCCTGCAGCCGATCCGCGCTCAGCCTGGCCGCGACAAGCCGAATTCGCCTATCGTCTTCGCAAGTTGCCTGAAGGCGTTCCCAGTGGTGATGTATATTGCTTGGGTGATCCGGAACGATCTCCGTCGTCTTGAGAATCAGCTCGACGTTTTCATTCCCGGGAAACGCCTTCTTGAAGGCGAGCGCAGATGCGAGCGGGTTTTTCCGTTCGATAGAGGAGTGGAAGTCGAACATGCTGACAAAACGCCTTGGAGCATCGCGCGCCAACGGCCGATCCGGCGCACTTTTAACGTTTGGGGCAAGGCCCTTGCCGACGACATGCACGGGACCAAACCGCCGATAAACGTCGGCTACGTATCGCGTGGGCGTCCAAATTTCGTCAACCAGCGAGGCTCCCAGCCATTGTACCTGCGGCGCTTCGGATGTTTCCCACAGAAAAAAGCCAGCAACGATACAATTGTGCAGAACGTTGTGTCGATCTTTGATGAAGAGCGCTGGGACGTCATGCGCGTTAACAGCGGCGACGACGATCGGAGCGCCGCGGCACGCGCCGCGCCAGGCCTTGAGCGTCTCCGCGAACTCTGCCGGCCCAGACTCATGCGATAGGAGTGTGAGGTTCACCCCCCTCGCGGTCAGCGCATTCTCAAGCATCTTGAAATTCCGGCCCAATCCGGTCCCCGGAGAGCCATAGCCAATCAGCAGGACATCGCGCCGTTCCTGGTTCGCTATCTCGGCCACTGGAAGGAACGAAGATTGCGATCCGTTCCGGGCCAAACGGCGCGAAAACGCCTCTCCATCTGACCGCGAAAGTGCACTTATGAGCGCGTCCGCCAGGATGTCTCCACTGGAGAAGCCTTGCAGCGTTTGCGCGAGAAGCCTGCGGTACTGCGGCACCCGGGCGTGATAAGAAACGATTGCTTCCAGCAGGAAAAGCACTCCGTCCAGCGGATTTTCGAGAGAAAAGCGTTCTTTCGATTCAGCCGAGCTGGCGTGCAGCAGGGCGAGGAACCGGGTGACCTTCAGGCCGACATTCCGATGTTCCAGGACGACCTCGTCACAATACTGGCGGACATTTCTGGGACAGCAAAACGATGGAACGCTATTTTTCGGCATGAATTCCAAGGCGAACCATGCTGCCAGATCTCCAAACAGGTTGGCGGAGTTAAGATCACAACGTGGTCCATCGCGCAGGATCGCCGCGCTCATCAGAAGGTTTGTTTGCTCGCCGTTCCGCAACGTCAGCATCGGCCTGTTGAGATGGGCTTGAAGGGACTGAGCCACCGGGATTTTTTCGACCCCAAGTCTATCCGCAGCGAACGCGAAATAGCGAAGCACCGCGGCGGAGTATGCGTATTCCGACACGAAAGCCTCCGGCGACTTGTTTTCCCAACGGTCGAGGTGATGCTCGAAATATGCTTCCCGGAGCAGCGATTGCCTGCTGTCGCTGCCCGTTTCGGCATCGCCTGCGCAATGTAGCTCCTCGCATAGTTGGCGGTAGCGATCACTTCCGAAGAACATCCTCACCGGTTCCGATGTCCATGAGGCAACCAGATCAATCACTGCTCTTCTGCGGTTGCCGTCCAACTCATGATCGTCCAGCAGGACCGATATCACATTCGCCAAACGATCCTTGGTCTGCGAATACAGAACCTGCATCCGCTCGCTCCGAACGGCGCCGATGCGACAAAGCTCGTCGGCGGCGTTTGTTTTTTGCCGCATCCGCAAGTAATGTTCGGCCAGCGCCAGGCACACGAGGCAGAGGTCTTCATCGTTGTGAATTTCGGTATTGGCAAGGCAATTGAGCTCGCCGCGGGAAGCGTCTTGCGACAGCGCCCAAAATGCGTCTGAGACAGACGCAGATGCAGCGAACGTCGCAATGACGCGTAATGCTTTGGCCCTCTGTCCATGTAGCGAAAGACAAGCGATTACTTCGGCCAGTGTTTTATCGGGGACGACATCAATGTTTGGCTGTAGCCCGTCAACCACCGCAATGATTTCGCTGTCCATTTTTCGCAACAACAAATGCGGCAGTACCTGAAGGGCGACAGCGCCCATTATCGGCGACTTCGCAATTGCCATAATAGTTGTGTCGTCCAGCAGATCAGACCCTGCTTCCTGCAACAGGTTCCTCAACTCTGGAACAACGGCCTCAAGGGTGTGCCCGCCTTCCAAAATGAAGCGGAGAAATTGGAGGGCGGCGGGATAGGACCGGATCGCCACATTGCATCTAAACATCAGTAGCGCGGCCGCTGCCGAGGGCTTTTGAGCCATCGCCTTTTCCGCGAATCGATGCGCAATGCGCGGATAATTGACACTCAATAGGAAATTCGCGGCCCCGTACTGGCAGATATATACGGGCGGGACCACCCTTCTCAACTTGCTGAAAAGGTCGTCGTCATCAACTGTCATGACGCCAGGCGAATTGAGCGCTTCCGTCAAGGTGCGTTCAAACCCCGTCAGCGCCCCCTGGTTTTGCGGAAAAAACTCCAGCACTTCCGCCCAATGCATCTGCGCGCGGCCGATATCGCCGCTTCGTTCGGCCATTTCGGCCAGTTTCGTGCAGACCAAAACCAGTTCCTGCTCTGCGAGGAGAGCGTGAGGATCGAGCTCAAGAACCAAGCGCCACGCGCTCGCAGCGGCCGAAAGGTCGTGCGGGGTTTGGCCACGCGATAGCCGCCTGGCATACGACACGATATTGGAGCTGGCCTTCTCCATGTCGTCGGCAACGCGAGCGTGCCAAGACCAAAACAGACCAGCGCGCTGCCAGTCGGCTACCTGCTCAGCCTTTCGTGCTTCGTTAAGCGTGGTAGCCGCAAGCGTACGCCTACGCCACCGGCTTTTGGATGCAGCCGCAAGCTCGGCGTTTAGGCGTTTTTCGATCGCCAGAGTACCGCCAGAGCGCCAAGCGCTGGCTAACCGCAGGGCGGTTATTTTTCGCCAGAAGATGACGCGGGCTGTTTGTAGTTTGCGCCGAACTACTACAAACGAATTCACGGTCATCATAGGTATTTCCCGCTGACCGATTTTCATGGTCATCACAGGCACTTACCGCTGACCAGAGCCATGAATCAACTTATGGTAGTGTGCACCGGGAGCGGTTGCAATATCAGCTACCGGTGGACCTTCTCCGTTTCCGTTTCAGTTCCTCCGAATCGTCCACCATACCCAGGAAATCGACGGAGATGATGGACGGCGCATTCTGCTGCCCGTGCGCGGCGGCAAAACTCTGCGCGATCTGCTCGGCAGAAGCCGAAGCCGAGCTGGCGCTGGTCTGCGCCGCCACGTCGACGGTGCTGGATCCCGGAACGCCAAACGAGCTGCCTCCGACGGTGAAATTGTTCGCGTTGGCGACCGTTTGCGCCGCGATGAACAGATTGCCCGCCACGCGTACACCGGCATCGCCTGCATCCACGGTACCGCGCGGCGCCACGAGATACACATTTGGCGCCGGTTCCCCAGGCCCCGGTTCGAAGGCCGCAATACCGGCCCCGCTTACGCCGCTTACGGAATCAAGCTCGATGAACAAGTTCTCGTCTATTCGCACAACCACGGGCGGAAAGTTGGCGGACGTTTTAGGCCCCTGCCCTGCATTCAAGTCACCGTTGGAAGACCACATGGCGATGTCACCGCCGCCCTCTGTGAAGAGACGACTCTGATTCAAAAGGAAATCTGTATCCGTAAAGGTAAAGATCGAGCCACCCCGTAGCGTCAGAATCCCCTCGTAGCCAATCGGTATCGCGGTGATGGTCGCAGGATAGAGTGCGTCAAACGGAGCGCCTGCGAACAACCGTCCGCCATCATAGGTACGGCGCGCTGCCTGATCGGCTGTCCGTACAGTCGAGCCCGCAAGCACGCGGCCGCCCGGCCCCACGAGATAGATGTTGCCGCCGTGATCGGTTTGAATTGTCGCCAGCCTCAAGTCCAGGTTGCCTGTCTCCACCGGCTGGTTTGATCCATTTCCGCCACCCGTGAGATCGTTCTCCGTGTAGCCATAAGATGACGGGAACAGCGTATTCACGGCCCTATAGCCCCGGGTGTACTGTTTATACGATGGGCCATCCGGAATAGACGTCTGCTTCAGCTCGTTGAAGTAGACATTTCCGAGAATGAATACACGCTGCTCCAGTTCAGGAAGCGTTGTGAAGACGTCATATGCTTGCTGGAAGTCCACATCGGTCGTGCCGTAGGCCTCTCTGAGTTTGGCTGCGGCGTGCGCCTGCATCCACTCTATTAGAATTGGCCCATAGATCGGACGATTGCGGTCCGGCACCAGGTTGCCGTTCGCATCGGTCACCTGCGCGAACAGGTCGCCGTCCAGATTGGGCAAGTTCGCGGGATCGAGATAGTAGTCGCGGAACCCATCGAAATTTTGGCCCTTTCCAACGCCGAACTCGACAAACAAGCTGGCACCGCCAGCGGGCAACCAGGGATTCCAGTCATTGCCGACGGAAAGCACGCCGCCGGCGAAAACCAATTTTCCCGTGCTGCCGGTTTCGCCATTAACCAGCAGCTCAAACCCGTCCGTCACTGCGGAATTGAGGAACGGGCCCATGTCGCGTCCCGCTTCCAAGAAGAATGATCCCGGCCCTGCGATGACAAAGGTATTGCCTTGCACCGCAGCCTCTGGGTTCCCGAACACCAGAGGATTATCTTCGATGACCGGCTGAACGAGCTTTGTTGTCGCGGTAATGTCGCGCCCTGCCGCGATCCGCGTAATGTCGCCGCCCGAAAGGTTCTGTCCAAAGAACATCATGTTGACAATATCGCGCCCGGCGCCGATGCGCGTTTGCTTGGGAACCGAAATAATCATGTCGAGAATGTCGCTACCGGCATAAATGCGATTGGGAACGGCGTCGCCGAGGTGCGTCGCCCGGCGGTTGTGCAGATCCCGCCGCTCGATGGCGCTCATGTCCGGCAATATGCCGGGGAAACCGAAAACGAGGCCACTAAGACCTGCTTCGAAGGTAGAAAAAAAGCCGGGCAACAGTCCCGGATCCGCATCCGACATTGCGATGACGGTCGGAGCGATATTGTTGGCTGCCGCCAACTGAAGGTTGCCACTTGGGCTGGGGTAGAGCAAGATACTGGTAGCCACGCCAGTACCGCCGGTGGCTAGAACGAGGTCGCCAGTCAAGGAAACCGCGGTGAGCGAGCCGGGATAGACAGCTGTGGCGTTGTCGTGGGTAAAGCTGTCCTTCTCAGTGAGGACGTCCGCGCCTTTGTTGTCGATCGTCACATTGCCGTCGGCGATCAGAGAGACGCCAGCGCTCGTCGAATAGAAGCCATGCTCGTCGAGGTTTTGGGTTGAATCGTTGGTTGCTCCAGTAACACCCAATGCGGTGATGCCCTGAATCTGCAGGTCGCCGCGCGCCCACAAACCGATGTTGCCGTCCGTGAGACGGATGCGAAGTCCATTCGCCTGGGTAATATCGCTTTCGAAGCTCGTCTGAATGTCGCCGGCACTTTGGACGTTGCCGCCAATGACGATATTGGCGAACCCAGACCCTACATCCAGCCGCCCACCCAAGAGGTCGCGGCCGGCTTCCACGTCGACATCACCGCCACCGAACGTCACAAGCGCCAGCGATGAACCGGGCTTCGAGTTGAAGGCAGCCGAAGCGGTTGTGACTGTCGTATCGTCCACGATTGAAAGGTCCGAAATATCGCGGCCGGCGCGAATGCGGATGTTGCCGCCACCAAGTGCCCCCACACCTTCGGTGAACAGTTGAGGATTGATTCGGAGATTGGGCGCCGTGCCAGTCCGCCCGGTTCGCCAAGGCTGGTCGCCTTGCCCGATCCAAGTGTATCCGAATCCGTTCGTAGCGTTGTAGTACCGTCCAATCAGCCCGGACGTCCAAACATCACGGCGACCGAGAATGTCGGCCCCCGCCTGCATTGAGATATCGCCGCCATCGGTGAGGTAAACCGGGTTTGCAATCAGGATGCCGCTATAGCCTACACCCGGGCTATCGGGCGCACCGCCGGCCCCGTATTGATATCCATTGAGCATCGGATCCCAAATAAAATCATTGGTAGGAACGAAGCCGCCTGGATCGAGCGCAACAGTAAGTCCGCTCAATGCATCGGTGATGATTTGCTTGCTGGGATCGACGAGATGCCCGGCTGTGTAAACAGCTGTGCCGCCAACCTGCAGGCATTGATCGCCTCCCTTGCAATTGCCGTTTCCGTTCTGATCGCGCTTGACGACGGGGCCGTTCGTCAAATCAATATTGCCGGCAGCCGCAAGGTCGATATTTCCTGTCCCGGTGCGCACCAGAGTTCTGACATAAGCTGTCGTTGGCTTCGTGATAACCGGCGGTTTCGGGGGCTTGTATTCACCCTTGAATTGCGAGAAGTCCGGCGCCACGGCTTGCGCCATGAACTTGGCGGCAAGATTGAGCGAAGTTGAAATTCCAAATGCGCCTTTCGATTGAAAGATTTGAAACTGATCAGGGTATTGCGCAAAAAAATCATTGGCGAGATTTATGAGAAAGTTCTGCACGTCCTTTGGAGCGAGGCCGAGGTTGATGAACGTGTAGGAATTGGCATCGAGCCCCGGATTGGCAGCAACGAAGGCATTGTACCAATCGTCCGCAGACAGCAATTGTATGCCGCTTTCCGTAGACAGGCCTAAAAGTAGGGTGTCCCCAAAGGCCGAAGTCGCCCCGTCCTTGGTGGCGAAGTAAGTGTATTTCTTCTCGCCTTCGATAATGAGATTTCCGTCTGCGCCTGGGATTACACGCAAGGGATCGACGCTTGCGAGATCCGCCCCTCCAACTAGGCGGTACGACCAAGATTCGACCGGCACCGCATCACCGTTCCATCTGGTCAGCAATGGGAACAACTGCGCGCTTCCCAGCGGATCGCCTGTGTTGCCATCCAGGGAGCCAAGCGCGGCTGGGGAATTGGCTTCCGCGCTATAGGGCGCCGGATTGAAAAGAATACTGCTAAGAGAGCCCGAGCCCGGAAACGCAATCGAGACGTAAGAGCCGGGTGGCGCAGCCATCATCTGCCACTGAAGTATTCCGGCACAACTTCCGAAGCAGCCAGTCCGTATGAAGGCGGAGTAAATCTTGTCCCCGCCTCCCAGCGCCATGTTCAGATAGTCGGGATCGTTTTGGTCATGGAATTGGAAGAAGCCGTCCGTGATGCTGCCCTTGATGTCGAGTGTTCCGCCGGCACGGATTGTCAGTATGCCTGGCTCGCCATAGACCGAGCCATCAGTGCGATAGATGAGGGTTGTGAACCGCCGGAACACCTCTCCTTCCTTACCCGGGAGAACGTAGTATTTTCCATCGACGGTCGGCAGTTCGGCCATGAGCCCCGCACGAACCGCCGCGGCGACATTGACGATACCGGCACCGAGGTTCCAATTGGACGACAGAACGATGTCGCCGGAGTAGTCGAGTTCCATTCCTGGCGCTTCGTGGAAGACGCCTGAATCAATCAACGAGCCCAGCTGGCCATTCGCCGCCGAAATATCGAAATCCTGCACGAATTGCACAAGCGTACCGTCGCCGTAATCCGCCAGCCAGTTGATCTGCCCATCGCTGCCCTTAGCACCGACATCCAGCACCACCCTGCCGTTCTCGTCGATCGTCACGCCGACGAAATTCGGATCCGCGGCGATTTGCTCCAGATCGAACTTCTTGAAGCCTTCCAGCGTGATATTCGTGGCGCCCTTGATCGTGCCGTCGTAGAAAACGTTCACCGTGTCGCCGTCTTCCTGTTCGATCACGGACGAACGGAAATGCACCGTGCCGCCGAAGTCACCAGGCACATAAATGTAATAGACCGTACCGTTACGGAAGACGGGGACCAGACGGTCGCGGGTATTTCTCGCTGAAACATCGATTGCCGCGCCATTCTCGACTCTGATGGCGCCATCTCCATCGGTGCCAACGAAGACATCGCCACCGCGCGCCTGTCGCGTTGAATAGATGCCGTAACCCGTGGCATGCGCGTCGAGCAACGATTCCGATTCCAGGGTAACGCCATCCAGACCGAAGAGATTGATGATGCCGCCGGTTGCACCAGAGGCATCAATCGTCCCTGCAATATCAACAAGGCCGCCGTCCGCGGTGAGAACGACGTTGTGCGCCTTCAACGTTTGTCCATTTGCCAGCACGAGATCGCCGGTGGCGGTCCGGATAGCAATCATGCCGTTGAACTCGGTGCCGATAATTCCGCCAAGCGTCGAAAGATCGAAGGCGTCATTCTCGTCCAGGATAAAGGAACCGCCTTTATCCGGCGCGCTAGCATCCAGCATGCCGTCGAATGTCACGCCGCCCTGGGCTGCCTGCAGTTCAAGTGTGCCCGCCGAGCCCCGACCGCCGCCCACCGACAGGAGCGACCCCGCCTGGAGATCGATGTCGCCGTTCACTGCCGTAAGCTGCAGCAGCCCCCCGGGGGCGGACACAATGTAGGGATCCGCAGCGTCGCCGAAATTGTGCGAATAGCCGGGAGTTTCCAGCTTGGCTCCGTCGCCCACGGTGATGTCGTCGTCAGCCGTGATGTGTAGCAATCCAGCGGTGGCCCGTATCGTGGTCCCGCTGATGGAGACCGAGTCCCCATTGATCGAAATCGAAGAACCGGGCGCGCCATCGATATCGCCAGGCTTTCCGTTCGTCGGATTGGTGATGAAAACATCCCCCGTCGTTGTGAGCGTCAGATCGGGGATCAACATCGGCTGTCCTGGTACAGGTGCCAAAGCGCGGTCCGCAAGAAATGGCGTCTGCAAATTCAGGGTCGCTGGGCCGACATCGAAGACGGACTTCTTGCCTTGCGCGAATATCCCGCTGGTCCCCGCAAGCGTTACAGAGCCTCCAAATCCATAGGTGCGCACCGTGCCGCTGCCGAAATCGATTTCGCTCGCATGGATGGTTAGCGCGCCGCCCCCGCAATCAGCCGCTCCCTCGGAATCGCAAGCGGCACCGGCTTCTTCATGGTTTGCCAGAGTCAAGGTATCGGCGTCCAGGACGACTGAATTCCCGTCGATGAGTTCGAGCCCTGGCGTATCAAGTGTGAGATTGTTGAAATGGTAGGTCCCAGACGAAAAATCGATGCTGCCCGGAGTACGAATGGTCAGCGCGTTCGCTTGTCCAAACAGCGCCTGCAGTTCAGGCGTGATCACAAGGCCGGAAAGGCCGTCGCCATTCGAGGTGAACGTTACTTTGCTGGCCCCAAGAGCCAGTTGTTCGGCCTTGATCGTGGCGTCCGGCGAGGCGGTCAGATCGCCGCTCGATTCCAGGAGCAACGAAATTCCTTCCAGATCGGCCCTCCCGACATCGAGCCTGCCGACTGAGGCATCCTCGTCGATATTTGTTCGCGTTACCAGGCGCTGCGGACCGGTGGAGACGCGAAGTACCGCGCCTTGCCCTGACATGTCGCCGGAACCGTCGATGAGATAATCGCCACTTCTCGGATCGTCGACTTTTCCGGATGCAATTATTGTGGCGCCGTTCTCCAGCGTGATTGATGAGCCCGACCCGTCCACCGCCAAAATGACCTCCGGGCCGGTGAGCGGATGGGAGGCATCATTGTTGACGAGAATGGTTTCAGCCGTGATATCCAGACTGGTAGTGCCGTCGGAATTGTCGGTGCGGACACCACCGATCAACAAGCTCGACGCATTGAGATTGGTGAGACTGTCTGCTGTTAGATAGATGGTGCCGTCCTGCAGAACATCCGGCAGAGCCGAAACGATATCGAAATCTGTGCCGCTGACGTCTACCTGGGATCCGCGGCCGCCTTCTCCGGGAGTGGCCTCCAGCTCTGTCTCCACTTCCAAAGTGCGGGCTGGCGCGAGCACGAGGCGTCCCGCGTCGACGGGCAAACGTGGCGGCAGCTGGCCGTTATGAGCCGCATCCTGCGCAAATTTCAGGTTGGCCGACGTCAGCGCAATATTTGAGTATTTGCGGAAAATATTTTGGCTTTGCACGGTGAAGGACGTTAGCGTGGATTGGTAGCTGTCAGTTCCCGCCGTTCCATAATAGCCGGACACGACATAACTGCCGTCACGCAGGCGTCCGGGACGGCCCATCGATAGATTGACCGCGCGCGTATTCTCCACGATACGCATGCCGCCAGGCAGCATGGCATATTTGGCGGGAAGCAATGTGTACCAGCCAGGCGCGAGCCCTGGTATGCCCTGCAGATAGACTTGCTGTCCGGCGTTTTGTGGGGAGTACAGATCGCCATACTGCGCGGAGTAGATGGGGTCGTAAGCCGCGACGATCGAATTCGAAAGCCCCGGCACGATCGCATAGACCTGCCGGCCGTCCGGATATTGGTAGCCGTTGAGACTTGTATAAGGGTCGGTGCTGAAGCGGTCGAGCACATCCTTGGATCCGCCGATGCCCGAGATGAATTCATAGGCAAAGAGATCGCCGCCGCCGCTCACATCGACTGTCGCACCGCTTTCCAGCGACACGTCCGTGCCGCCGATATTCAGCGTGGCGGCCGGAGGAGCTTTCAGTTCGTCGCTGCCCGTGGGACCGAAGAACCATTCGAGCTGGTCAGTGGTGATCCCGTAGGGGATGACGAGACCTTCGGCCGAAACGGACGTTATGCTTCCCTCTGTCGCGACCGTCGACTCGGTTGCCGGTGCGAACTGGGTGGCGATCCCATCTGTGGTGATGGTGAACGGATCGTCGCCGCCCAGCGTCAGCGTTCCAATCGGCACGCGAATGACGCCCCCCTGCACGATATTGGCAGCCTGGATCGTCAGATTGCCGCCGGCCGAATAAGGCACGGGCGGCGTTTCCGTGCCGGACCTTTCGAAGGTGATTGTTCCGTCGGCGTTGGAAGAGGTGACGTAAAATTTGGAGCCCGTCGTGGGATAGACTTGTCCCGCTGTGATCTCGAGGTTTCCGTTGACCGCCAGCTGGCCGACCAGCGAATTCTGAACAGACTGCGGATTGAGGTCGAATATCTGCTGCCAGGGCCGCACACCGCTCAGACGGATGTCGCCGGTTGCATTGAGTTGGACTTCGGCTATGGACTGATCGAACAGAACGGCACCGCTGATATCGATCTCGTCGGCCTTAAAGACAACCGTATTGCCGCCGAGGTCGCCCTGATACGGCGTGGAAACATTCTGCAGCACACTGTCAAAGCGGATGTAAGGGGCATCGATTTCCAGATATCCCCCCGCTGAAATCACCGGCGCGAGTTCGTCCCGCTGCTGCGTATTGTTCAGATCGAGCAAGCCATCATACGGCCGAGAGACGAGGAAAAAGCCGCGTCCAAGCTTCAGCGTGACGTCTCCCACCGAAGAGAGCGATCCTTCCGCGACAAGTGTATCAAAGCCAGCCTTTTCAATGAGCTCGGCCGAAATTGCATCTCGCGTGGGCTGTTCCGGGTCGTTTTGGGAAAGCGTCGGATCGAGTGTGATGAGCGTTCCGCCCATGCCGTGCGCGCCGCCGCCTTCGGCATGGATGGTGGCGCCCGTCAGCGTGCCGCCGTTGCCCATCGCGATCGTCCCACCATCGCTCCACACCTCCGTTGGCGTGAGCCGGCCACTATAACTAGGCAATTCAAAAACATCGGCAGTGCCGCTGATGTCGATGACTGCGCCGGGATCGGCGGTCAAATAATCGACGCCAATCTGGCCCACAGGATTAGTGGAGTTGTAAACGGAAGTACCGAGCGCCGTCGTAAACAGCGCGTCGTCTGTGAGTTTGGCGGTTCTTGTTTCGATGATGCCGCCGGAAATAATGCGTCCAGTGCGAATATGGCCAGCGTCTTGCGTAAATGCGGTGGCGCGCGGATCTAGAATGCTGGTCCCGGAAAGGTCGGTCGTGCTGCCGGCGGCGAGCACAATGCCATCGGTCGCGCCAAGCTTAGCGCCCAGGAAATAGAAGCTGTAAGTTGCCGCGAGTTGGGCGTTGGTCAGCGGGTTGCCATCGCTGCCGAGTATGCCTAGCGCGTTGGGAGCACCTTCATCGATCGTGCCGTCCGCATTCACGGTGAAGGCATCGGACAAACTACGAATGGCCAGTGTTGTCGCCGGATCATTGTATAGCGACGGCAGCACCTCGGACTGGATGATCGCGCCGCCCGGTATGTGAATGAGGCCGGCGTTGTACAGCTTGCTGACAGCCAGCGTCGCGCCAGCTTCCCCGATGATCGAGCCGCCCTGTGCGACATCGAGTTCGATAAGGCCACCGAGCGAGAGATTGATCGGGTGCGCATCCCACGCGTCCGTAGGAATAGCAGGCGTCATCACCGAATAGAGGTCGCCGCCTGTTCCAAGACCGCGGAGACTTTGTATTTGACCGGAGTCCAGGACCGGCGAGAACAGGGACTCTGAAAGCAAAAGCGTCTGGCCCGACCCGATCGTGAGAGTCTGGGTCGCGAGCAAAGCGTTGTAACCCTCAAGCCCATTCGTGAATGTGTTCTGCTGAAGATCGGTCTTGTAGGAGGTGATGTTGTAATTCGAAAATCCGGAACGCGAGAAAAAGTCGAGCGGCAGCTCTGTTCCGACCTCTGCCTGCCCGTCGCCGAAAGCGATTTGCGGCGTGACAAGATTGAACGTTCCGCCGCCGGCAAAACCTGCGGCCAAGATCGTTCCGTCCAGCGAAACCCGCGCGTTGATCTGCGACGGGTTGACCGCGACAATATCGTTGCCTTGAAAATCGATCCCGTTAACGCGGAATCCGGGTAATGTGCCGGGACTGTAGTTGGGATCGTCCGCCAGCTGAAAATACGTGGTTTCTTCAATGAGACTTAGGTCGCCGCCACGCGCCGAAAGATCGAACGTTCCGATCGGGCGAACGTAACCGCCGCCTGAAACGTCGATCAGCGATCCCTGGTTGAGCAATATACTTCCGCTGATATCGACATTTTCCTTCGGCGCGTCTGGATCGCCGGTATTGGCACGATCCTGTCCCAGCAACTGCCGCGGCGCGGCGATCAAGGTGATCGAGCCGCCGTCAGTATATACGTCTCCAGACATATGATCGGCATCGGCGCCGAAATTGTTGATCCATAGCCCGCGGGTGGAAAGGGTTCCGTTTACGACGATGTCGTAAGATCCCAGTTGCGGCTGGTCATCGGGCATGAAGACCGAACCGACGCCCGCATTGATCGTCTGTAGGCGGATAGTTCCGGACGGCACCGTGATGTTGCCATCGATCGTTATTGTGCGGCCCGCCAGCCCGTTGAAAACACCGCCCGGCGAGAGGTTCAGCGTGGCATCAGACTCGACGTGGATCTTTCCACTGGTTTGCAGGGAGACCTCGCTCAACCCCATGCCAGACAAGGCATCGCTTGAAAGACTAATTGTCTGCTGCCGGTCCAGCGGGAGATACGAGGCCTCGTCTCGCTGCGGCGTAACCAGGTTGCCGAATTCGTCAACGTAGACCGATTGGCCGAACGCCAGATCGGAACTCACCGGATGATAATTCGCTTCGCCAACGATCGAGATATCGCCGCCGCCAGTCAGATTTACCGTACTACCTTGATTCTCCGCGAGGGCCTGCACGAACAGCAGGCCACCGGATGGCAATTGCGACGGCGCGCCCTGCAGTGCGCGGTTGTCCCCAAAAATGGAAGAAGTTCCGGTGCCAATCCGCGCATCCGCGATTTGCCGTTGGCCGGCAAAGGCCTCCCCGTAAACCGAACCATCGAGCACGATAGACGAGCCCTTGAGAGTCAGTGAGCCAGCGTCATGTCCTTCAGAATACCCCGTTTCGTAGCGAGCGCCGAGGAGAAGAGGACTGGCCCAGCTCTGACTCATCCCCCAACGTGGCTGGTCGAGCGTGTACCCCGTGTAGATCCCGACATAATCGCCATTGGGATCAGCAACCGAAATATCGACAATTTGCCCGCTTGCGGTGATGAGCTGCGTCGTTTGCACGAAGCCCGCTTCGAACTGCACCCATCCGCCCGAAATGTCGATCGTAGCGCCACTCTTGACGATAATATCCGGTGCGTTTTTCGCGTCTGACCCTGCAGCGTGCGAACGAACGCCGAGCGTCACGTTGCCGCCTTTCGTCATCAGCTCCTTGACGCTGATCCCGACCTGTTGGGCATAGCTTGCCGCATCGATCAATGGCGAGCCGATCCATGCTGTTCCGTCGGCCCGCACGCCCGAGAGCCGCGGGTCCACGAAAACGGTGGCGCCATTAAGCCAGCTGTTGCGGTAGTTTGGATCGTTGGCGAGTTCGTTGCCTTTGACGGGGCTGATACGAATGCTGTTGCGAAAGGCGGGGATAATGACATCCGTCAGCCCTGCGACATCGATGATCGCGCCGTTATCGATGAAAACGCGCGATTTGCCCTGCGAACTTGAGTCGTCGGTCGAGCTTGCCCCCGACGCCGAGCCGATATCCATATTCGCGGCCGGCGCGAACAGCATCGCATTCTGCTGAATTTCGATGCGCGAGCTGTCTGACCCAATGCTAATCCGGGACAGTTTGAAATCTTCCAGCGATACCGGATCCTGCGGGATCGTTCCGCCATCCTCAGGCGTAATTGCCATGGTGCTTCCGGTGCCGATCTGGATGTCGCCGCCGGTGAGCTGAATGAATCCGTTTCGTGAAACGCTGGTAGTGCTCTCCAGCAATCCATCCTGAATAATGGCGCCGAACTGCGTCGTACCCAACGAGAGGTAGCCTTGCGGCACATCAATGATCGCGTTTGGAGAGTTGATAACGTACTCGCCCGGCGTGCTGTCCACAGTCTGCGCGACGAAGCCACGCACGTCCGGGTTATCGCTCCCGGATGCCCCGGTGGACCCAATGAGACGGATGTCGCGGCCCGCCTGTAGCGCCACCTCGCCAAGGGGCGAATACAGCGTGCCTGAATTGACGATCTTAGGCGCCCCCATGAATATGAAACCGCCCTCTTCGGTGGCGATTTGGGCACCGGCGTTTACATTGATCATACCTTCGAGCAGCGGGTCGGTCACGAGTTGGCCGGTTCCCGGATCGAGATATTGCTGCGACGAGAACGTGTATGCGGTCGCTTGGTCTTGATCTGAGGCCTGTTCGGCGAAGCCAAGCAGCCCGAACGCCTGAAATTCCAGATTGCGGTCCTTGATATTGAGGGGGAGTTTTCCGGTAGGATCGTAAGATCGCCCGATTTCAAGAGAGGTAGCTATCAGCGATTCGACATTGATCTGCGACTTGCCGCCAAAGACTATGCCGTTCTGATTTATGATGAGGACGGTACCGGGAGCCTTGATCGTGCCCAGTATCTGGCTCGGCGCCGGCACGTCATTCGGGTTGCGCAATCCGGTGTTTGGATCCAGCTGCCCAACAACGCGATTCAGCGCCACCCAGCCCGGCTGCGCCTGTCCGTTCTGGGACTGGTCAAACGTCAGCGTCGTGTTCTTACCGACATTGAAAGTTTCCCAAGACAAAATGGCCCGGGCCTGCGTCTGGTGAATGGTGACATCCACGCCGTCCCCCGTCTTGGTTTGTGTCGGCTGATCGGCTCCATCCCAAGTATGCACGCCGGTTGTGTCGTTCGCCGCCGAAACAGGATCGTCAACGGGATCCAGCCCACCTTCCCCAAGTCCATCCGGAACATTGGTTTGAAGCGCAGCTGCGGCTTCCCGCGCCGCTTCCTGAGCTTGATCCGCCATGTCGACGGCTGTCGAAACTCGGGCGCCATATTGCAGCGCGCGTAACCGCGCCGAGGCCATTCCGGCCGCCGTCTTGGCGTTCTGGCCGATGGTTCCGCCGCCCTGCGCAGGCAAAGGGGCGCGTTGCGCGATGACGGTCCTGGCGATGTTATTGACGCCTCGAAGAACCGCAAGCTGCGAATTGCTTCCTGCCTGCGACACCTGCACGCTCATCCCGGCTGCCAGAGCCAACACGCTCGCACCTTTCAAGAGATGGCGGCGGATACGAGCGTCGGTCCGATGGCGTTGCGAATTCCCCATGGCGTGTCCTTCAAGGCTGGCCGGAAGCGGCTTGCTTGTCCGGTGTTGGTGCTGTCTGTGTCGGCAATGTCGTCGACAATGGCGCTGTCGACGGTGTTGCTGGCTGCGGAACTGCAGGCGCAGGTTGCCGCGCCGGTCGCGCAGACGGCGACGCTACCGCAGCCGGATTCGATTGCGGAGTGCGCAACTTGACGGCGCGCGGATCGAACTTTCCGTCGTAAATTCTGTCCCCGTAATCCTGCGCAATCTTCTCGAGATTGACTCGCGTGTCCTGCACGAAAGGTTCGGCGAGGTTCATCGTGTCCCACATGTCCACATGCTCGAACTTGTCGAGGATCTCGTAACTGACCTTGAGCAACTGCTCGTTCTTCTGCCGGCACACCGCCAGCATTGTCGCCTGATTTGAGACAAGTGTTTGAAGGCGAACGCGTTCGCCTTGTGCCGCCTGAACATCGGTCGAGGCCTGCGAAAGCGCGGAACGATCCACCGCAACCTGCTGACGAAGCGCAGCCAATTCAGCATCGCTGGCGGCTGCGCGCGGGCGGGATGTTTGCGCCTGTAGCGCCTGGACCTGTTTTTTCAGGCTGTCCCGCTCACCCTCGGCCGACGTCACCCGCGCTTGCAGACTCGCTTGGCCCTCCTGAACCTGCCGCAGCTGTTCAGTCGTTTGGCGTAACTGATCGCGCAACCGGTCTTCCAGAGACTGGGCGTTGGCGGCCGCCGTTCCGGTTATCCACAGAAGAGCTAGCGTGGCAAACGAACGCTTCATCTTAAAATTCCGCATTGAGGTCGAGCTGCACCACATCGATGGCGAGAGGCGGTCCGTACACCTCGTTAGCGCTCAGCCATCGCGCGGTAAGCCAGGTCTTGTCGAAGACCGCCACCGAGCCGCCGACGATGAAGCCTCTGGCGTTTGTTCCGCCGAGGTGGAATTCGCTGTCGGTGAAAGCATCCGGCACCGCATCGGGTTGGAGGTATTTGTATCCGAGCGAAACATTCCAGTCGCCAGCCTCGCGCGGTGCCGGGTTGCCGACTGTGATATTCGCGTAGTAGCCGTTCGGACCACTCTGGATCTTGGCCTTGGAGAAGTCGCCGCCTATCGGTGGATCGCAGGGATCGATATAGCCGCCGGCGCCCGGCACAACATTTGTCAGCGGCAAGCCCAGCGGGGCGTAGCGGCAAGCGAACTTCGTATCGTAGGAAAGATTCCGGACATAGTCGAAATCCAGATTTATGAATTTCGAGTCATCGAACTGATACGACAGCCGCTGATTTGCCTCCACCACATCGTACTCGAATGATAGGCCTACGAACTGGGGCTCCGGCGTACCATTCGGATTGTCCGGATTCGGAACAATCTGGCGAATTAGGAAGACGGTATTGCCCTTCTGCATGAAGGCGGGCCGGGTTTGGTCCGTCGAACACTCCTTGAATCCGAGATAGAGAAAACACGGCGATGACAATTGGCCCTGGAGGTTGTGAAAATCATACGCCGCGACGCCGAAGCGCCAATCGAAATTTCCGTCGCGCCAATCCACGCCCATTTGTCCGCCCAGCAACCATTTCTGGTACTCCGGGGATTTTCCGCAGGTGACTTCGACGAGCGGGCCGCAATTGCTCGGGTAGTTGGCGCCGATATAGCCGATGGGGAACCAGCCACCGGCGCTGAAAATGCCGAAGCCCTGTCCTCCCGGCTTTTTTGTCTCCATGGTGGCGGCCACGCCGTCGAAATTGAGGTCTGGGTCCCACATAAGATCCGTGCTGAAAAACGGATTGGGCATGCGTCCGCCGGTTAGATTCAAATACTTCAGCGGTCGAACCATCACATAGGCCTGGTCGAGCCAGATGTCCTTCTTTCCGAAGCCGCCGCCCAATAGCTGCGTGGTGGAAACCGGTCCATTGTCGTTGCCCGACGCCAGACGAATGCCGACCTTCACGTCATCGGAGATATCGGCGTCGAAACCCAGGCGCGCGCGCACGCTGAGCCTGTCGTATCGATTTTGCCGGGTGTTCAGAAACGGCACGGCAATAGCCGTATTGCTATTGATATCGGTCGGGCCGTTCGCGTTGAACGCGGCATAGTCGATAATGTCGTCGGCATTGGTCTTCGCGTAGATGTCGCCTTCATCGCGCAGGCGAAAATCGCCGTGGACACGTACGCGCTTGGTCCAGGCCGGCACGGCTTCCGGCTGCGCCCAATTCTCGGCACGCGCCTGGGCCAGAACTTCCTTTTTCACTTCGTCGCGGATCTGCTTTTTCACGATTTCTGGAACATACGGCACGCGAACCACGCCCGGCGGCGGGGGCGGAACGCCGTCGGCTCCAGGTTGACCGGCCGGCGCGGCAGAAGCTGTCTGCTCCGTGCGCGCCTGGGCCGCTTCCGCTTCCGCTTCCTTGAGAAGCGCGTCCGCATTCTTCTGGGAGATGACGCCCTGCTTCACCAGCAGGCGAATCAAATTGATGGTGGCGTTCGATGAGGGTTGAGCAGCTGTTTGCGCTTCTGCAGGCGCCGCCACGGCAACGGACATTGCCAGGCAACTCGCCAGCTTCAGCGATGTGAAATTCCATTTATTCAACATCATCAATCCCCTTCAACACCCTCGCGCACCTCTTAGGTCGGTCTTCTGCTGCGGATAGCCAATCGAAACTCGCCAGATCCCGGCGGCTCTTCGTCGACCGCCGGCAGACCGTCCGCGAGAGTCACCAACGCGCCATCCACTTTGGGATCGCCGCTTGACTGCACCAGTCGCAGATGGAGCCGCCGGCTGGCATCGACCCATGCGATTACCTGCACACTGAATGCGAGGCGATTGACGCGTTCGTCCTGCTGCACCGCGTTCTGCACCACCGATGTGAGATAGCGGCCGTAGCTTTCAGAACCGACGCCGGACCCTCCGGCAACATCCCCGCCGCCTTCGCCTTGCCCGATGCCATACGCATCGTTGCCGGCTTGCGCCGGCCCACTCATCGTAAGCGGCTTTGGCGCGTCGACCTGCTTCGGTGTGGGTGCTGCCTTCCGAACTTCCTCGACCTTCTTTTCCGGCTCGGGCGGTTTTTCTTTCGGTTTCGGTGGAGGTGGCGGTGGCGGCGGTAGAAAGGCTTGCAGGGTCGGCAGCGGCGGCGCTTCTCTGCGTGTGGCCGAAGGATCGTGCAGCAAATACCAAATCCCGCCGGCGATCAGCGCGAATACGAACGCAGGTACGGCGATGCGCACATATCGCCTGACGCCGCCGCTTTCGTCGTCGTATTCGTCCCGCATGCGCCCTATCCCGATTGCGCCTTGCCGGTAACCAGACCGACCTGACTGAGCTCGAGCCGTCGCAAGAGATCGAGGACCTCCATCACTTTCTGGTACTGGACTTGGGCATCTCCCTTCAGCACGATGGGAAATTCCGGCGTCAGGGCCTTTTGCGTCTTGAGCCGATTCTCCAAATCCCCGATCGAGACGGGATATGCGTTGAGATAGATGTTGCCGTTGTTGGCGACCGTGATCACCTGAGTCTGCGGCTTCGACAGGCTCACCACCGCGCTGGCCTTCGGCAGGTCGACCTTGATTCCCTGCACGGATGCGGTGGTCATGATAATGAAGATGACAAGCAGAACGTACGCCAGATCCAGCATCGGTGTGATGTTGATGTCGTCGTAAACCTTGTCCTCTTCCTGCGCGCGCATCCGGTCCTCCTACTCCGCAGCCCGCGCGTAGGCGCGCTCGTGGTAAATTTCGGAGATGCGGGTGACGAACTCATCGACGAACACCTGCATGTTCGCGGTGATGTTCTTGCTGCGGGTGAGAAGGTAATTGTAGCCGAACAATGCCGGAATCGCGACGCCCAATCCGGCTACGGTTGCCAACAGCGCGGCGGAAATGCCTGGTGCAATCGCGTTGATGTTGACATCGCCGCTGGCGGCGATGGCGGCAAATGTAATCATCACGCCGACGACCGTTCCTAGCAGTCCCAGAAATGGCCCGCCGGAAATCGAGATTGTCAGGAGCACCATGCTGCGCGCCAGCCGCTGGTTTTCCCGCACCAGTGTGGCGTCCATCAGCGCCCGAATGACTTCAATCGCCTCGGCATTGAGCACGAGCATGCCATTCCTGTTGCCTCTCCTGCGGATTTCATCCGCGCCAGCGTGAAAGACGCGGTAGATGGATGACCGGACGATGCGTTTTCGTGCGCCCTCCTGCTGTTCGACTTCCTCCTCTATGGCGAATGGATCGCCGCCCATTTTTCGATAAAAATCGACGAAGCGGTCATTCGCCTTGTCGACGGACCCGATATAGGTGGCCTTCGTCCACATCACGAACCAGGATGTCATAGCCATGAGGCCGAGGATCGTGATGACAACCCAGGCATCGACGGTCACGGATTTGATGATGATTCCGAAGTAGCCGAAGCCGAATCCGGATTGCTTCTCGTCGGTTCCGAAGCGGACCAGCTTGGCGGTCGGCCCTTGCGCCTGCGCATCGGCGGCAATCAGTGAAGACGCGCGCGCAATGCGCGACAGCCGCACCTCATCCATTTCGCCGATGAACAGCCCGGCCGCGTTTTGCGCGTCTCCCCCCAGCGTTGCCGCGGTATTCAGCGGCGGCAGTTGTGCCGCTGCTGTCGCGGCCCGGCGGCCGTTGACGTACAGCAAGACGGTTTTGCCATCCGCTGTGATGGCCAGATGCGTCCACTGACCTTTCGCGACAGGCGCAGTGGCATTGATCCGTGCCGGCGTTTGTCCTGCCAGCTGCACGAATGGAATTGCGTTGTCGAGACCGACGATCAGCGCGCCGTCGCCATCATGGCGCGCATAGAGCGCCACATTTGGCTGCGGAGCATCAGCCTTTACCCACGCAGAGAAGGTGAACTGCCCGCCTGGCTTGACAGCCAGCGGGGTACTTGCCGGTATCGCGATCGTCGCACCTGTGCCCGCCCCAGTGAAGCGCGCGCCTTTGCCGATGATGGCGCCGTCATCCAGAGACGGCGGGGCGGATTGTGCATTATTGGCGTAGGCGGACTTGTCCTTTGGCGGCGTGCCGCTCGCTTCGTCGAAGTGATAGATCAAGGTGTAACTGGGATCGAATGTCGCCGCGGTATCGGCAGCCGGCGTCGCTTTCTTGTTGCCATAATAGAGCCAGATGTCCTTGGTGGCGCCGGCTGGAAACTCCGGAACGTCCACCCAGACGAATGCGACGCCAAGGAGCGGATCGAAACTCTCGATGTGGAACGCGAGCGGCGTCTTGTCATCCGCGGCCACGAACCGCAGGTCGTTGCCGTTATCCTGTGCATCACCAAAGTGGAAATTTCCGCTGTGCAACCGGATGAGCAGCGGCACGCGTCCAGCGGGCTGCGCGATGTTGCCTCCCTTGGGGCCGGCATCGATGGTAATCTGTCGCCGAAACGACCAGTCGTTCTGCCACCAGGCTGAGGCCCCCGTCGGCACGATGCATACGGCGACGATAAAAAGGGCATTCCAACTGCGGAACTTTCGCAACCAATTTTTCTCGTGCTGCCGATTGTCCATATCAGAGCTCCGATTTCACGCTAAACTGAAAGTATGGCCGCCACGCGCTTGTTGCCGCGCCGTCGACCAGGGGGAAGGCCACGTTCAGATCGCTGGTGAGATGCGAGAAGGCATGAACCCGCGTCCCCAGGCCGACACTCGCGATCTTGAACCTGCTCTGTTGCTCGGGAAGCGGGTCAAGGACCCAGATCACTGCACCATCGACAAATCCGTGAACACGCCACTCCTCGAACAGGGGCTCGCCCACGAAGTCATTCACCGACGACGAAAAGGAAGGCGAGCGCATCTCAAGCGAAGAGAACACTCCGTCATCGCCGATCGCTTCCGACAGCAAATAGCCGCGAACTGTTGTCAATCCTCCCGCCGCAAACTGTTCGCCAGATACGAGTGGGCCATCCGCGAGTTGTTCGGAAAAACGGAGGCCGATTTGCCCCAGTTCGCCCATCTCGTGCGTCGCTTCGCCTTCCACATTGACGTGGACGAAATTTGAACGCGCTAGAAACCGCCGATTGAAGAATGCGGCCTGGCTGCTGCTCGGGCCGCGCAACCCCATGGTCAGAGTCAGGCTAAGACTGACCTTGTCGATACCGTCATCCGCGGAAAGCGTATAGCTCCCAACCAACGGAAAGTAGTCGATCGCAGCAACGTCAATATGAGGATTGGAGAACGGGCTTTTCTCGAACGCATGCTTATAGTCGATTCCAAAATTCAAAGTTTGAGTGACATCGCCGATTGGCGGCAAAGCGAGAATTCCGCGTACCCCTATTGTATGTCCGTTACCCAATACGCCGGTCCCCCCAAGCGCGGCGACGCCCAAGGGGACGTTGCTGTGTGAGTCGTAGCCAGAGACCAGTATGCTCCATGGCGTTCCAGAAATTGGCGCCAAGTACGATCCCGAAAAAACCCGCGTATCATCGAATTTCTTCGGTGATAACAACCCAATCAAAGAGAGCGTGTGACCCAGCTGCCAAAGATTTGCATAGCTGACTGAGGCCGTGGTTCGGACCGCAGTTGTGTTTTGAGCGTGGTCGTTATTGACCTCCAGGCTGCCGTGTAACGGCAGCGTATCGTTCACCCGCAGATCGACATCGACCGTGCCGGGAATCTTTCCTGGCTTGATCAAGGGCGCGATGCGCCGATCAGGTTGATCGAGTGCCGTCACTTCTTTCTGCGCCGCGGTGATATTCGGCACCTTGCCTTCCTGAATGGAAGGCACCTGTTTTTTGATCTGGTTCAACGAATAGTAATTCGAACCGACGACACGGAACCGTCCGACCGGTGCCTCAGCCACATGCAGGCGAATAAAACCGCTGCGCGCGTCTTGCGGTGGGATTTCGACGATAACCGTCTGGTACCCGCGTGCTTGATAAGCCTTCTGCAGCGCATTGCGCGCGCCGTTCACGTCGTCTTTTGACCGTTGTGGACCGAGAAATGGATACACTGCGGTCTCAATCGTCTCCTGATCGAGCACCGTATTCCCGTCCACGTCATAGGCCTGAATATCGAACGTAAGGCCTGGTGTCGCCGCGGCGATATTGCGAGTTTGCTGTGTTTCGTTAGCAGCCAATGCATAGGTACGAAGCAGCTGGGTCATGGCAACTGCTGCCATGACAAGCCTTCCGGCGTTGGTCATTTGGTCGTGACGCAAAAACAAGATCGCCCCACATGGTGCCTCGTCTCAGCGGCACCGTTCTGGCGACGTAAACAATTTTGCGGCTAGATACAATAGTAATTCTATAGAGAATGTCATATTAATTTCACATTGGGCCGCTATAAGTTAGAGTTTGACCCCAGGTCCCTCATTTTCTCGAAGGAAGCATATGTCGCAAAACGATCCTGACGGACCACAACAAGGTTCCCACGTCATGTTCAACGGTCCCACTTTCCATGTATCGGGAGTCCAGATTGTGCCTGACGCTGGCGAGGTCTCGCTTTATCTGACTACGACGCGACATGCGTTTAATCCGGCGGGTTCACGAGTACGCACAATAAACGAGATTGTTGCGAGGCTGACAATGTCGCCCGCCGGCGTTGAACGCATAGCGCAAATCTTGCGCGCATATCTCGACCAACAAAAAGCCGCCAACGCCGCGCCCGAATGATTTCTCCGCCCACGAAGTGTCATCAAAGCTTCGTATAACTGTGCGCATTTGCCGCTCGATGTGATGTAGTCACGGTAGCCCCGCCCCGTGTCTCGGGTGGTGCCGCGCCCACGCGCTTCTTCTGCGCACATACCTTGAGGGCCGAGCCCGCTCGACAATCTACGATGTGGGCGGCGGCCTCGCCGGCACACAGACTCTTACTTCCAAATGCTCTGTCCGCCGCGGCAAATGCTGTTGACTCATACTCTACTGACTCGATAGACATTAAGGTATATATGGTGGCGGGGCCGTGTAAGTGACCTTTCTATCTCAGAGCCTCCCAATGGGGTGGGGCAGAGAGCCGCCATTTCGAATGGAGGAATTTTCAATGCTTAGCTTGAAACACCGACTTCTGGGCGGAGCCGCGCTGGCCTTGACCGCCGTGGCGACTTCGACCGGCGCTCTCGCCTACGCCTCCGGCGACGTTTTCGCTGGAGGTGCCGCTCTTCCGGCGCCGGACTTTCGTATTCGCCTAGACTGCTATGCTCTGCCTACGGAGCTCATCATCAAGGGCACGCCGCCACAGTTCAAACAGCTACCGCCGTTCAACTACGTGGCTGGCAAAAAATCTCAGGATTGCTCGACCAAGCACATCATCAATAACGCCACGATCTACTACGTGTCGGCGACCTCCGGTTCGGGAATTTTGGCTGAGTTCAGTCACGACCCGACATTCTATGGCCATGTGGACCATGGCGATTCACAATACTTCCCATCGGTCCAGTTCGCAGTCTCCGAAACGCCCCTCGGTCCCACCGATGTGGGAATCTGGGACAATGGCGGTACCGAGACACAAGGTAGCCAGTCGGTTACCGTAGTAGCTCCCGGCCAAGACGTAGGGCAAGGACAATACCCCAGCCCTTACGAACATTATGGTCAGGTTGTGCAATTTCCGATGTCGGTGGACCCACTCACCATCGCGTATGACCCGACTTATGAGAAGGTGCTCAACGCCGACAGCACCATCACCAGCTATCATTTCCACATCAAGTACACTCGTAAGGACGACAGCGGTGGCCTGCGGCTCGATGCCCCGACCTATTGCAAGATTTTCAACGGCCAGATCACCAACTGGAACGATCCCGCTCTCAAGGCCTTGAACGGCAATCAGTCGCTGAAAGACCCGGCCGATCCCACATCAGAGGGCGCGTGGAGCGTGCCGTTGCAGATCGTGGGCCGCTCGGACAGCGCAGGCGCGACGGCTATCTTTACGCGCCATCTGGCGAAAGTCTGCGAAAATCTCAGCGGCAACCAGTACGCGGATGGCGCCTCCACATTGCCAGCCGGCCTGCGGGGCCCGACCTATAACGTGCAAAACCCCAACTATCCGCCAGTCAGCGGCGAAACACTTGGCAAGTTCACGCTGGCTCCGGGCATGGACGGCGTAGCTAAGTACATCGCTTTCACTGCAACGCCTGGCGGCAGCAATCCGGACAAGATCATACTGGGGCGTGTAACCTACCTGAGCACCGACTACGTGTTGCCATACGTCCTGGAGACGGGCCAGAATTCTTACAATTTGAACACCGCTACCCTGAAGAATGCATCCGGAAAGTTTATCGCGCCCAACGCCGCGTCGGCCCGCGCTTCTTTTGGATCGCTACAGCCGCCACAAAGCGATGCGAATGGTCACTACGATTCAGGCAACATTCAGAACGGGCTCCGCACCAATCCCCAAGACTGGTCGCAGCCGATCTCGAAGACCGCGTTTATTGCGAATCCGACCGCCAAGAAAGGCTATCCGCTTGTCGGAACCGCCAACTTTATCGGCTACACGTGCTACCAGTCAGCCGACAAGACGAAGACCATCCTTGGCTTGCTCAAGTACGGCGACACCGCGGCGATCAATACGGACGGCCAAAAAGGGATTTTGGCAGTGTCGGGCATGTCGCCTCTCCCGAAGTATTGGTACACAGCGATCGAAGAAACCTTCGTCAACAATAGTGCGGGAATCGGTATAAACATCAACACGGCGGGTCAACCCGGACCCTGTTCCGCGCAAGGCATTACCGGCGGCTAATTCAAAACTATGAATGGCTCCCTTTTCGGGGAGCCATTCATCCTTGCGTTCAAGACTCGTCATTTGCCGACAGATACGGTGCTACGCAGATCCTGCGCGCATAACGATCAGAAGAAGCGCTGCGGGAATGCACTCCGCGTGATTCGTACGCGTACCGGCCGTCATTAAACCTTCGCACATTTATGGTCTCTAGCGACCCAACCCAGTCAGTGTTGCGTCCGTTCGCGCTTCTCGCGGCGCATTGCCTTAAGCGGTTCTAATGTTGGTGGCGACAAACTATGCTTGTCGACTACTTGTTGTTGTTTCTCGCATTGCCGTTGTACATGAACTTTTCTTGAAATCTTACTCATCTATATTGCTGACTCCATTCCGCCCTCATAAAGGTTCGCTGCCTCCGCATCGTGCGTGAGGACCTCCAAACGGGGTGTCGGGGCGATGCCGTCCGAGAAAATCGAACGCATGCCGACTGAACACACGGCGTGCAGCGGTCCGACTGCAGCCACGGAGGAAAGTTGCAACCAATTCAGGGAGACGAATTCGATGCTAACACTCAAACACGCTCTGCTGGCTGGCGTGTGCGCGGTTTCGGCCGTTGCAATGCTGCCGGGCGCAGCAAACGCGGCCAAAACGGCTACACCGGCCTGGGGCGGCGGCTCCTCGCTGATCGGTCCCTATATGCGCCAGGCAATGGACTGCTATGGTCTGCCCGAGCCCCTGATTGTGCGCGGCCCGCCGGTGCAATGGGTCCCGATTTCTCCGTTCAACTACCAAGGCGGCAAGGCGCAGGATTGCGCCGTCACACACGTTAACACGAAGGCCGTGCTGTGGTACGATTCCGCCAGCTCCGGTGTCGGTCAGGCGAACTTCTACAGCCACGATCCCAAATCCGACTACCCGAACGGTTATGGCGACACCAACCCCAACAAGAGCGGCGAGCAGGATATGCCCTATGTCAGCTTTGGCATGTCGGACGCGGGCCTCGGCGTCGCAGAGGTAAACATCTACAACAACGGTAACGACAACAATGGCCCGAACAATGCTTGTAGCACGCCATTCCAAACGGTGTGCGTTGTCGCTCCGGGTGAAACGCCCAATCCTCCCGTTACCTTCGCCAACCCCCAGCAGACTTACGGCTCCATGGTGCAGTTCCCCGTCTCAGTAGACCCGGTCGCCTTTGCATATGACCCGGTTTACAAGAAAGTCGCGGATGCTCAGGGCCACATTACCAAATACACTTTCAACCTGAATTTTGGACATCAGGACGACAGCGGCGGGCTACGGCTGGATGCTCCGACCTACTGCGCGATCTTTAACGGCGTCTTTGCCACGGGCGGCGCCGGTCCGATTACCAGCTGGGGCGATTCACGCCTGAAGGCATTGAATGGCGGCCAATCGCTTCAGGATCCTGACGACATCAGCGATAACGGAGCCTGGGGCGGAGGCAATCCTGCGCCGGACCTTCAGATCGTAGGACGCGGCGACAGCTCGGGCACGACATCAATCTTCACTCGTCACCTGGCTAAAGTCTGCGAAAACGTGACTGGCAATCAATATGCCGATGGCAAAACCACGCTACCGGCCAGTCTGATCGGTGGAACGTTCGATGGCAACAACGTCACTGGTGAAGTGCTAGGTAAGTTCACCGTGGCGAGCGGCAGCGGCAACGTCGCGAAATACGTCGCATTTACCGCAACGCCGGCAGACGGGCAGACCCAGCAATGGGGCAAACTCGGTTACCTCGGCTCGGACTTTGTGCTCCCGGCAGTCCTGGTCAATAACAACAACGCCTTTGGCTTGAACTCGGCGGACCTAAAAAATTCGCATGGCAATTTCGAGCCTGCCGACGGCGATCACGCGCTGGTAGCATTCGGTTCCGTCACGCCACCCCAGAGTGACAAGAAAGGTCACTACGACCTTTCAAGTTGCAGCACGCGGTGCCGCTCGCATCCGTATGATTGGGTGGAACCCGTCAGCAAGACTTCGCCGTTGGCCAATCCTACGGGTACAACAGCGTATCCGGTTGTCGGGACGACCAATCTTTTGGCTTACACCTGTTATTCAGACTCAAAGGTGAAGGACGTGATGACGGGCTTTACCGGCTGGTATCTGAAGAGCCCGACCGTGCAGGATTCCAAGAACGGCATCCTGAGCTTGAACGGTCTCGCGGCGATGCCGAAAGCATGGCAGACGGCGATTACCGAATCCTTCGTCTCCGGTGCCGACGGCCTTGGTCTGAACATTCAGACAGGTGGGCAGGGTCACTGCGCCGGCGTGACGGGCGGCTAACACGCTATTATAGCAATCAATCTAAGCCCCGGCTCGATGCCGGGGCCTTTTTTCTTGCCCGCAACAGCAAAGAACCCACGCCGCAAAAAGGGGTTTCGGACACCGTGGCGCGCCATGATTGCTGGTTGTCGAGCAAACGCCGCGCGGCCACGCCGCAACCGGCAATAGTGTTCTTTACCGTTTTCGACTGACGCGGCGCGCCTGCCCTCCTCAGGTCCGCACGAGACTTCGGTGACGTTCTCGTCCCAGCCCCTTTGATCGGGGCCGATGATGCCTAAGCTTGCCGTGCACCAAAAGGTCCAGTCGTGCATGGAAGTCGATGTCATGCCAACCTCAAAAGAAACTCGAATCCAGAGCGCAGCAAACTGCGCCGCAGAGAGTTGATCGCCGGCGTGCGCGATGGCGAGCTGTCATTCGAAGAACGACGCACCAGCTGCCTGCAAAATCGCCGTGTTCACGGGGGCAGTACGCTTGACGCAACGGCACCCGTTGCCTCGCTCCCACCGTTGCGATAGGAATAGGCATTCGATCCGTCGCGCCGCACACCAACCAGATGACCTGTAAACACAGCCAGCATTGCCAAGATTGGTTGCGCCATTGATCCGTACCACGCAGGCTGCGCTCGACAGTGCCGTGTGAGATGTCTGCTCAAGCTCTGGTAGACGCTCTTGTCATCGGAGCCGGACCGGCTGGCCTCTCAGCCGCGATCTATCTAGGGCGTTTCAAACGTCGATTCCTCGTCATGCATGACGGTGACAGCCGCGCCGGATACATTCCGCTCACCCGTAACCACCCTGGATTTCCCGACGGCATCAGTGGGCCGGACCTGCTGGACAGAATGCAGCGCCAGGCTGAGCGCTTCGGCGCAACCCTGCGCCAGAGTGTGGTGACAGATTTGCAGCTGGCAGAGGGTGGCTTTGCGGCACGGTTGGGGAACGGAGAGGAGTTGAGGGCAGCAACCATACTGCTTGCCTCCGGCGTCAAGGATGTGCTGCCGCCACTCGCGGTGCGAAGGAAGCCCTTCGCGCGGGCCTCTTGCGCGTGTGCCCGATCTGCGACGGCTTTGAGATTCAGGACAAAGACGTGGCTGTTATCGGAAATGGCATAAAGGGCGCGCGCGAGGCGCTGTTTCTGACGAACTATTCGCAACGCATTTGCCTCGTCCATGTGGGTGCCCCGGGCTATTGCCCACCGAAGAGCGGCGGCAATTGGCGGAGGCCGGAATCGAAGTCGTAGATTGCGCGGCGCGCCAGTTGGCGCTGGATCCGGACGGCGCTTCCGCCATCTGCTTTTCTGGACGCGAGACTCGGCGATTCGACGTGCTGTACTCTGCACTTGGAACAAGGCCGCGTAGTGAACTGGCCACGCAACTTGGGGCGGCCGTGACATCCGATGGTTGCCTCACCGTGACCGATCATCAAGAGACAAGCGTCAAGGGACTGTTCGCGGCAGGAGACCTGGTGCGGGGCCTGAATCAGATCAGCACAGCCGAAGGGGAAGCTGCGATTGCAGCAGCGGCCATACACAACCGATTGCGGCATCAATAGGAGGTTTTGCACCCTGCCATTTTTGCAGCGTCAGAGCCTCTCGCAGCTGAGCGCCCGAACAACAAGCTCTTTCGGATCGAGGCTGGCGTTGCAGCCGCACACGGAAGTCACGCAACATTTCATTGTGAAAGCGGTTCATGGAGCCTTACTCAAGTTTGCGAATGGAGGGGGCGCCTCCGCTGATTTCTGGGAGGATTTCGCCATTAGTTCATAAGACTCTGCCATTCGGAAAAGACTTTGGCGACATTCCCTACTATGCATGGTCGCGGCAACGCGAGCACTCCTCCGCGCGGTCGCGATGCCTGACCACGCGTGTGAGGTATTTGGGTGCACTGGGCACAGGGAACCCTTTTTATCAGACAACCGCGCCCGGCAGTAGCGGTTCCCCATCTAGTTATTTTTCGCTCTCGCCTCAGAACGGACATCCGCCGCCGGCCTGCCACTGCGACAAGTTCAAAATCAGAATTTGCGGCGATGGCAGGAAGATGTTCGTCTATAGAAGCTGATTGGCGCCAGCATAGACAGCGCCTTCCCCCATTTTTGATTTCATCTAACAAAAACGGCGGATTGGCAACAATGAGCGAGAATTGTCCAGGAATGTGCTTGGTTACATCGCTGTACACCGCCCGACCGCACTCTGGAGGTCGAGACTGGCGGCAAAAGACGGGGAATTTTCCTGATCTAAGTCTCTTTGAGCAGCAGAGAATGGGCGGAGCGCAAAATGGCCGCGCGGTGCGGCGGTTTCCGCGTCGGTGTCAGAGCGTTGAGGTTCGCCGAAATTGGAGTGGTACAGTCGGGTGGGTTCGAACCACCGACCTCCGGATCCACAATCCGGCGCTCTAACCAGCTGAGCTACGACTGCAATTCGGCGCGATGGCGGCGACCCTAATTTCGGCATGGCGTGAATGCAAGGCACCGGCTCTTGCAGGCAGCGCCGCGACGCCTCACAACCTCGGAAATGATCACTGTCACCATTGAACCGGGAAAGATGCCGCTCGCGGCTTGGCGTGTCATCGCTGAAGGTGCCGCAGTAACACTATCCCCCGAAGCATGGCCGGGCATTGAGCGTTCGCGGGCGCATATCGAAGCCGCGCTTGGATCCGGTCAGGCTATCTATGGCGTAAATACCGGCTTTGGACGGCTAGCGCAGACGCGCATTCCGGCGTTCCAGCTACAGCAGCTGCAACGCAACCTCGTACTCTCGCATGCGGCAGGTGTCGGCAAACTGATGCCCGATAACGTCGTGCGCCTGATCATTGCTTTGAAGATCGGGGGATTGGCACGCGGCTATTCCGGCGTGCGGCCGCTGGTCATCGAGCGGCTGCTTGATTTGCTGCACAAAAACGTTCTACCGGAGATTCCCGCGCAAGGTTCGGTTGGCGCCTCAGGGGATTTGGCGCCGCTGGCACATCTTTCCGCTACTCTGATCGGGGAGGGACAGGCGCGGCTGAGGGATAAAACCTTGCCTGCGTTAGAAGCGCTCGCCGAAGCCGGCTTGGCGCCGATTACATTGGAAGCAAAAGAGGGTCTCGCTCTCATCAATGGAACGCAAGTTTCCACGGCCCTTGCTCTGACGAATCTGTTTGCCGCGGAAGCCAATCTGGAAGCTGCCTGCATTGCCGGCGCTCTTTCGACCGATGCCGCAAAGGGCAGCGACACTCCATTCGATCCGCGCATTCATGAAGTGCGTGGCCAGCCAGGACAGATAGAAATTGCGGCGGTGCTGAGCGGCCTGATGGCCGGAAGTGCCATCCGCCGGTCGCACGTGGCCTGTGAACGCGTGCAGGACCCTTATTCCCTGCGCTGCCAGCCGCAGGTTCTCGGCGCCTGTCTTGATACGCTGCGGCATTCTGCGACCGTGCTCGAGAGGGAGGCCAACGCGGTTACCGATAACCCCCTTGTCTTTGATGACGGTACGGTCCTTTCCGGAGGAAATTTCCACGCGGAACCCGTCGCCGTGGCTGCCGATGCGCTGGCGCTGGCTATTTCGGAAATCGGTGCTTTGGCAGAGCGCCGCATCGCGTTGCTGACGGATTCGTCGATCAGCGGATTGCCTCCATTCCTTACCGCGGAAAGCGGCGTGAATTCGGGTTTCATGATCGCCCATGTTACCGCTGCCGCGCTGGCGTCGGAGAACAAATCGCTTGCGCACCCCGCCTGCGTGGATTCACTGCCGACCTCGGCGAACCAGGAAGATCATGTTTCGATGGCAACATTTGCCGCGCGCCGGCTATCAGCGATGAACACCAACACAGCCGGCATTATCGCCATAGAATTGTTGGCGGCGGCCGAGGGGATCGAATTCCATCGCCCACTGCAAAGCTCCCACGCTTTGGAGCAGGCGCATTCTTGCATACGGGAGCGCGCCCCGCGATTTGAAAGCGACCGCATGTTCGCCCCCGCAATCAAGGCCGTACGCCAGTTGGTCGAACAACGCCTTTTCGAGCCTTTGATATCGAACCTAGCGATGCCCTCGCGCGAGGCAGCCCAGGTCTCAACTATTTCACGCGCGTAACTTTAAAAATCTTCCCGGACTCATTCAGTATCAGGTTGTAACTGCCAAGCGCGCCACGGGAGATTGTCACGGTATTTGCTTTTGTGTCCGATCGAAAATGCGCTCGTTCGGAGTCACCCTGGAGCTGTCGCCAGACCTGACCGTTGTCGAGGAAGACAATGAACTGACCGAAGGCGGTGTAAGCCACTTCGGTCACCTTTCCGCTGATACTGTCGATTTCTTCCCGCCCACGGATGACCTGCGACTCAGCGGTGCGCTCCCGGCCGAATTGATCTGGCGAAGTCGGCGCCGAGCTGCCACCACCGAACAGGCTTCCAATATCGAACCCAAACCACGACTCCTGCTCCGTTTTCGTCGGCTCGTGATCAAGCGAACTCGGCGGCGTCGCGATTGCCTGTTTGAGGCGCGGCGCGAGACCGTCATAGCAGGCAAGCCGCGACTGGCCTTCCACGACCGCAGCGCAGTGTCCCAATGCCTCCAAAACGTCGTCCCGTGGGCCAGCGGATGCCACTCCAAACGAGAAAATTGCCAGCAAACTCAACGACAAGGTAAAATATCCGGATTTCATCAGGTGAGTCCGACTGGCCAGTTTCCCTACGCTTCTTGCCCGTGCGGATTGCCTTGGGCAAGGTGGGTCCACTGACCCCGTAGCTCAGCAGGATAGAGCGGCAGATTCCTAATCTGTAGGTCGGAGGTTCGAATCCTCTCGGGGTCGCCATAGCTGGCTAATAACCTTGCCCGCCGCGCCCGATCCAAATAGAACAGATCGGGATTTCGGATTCGCGAATGCTGTCGCAAAAAGGACGCTATGCTTTGAGGGCATTGCTGGTGCTGGCGGACCACGCCCGTGACCACCCGATGATGATTTCTGAAATTGCCGAGCAGGCAAAGGTTCCCAGAAAATTCCTCGAACAAATCCTGCTCGATCTGAAGCGGCGGGGAATAGTGCGCAGTTTGCGCGGACGCCAAGGGGGCTATTTGCTTGGCCGCGCACCCAAGGACATCACTTTCGCCGATGTGATCCGGCAGACCGATGGCCCGCTGGCCTTGAGCCCCTGTGTCAGTGCCACGGCCTATCACCGTTGCGCCGATTGCGTTGACGAACAGACCTGCGCCATCCGGCGCGTGCTGTTGCGCGCTCGTGACGCCACCGCGGCAGTTCTGGAATCTTCCAGCCTCGCCTCGGCCGCCCCGCTGCGCCGCCCGCCGAAGCGTGCCGCCTGAGGCTTTTCGCCCCTCCTCCCAGGCAGCCTGCCGTCCGAGTTTCGTTCTGGCCTAATTCCTATTGACTTGGTCAACATTATCAATGTAGCGGTTTTTGGGGCGCGCAGATGCCGGTCTGCGGCTCGCCTTCATTGTGGACCGGTACAGAGGGATTGGAATGCGTTTACCAGCAATTACTCGCGCGCGGCTTCTGGCCGGCGCGGCCGCCGCTGTCATGGTTGCTACACAGGGGGGTGCTCAGGCCGCACCGTCCAAGCACCGCCGGCACGCCATCGATTCGGTCGCGGCCCGGCTTGATCGCCTTGAGCACGTGATTGAGGCGCAGCAAGCGGAAATCCGCCGGCTAAGATCCCAGGTCAGCAATACAGAAATTGCCACACAGACCGGCGGGGCGCCGCAACAGCAGCCTTCCGAAATGAGCGATTCTCAGGTCCAGCAGCTTGAAGCGGAAATCGCCGATCTTAAGCGGAGCCAAGCAGCGCAGTACGCCGATGTTCAGAGCCAGAGGCAATCAGACGTTCAAGTCGCCTTCAAGAATGGACGCCCAACCTTCAAAACGTCAGACGGCAATTTCAGCGCGTCACTTCGCACCCTGCTTCAGTTCGATAGCGCGTACTACTCACAGGGCAAAATGCCGGTTGGCATCGATTTCAGCAGCGGCAGCAATTTCCGGCGCGCACGGCTCGGCTTCAGTGGCACCCTGTACAAGGATTGGACCTACGAGTTCCTCTACGATCTCGGCGGCTCGGGCGTCGAAGGCGCAACAATCGCGAGCGCCTACCTGCAATATGATGGGCTCGCGCCCGTCCACTTCCGTATCGGCGCGTATCCAACGCCGGAAAGTTTCGATGATTCAACCTCGGCGGCCGACCTGTTGTTCCTCGAGCGCGCGCAGCCGGTTGATCTCGAGCGCAGCATTGCGGGCTCCGACGGCCGCCAGGGCGCTACTATCTTCGCTTACGACGACAACTACTTCGCGGCGGCTTCGTACACGGGAGGACTGGTCGGTCAGTCGTTGGTGTACGACGAGGAGTCCAACCTCGTCGGACGGGCGGCGTACCGTTTCATCCTCGGCGAGGACGTCAACTTCGCCATCGGCGCCGACACGACCTACGTCATTAAGCCGGCGGACACCGTTGCCGGCCATAACGCGCCGGAGACCATTCGCTTCCGTGAGCGGCCGGAACTCAATGTCGATGATCAAGGCATTCGCCTGATCGACACCAACACCATCAACGCCAATCACATTTTCACTTACGGCATCGAAGCCGCAGGCAACTGGCACAACCTGTATGGCCAGGGAGGCTATTTCCATTACGACGTCGATCGCCGTGACAGCCCGCTCGCTGATCCATCGTTTGACGGTTGGTATATGCAGGCCAGCTGGGTGTTTACCGGAGAATCCAAGCCATACCGCCCCGAGCGTGGCGCTTATGGTTCGCCCTCCCCGACAGACGAATTCACGCTTGACAAAGCAGGTTGGGGCGCTTGGGAACTCGCCGGCCGTTACAGCGTGCTTGATCTGAATTTCGACGCCGGAAGTCCAAACACGGTCGTCGGAGTCAACGGTATTCGTGGCGGTGAACAGAAAATCTGGACGGCCGGCCTTAACTGGTATCCGAACAACGCCATCCGCTTCATGCTGGACTATCAGCACACAGACGTATCGCGCTTGAATTCAGCTGGCGGCGATCTCGGCGCGCGGCTCGACGCCGTTTCGTTGCGCACGCAGATCGCATTCTAATTCATCGGAGACATGCATGCGAAACACTTCCAGATATCTGCTTGCCGCGGCTCTGCTTCTGTCTACCGGCGCCACGTGCGCGGCTGACATCAGTCTGCTGAACGTGAGCTACGATCCCACACGCGAGCTCTACAAGGCGGTAAACTCGGCATTCGCCGCGCAATGGAAGGCAAAAACGGGCGAAAATGTCACCATCAACATGAGCCACGGCGGGTCCGGCAAGCAGGCACGCGCCGTGATCGATGGTCTCGACGCAGATGTGGTTACGCTCGCGCTTGCATACGACATCGATTCGATTTCGCAGATCGGCAAACTGATGCCGGGCGACTGGCAGAAGCGCCTGCCGAACAAGAGTACGCCGTACACCTCCACCATCGTCTTCGTGGTTCGGAAGGGCAATCCATGGAAGATCCATGACTGGTCGGACCTGATCAAACCAGGCATCCAGATTGTGGTGCCAAATCCGAAAACCTCCGGTGGCGCGCGATGGGCTTATCTCGCCGCCTGGGCTTACGCCGAAAAGAAGCCTGGCGGCAGTGCCGAAAAGGCAAAAGCCTTCATCGCCGAACTCTACAAGCACGTACCCGTGCTGGATACTGGCGCGCGCGGCTCAACAACAACCTTTGCTGAGCGCGGCATCGGCGATGTGCTCATTTCCTGGGAAAATGAAGCGTACCTCGCGCTGGATGAAATGGGCCGCGACAAGATCGACATTGTCTACCCTTCGGTATCCATCCTTGCCGAGCCTCCCGTCGCTGTGGTCGACAAGAACGTCGACCGCCACAAGAGTCGCAAAGTGGCGGACGCTTACCTCCAGTTCCTCTACTCAAAAGAAGGACAGGAACTCGAAGCAAGGAATCACTACCGGCCGCGCGACCCCCAAATTCTTGCCGCGCACCCGGAATTCAAGAAGCTGCCGCTTTACGACGTTGATGACCTGTTCGGCGGTTGGCAGAAAGCGCAGAAAACCCATTTCGCAGATGGCGGCGTTTTCGACCAGATCTACAAGCCTGGTGGAAAATGAGTTTCGCGGGGGTACTGCCGGCGACGCGCTGGCGCGCGCGTAGCGCGCTCCCCGGCCTTGGGCTGTCGCTTGGATTCACCGTCTTTTATCTATCGGCCGTTGTCCTTATTCCTTTGGCAGCGCTCGTCATTCGACCATGGGAACTGGGTTGGAGCGGCTTTGTTGCGGAGGTCACCCAACCGCGGGTGCTTGCTGCATTGCGGCTGTCCTTCGGCGCGGCCGCTATCGGTGCCGTGGTTAACACTTTCTTCGGCCTCATCGTCGCTTGGGCGTTGGTGCGTTACCGCTTTCCCTTGAAGCGCCTCGTGGATGCGCTGGTGGATTTGCCGTTCGCGCTACCAACGGCCGTCGCGGGCATTGCGCTCTCGGCCCTCTATGCGCCGAACGGCTGGCTTGGCGCACCCCTGATGTCGCTGGGCATCAAGGCGGCGTACACGCCGCTGGGCGTTGTCATCGCGCTCACCTTCATCGGCCTGCCCTTCGTCGTCCGCACATTGCAACCTGTGTTGACCGATCTGAGCCGGGATCATGAGGAAGCCGCCGCCACACTAGGCGCCACCCGTTTTCAGGCCTTTCGACGCGTGGTGTTTCCCGCGCTGCTGCCAGCGCTCGTCACCGGTGCTGCGCTAGCTTTCGCGCGCGGCGTGGGAGAATACGGTTCGGTGATCTTTATCGCCGGCAATTTGCCGATGCGCTCCGAAATCGCCCCGTTGCTCATAATTATCAAGCTGGAAGAATTCGATTACGCTGGCGCCGCGTCCATTGGCGTCGTCATGCTGGCCGCGTCGTTCGTGATGCTTTTCGCCCTTAACGGGCTGCAAAGTTTTACGGCGAGCCGGCGATGAGCACAAATCTAACCGATAGAGGTTCGACGCGCCCGCGCGGAGCGACCGATGATCATCCACTCGCCCGTACTATCCTGATCGCCTTGGGAGCGTGCTTCATCGTCCTCTTCCTGGTGCTGCCACTGGTGACAGTCTTTGCCCAAGCACTGAAAAATGGCGTCGCCGCGGCCATGGATTCCATTGTCGAGCCGGACGCGTTGTCTGCGATCAAGCTCACAGTAATTGCGGCTGGGATCGCCGTGCCGCTCAACGTGGCATTCGGGCTTTCCGCGTCGTGGGCGATCTCGAAATTCGACTTCCGCGGTAAGAGCTTTCTTATCACTCTGATCGATCTGCCGTTCTCGGTATCGCCGGTGGTTTCTGGTCTTGTGTATGTGTTGATCTTCGGAATGCAGGGCTGGTTTGGACCTTACCTGCGCGAGCACGACATCAAGATCATCTTCGCCCTCCCAGGAATCGTGCTGGCTACCATGTTCGTGACCTTTCCGTTCGTAGCGCGCGAGCTTATTCCGCTTATGACCGACCAAGGCCGCGACGAAGAAGAAGCCGCCACATCGCTTGGTGCTTCAGGCTGGAAGACATTTCGGCGCGTGACGCTCCCTAACGTTAAGTGGGCGCTGCTGTATGGCGTGTTGCTGTGCAACGCGCGCGCCATGGGCGAGTTCGGCGCGGTATCGGTCGTCAGCGGCCATATCCGTGGTCAGACGAACACCATGCCGCTGCATATCGAGGTTCTCTACAACGACTACCAGTTCGTCGCAGCCTTCGCCGTGGCCTCTCTACTTGCGTTGCTCGCGCTCGTTACGCTGGCCGTAAAAAGTTTCCTTGAATGGCATTACGCGGACGAAATTGCCGCGATTCACAAGCACTGATGGAGCAGCGGATGTCCCTGGTCGTCGAATCCATTGCCAAGCGTTTCGATCGTTTTCCGGCGCTCAAGGGCGTCAGCTTCAGCGCGCCTAAAGGTTGCTTCCTTGCCCTGCTGGGACCTTCAGGTTCGGGTAAGACCACCTTGCTTCGCATTCTAGGCGGCTTGGAGTTTGCGGAAGCCGGGCGCGTGAAATTCGAAGATATTGACTGGCTGTCGTTGCCTGCCCGCGACCGCCGCGCCGGCTTCGTCTTCCAGCAATATGCGCTCTTCCGCCATATGACTATCGCGAAGAACATCGCCTTTGGCCTGGAAGTACGCGGACGTCGCCATCGTCCTACACGCGCGGAAATCGCCCGGCGGGTCGAGGAATTGCTTTCACTGGTGCAGCTGGAAGGCTTGGGGAAGCGCTATCCAAGCCAGCTCTCTGGCGGCCAACGCCAACGGGTCGCATTGGCCCGAGCGCTTGCCATCGAGCCGCGTATGCTGCTGCTCGATGAACCATTCGGTGCTCTCGATGCCAAGGTGCGCAAGGAACTGCGCCACTGGCTCAGGCACATCCATGACAAGACCGGAATCACCACGGTCTTCGTCACGCACGATCAGGAAGAAGCGATGGAACTGGCCGACCTCGTGGCGATTCTCAATCAGGGAAGCATCGAGCAGATCGGCACGCCGGCAGACATCCGGCGCGCACCCGCCTCGGAGTTCGTCGCGGATTTCATTGACAGTAACGCTCAGGTGCGGCCCGATCCCGTTGTAGCGATATTTGAGCCGCGGTCCGCGCGAGGATAAGCATCAAGGGGCAACTCGGTCTGCCGCACTCTCCGACCATTTGAACGCCAAAGCCCGATCCGGTCGCACGAGCTTCCTACTCTTGCCACGATAAGAAAAGCTTTCGAGCAAATCACGGAAGAATTCAAGTCGTGCGACTTTCTTATCATTCGCAATCACGACCCGCCAGGGAGCATCGCTGTGCGAGGTCCGCTCAAACATTTCATCACGCGCCCGACTATACGCCTTCCACTTTTTCTGTGCGGCCTCGTCAATGGGCGAAACCTTCCATTGGGTTAATGGATCCCCTTCCCGCTCATCCAGCCTCGCCTTCTGTTCCTGCCTTGAAATGTCCAGGTAGTATTTGCGAATCTGGATGCCATCGCGCACCAGCATCTGTTCGAAGGGAACGACGGAATTGAGAAACTCTTCCGCTTGTTCGTCTGTGCAGAAGCCCATCACAGGCTCCACGCCGGCCCGATTGTACCAGGAGCGGTTGAACACGACGAATTCCTGGCCAGCCGGCAGAAACGTCACGAACCGTTGAAAATACCATTGACTAGCCTCTCGATCGGACGGCTTCCCAGGGGCATGCACCCTGGTTTCACGCGGACTCATATGCTCGGTGAGTCGCTTGATCGTTCCATCCTTGCCTGCGGCATCGCGGCCTTCGAGGATAACAAGGACGCGGGCGTTGCTGGCGATCAAGTCGCGTTGCAGCTTTACCAGCTCGACCTGAAGATCATAAAGCGCCTTCTTGTAGTGCTCGTCCTGCTTCGGCTTGGCCACGGGCTTCCTTTCTGTTCCACGGAATGATGGCGGCACCCAATCGCTGCGCCCCGATAGCAAATACCGCTTCTATCACATCGTCCCGCAAGGCCTCCAACACTGTGCCCGATGCTACGGCACTGCCGGCCTGCAGGACCAGTATATAGTCGCAGAATCGCGAGGCCAAAGTGAGATCGTGCAAGGTCACGATGACGGTGGTGCCGCGCAGGGCTTCCGTTCGCAACAGCTCCATCAGCTGCAACTGATGAGCAGGATCAAGATGCGCGGCGGGCTCATCGGCCAAGAGCACAGGTGCCTGTACGGCGAGCGAGCGGGCGAGCAACACGCCGGCGCGCTCGCCCGCCGATAGCGTATTCATCGCGCGATCGGCGAACCGAAGCACATCGCATCGGTCCATCGCCTCCTCGATTGCCTGCTCATCGGGCGTGCGAAGAGGCGCCATAGGCGTGCGGTGTGGCAAACGACCGAGGGCTACAACCTTGCGCGCGGCTACCGGCCAATGCGTTTCCACTTCCTGCGGAAGATAGGCGACCGTTCTTGCCAACCCTTGTGTGGACCAATCCGACAGCGGGCGATCCAGCAAGCGAACAGTACCGCTGTGGAAACCGAGGACACGCAGTGCCACGCGAAACAGGGTCGTCTTGCCCGAACCATTCGGGCCAACAAGCCCGGTCACCGCGCCAGCGGCGAACAACACATCCAAATTCCGAAGCACGGTACCGCGATGGTAACCGGCCGAGACATTTTCGAATGCAAGGGTCGAGTTCATGAATCTCGCCGCATTCGCAGGATAAGCCAGACAAAAAAAGGAGCGCCCATGAGCGCGGTCAGTACGCCCAGCGGCAGCTTCTCATCCGGGGAAATCAACCGCACCGCGATATCAGCGGCCGCTACCAAAGCCGCCGCCCCCAGCGCGGAGGGCCAAACCAACCGCGCCGGCTCGTACCCATAGAAGGGCCGCAACAGATGCGGGACCACTAGTCCGACAAAACTCACCGCGCCCGCCGCCGCTGTTGCGGCGCCCGTCGCAAGCGCCACGCCAAGCACCACGCGTCTGCGAATACCATGAACGTTTATGCCAAGACTGTGCGCCGCTTCCTCTCCGAGGATCAGCGCATCAAGTCCTCGAGCAGCGGTCACTAGCAGAAGGATGCCGAGTGCCACAAAAGGCGCGGCAAAAGCGACATCGCTGGACGTGCGGTCCTTGAGCGAACCCATCATCCAGACAACAATCTCGCTCATTGCGTACGGATTGGGCGACAGAGAAAGCGCGAGAGCGGTAAGCGCCGTAGCAAAACTTGCAATGGCTACTCCCCCAAGCACCAAGGCCACCGCTCCGGCGCCAGCTCGCGATAGCAAATACAACACCAGCGCGGAGGCCAGAGCGCCAAGCACGGCAAAGGCGGGCAACAGGATGGGATGCACACCGGCCAAACCGAAATAGAATGCAATCACCGCGCCGAGCCCTGCTGCGGACGTCACGCCGGTGACGCCTGGTTCGGCCAACGGATTGCGAAACAGCCCCTGCAGCGCTGCGCCGCTCGCTCCCAGCGCCCCACCGACCAGCAATGCCAATGCTGCGCGCGGCACCCGGATTTGCTGCACGATCACGGCGGCCATACCTTGCTTCGATATCAGAGCACCAAAGACCTCGGCTGGCCGTAACGGCGCAGGACCAAGCAAAAGGGAAACTGCCGCGAGCCCCAGCGCCAGCGCTGCCAAACCCCACGTCATAGCCATAGCGGGCACGTCAAAGCGGGCTCCCCTCTGCGGTCGTGCCCCCGTGTCGGCCGGTGAAGGCGAAATTGCACTCATGTAAAGCGCTCTTATGGCTTACGAGAATGGCCAGCAAGCATGTGGACCGAACGGCCCCACTTCGCCAGTTGCGGCGCAACTCGCACCGACCATGGCCCGGGACATAGCAGCGGAACGAGAGATGTGCGCACAACAACGGTGTGTCTATTCAACGCCTTTAGCGCCGGATGATGAAGCACAGCATCTGCCCGCGCCGGTTCATCTTCATGTTCGCCGTTGAGGACCAGCAACTCCGGTGCAAGTGTTAGGACGGCTTCGATCGGAATAGTGCCCGAACGTGTGATGCGCGCAAAGCTTCCCGCATTCTTCAATCCCGCGGCAGAGAGAATTTCATCCGTAACGCCGCCGGCGGTGGTATAGCCGTTTGGTTCATATATGAGTGTTTGCACGGCTGGGCGCGACGCCTGCGCGCGCGCTCTTACTAGATCTGCATCCATCTGTTGGACCAGCGCTTGAGCACGGCCGCTAGCATCGAGCGCTCCACCCAGCATCAGCGTAACGCGCCGCACATCGGCCAGCGATTGCGCCCATGGCACCTCCAAGACGCGGACACCGGCGGCGCGCAAGAGTTGGGTCTGACGCGCATTCGTGCTCTGGTAAGTAACAACGAGATCGGGATGCAGCGCCAGCATCTGCTCGGCCGAGGCGCGCACACCGGGAATTCCGTTTACCTGCTTCGCAATGGTGGAGACCACAGGATGCGTGTCGCCGGCAAGATACGATAGCCCGGCAATTCGTTCGCGCGGGATCAGGCGGAAGACGTATTCGTCCGTACACAGAAAAGCGGAGACTATTCTTTGGGGGGCCGCGATTCGTTCCGCCCGCCCCATCCCTGCGCTGGCAACTGCAATTGTGACCGCCAACGACGTGGCATAGCTTCCATGAGAAAAAGGCATATTGATCCGCTAGTGTCAGCTGCCCAACTCTCCCCGAATAATGTCGGAGGTTCTCTTGCTCAAGTTCGTTCTTCCAACTGCTGCGTTTATCGCCTTCGCCTCAATCCCAGCATCGGCAGCCACGCCGGCTGATATTCTTGCGGCCAACAGGGCGGCAAGCGGCGGTACCGCCTGGGACAGCAAACTAACGCTCAAAGCCGAATATGCCTATTCCGGTCAAGGCATGACAGGCGCGATCCATTCCGCGGCGGATCTAAAGGATGGCCGCTGGAAAGACGAGTACCAGATCGGCCCTATGTCGGGTTCAATCGGATTTGATGGTACGACCGCCTGGGACCGCGATCCATCCGGCACCGTTACCACCCAGGAAGGCGGCGAACAGCGCGAGCAGGCGGTCAACGAAGGCTACAGACGAGCCAATCTTTGGTGGCGGGCAGACTTCGGCGGTGCTGCTGTCGGTCCGGTTACCCAAACCAGCGACAACGGAATGACATATGACGTGCTGACGGTGACGCCGCAGCACGGCAAGCTTTTCACCGCCTGGTTCGATACCAAAACTCATCTTCTATCGCGCACCATGCAAAAACAGGGCGCTCAAACCGTCACCACTACGCTTTCCGACTATCGCGCCATCGAGGGCGCACAGGTTGCCGGCAAGGCAGTCGTGGATGAGCGCCGGGGCGCCAAATATCTCCAGACATTCACGCTTTCAAAGGCCGAATTTGGGCCAGCGCTCAGCGCCTCGGCCTATGCGAAGCCGATCGCGAACGTGGCGGACTTTTCGATCGCTGGCGGCGCCAAGCAAACCACATTGCCGATTCAGATCATCAACAACCACATCTACGGCTATGCTCAAGTGAACGGCAAAGGCCCCTACCTCTTCATCTTCGATACCGGCGGCGCAAATCTCGTCACTCCCGACACCGCGCGTGCGCTCAAGTTGAAAGTAGAGGGCGAAGCCGCCGGCGGCGGCGCCGGCGAAGGCACAGTAGATGTCGGTTTTGCAAAGGTGGAATCGGTTCAGGTTGGCGGTGCGACCATCAAGAACCAGGTCTTTCCGGTAGTAAACTTTCTCGCGCCTGGTGTGGAAGGCGTGGATGAAACCGGCATGATCGGCTTTGAGACCTTTCGCCGCTTCGTCACACGCATCGACTATGCAGGCAAAAAGCTGACGCTGATGCGCGCCGAGGCTTTCAATCCGAAGGAAGCCGGCACGCCCGTGCCTTTCGTGTTCAACTCAAGCATTCCTGAAGTACAGGGGTCATTTGAAGGCATCCCCACCAAATTCGATATCGATACTGGCGCGCGCGGCGAACTGACGTTGACCAAACCGTTTGCAGAAAAGAACAACCTTCGCGCTAAGCATGCCAAGGGTGTGGATTCAGTCGAAGGTTGGGGGGTAGGCGGGCCATCGCGCGCTTATGTCATGCGCGGCGCGACCATGACCCTGGGCCCCGTGCAAATCGACGATATCGTCACCGGTCTTTCGACGCAGGCGAAAGGCGCTTTCGCTGGTGCCGAGTATGACGGCAATGTGGGAAGCGGTATTCTCAAGCGCTTCATTGTCACCTTCGATTACGACCATCAGATCATGTATCTTAAGGCGCAGCCGAAACCCCTGCCTGACACTGGCACGCATGATCGCGCCGGCATGTGGATCAACTCTGTTCCCCAAGGCTACAAGATTGTGGACGTAACCGCCACCGGTCCGGCAGAAGCGGCTGGCCTGAAAGGGGGTGACATCATCACCGCGGTGAACGACAAGGCCGCCAAACGCATCCCGATCTACGAAATGCGCCGCCGTTTGCGGAACTTAGCGGCCGGCACGGTCGTCAAATTCACGATCACCTCGGAAAACGGCACGCACGATGTCGCGGTCACGCTGCGAGATCTTATCTGACCAACTTCGGCAGTTCGGAAGTACTTAATCCACTTTGAGTCCGAGCGGCACCGGTTGGGATCCCACCGGCGTCATTTCGACGGAAGGGGACGCTGGGAATGCAGCCGGCGGACAAGCGATTGTTTCGAACAAAGGCCAGTGAAGGATGGCCAAGTTGCCGGCGAAATCCTCGCTGAGCGCCGTGCAGCTTTCCACCCAGTCCCCATCGTTCAGGTAAAGCACGCCGCCAATCTGCTGTATCGCAGCCTGGTGAATATGACCGCAGACCGCGCCATCGAACCCACGCATGCGCGCCTCTCGCGCGACCGCTTCCTGAAAATTGGAAATATAGGAAACGGCGTTCTTTACGGTATTCTTCAGGTAGGCCGAAAGCGACCAGTACGGTAGACCGACCAGCCGCCGGACTGCGCTGACCACTTCGTTCAGCTTGAACGCCAGCGTATAAGCGTGGTCGCCGAGATGTGCGAGCCATTTCGCGCAAGCGAGCACCCCGTCGAATTGGTCGCCGTGCAGCACCAGCAACCGCCGCCCATCGGCGGTCTCATGTACGGTCTCGCGCAGCACCGCAATGCCGGCAAAATTACGGCCACAGAAGGGCCGGAGGGCTTCATCATGATTGCCGGGCACGTAGATAACTCGAGTGCCGGCATCGATCTTATGCAGGATTTCGGCGATGACACGATTATGGGATTCGGGCCAATACCAGCGGCGTCCCAACCGCCAACCGTCCACGATGTCGCCGACGAGGTAAAGCGTTTCGCAAAAATTGTGGGACAGGAAATCAGCAAGCTGATCGGCTTTGCAACCGCGCGTACCGAGATGGGTGTCGGAAATGAACAGTGCGCGATGGCGTTTCTGCTGTCGGTCCGAGGACCTAATGGAGGAACGGTTGAATGTTGGTGAAAGTGGGCGACGATTCGGCGATTCTCTGCGATAGCTTTCGTAGGCACGCAGCAACAGCGCTTCTCTCACGTCCGGATACTCCCTCGCAGTTGCCATGACCTCTTCTTTCCACGCCGAGGGGCTACTTCGATTCGGCAACACGCCAATTACAGCGACATAACGGATTTATGACACCCTTAAGCTCAGCTCAGCAAAGAGTCAGCAACAAGGAAAACGCATATGCTAGACGGAGCCAGCGCCGTTACGCACGTCCTAGAAACCGGTGAAGTTAAGCGGCCTCTGCAAGATCGGCGAGTTGGGAGAGAACGGCGCGAGCGCCTTTTAGCCGTGATTCTGGTGACGGCCAATCGCGCGATACGACAACTCTCTGATCGGGACGCACCTTCATCACCGCGGGATGCGCATTGATCAACCGCACCAGTGCGCCCGGATTGGGGAATATCTGATTGCGGAAGGTGAGGATAGCGCCTTTCGGACCCGCCTCGATCTTCTCCACCATCGCAGCGCGACAGAGATGCTTGATCGCCACGATCTCCAGCAAATGCTGCACTTCCTCCGGCAGGGGGCCAAACCGGTCGATCAATTCTGCAGCGAAGCGATCAATGTCGGAGCGGTCTTCCAAGGTGGCGAGACGCCGGTACAGCGCCATGCGCACGTTGAGATCACCGACATACTCCTCAGGTATGAGCACGGATGTGCCAATGTTGATTTGCGGCGACCATTGCTCGGCGGCTTCCGTAGCGGCATCGCCGGCGCGCAAGCTCGCCACGGCCTCTTCCAGCATCTCCTGATACAGCTCGATGCCGACCTCGCGTACATGGCCGGATTGCTCTTCACCAAGGAGGTTGCCAGCGCCGCGAATGTCCATATCGTGGCTTGCAACACTGAAGCCAGCACCGAGCTGATCGAGCGATTGCAATACCTGCAACCGCCGCTCCGCAGTCTCAGCTAGTTTCTGGTTCGCTGGCGTTGTCAGATAGGCATAGGCTCGCTGTTTGGAGCGACCAATGCGCCCCCGCAACTGATAAAGCTGGGAGAGGCCGAAGCGGTCTGCGCGGTGCACAATCAGTGTGTTGGCTGTGGGAATGTCGAGACCACTTTCCACGATGTTGGTGGAAACGAGAACGTCGATTTTGCAGTCGTAAAACGCGGTCATCACGTCTTCGAGTTGTGCGGGGGGCATCTGTCCATGGCCGACGGCAAATTTCACCTCCGGCACAGTGTCGCGCAAGAACTCTTCAGTCTCGCGCAAATCCTTGATACGTGGGCAGACGAAGTAGCTTTGCCCCCCGCGATAGTGCTCTCGCAGCAATGCCTCGCGGACAACCAGTGGGTCGAATGGCGTAACAAACGTGCGTACAGCCAGGCGGTCGATCGGCGGGGTGGCGATCAACGAGAGGTCGCGTACGCCGGTGAGCGCGAGCTGGAGGGTACGCGGAATAGGCGTCGCGGTGAGGGTCAGCACATGTACGTCCGATTTAAGGGCCTTAAGGCGCTCTTTGTGGGCCACGCCGAAATGCTGTTCCTCATCGACAATGACGAGCCCGAGATCGGCAAAAGTAATGCCTTTCGCCAGTAAGGCATGCGTGCCGATGACGATATCGATATCGCCCGAGGCGAGCCCTGCTTTGGTTTCGATCGCCTCTTTGCCTTCGACGAAGCGCGAAAGCTGTCGTATTTTCACCGGAAATCCGCTGAACCGTTCAATGAATATTTTGGTATGTTGGCGCGCAAGCAATGTCGTCGGCACCACTACAGACACCTGCAATCCAGACATTGCGGTCACGAATGCGGCGCGCAACGCCACTTCCGTTTTGCCGAAACCAACATCACCGCAAACCAGGCGATCCATCGGCGTGCCGCGCGCGAGGTCCTCCACGGTTTCGGCGATGGCGCGCTCCTGATCCTCGGTTTCCTGATAGGGGAAACGGGCACAGAATTCATCATAAAGGCCCTGTGGCGTTTCGAAAGGCGCGAGTTGCTTGAGTTTGCGAGCAGCAGCGACGCGGATGAGCTCGGCCGCGATTTCGCGCACGCGTTGCTTCATCTTGGCTTTGCGCTGCTGCCAGCCCGCGCCGCCAAGGCGATCGAGCTGGACATGGCCTTCGTCGGACCCATAGCGCGTTAGGAGCTCGATGTTTTCCACTGGCAGAAACAGCTTGCCGCCGTCGTAGTGCAGCTCAAGACAATCATGGGGCGCACCAGTGACATCGATAGTTTGCAGGCCGGTATAGCGGCCGACGCCGTGATCGATATGGGTGACAAGATCACCCGGCACGAGGCTCGACGCTTCGACCAAGAAGTTCCGCGCGCGTTTTGTGCGCCGGCGCGGCGGCACCATGCGGTCGCCAAGAATGTCCTGCTCGGACATGACGGCGAAATCCAGTGCTTCGAAACCCCGCTCCAACCCCACGATGCCAATACCAATAGCGTTGCCGTGCAGCTGTTGTGCTTCCGCAAAATCCTTGATGGTGCGCACGGCAGGCAGACCGTGATCCGATAACACGCCGCCAAGGCGCTCAGCCGAACCCTCGCTCCAGGCGGCGAGCAGAACTCGCTTCTCTTGCGCCTGCATCTCTTTCACATGCGACGCGGCCACTTCGAAGATGTTTGCGCGACCTTGTGTCCGCTCCGGTGCAAAGTCGCGGCCTTGCTTCCCGCCCGCATCGGTCGACGTGCTGGACTCCGGTGCCTGGAAGGGAGAAAGATCGCGCACATCGCGTGACGCCATCGCCGCAGTCCACTCATCGGTGGTTATATATAGTCGGTCGGGCGGCAACGGTCTGTAAGGCGGCGCACTTACGTTGTCCTTGCCTTCGCGTTTCTCCTGCAGGAATTGCCGCCGGGTTTCGTAGTAATCGGCGATGGATTCCAGCCGTGCGGTTTTCGAATCCTCGACCTGATGCGACAGCATCACCAGTGGACGACCCGTATATTCGAACACTGTTTCTAGATGATCGTAAAACAGCGGCAACCAGTGGTGCATGCCGGGATGATGACGACCTTCGCTGATCGCCTCGTAGAGCGGGTCATCGGACGCTGGTCCGAATTGTGCCACGTAGCCGGAACGGAAGCGACTGATTGTCTCCTTGTCGAGCGGAACTTCGCTCGCCGGCAACAATTCGATCTCGGAAATCTGGTCGGTGGAGAGTTGCGTCTGGGCATCAAAGCGGCGCACCGCATCGAGTGTCGAGCCGAAGAAGTCGAGGCGAAAAGGTTCGTCTGTGCCGGGTGGCCAGAGATCGATAATACCGCCCCGCAACGCGAAATCGGCAGGCTCTCGCACCGTGCTTGCACGGACGTAACCGTGGCGGGTGAGAAATCGCACCAGCTTGTCGTGATCCACATCGTTTCCCACGCGGGCGTGGAACTGCGCTCCAAGCACCGCGCCGCGCGGCGGCACGCGCTGTAGCACAGCGTTTACGGTAGTAATTACGACAGCCCCACCATCGTCCGGCTTGCGCCGTGCAATCGCCGATAGAGTCGCCAGGCGCGTCGCTTCGATGTCCGGTTTGGGCGATACGCGATCATATGGCAGACAGTCCCATGCCGGAAAGTCCAGGACTGGAATATCCGGTGCGAAAAAGGCGAGCGCGTCCAGAGCGGCGCGCTCGGCCGCGTCGTCGGATGCCACGAACAGCACCAACCCGTTGCGGCGGCGGGCGGCTTCCGCTGCCAAATAGGTGTCATAGCCGGCGGGTGCGCCGGTAACGGCGAAACGGCCTTGATGCTTTGCGATATAGGTCAGACGATCCAAACGGGGGCCTTTCGGTCGCAGACAGACTTGAGCTTGTCGAACACCGGAAAGGCATAACGCTCCGGCACCGCCTCATAGCCGCGCAGCCAAGCGTATACATCGTCATCGGAAGCATTCAGCAGCAGGTCGAGGTGATCCAGTTCCCCCGCAGTCAGTGTGTCCAAGTGTTCGCGTGCGAACGCACCGAAAATCAGGTCGAGTTCTTTGAAGCCGCGGCGCTGGCATCGAAACAATAGCTGTTTGCGGCGGGCCTCCGAAGAGCCACCGTTTTGGGCAGTCGACATGGAACGGATATAGCGTTCGGCTTGGGTCTCTTAAAGCCTCCCGCGCCCGTCCAGCGTGAAAAATGAGATTGTGCAAACTCTCAAGAGTTAATTCTAACCGGTTGCGCCGGCACACCCTTGACCTGTGGACTCCCGCGAATCACTGTGGCGGCCTGTGGACAAAATCAGGGCTGAGCGGTGGGGCTCCCAATAGAGAGTGCAATCGATTCGATCATCGTCGGTGACTGCGTGCAGGCCTTGGGCGCGCTTCCCGAAGCCTGCGCGGACCTCATCTTTGCCGATCCGCCCTACAACCTGCAGCTCGAAGGCGAGCTGCGCCGCCCCGACAATTCCAGGGTTGATGCGGTTGACGACAGTTGGGACCATTTCGGCAGCTTCGCCGACTACGATCGCTTCACCCGGGACTGGCTCATTGCAGCCCGCCGCGCATTGAAGGACTCAGGCGCGCTGTGGGTGATCGGTTCCTATCACAACATTTTCCGGGTCGGCACCATTCTGCAGGATCTCGGCTTCTGGATTCTGAACGATGTAATCTGGCGCAAAACAAACCCTATGCCCAACTTCCGCGGGCGACGCTTCACCAACGCCCACGAAACGCTGATCTGGGCGGCCAAGTCGCGCGACCAGAAGACCTACACCTTTAACTACGAAGCCATGAAAGCGCTGAACGACGAGCTGCAGATGCGCTCGGACTGGACCATGCCAATCTGCTCCGGTAACGAGCGACTCAAGGATTCCGACGGCAACAAGGCGCACTCCACGCAGAAGCCGGAAGCGCTGCTGCATAGGGTGATCGTGTCGTCGACCCGCCGCGGCGACATAGTGCTCGATCCCTTTTTCGGCTCTGGGACGACTGGCGCGGTGGCCAAGCGTCTCGGCCGTCACTTCATTGGTATCGAACGCAATCCCAACTACGCGGCGATCGCCCGCAAGCGCATTGCGGCCATTGTAACAGTTGACGATGATGCCGCGGAAGTCACCAAGTCCAAACGCTCGGAACCGCGCATTCCTTTCGGCTGGGTGGTGGAACAGGGTCTATTGCCGCCGGGCTCCGTGGTGATGAGCCCCACAAGACGCCATAGCGCTAAGGTGCGCGCAGACGGCACCCTGGTATGCGCCGACGCCACCGGATCCATTCACCGCATCGCAGCGCATGTCCAGGGACTCGATGCCTGCAATGGCTGGACCTTCTGGATGTATGAGGACCGCGGCTCGCTCGTTTCCATCGACCTCTTGCGTCAACGCCTTCGCGCCGCACTGGCATGAAAAGCTGGCGACTAACCGATCGGCGCCTCAACGCTCCGCTTACGGAACGCTGCGGCAAGCACGCTATACATAGGCCCTCGTTGGTGTTGGGCGGCCGCCTTCTCGCGGAGCCGCAGCGGACTGGTACCGGCAATCCGTTTTCGCCATAGCCGCCCCAACCGATTTGCCTCGTCTCGTCCCCGTTTGGACACCAAATCGAAATAGGACGTCGCCAACATAGGGCCGCGCCCCTCATTGCATAGCCAACAGGCGACTACGAGATTGACGTCGTCATTCCATGGGCCCACAGCCTTTGGAACAAGATGATCAAGCGTTGCGGAATTGTGCTGGTTCCGAATGTTCGTAAGGCGAATGCCACAGTAGCAGCAGCGATGGCCTTGCGCTTCGCTTAATCGGTGCCGCCATGCCCTCAGATTTCTTGCCAACATCATATTGCCTCCCGCACGAGGAAATATGGCGATTGGTTTCCCGAAGGTCATTCGCCGGGCGCCACGAATTGGACGGGTTGGTAAACAATCAGGAAAGAGCTTCGGCGATGATCTTGCGCATCAGGGTCGGCAGCGCGGCAGTTGGTAAATCTCGCTCCGCAACCCAGGCTCTTCCACCGTGAAACGGGAGACTATCCTTTTCGGTTCTTCCCTCGTGAACGGGGGGCGAACCATGTGTGCGTGAGTCGACCTCCGCGACGTACACTTCGATCTCCAGCTCGAAGTGCGTGAAGCCGTGGCGGACGATGCTGACCCGCTTCTTCCAATCCGCGGGAAATGGCGCTTGGAGCATAGCGTGTTCCAAGGAAGGAAACTGTTCGGTCAATGGGCCGAGAGGAGGCTGCAACATGCCGCCGAGCAGCCCATTTTCTGGCCGTCTCACCAGAAGCACATCGCCGGACCGGTCACGTGCAACAAACGCAGCACCGCGCTTTAGCGGCCGTGACGGTTTCTCCGCCTTATGTGGGAGTAATTCCTGAACGCTGATTTTGAACGCCCGGCAGTGCATATTCACTGGGCAAGATCTGCATGCTGGCTTTTTCGGAGTACAAGTCGTTGCTCCCAAATCCATCAACGCCTGCGCGAAATCCCCTGCCCGCTTTCGCGGTACCAATTGTTGCCCCAACCGCCGCAACAGGGTCTTTGCTTTGGGCAACGCCTCTTCGACCGCAAAAAGCCGCGCCAACACTCGTTCAGCGTTGGCATCCATCGCCAGGAAAGGAAGATCAAAGGCGATTGCCGCAATAGCGCCGGCGGTGTAGGCGCCAACGCCTGGCAATTGCTTCAGCTGTTCGAGATTTGCCGGAAATTCGCCGCCGAATTTATCCACAACAACTTTCGCCGCGCGATGCAGGTTGCGGGCGCGGGCGTAGTAGCCGAGTCCAGCCCACGCGGCGAGAATCGCATTCAAATCCGCCGCGGCCAGCGCATTCGCATCCGGCCAGCGCGCGATAAACTTACGATAATAGGGCCCGACAGCCTGGACCGTGGTCTGCTGTAGCATGATCTCGCTCAGCCATACCTGGTAGGGGTCGGCGCATTCGCCAAGCTTGGCGCGCCACGGCAGGATACGGCGATGAACATCGTACCAGCCCAGCAACCTGAGGGCGATTTTTCTGGCGTTCGAGCGTTGCGCTGTCACGGGCATTCGATCACTTTCAGACATCCACCATGGCCTACGAGTCGAAGTCCAGACAACCAGAAGAGCCGCCACCGCGCCGCAATCGCGGGGAAGCGATCAGCCGCTGTACCGCGCCATTAGTCAGCGGTAGTTTTGCCCGTGCGGGATTCCCCGACCCGGCGCTGGTGCTGCGTTGGACCGAGATTGTTGGACCGCAGGTCGCCAGGCTTTGCCAGCCCATCAAATTCCGCGAAAGCCCTTCGGGCGGCGTGCTGACCTTGAAAGCCGAACCGGGCGCCTCGCTGTTTCTACAGCATCAGGGCCAAACATTGTGCGAGCAGATCAATCTCTGGTTCGGCCGAAAAGCCATAGCCCACCTGCGATTCCTGCAAGGATCATTGGCTGGGCGTGATCGACTGGCACGACCATCGAGGAAGCCGGGCAACCTCAAGGAAAACGAGCCCGCACTGGACTTCCGAGGCTCCGACAGGGTTCGAGAAGCGCTGATAAAATTGGCGCGACAGCGCACGCGGCACCGCCGCCCCGATTGAACGGACGCCTCGGCTCTGTCACAAGCAACTGTCGGAGCTCGGGAGTACCCGGTGAAACGCAATCAGTTGTTGTACGGCATCGTGGGTGTGGCTGTGGTGGCGATCTTGGCGGCCGCCTACTTTGTGTTCTATGGCGGCGGTGGCGGTAACTCTGCGGATACAGCCTCAGCCAGCAGTGCTTCCCGGGTGAAGCTCACCGGGGACGATCGCACAATGGGTTCCTCCAAGGCGCCGATTCAGATGGTTGAGTACGCAGCGCCCATTTGTCCGCACTGCGCCCATTTCAACGAAGTCATGTTTCCGCAGCTAAAGGCCAACTATATCGATACCGGCAAGGTCTACTACATTTTCCGCGTATTCCCACTGCAATCGGCCGATCTTGCGGCGGAAGCCATGGCCCGCTGTCTTCCTGCGAATAACTATTTCCAGTTCATTG
>JAFAWQ010000034.1 GCA_019241645.1 Alphaproteobacteria bacterium
CTGCCAGCGTGCCGATGGAGACGAGATCGGCGAGCACGTCGAAGGGGAAGAGCGCCGCCAGCAACGCAGCAAAGGCACCCACCACGATAGTGCCATACGCAGGCGTGTGGAATTGCTTGTGCACCGCGGCAAATTGGGGCCAAAGGAAACCGTCGCGCGCCATTGAGAAGAAGACCCGGGACTGCCCGTATAGAGAAACAAACACCACCGATGCCAGACCAACAACGGCACCGATATTGATTGGAATCACCAGCCATTTCAGGCCATCGATTTTCGATACTGCAAAAGAGACCGGGCTCGGCACATCGAGCGTCCGCCAGTCGGTGATTCCGGTCATCACCACGGCCATCAACATATAAAGCACCGTGCAGATTCCGAGAGATCCCAGTATGCCGATCGGCAGATCGCGGCGCGGGTTGCGTGCTTCCTGTGCAGCTACGGAAACCGCCTCGAAGCCGAGATAGGCAAAGAACGCCACCCCAGATGCCGCAAAAATCCCGCTGATTCCGAATTTTCCGAAATGCCCTTCGTTCGGCGGAATGAACGGTGTGAGATGCTCCATGCGAACGTAGGATAGGCCGAACACAATGACCGCCAGCACGATGGCGGTCTTCAGCACGACCATCAGTCCGTTAAAGCGCGCGGTCTCCTTGACGCCGACGACAAGAAACGTGGTGAGGATAACAATCAATGCCACAGCCGGCACATTGATGATTGCGCCGGTCCAGTGCATGTCGGTGAGGCCGCTGCCGGCAATTGGCGGGCCCATAAACGCCGCAGGCAGGTGGATGCCGAAATCGCCTAACAGGCTGCCAAAATAGCCAGACCAACCGGAACTTACGCCAGCGGCAGACACCAGGTACTCGAGTACCATGTTCCAGCCGATGAACCACGCCATGAAACGGCCCATGGTGGCGTAGGCGTAGGTGTACGCACTGCCCGATTCCGGAATCATGGAGGCGAATTCAGCGTAGCAAAGCCCGGCGAAGAGACAGCCAAACCCGGCGATGACAAAGGAGAGGATAACGGCGGGGCCGGCGTGCTGCGCCGCCGCCGTGCCGGTGTAGACAAAGATGCCGGCGCCGATAATTGCGCCGATGCCGATCAATATGAGGTTCACCGGCCCAAGAGCGCGCTTCAGCTGGTGGGCTTCCGCGATCAGCGGCTCTGGCTGGGTGAATTCAGTGACATCTGCCTGTGCCATGGCGCGCCCCGCTATCCAGCCGCCGCGGGAGCGGCATCATGAAGGACGAAACGTGGCGGTTTTGCATGCTTCGCGCTGTAACCGAAATAGATGGCGACGCCGACCACGGTCCACACGAGCAAGCGCAACCAGGTGTCCATCGGCAACCAAGCCATCATGGCACTGCACATGATAATGCCGAGCGGCGCCACGACATAGACCAGCGGTGTGCGGAAGGGGCGATGCACCAGCGGTCTCTTCAACCGTAGGATCATCACACCAACGCACACGATGACGAAAGCCAACAATGTGCCGATGGAAACCAGTTCGCCCAGAATATCCAGGGGCAGGAAGCCTGCAAGCAGCGCCGCGAAGATGCCGGTGATCAGCGTGCCCTTCCACGGCGTGCGAAAGCGGGGATGCACATCGCAAAACAGCGGCGGGATCATGCCATCTTTAGACATCGCGTAAAAAATGCGCGACTGGCCAAGGATCAGCACCAGTACGACAGAGGCCAATCCAACGATGGCGCCGACATTGACGAAAGGCGATAGCCAGCGAGTCGCGGGAAGCGATTCAGTTGCCATTGACACGGGATGGGCGACGTTGAGCGTCGTGTACGAAGCCAGCCCCGTCAACACATAGGACATCAGCATATACAGTACGGTGCAGATAATCAGCGATCCCAGGATGCCTAGCGGAACGTCGCGCTGCGGATTGCGTGCTTCTTGTGCGGCTACGCTTACGGCGTCAAAGCCGATATAGGCGAAGAAGATCACGCCTGTGGCCCGCAATACACCGCTCCAGCCAAAACTGCCCCAATCCCCCGTGTTTGGCGGGATGAAAGGCGTCTGATTCGCGGCGACGACGTGCGGCAGCCCTACCACAATCACCAATACCACGATGCACAGCTTGATGGCGACCATGGCGTTGTTGAAGTTCGCCGACATATGGACGCCGACGATCAGCACGGTGGTAACGAGAGCGATCAGCGCCACGGCGGGCAGGTTGAACAGCGCGCCAGTCGCGACGAAGTTATGAAATCCTTGGACGGCGAACGGCGCGCCAGCAAATGCTGCTGGTATCGGTGTGTGCAGCTGCTTGGCCATGAAATCCACGAAGTAACCTGACCAGCCGACCGCCACGGTGGAGGATGCGGCAAGATACTCCAGCACGAGATTCCAGCCGATGAACCAGGCCATGAACTTGCCAAGCGTGGCAAAGGTGTACGTATACGCGCTGCCCGCCACTGGGATCATGGCGGCGTATTCCGCATAGCACAGGCCGGCGAACAGACATCCAAGACCAGCGATGGCGAAGGACGCCACGACCCCAGGGCCCGCATAGGTAGCGGCGGCATGGCCCGTGATCACGAAAATGCCCGCGCCGATAATGGCGCCGATGCCCAAGGCGATCAGATGGATTGGTCCGAGCGCGCGATGGAGGTCGTTGTCCACGTCCACATTCGGGTTTTCCGGAACTCCGGCCATCAATGCCCCCTTATTGCTCTCGGGCGGCGCGGCCGCCCGGAATCTGAAGCGTACCTTTGCATGGCTGGCGGATACGCGCTAGCGACCCGGCGCCTCACAATTGCGCGGGATCAGGCACTTAAGGCAATTATTGCGCGGCTAGGCCTTCGTCCAAACGGCGAGTTCATTGCCGTTGGGATCGCGGAAATGGAAACGACGTCCGCCGGGAAACTCATGATGCTCGGTGATCTCCGCGCCGCCCCCCTGCACCTTGGCCTCCATCGCGTCTAGATCTGATGCCCAGAGAACGACCAAAGGCCCGCCGCCTGAAACGACCTTTAGTTGGGCATTGAAGCCGCCTTTCCGTCCGCCGCTGTCGAACTCGACGTAGTCCGGGCCGTAGTCGGTGAATGTCCAGCCGAATACTGAACCGTAAAAGCGCTTACTCGCCTCGATATTTGGCGCCGGAAGTTCCAAATAATCCAGATAGCCATCCGCTGGCATTGATGTACCCTCTTTGTTCTAGACAACTCAACACGGTCCTACTGGTTCGTCAAGGGCAGCTAAGGCGCCGCGGAAAGCACAGGCGGAATCCAGCTGCCGACGATAAGGCCAAAAGCAATCAGCGCGCCAGCATCACGATTGCTGCGAAAAATTCTGAGGCTGGATTCTGAAGCTTCTGGATCAATACGCCGCACTTGCCAGAGGAAATGAAGACCCGCCGGGAGCATGAAGACTGCGGCGGTCGCATGGAAAGCAAAACCGGCGGCCGCTGCCAGCAATCCAAGCGCCAGCACGTAGAACAGGAATATCCAGGTGCGTGCCTGGCTGCCAAACAGGCGTGCCGTCGACTTGATTCCTGCCAAAGCATCGTCTTCGACATCCTGCAGCGCGTAGATCGTGTCGTAACCCAGCGTCCAGAAGAAGCACCCGCCGTAAAGCACGAGATCGATGTCCAGGGAACGTCCCGTCAGAGCTGCGAATCCGAGCAGTGCACCCCAGTTGAAGGTTAGTCCCAGCCAGGCCTGCGGCCACCAGGTGATCCGTTTCATAAAGGGATAAAGCGCGATCAGCACGAGCGAAAGCCCGCCAAGGGCCACGCTGTACCAATTCAGGTAGAGGAGAATGAGCAACCCGATTCCGCACTGTGCACCGGCAAATTTCCATGCCTGCGCTACTGTCACCGCGCCGGAGGGAATAGGCCGGCCGCGTGTGCGTGCCACCCTCGCGTCAATATGGCGGTCCACAATGTCGTTGTAGGTGCAGCCAGCGCCGCGCATCGCCACGGAGCCGATCGCGAAGAGCACCAGCAGTAGCCAGTCTTGACCCTTGCTCAGGAAGCCTCGGTGATCCACTCCAGCGCCGACCGCCAGCCCGAACACACAGGGCCAGTAAAGCAACCATGTGCCGATCGGTCGATCGAGCCGTGCGAGCCTGAAATAGGACCGCCACGCCGCTGGCGCCCGTTCCACCCAGCTTCGGACAACGGCGTCACCTGGAACCGCTTGAGTTTGGTCGGGCATGGTTCAGTCTGTCCTGTCTCGATGCTTAAGGTTAGTGATGAACGATCGACTTCAGCAAACCGGTGGCGAGGTTCGGCTATATGTGGAATCCGCGCTGAGGGCCGATATCCGCATAGCTGCGGCCGAGGGACAGGCGCACTATCTCTTGCATGTGATGCGGGCAAGGGTAGGGCGCCGGATTCGGCTGTTCAATGGCCGGGATGGCGAGTGGCTGGCCGGGATTGCAGAAGTTGGCAAACATCGCTGTATTTTCGAATGCCTGAACCGGATACGAGCTCAATCGGCATCGCCCGACATCTGGCTTTGTTTCGCCCCCATCAAGAAGACTCCGGCGGACTATCTCGCGCAGAAGGCAACAGAACTTGGCGTTGCCGTTCTGCAACCGGTAATCACCCGCCGGACCGTTGTGACTCGCGTCAATACCGAACGCCTACGCGCCAATGCCATTGAGGCAGCCGAGCAGTCAGATCGGCTGACCGTGCCCGAAGTTCGCGAACCGGTCGCCTTGCACTCGCTTTTGGCCGGTTGGCCGACGGAGCGGCTCCTCATTTTCTGCGACGAGGCAGGCGATGGGCTGCCGCTCGCACAGGCGTTGCGGAAATCAAATTCAAAAAGCTGGACCGTTCTGACCGGTCCGGAGGGCGGGTTCGACCCGGTGGAGCGTGATGCTATTCGTGCTCACCCATCCGTCGTGCCGGTGTCGCTTGGCCCGCGCATTCTGCGCGCCGATACGGCAGCGCTTGGAGCGCTCTCGGTCTTCCAGGCGATTGCAGGCGACTGGTCCTAACGGGGGATTCCGACGCCCTCGACGAGCCAGTTGACTTCGTTGCCTTGGCCGCCAATTCCCAAGTCGCCGTCGGTGATAAGTTCCCCCCATCCCCACACGAGGTTATTTGCCGTGTCGATTTTCGTGCCCGAATGGGGTCCGAACGCACATCCACCGTATTGAAACGAGTCACACGGCTGACCCGCGATATTTTTGTCGAATTGTCCTTTCGACTTTGCCAAGATTGTCGAGGTCCATCCAGTCGCAGAATCGTTTGGCCCGCGGGCCATCATAAGGGTTGCGTTTCCTTTTACTGAGTCGTTCACGATTGTGCGCGAGAACGTGACGAATGCCTCGGTCCCCGGCAAGTCGGAATCGGTTGCGACAGATGGCGCGAACGTGTCATCGGACTGATCACCCAGCGTGGAAAGAGTTTGAAGCATGAGCGGATCGGTCGCAGCTGCATCGAGTTTGTAGAGGCGTACTTTCTCATGGCCTCCATCGTCGCCGATCTGGTGAACGTTCCAAAGCGACTTGCCGATTTGCACGCTGGGTGCATGGAAAGCGAAATCACCCGAATAGAGGTGAAAGCCATTCGGCTGGACGGCCGCGGGATTGAAGTTGAAAAAGGGAATGTTGATGTCCGGTGTGGCGACAAGATCATCGTCGGCGACGTCCTGATGTTTTTCGACCTTTAGGGAGAAGCGGGAGATTGAAACCAGAGTCGAAATGCCAACGAAGTAGGCAGTTCTGTTCTTATCGAAGACATTGGGTGGAACGAGATTCTTAGTATCCTCGCCCGTGAAGCACTTGGCCACAGCGGTACCATTTCGCAGCGACTGGGAATCGAAATCCAGCACCGAGCCATAAGTTGTAAAGCCGTCGAGCGAATTGAACGCGACGAAAAGGCGTCCCGCCGGCGTCGATCCGACTACAGGAGTGGATACCGATGCTGTTGACGACGGGGTGCAGAAATGGCCGCCATCCGCAACATGTGTGAGCTGAATGCGGAACATGTTCCAGGTTAGCTTTTTCGGATTCTTGAATTTGGCTGCCGCGACAAGAATTGCTGAATCGCTATTGGTCTTGCTATTCGCCAATGAGACGATGAAGATGTTCGGAGCACTTGCCTTGGCTGGCCGAGTCCCGTTCCCGAGATTGGCTCTCCTGGATCGTTGCAACCCTTCGATCTCGACGCTGCCATCGATTGTCAGGGCGCCGAAATTGACAGCGTCCTGGCTCTCCAGAATTGTCCAGTATTCTTCCCAGGTGATTTTTTTTGTGGTTTTGCAGTTCTCACTGTCGGGAATATATACAAAGACGCCGTCAGCCTTGACACCAACGAAACTGGTGGCAGTCCCTCCGACCTTGTCGTCGCTTGCGACGGCTGCTGGTGCCACCAACTTGTCCGGACTTAGCTTGCAGGTGGGTTTCTTGCCTTGTCCGAGTTGCGTGTCGTGTTCGTCCACAACTGTGGATCCGAGCGGCATCGGCCGGGCAACCCCGGTAATTCTGACCATCTCCGTTCGTACGGCGGTTGTCGTTCCTGGTCTTGCAACCCCGGGCGAGGCCGAAGCGCACAATACGAACGCTGTTGCTGCTATCTGTGCACAGACGAAAAGCTGGGATTCGCGCATTGTTGCCCCCTGACCTGCAAAATGCTCGTGCGAATATTAGCACGCAGCTACTGCTGACGCCACGATCTGTCAGAAAACTGCCATAACGGAACAAAAATAGGGGGAAAGCCCATTCGCTTGCCGAACGGGGAAGCCGAGACTACATCGGGTTGAACGGCTAGATCAGAGTGCAGAGCCGGCGGGGTGTTGCCGAATAGCGGCCGGAGGAGGCGCCATGTCCATTCCGCAGCATGCGGGTGGCCCGATTGGGTCGCGCGACGACCTCGTTCGCTATTTGGAAAATGGCTGCAAGCCGCGCTCGGATTGGCGGATCGGCACCGAACACGAGAAATTCATCTATGATCTGAAGACGCTTAAGCCAGTGCCCTACCACGGCAAGCCCGGCATCCGCGCGCTGCTCGACGGTATGCGCCGTTTTGGCTGGGAGCCGGTGATGGAAGGCGACAATATCATCGGCCTCACCGGAAAGGACGGCGCCATCAGCCTTGAGCCGGGCGGTCAGTTTGAACTCTCCGGCGCGCCGCTCGTCTCGGTTCATGAGACGTGCAACGAAGTGAACACGCATCGCGCGCAGGTACAGCAAGTGTCGAACGAGATCGGCGCCGGCGCGATTGGAGTAGGCTACGCGCCAAGCTGGCGGCTCGATGAAGTCCCTATGATGCCCAAGGGTCGCTACCAGATTATGCGCAACTACATGCCGAAGGTGGGTGGTTACGGGCACGAGATGATGTTCCGCACCTGCACCGTGCAGGTGAATCTCGACTTCTCCGACGAAGCGGACATGGTGAAGAAGTTTCGCGTCGGCCTTGCGCTTCAGCCAGTCGCCACCGCGCTGTTCGCAAAGTCGCCGTTTCGCGAAGGCAAGCCGAACGGCTTTCTTTCGTACCGCTCCCATATCTGGACCGATGTGGATAATGAACGCGCCGGAATGCTACCGTTCGTGTTCGAGAACGGTATGGGATTCGAACGATATGTCGATTACGCGCTCGATGTGCCAATGTATTTCATCTATCGCGAAGGACGATATATAGATGTCGCCGGCAAAAGCTTCCGCAAATTTTTGTCGGGCGATATCGCCGAACTGTACGGTAATACACCGACTATGGATGATTGGGCGGATCATCTCACCACGATTTTCCCCGAGGTGAGGCTGAAGAAGTTTCTGGAGATGCGCGGCGCCGATGGCGGTTCCTGGAGCCGGATCTGCGGTCTGCCAGCGTTGTGGGTAGGTATCTACTACGACCAACTGTCGCTCGATGCCGCTTGGGATTTGGTGAAGGACTGGACAGCGGAAGAACGACAGGCCATGCGCGACGCCGTGCCGCGCCTCGGATTTCAAACTCCTTTCTGTAATCGCACGGTCGGTGATTTGGCACACGAGATGCTGGAGATTTCCGCCGCGGGCCTGAGACGCCGCGCGAACGAGGATTCATCCGGTACATCGGAAGAAGGCTTCCTGATGCCGCTACGCGAGCTCGTGGATCGCGGCTACACGCGGGCGGAAGAACTGCTCCGAAAATATGAAGGGGAATGGGCCGGCGACCTTGCGCCCTTATTTGAAGAGCACAATTTCTTCTGAGTTGCTTAGCCGAGCAATGGATTTGGCTCCTCCTGCGTCGCGCATTTGTGGCACGCATGTTTCGCGCACTAGCCGTGACGGTTCTGTTTGTTGGCCTGGAGGAGACGTTAAGCAAATGGCTAGAATTTGCGGGATGGATTGAAAATAAGGGGCTTGCGCTGTACCGAATTTCGGTGCCAGAAATCCTTTGATGAAACCGGTGTTGGTCTGCTTTCCGCAAGCCATGGGGAAACGGTCGGATCTAAAGAGCGATGTCCTCGCCCTATGATGGGTTGCGTCCTTCCGCATATTGGAAAAGCGGCGTGGTGGAGAATGCTCCACAAAATGCCGATGACCTGTACGCGCCGAAATTTCCCATTGCGCGCAGCGACGGAATAGCCACAGCAGGCAGCTGCTTCGCCCAGCATATTGCACGCCACCTTCGCAAGAATGGTTTCACGGTCTTGGACATGGAACCCGCGCCGCGGCTGATGCCGGACGACATGCGCGCAGCATATGGTTTTTCACTGTATTCAGCACGGTACGGCAATATTTACACTGCGCGCCATCTGCTCCAGTTGGCAAGAGATGCCTTCTCTGGAAATGTCGATGCGTCGGATATTTGGGTGAAAGACGGGCGCTTTTATGACGCCATTCGTCCAACCATCGAACGTTGCGGCTTCGATTCCGTCGAAGAGGCGCTGGCAATCCGAAGGAGCCATCTGGAGAAGGTCCGGAAACTTTTCGAGACCATGGATGTTTTCGTCTTTACGTTCGGGCTCACGGAAGCTTGGGTCAATAAGAGCACGGGGCGAGTGTATCCGATCGCGCCAGGGACGGTTGCAGGGGCTTACGATCCAGACCTCTTCGCATTTATCAACTTCGGCTTTAACGAGATTCGGGACGATTTTTCTCTGTTTCGCAATCTGGTGCGTGAATGTAACCCTGGCGTGCGTTTTCTGCTGACGGTATCGCCAGTGCCGCTGACCGCAACGGCCAGTAACTATCATGTTCTGATTGCCTCTACATACTCTAAGTCCGTCCTGCGGAGCGCGGCGGGCGCCTTGTGCTCCGAGTATGCCGACATCGATTACTTTCCCTCGTACGAAATTATTGCCACGCCGTGGTCGAGAGGCGCATTTTACGAATCCAATCTGCGGTCGGTTAGCTCTGACGGCGTCGCCACTGTGATGCGGGTTTTCTTTTCTGCTCATGGTGTTCAACTGAACGAGGCAGCGGGAGGTGCGGAGGAAGGACGTGACCGGCTTGCCAACCGTCCGTTGCGAGAACGTCGTGATGCCAAAGGCCAAAAGAGTTCTAAAAGGCGGTCTAAGAAAAAGAAGAAGAAGCTGAAGCAACGGAGCCGGGAATCCGAGAACGAGGTTTGCGACGACCTCCTTCTCGAAGCCTTTGCGCCATGAGCACATTCTCAGTCTGTTTCATAGGTAACTCTCATATGGTGGCGGTCAAGGAGGCGTGGACCGAACATGCAGATGAGGTTCCGTCAGGTATGCGGGCCGTATATTTTGGTGCTCTCTCGACGCTATTGAAATATCTGATTGTGGAAGGCGAGGCGCTTGTGGCCGGGCGGAAAACCGCTCTCAGAAATCGCCTGATCCAGACCTCAGAAGGCGCCGAACGTATTGAACCGAATCTCTACGATGCTATCGTGGTCTATGGTCTCGCGTTTAGTTTTACCGAGCGGGTGCATCGGGCGTTCGAGCGTTTCGGCACGGCACAATTCACATCAAAAAAAGCTGAGTGCCTGTTATCCAGGGCATGTGTCCTGGACATGTTCGGTTCGGCCTTGAAACGGGAGCTATCGATTCGGCTCGTCACGCAAATACGGACGATTTCCGACATTCCGATAATTGTGCATACCAAGCCGTTCAGGCCGGAGGGTGAATTCCGCAAGGAAATCTCAATACAATCGGCACGTAGTTCCGATCTGGATTATCTAAAGGGTACGCTTGCGATTTTTCAGGAAGCTGCCGCCGCGGTATGCGCGGAAGCCGGGGCAGACCTGATGTGGCCGGAAGAATCCGTCTGCTCTGCGCCCGGCTACACCAAATCCGAATTCAGTCTTCACGGCTTGCGCTTCAACCCGAAGGAGGCGAAAGGCGACGTGCACATGAACAAAGAATATGGCTGGATCGTCCTTCGCCCGTTGCTCGCCCGGCTCGCGGAAATACAGTCGACCCGCAAAGGGATTGGCGAACCGCAGTCCGAGTTGCTTCTTCCTCCACTACTTTGTTGATGGCCGTCAATTGTGCACACGATGAGCAGTTGCTAGATGTCCAACTCGCACCACACCGGAACGTGGTCAGAGGGCCTTTCTCGGCCGCGCATATGCTTGTTGATGCCTGTCGTTACGAGCCGATCTGCGGCCTGCGGGGAGAGCAAAATATGGTCGATGCGGATGCCGCGGTTTTTCTGCCAACAACCTGCCTGATAATCCCAAAAGGTATAAAGCTGCGGTTCGCCATGGCAGGCGCGCACCGCGTCCGTGTAGCCAAGGTTTTCTAATCGACGTAAGGCCCGGCGCGACTCCGGTTGGAACAGTGCGTCCATTTCCCATGCCTTTGGGTCATAGCAATCCTCCGGCTCGGGAATGATGTTGTAGTCGCCCATCAACACAATGGGCTCCTCGGCGGCCAACAATTCATTGGCATGAGTTGCCAGGCGCGCATGCCAATCGAGCTTGTAGCTGAATTTCTCTGTGCCGATGGGGTTCCCGTTCGGCGCATAGATCGAAGCGACCCGTAAGATGCCTTTATCGCCGGGTACCAGGGCTTCCAGGTAGCGGGCGTGATTATCGCTGTTTCCGTGGGGCAGGCCAGGAGATACATCCTCCAGCTGCCGCCTGGAGAGGATCGCCACGCCGTTATAGCTTTTCTGTCCATGCACGGCGCAGCTATATCCAAGCTGCTCGAATTCGCCGGCTGGGAACCCGTCATCGGTGCATTTAATCTCCTGCATGCACACGACATCAGGCGCTGTCTCGGCCAGCCATTCTTTGGCGGCCACCAGACGCGCCTTGATTGAATTGACGTTCCAGGTCGCGATCCTCACAGGAGGTCAGACCGAGAAGCTCGTGCCGCAGCCGCAAGAAGACTGCGCGTTCGGATTATTGATCTTGAAGGCGGCGCCGATCAGATCGTCCACATAATCGATTTCGGCTCCCCGTAAAAAATCGAGCGACAATGGATCGATCAAAATCAAGGCACCGTCACGGTCTATCACGAGATCGTCTTCGGCTTTCGCGTCGTCAAGGGCGAAATTGTACTGAAAGCCCGAGCAGCCACCACCCGTAACAGCCACGCGAAGCATGGAGGTCCGCGGCTCGTCTTTTAGGATTTGTGAGATGCGCTTGGCGGCGCGCGCTGACACGGTTACGGGCTTAAGGGCTTCCATGGCATTCCTTCCGAATTCTACTATGTAATGTGCGGCATCCCAGAGGCAAAGGTTTTGGCATCACATCCGGCGGGACGGCTGATCGGGCCCCTATTCGAGCCGCCGAAGGCAATTGCTCCCTACGCAACGAGGCCGGCGGATAGTCGGGGACGGTTGTATCCCGAACCGGAAAGCCCCACCCGCACTTGCTACCAGCGGGACCGCGACCGCATTATCCATTCCACGGCCTTTCGTCGGCTGAAACACAAAACCCAGGTTTTTGTCGAATATGAGGGAGACTACTACCGTACGCGCCTTACCCATAGCCTCGAAGTGGCGCAGATTGCCCGCAGCCTTGCGCGTGTTCTGGCGCTGGACGAGGATCTCGCCGAAGCCATCGCGCTTTCTCACGATCTGGGCCACACGCCATTTGGCCATGCCGGCGAGGAGGCATTGAACGAAGCTGCGCGCGCGTTCGGAGGCTTCGATCACAATGCGCATGCCCTAAAGCTGGTGACACAACTCGAGCATCGCTATGCCGATTTCGATGGCCTGAATCTGACATGGGAAACTTTGGAGGGCCTTGTGAAACACAACGGTCCGCTACCGCAGACCCCACTCTTGGAACCCATTGCCTCTTTCGATGCCCACTGGTCCCTTGAATTGTCGACCTGGCCTGGTCTGGAGGCCCAGGTCGCGGCGCTCGCCGATGATATCGCCTACGTGAACCATGACATCGATGACGGCCTTCGCGCCGGGCTGTTTACAGTGGATGAACTTTGTCAGGCGCCCCTTGTCGGCGGACACGTTCGGCAGGTTAACGCAAGGTGCGGCACTTTGGAACTCGGCCGTCTAATTGGTGAGACGGTCCGGGCTCTAATGAGCATGCTTATCCGGCATCTGATTGACGAAACCTGTCGCCGCATCGCGGCCGCTGCGCCCACTTCTGCTGCATCCGTCAGGAAACACGCGGAAGCACTGGCGGGCCTCGATCGATTGGTCGAGGTGCAACTGCAGGACCTGAAGCTTTTCTTATTCCAGCGAATGTATCGCAACCCGCGCGTGATGAAGCCCGTCGATAAAGCAAAGCTGGTGGTCCGGGAACTTTTCGAAATCCTGTCGGCGAATCCTCTGCTTATGCCGCGGGACTGGGCCGCGCGATGTGGGGAGGCCGGCGACGCGATGACTGCCGCCGTGGTACGGGACTATATCGCCGGAATGACAGATCGCTTCGCTTTGGCTGAGTACGCCCGATTCACCCACACCCAAATTGCCCTGTAAGCCGCAGACGGCGTGATTCGGCTGGAAACGGTGCTAGATTGGGAGGCGATATCAGATTCGGGCTAGGAGTCCGTCATGCCGCAATCCGAACGGAGGCTCTACGAGCCGTCGGAAGACGTGCGCTTCTTCGATGGCGGGCAGGACGAGTTTGATGAGGAAGGTTCGCGCCTTCCTCTTCTGATTGTTATAGCGGTTGTTGTGCTGGCGTCTTTTGCGGGGGTGGTCTGGCTCGCCTACACTCAAGGGGTGCAGCGCGGCCGCGAGGATGCGCCACGCATTCTCGCTGAGCAGCATGGCCGGGGTTTTGCGACCAATCCGTATTCAGAGCTGCAAATTTACAAGCAGCGGAACCCGCAAACAACGTCGGAACCGTCGACCAAAGGTATATCGCCCTCGTCGGTCGCTATGCCACGGCCGCAGCCCTCGGAACAGAATTCAGCGCCATCCACGACCACAACCCAGAAGACTGGACCTGCCGCTAGACCGAAGCCGATTGCCGCGCCGGACAAACCAGCGACGATTCCACAGCAACTGACGCCCGCTGCCATCGTTCCGAAGAGTTCGAGCGGAACTTCACTTGCCCCCGCCGCGAGCGGGACATCCCGCTCGGCTGCGCCTGGTGCAGCATCGTACGCTGACGGGGTATCCCCGGCGTCTGGAACTCAGGCAAAACCAGTCATTGCGCCGAATGGCAAGCCGTCAACTGTCGTTCAGCCCGGTCCCCCACAGCAATTGGCACATGCCCCAGAGGTCGCCCCTGGGTCCACCCTCGTGCTCCAGGGCGGCGGATATCTGCTCCAGATCGGTTCCTACACTTCGGCTGCCGAGGCCAGCGCCTCCTGGCAGACCTACAAGGGCGCGCATCCATCGGTCGCTGGCTACGCGCCGGATGTTCAGCAAGCGGATCTGGGCAAGAAAGGGACTTGGTACCGCCTCCGAGTCGGACCCTTCAGCACCATGGCTGAGGCGGGCGCTGCTTGCGCCAAACTAAAGGCGCAAGGCGGAACCTGCTTTCCTGCAAAGCGATAGCATGGTGTGCCGTACGCGTGCAATTTACGGCTGCAGTGGAACGGAGCTTTCACCGGAGGAGCGCGCGTTCTTCCGGGAGGCCCAACCATGGGGCTTTATTCTGTTCGCCCGCAATGTGTCGCAGCCAAATCAGGTGAAGGCGCTTGTGAGCTCGCTGCGGGATACCGTCGGCGATGATCAGGCGCCAGTCTTGATCGACCAGGAAGGCGGGCGCGTTGCGCGGCTCCGGCCGCCGCATTGGCGAACCCATCCCCCGGCTCAACGCTTTGGCGATTTGTATCGGAGCGATCCTGAGGCCGCGCGACAGATGTGCGCTCTGAATGCGCGGCTCATTGCGAGCGAGCTTTTCGATCTTGGCATCAACGCGGATTGTGTTCCGGTGCTGGACGTGCCGGTCAAGGACGCCGATGCAATTATCGGCAACCGCGCATTTTCCAACGATCCCGAAATCGTGACGGCGCTGGGGCGCACCATGGTCGACGGGCTCCTTGATGGCGGCGTGCTACCAGTCATAAAGCATCTTCCCGGCCACGGCCGCGCCAATGCGGATTCGCATCTTGCGTTACCGCGTGTCGGTGCTTTGGAGAGCGAACTTCGAGTAAGCGACTTCGCGCCGTTTCGGGCGCTGAACGACTGCCCGCTGGCAATGACGGCCCATGTCGTCTACACGGCAATCGATCCTGATCGGCCGGCCACGACCAGCGAGACCGTCATTTCGGATGTCATCCGCGGCTGGATTGGATTCGACGGTTTGCTGATGTCCGACGATCTTTCAATGAAGGCGCTGAGCAATTCGTTTGGAGAGCGGACTCGTGCGGCCCTTGACGCCGGCTGTGACATTGTCCTGCATTGCAACGGGGCGCTTTCCGAAATGCTGGATGTCGCGGCGGAAGCGACGTTGTTGGAAGGACAGGCTCTGGCACGGGCGGAGCGGGCGCTCGCGCGCCTGCGTCCGCCGAAGCCATTCAATGCCGAGATTGCAAACGGGCGTCTCAATGAGTGCTTCGGTGCCGCCGCCTGATGGAAGAGTATCTCGCTTTTGCCGAACTCAAGACGGACCCGATAGCAGCGGAGGATGCTCTGGTTGTCAGTGTGGATGGCTTCGAGGGCCCTCTCGATCTGTTGCTTGCACTCGCTCGGGACCAGAAAGTCGATCTCTCGAAAATTTCGGTTCTCACGCTGGCCGATCAGTATTTGGTCTTTGTCGAATCAGCGAAGCGCCGCAATCTGGAACTGGCGGCCGATTATCTCGTAATGGCGGCTTGGCTTACATATCTCAAATCGCGTCTACTCTTGCCGCAACCCCCCAGCGCGGACGGGGAGCCAACGGCTCAGGAGATGGCTGCTCTGCTGCGGTGGCGTCTTCAGAGGTTGGAAGCTATGCGGGAGGCCGCGGCGCGGCTGGTTGCCCGTGATAGAGTCGGCCGGGATGTATTCGTGCGTGGCGCGCCGGAGCCTGTATCGGTTATCAAATTGCGAACACATACTGACACGCTTTACGATTTGTTAACTGCTTACGGCGCTCAACGGATGAAGCGGGTACGGGTCGACAGCTATCGGCCGGTGCATGCCCCGGTGCTGCTGATCGAGGAGGC